>BGOG01000040.1 GCA_003569125.1 Acidimicrobiaceae bacterium | reverse complement strand
GTTTCCTGAGGTGCGGCTGGATATTGATACCACCGGTGATCTGTCGCGACTGGATAGTTTTATCGCGCAGTTCGGTATCACCATAGATTCGACAGCAATCGAGATACTGCGATCGTTTCGCAAATATAATTGAATGATTTTGTTTTGAGTGAGTAGTCTGCAGGGATGTCAAAAACCAAACCAGAAGTAGTGATCCCAAAAACACCTGCGCCGATCAATTTAGTGACAGAGGATATACGGTCGGCGATGGCGTCGAAGCCGTAAACGGAACACAGTCTCGGTGCACTATGTCGGTGTGGCTTGGAGTACGGCAAAACAATTTGACGCATCATGGGATCGCAACGAGCCATTTGAATTCGGTTTGGGCGCCGGTCAAGTTTATCTCAGGCTGGGACAGAGGCGTCGCCGGAATGAAAGTTGGCGGTCGTCGCAAACTACGATCCCACCTGATATGGGTTATGGCAGTCAGGGAGCAGGCGGAGTAATCAAGGGTGGCGAAACACTTGTGTTCGTCGTCGATTTACTCAACGTCTTTTAGTCGGCAGAAACTTGTTTTTTGCGGTAGTGATTTCGACAAAGTAATTCGTAACGAACGACATCGCCAAATAGGGGCGCACTCGTATTTTTGTCGGTGTCCCCGACCATCACGGTTTCGCCTTCAAGAACAACCTTGTCGTTGACCAACCGTGCGTTGTTTGTGGCACGAGCCCCGCACCAGCAACGGGCTTCAACTTGCATCTCGATTCGTTGATCGGCGATTTCAAGCAACCGCCGTGTGCCATCGAACAGTAAACCCTTGAAGTCGGTGATCAAACCAAATGCATAAACATCAACATGAAGTTCGTCGACGATCAGTGCGAGCTGATCACACTGCTCAACCGTGCAGAATTGTGCCTCGTCGCAAACGATAAATTGCAACGGCATTCGTGACACGGCAAGTCAAACAGATTTATTTCTGGCGCCATCTCAATTGCCGGCGTCGAAACACCCAGGCGACTTGTAACTTGACCACCATCTCGGTCAAGTTTCGTCAGCAGAAGCCCTGCCAGGCCGCGACTAGTCAAATTGTGGTTGATTTGTAACGCCAGCGTGCTTTTACCCGAACCCATCGTGCCGTAGTTGAACCGAAGCGTTGCCATCTCAGGTCAAAACAATACTCTGAAGTCACGGGGACTAAAAAAGCGAATTGGTGAATTAACGTGATTATCAATGACTTCTGAAGAACTCGCAAAATACATTGACCACACACAACTCGCACCTGAAGCAACTTCACTGGACATCATCAAACTTTGTGACGAGGCCCGCAAGTTCAATGTTGCCGCAGTTTGTTTTTCGCCGTCACTTTTGTCGCTGTCAACCGAACTGTTAACTGGTTTATCAGCCGGCGATATTGCGATTGCTTGCGTAGTTGGGTTTCCATCTGGTGCACATGCAGGAGTAGTGAAAGCTTTTGAAGCCAAACATGCAACACAAAATGGCGCCACTGAAATTGACATGGTCGTGAACTTAGGTTTTGTATATTCTGCTAGTTGGCTAGAAGTTGGCGATGAGATTGCTCAAGTACGTGCTGCGATACCAGCAAAGACTTGTCTAAAAGTAATCATTGAATCGGCAGCGTTGACGGATGAACAGATAATTACGACATGCCGAGTGGCTGTCGCAAACGGGGCAAACTTTGTCAAGACTTCAACCGGGTTTCATAAATCTGGCGGCGCAACCGTTGAAGCAGTCAGGCTGATGCGTGCAACCGTTGGCGACGCTATTGGTGTTAAAGCCAGTGGAGGAATTCGCACTCGCGAGTCAGCACTAGAGATGATTGCCGCTGGCGCGACGCGTCTTGGCACCTCGGCAACTCAGGCGATTCTCGCCAAATAATCTTTTAGTTTGAAAAACCGTTCATCGGCAATGACGAGCGTTGCAGCCAATTGTCGCTCGGATAGCTAGCCGTGCCATCAATCGCATGAATCGTGTAGGCATGTCGTGGTTTGTCACTTGTGTTGGGCCCCGAGCGATGTGGCAACGTACCGTTTAGCAAAATCAAGGTTCCGCGTGGCGCTTCGAGTGGCACGAGACCTTCAGTGGGATACGGAGTCGAATCAAAAATTTCGTTGTATGTCGACTTGCCGTCTTTGGATAGGCGATTTCGAGATTTAACGGGTAGACGGTGACCACCAGGAAGTGCCCACATGCAACCGTTCTGTGTTGTTGCGTCGTCAATTGCGAACCAAAAACCGATCACCGATTGTGGGTCTGTCCACAGATATGTATGGTCGACGTGACTCGTTACTTCGCCACCGATGCGCGGTTGTTTGAATATATACATTGACTGCAATAATTTTTCGTGTTGCAAGCCGATTGATCGCGCAACGGCCGCCAGGCGACTTGAATGACTGAATTCTCTGAATACCGGGTCGAGGTCGTGCATCGCGTGTCCGAGTTTGTTGAGACACAAGTGCGCGTTTTGGCGAAGTTCACCGCGCTCATTGAACGCATCTTTTTCAAAGAAGCACCGAATTTTGTCGCCGCTTGTCAAAAAATAATCATCTGATGCGTGAACAGCCGTGCCATCGGCAGTGAACACGGTTGCTTGTTCTGGTGACGGACAATATTTCTCAGCGAGAATCATTGCCTGATCGCGAAGTTTTAGGCACGCTTGGGCTTCGACGAATTCTGGCAAAACCAAGTAACCGTTTTGGTCAAAGAACTCGGCCTGTTGCGCTGTCAAGCCTTCTTGTGTGATCATCTGTTAAGCCTTAGTTTCTGGATTCACGAATACAGATTCTTCAGGAAACGCCACCGGTAACATCTCGCTGAGTTTTCGTGGCGTGCCGTTGACTTCAAGCAACATGTTGGCACCACCATGCTCCCACAACAACTGTCGACATCGTCCACATGGCGTGACCGCCTCGCCATTGCCGACCGTGCACACCGCGACGAGTCTGCCGCCACCCGATTTGATTAATTCGCTGACCAAACCACATTCGGCACACAGAGTTAAACCGTAAGAAGCATTTTCAACGTTGCAACCCGTGATTATTCGTCCGTCGTCAACTAGTGCCGCCGCACCAACATGAAATTTTGAATAGGGCACGTAAGCATTTTTTGCTACTGCTAATGCGGTGGTTCGCAGTAAGTTCCAGTCAATTTGGGTTTCCATGTCTAAACCACAGTAGTGCGAAAAATCCGTCTAGTTATTGCTGACGCTCGCCAGCACTTGTTTGCTGAGTGTCTTAACTGCGCTGATAACCGACTGGTGATCGATTGTCAAACATTTGCGGTCTCGCACAATTACCTCGCCGTCAATTACAACATGGCGCACATCGGCGCGCGTGACCGATGTGGCAATAGTCGTATGTGGATTGAAATTCGGTGTCAGCGAAGGCGAATCTGCATCAAGCACAATCAGATCGGCTCGTTTGCCGACTTCAAGAGAACCGATCAAGTGATCCAGCTGCAACGCGCGCGCACCGTTGATTGTTGCCATTCGCACAATGTCGAGTGCCGGCAAAATAGCGGGATTTTTTGCGACAGTTTTTTGGATGTAACCAGCAAGGCGAATTGCAATCCACAGATCGATGTCGTTACCTGAAGCAGGGCCGTCGGTGCCGAGCGCGATATTCACGCCGGCTCGTTGCAGATCCAAAATTCGCGGTACCACTTGCGAGTTTATAATTTGACGCCGGGCAGTGCACGACTGTCGCCGAATTGCTGGCGATCAGCGCAATGTCATCATCATTTAGATGAACTCCGTGCGCAAGAACGCTTCGACGCAACAAATTCGTGTCGGCAAGAACTTGAATCGGTGTGCGACCACCGTGGCGCTTTGCGACCAGTTGCATCTCACCAACAGTCTCAGCAGCGTGCACATGAATGCGAGCCTCATATTTTGCCGCCAGAGCAGCGAGTGTTCGCAACTGATCTTCATTCAGCAAATATGTGCTGTGTGGAGCAACCCACCCAGTTGAGCCGAGTGAATCACGCGGCACTTCGAGCCATTTTGTTGCCCAAGCAAGTCGATCGTTGAATTTAAGCGGCTCCGGGCCGTCTGATTCCAAAAAGTTTGGCCCAGTTTGAATTCGCATGCGACTTGATTTTGCTACCTCTAGTGCCGCATCGGGCAAATAGTACATGTCGAGCGAAGTTGTAATGCCGCCGAGCAAAGATTCAAGAGCAGCGATTTCTGTGCCAGCACGGACTGCTTCATGGTTGAGAACTTTAATTTCGGCTGGCATCAGACGAGCGAGAAAATCTTCAAGGCTCATGTCATCACCGAGTCCACGAAACAAAGTCATACCCAGATGAGTGTGAGTGTTGATTAAGCCCGGCATCACGATCGCGCCTCGAGCATCTATAACTTCGCTGGCTGTATGGCTTATCTTTCCGCTCGCAATTTCTCGAATAGCACCATCTGCGCCAACGACCAATGAACCATCTTCAATCACAGAGCCTTGTTTATCAACGGTGACTATTTGTGCATTGATAATCGCAACACGGTCTTGGTTCGTTGATTTATTGTTCATGAGTTTTGACTTTCTATATCAATCTGTTTGAGGATGTTTGCCAATAAACCGCCAACACGCGATGCGGCTGCTTTGCCGATTGCCAGTACTTCGTCTCCAGAAAGTTTTTCTCCAGAGATTCCGGCGGCGAGGTTCGTTGCCAGCGACAATGCAAGAACTTCCATGTTCATATGTCTCGCGGCGATTGTCTCCATAACGGTAGACATGCCGACGAGGTCGGCGCCCCACACGCGAGCGGCGCGTATTTCTGCGGGGGTCTCAAAGTGCGGACCATGAAATCCCATATACACGCCTTCATGCAAAGTCGAGTCGACCCGTCGCGCGATCTTTCGTAATCGCAAACTATACGCATCAGTGAGATCGACGAACCGTCCATGCAATGGTGCGGGCGCATCGGCGCCAGTTAGCGGCGAGAAACCAGTCAGGTTGATATGGTCTGAAATCATTGCTGTTGCGCCAACACCCCAATCTTGACGCAAACATCCTGCCGCATTGGTCAACACGACTGTTTTGCAACCAGCAAATGCCGCCGTGCGCACGGCATGCACCACCGCGTCGACACCGTGACCTTCATAAAGATGTGTACGACCAGTGAGCAACAACACACGAGACTTTCCGACCGTAACGCTTTTTAACGAGCCACCATGGCCGATCGCCGACGGTTTAGTGAAACCGGGAATCTCGGTTACAGAAATTTCGTCTGTTGCGTCAAGCACTGATGCCGCATGTGCCCAACCAGAACCCAAGACGGCAAGAATGTCGTGTCGGGCACCAAATTTTTCAACGACAAAATCTGCAGCAATTCTCGCAAGTTCGTACGGATTAGTTTTGCTCGCAGAATCCATGGCTAAAGGCTACGGCACCGTTTAAAATTTGACTTATTTTGCGTTACCTTCTAGTTCGTACAACACAATGTTGCTCGATTTGATGACCCATAATCCCGCACCTGCCTGCTTGAAATATTTATTGAGTTCGTGTCGATACCAGAGACCTGAACGTGAATATATTTCGAAGTCGGTAACTTTGCGATCGACATTGTGGCGCAAATCATTTTTTGTCGGCACTTCAAAAAATAAAACATTTTTCGTCGCTCCAGCCAAATTCTTGATCGCCGAACGAGCAGCCTGATCGTCGAGATATTGAAGCACGCTTTGGCAAATAACGAGATCGAATTTTCTTTTCGGTGTCCATGAACTGATATCGCGACGCTCATGGCCATATTTCTTGCAGGCATGTTCGCTGACATCAACTGAAACAATTTTGGTGCTTGGATGACTATTGCGATACCAATCACTCCAATACCCGACACCCGCACCGACATCTAAAACTGAGCGCACTTGAACATCCCACCAATTACAAAACTGATGCACGGCAGAAGCGAGCGTTTCAATCTTGCGCCGCGAATGCATCGGCGTCGTCGAATAAAAGCGTTTGAAAAAACTGGCGTCGAACTGCGATCTTGGCACCTGTGTTGTGTATCAGGTTTATGAGTAGCCTTGCCACACGAGTAAAAAACCAAAACAGAGATGAGACAAAATGTCGGTTTATCAAACGAAAATTGCCGGGCTTTCCGGTCAGCAAGATCTACTGAGTTCGCTGAACGGATCAGTGACACTGGTCGTTAATGTGGCATCGAAGTGCGGTTTGACCCCGCAGTACACCGCACTTGAGGCGTTGCAGAAAGAATATTCTGCTCGCGGTTTCACTGTTTTGGGTGTGCCGTGCAATCAGTTTGGTGCCCAAGAACCAGGATCGGCGAGCGAGATTGAGACTTTCTGCTCGTCTAATTATGGTGTCACTTTTCCGATGTCTGAAAAAGTTGAAGTCAACGGTGCTGGGCGTCATGACTTGTATCAAACGCTCACGCAAGTTGCCGACGCCGAGGGTCACACGGGTGATATTCGCTGGAACTTTGAAAAGTTCCTGGTCAGCCGTGACGGAAATGTCGTTTGTCGTTTCAATCCGACAGTGGCGCCGGATGCCCCAGAAGTGTTGAGCGCAATTCAAGAGCAACTCGCCAAATAATTTATGCGAAGCGTCAAGGTTGCTGCATTGCAGATGTCGATGTCAACTGAGGTTGCCGAAAATATCGCCACTGCCGAACGACTGGTGCGTAGCGCAGCGAAACAAGGCGCACAAATTATTTTGATCCCCGAACTCTTTGAAGGTCATTATTTTTGCAAAGATCAAACAACTGACGACCTAGGTCGCGCGGTTGAGATGTCGACTCATCCGACGGTCGCGCATTTTGCCAAGGTTGCAAAAGAATTAAATGTTGTGTTACCAATCAGTGTTTATGAGCGTGCGAATAATTCATTGTTCAACTCGGTGGCGATAGTTGACGCTGACGGCAAGGTGCTTGGCACATATCGCAAGAGTCATATTCCTGACGGGCCTGGTTACAACGAAAAGTTTTATTTCAGCCCCGGCGACACTGGCTTTCGGGTTTGGCAAACCAAGCACGCGAAAATTGGTGTCGGCATTTGTTGGGATCAATGGTTTCCAGAAGCGGCGCGTGTGATGGCGTTGCGCGGTGCAGAAATTCTGTTGTATCCGACCGCCATTGGTAGCGAGCCCTCAAATCCTGAACTTGATTCATCGGGTCATTGGCAACGGGCGATGCAAGGTCACGCCGCGAGCAATCTCACGCCGGTGATGGCTGCAAATCGCACCGGTCGCGAAGTTGGTCGTGCGACAGAGATTACTTTTTATGGATGTTCGTTTATTTGCGATGCAACTGGCGCAAAAGTCGCCGAAGCAAATCGAACTGAAGAAACAGTTTTGCTTGCAACTTTTGATCTTGAGGCGCAAAAACTTGCCAGAACTTTCTGGGGATTATTTCGTGATCGGCGCCCCGAGTTGTATAAACCCCTGATGAGTCTTGACGGGTTCGATCAGTGAGCATGCCTGCCGAGTTCGCTCGGCACCAGCGAACTGTGATCTGCTGGCCGGCACGACCAGAGATTTACGGTTCGCGTTTAGTTGAGGCGCAAACGGCGCACGCAGCGCTGGCGAATACGATCTCGGGTTATGAACCCGTGACGATGATCGCAAACCCGAACGATTTGTCGCACGCCCGTAATGCTTGTGCCGAAAATGTAGATGTAATCGCGCTCGAAATTGATGATGCGTGGTTTCGCGACTCTGGGCCGAATTACATCGTTGAAAACGGTGAATTGATCGCGACTTGCTGGCAGTTCAACGGCTGGGGCGAAAAGTTCGTGCCGTTCGACAAAGATGCCACGATTGCTTCGCGATGGGCGCAACATGCGGGTCACCAGTCACGCAAGATCGACATGGTTCTTGAAGGTGGTTCACTCAATGTAGATGGCGCCGGCACGTTGATCACCACAGAGCAGTGCTTGCTTAACCCGAATCGCAATCCGAAACTTTCGCGCGAGCAGATCACCGAACGACTTTGTCAAGAACTCGGTCAACAACAAGTCGTATGGCTGCCTTTCGGTCTGGCGCTGGACGACGACACCGACGGTCATGTTGACAACGTGGCTGCATTCATTGGGCCCAAGACCGTGATCATGCAAGGTTGCGACGACAAGAACGAAGAAGACTTTGCGCGTTGTGCGACGAACATTGCAGTGGCAAAAGATGCAGGGTTGTCCGTGCACGAGATACCAATCTTGCCGTTTGTGGTAACAGATGGCGTGCGAGCAGTTGTGCCGTATCTTAATTTTTATATTTGCAACGACGCGGTCATCGTGCCTGTTTGCGGCCATGATGCTGACAGCGAAATGCTGGCACTACTCGGCGAATATATTCCTGATCGAGATATTGTCGGGCTAGAAATTGGCGCAATTCTCGCGCACGGCGGCGGCGGCATTCATTGCATCACGCAGCAAGTGCCCGCTATTTAATTAGTCAGCTAGTTAATCAGCTAGTCAATTAGTGCGTCACTTCGCACTCGGCGTTTTTCTGCTTCTTCGTGAGCAGGAAGTACTCGGCCAAATAGTTGACGGGTTCGTTCAACCCGACCGATGACTCCAGGCTCGGCGGTGTAGGCAAAAATCGCTGCATGACGAGGCTTCGAGGTCTTTGGCACTCTTGTCACGCGATGAAGCGAATGTCTGCCACGAAAAATTTGTAAATCGCCAGCGTGAAGTTCAAGAGTTTTAACTTCTGAGCAGTCGTCGTCAAGAACTTTTTGAATGCGATCGAATGATTCATCATCTGGGGTTCGAATCATTGGAACATATTGAAACAGCCCACCGTCGTCGGCTTCGTCAATCATCGCCGTCACAGCAAACTCATTTGTGTCGAAATGCCACGCAAATTGTTGCCCAGGATCGAGAATGTTTGCAGTCAAACCAGCCAACGGATCGGCGTAGCAGTGAACCGCCTCAGTTTCGAGCGCATCACGAATAAAGTTCGTCAGTAGTTCGCTGCGAAACAAGATATCTATTGCGAGTGATGCATCCCAAGAATCTCCAGGAATGAAACCACTTGAGCGTTCAATAAATGTATTTACCGGGTGATGATCGGGGTAATCGGGGTTTTTTGTTGAATGAAAGTATGGATTCATGCTTGATGTCGAAAAATGTGTTGTTGATTTTCGTTCGACGATCTCTTGACTGATGATTTTTATAGCGGTCGGACGAAGCAGATTTTTGATTACGGCACAGCCGTCGTGTTGTAGTTGCGCTCGGGCATCGTTTAATGCGTTTTTATACGCGATACTTTCTGGTTGATCTAGCGGAAAACTTATAAAGTCAACAAGATCGTCAATCCTGTATTGCCGAGTCATCTTGTGGCGCAGTTCATGATTCCCAGGGTGGCGTCCAATCGCCATCAAGTCGCATTGAAATTTTTGCATCGTCTTCGATGCGTTTGGCAACATGCAGTTCGGCTGCGTTGGCCCCGTAACGTTCGGTGGCAATCGTAAATGCATGCACTGCTGCAGCAGTCATTGGTAGATCTGCGTTGACTTGTCTGCCAAGTTCACTAATCAGGCCTAAATCTTTGAGGCAAAGCTCAAGCGAAAAAGATGGATCGTAGTGTCCTGCAAAAATTGATGGCGCATCGTGACGCACGACGAAACTGTCGCCGACGCTTTCTTTGATCGCGCCCCACAGCGTGCCGAGCTCGACGCCGTTGGCGATGCCAGTTGCAAAACCTTCACCGATTGCGGCGGCGGCGATGAACCAAAGTTGATTTGTTACGAGTTTGACAACATTGCCCGAACCCAGAGCACCGCAGTGAATTGCATTACCTAGATTTGCAAGCAACGGCGAAACTCGATCAAATGAAGATTTTTCGCCACCGACAAAAAGTGTGAGCCTGCCATTTCGTGCGCCGTCAACGGCACCGGTGACGGGCGAATCTAAAACCGACACACCTTGTGGGGCTTTGTTTGCCAACTCGATGACGAGTTCTTTGCGGTTGGTCGTCAGGTCAACCCAAATCGCGCCAGATTTCAGATTTTGCAATGCATCACTGTCGACCATGACTTTCTCGACATGATCGGGTCGGGGCAGAGACGTAAACAAAACATCAACTTGCGATGCGCACTCGGCGACCGATTTTGACGCAGTGGCGCCGTGATCAACGGCGAGTGATACGGCACCAGAGTTGATGTCAAAAACTTTCACGTGTACTTGAGTAGCAAGCAGTCGCTTACACATTGGTAAACCCATGTTGCCCAACCCGATAAAGCCGACTTCCATGTTTTGAAGATTAATCGTTAGACGGGGGCATCCATTGTGCGTAACGGCAGAACTTGTGACGGCAAACTGGCCCACATATCGCTGAGCAGATCATCTCGCAAAGCACGAACTGAATCGTCGCTCCAGCGGTTGACATGTTGCAACGGATCATTTACCAAGTCGTAAAGTTCACCCTCGCCGGCTTTATTCATCGTGCCGTCGAGTGCCGCGGTGCAAACCCAGTTGTTACGACAGATCGTGCGTAGATGAACAATTTTGCCGAACAGCACACTGTCCCATTCTGTGAGCACGCGTTCGTGGCCGAGTTTTTCAGCATCAACATCATCGACCGGTAACCGCACTGCCTCGGTGTACGCAGGTTTTTCAAGTCCGGCGATGTGCGCAAAAGTTGCCGCGAGTGAAACCAAACCAACTGGTGCACTGACCCGTGCCGGTGAGTTTTCGTGTTCGGCGCTGGTCGCCAAATAAGTGGCAGACGCATCAACGAATCAACATGGTATGGACCTTTGAAAAGCAAGCCGAAATCGCCCTGAAACTCACCGTGATCGGTCGTATATAAAACATCGAGATCATCTTGCCAACCGCGCGCAGTGATTGCACTCATTACAGCGCCAATCGCGTCGTCGATCAATTCGTTCTCAACATGAGTAAAAGCATTGACTTCGCGAACTTGATCGGCGGTCAATGTGGCGGGAACCCAATGTGCTGGCGCTTCATAATTAGAAACGAAAGTACCGTCGTACCAACCTCGCCAGTGGCGCAATTTATCATCAAGGATTTTTTCACGCTTCGATTTATCTTCGTTGTAACCAACCGGCAGGTCGAGATCTTTCCACGGCACGCGGTGCAACTCTGATGCCGGCGGATCCCACGGATGATGCGGATCTGGAAAACTCATCCAACAAAACCAATCTTTGTCGGCAGGCAACGAGTTCAACCAGTTGATTGTGCGCTGCGCCACCCAATGTGTGTGATACCACTCTGTTGGAATTGGATTTATTTTTAGTTGCGGCGCGTTTGTATCGCCGCCACCTTGGGCATTGACTTGCAACTCATTGTCTAGCACTCGATAAAAGCCAGCGACTGCCTCAGGGTGATTGTCGCGAACCCATTGCGAATAATGCAATTGACCAACTGCGCCGTGAGTCGATAACTCCATGTGGTCAAAACCGCGATGTGGATCAACAGGGTTGTCGGTTGTTTGGCGTTCATTGCCCAAGCGATTTTCTGTAAATCTCAAAAACGGATCGAGTAGCGGCTCAAAATGCGCTTTACCGATCAGTGCGGTCGAATAGCCAACAGCACGCAGATCGCCGGCGATACTCGGCGCATCTTGTGGTAGCGGCACACCGTTCATCCACACACCGTGCGTGCTGACATGTTGACCGGTGATCATCGTGCTGCGCGATGGCATGCACACAACATTTTGTGGATGCGCGCGATCAAATGTGATCCCGGCTTTGCTCAGCGCGTCAATATTCGGTGTGCGGGCGATTGTTCCACCGTTGCAACCCAGCGCATCGTAGCGTTGCTGGTCGGTTGTAATAAAAAGAATCTTGCGACCCATAGTTATTTGCCGTCGAACATTTCTTTGACTTTCGCCAAGCCAACGCCAGCGGCACCGCCGATTGGTAGCGCGAGTACCTCTGGATCCATATCTGTTGAATACATCACAAGGCAGCGATTCTCGGTGTCGGGGATTACGTCAACTGTGCCGATATGAAACTTGATCAACGGATTATTTACAATTTTGTATTGGAACCTTCGCAGGTCGTGATCAAGCGTGACGATGTCTTCTTCGAACACGATTCCTGCGGCAAGAGTGATCCAGCGTTTGTTGCCTTCGACGCGACACTCCGTAATTGGAAACCACTCGTGCAGTCGCTCTGGAGCACCGACGAACGCCCAAACTTTGTCTGCATTGCACTCGACAAAGGCATGGCGACGGACTGTTCCCACGATTTGTATGTTAATTAACTTGTGCGTCGAAAGGCGAGTTCGGTCGTGTGTCGAGCCGCCAATTAATCGGGTCGAGGCCAGAACTAACTAGCGCATCATTTATTTTCGTAAATGGTCGAGAGCCCAAGAATCCGTTGTGAGCAGATAGCGGTGATGGATGCGCGCTCTCGACGACGTGATGTCTAGTGATGTCGATTAAAGATTTCTTTTTTCTGGCCAACGCTCCCCAGAGCACGAAGACAACTGGGTGTGACTTGCTATCAACGATACGAATTACTTCATCGGTAAAAGTTTCCCAGCCTAAACCTTGATGCGAACCGGCCTCGCCGGCGCGAACGGTAAGCGTTGTATTCAGCATCAGCACACCTTGTCGCGCCCATTGTTCAAGGTTGCCCTGACTGGCGGTTTTCGTATTTGTCGTGAAATTTAAATCGGATTGCAGTTCTTTAAATATATTTTTAAGGGATGGTGGTAATGCTGTGTTGCTTTGCACGGAAAAACACAAACCGTGCGCCTGATTAGCACCGTGGTAAGGGTCTTGTCCAAGAATTACTACTCTCGTGTTCGCGAAACTAGTTAATTCGAATGCTCTGAACACGTTCTCGGGGCTCGGATAGATATTTATTTGTTTCCGCTCAGCGTCGATTAATCTCTCAAGTTCGTAAAAGTAGGGCTTGTCAAATTCGGTTTTGAGTAACGCGGCCCAATCGGTTTGCATTGAAAATTTTTTAGAAGCGCGATCGTACGGCCCACAAGTCGGGAAAAACTGGCCTAAATAATGTTGTAGCAAGGTATCCAGCTCCGCTTGAACCACCCGTGCCATGTTTCAAGCCAATCGTGCGCTCCACCATTTTGACATGGCGGTAGCGCCACTCTTGTAAACCTTCGTCGATGTCCAGTAAGCGTTCGAGCAACATCGCGACTTGCGGGTCTTGACGATAAGCGATGGCGAGTGATTCTTGAACTTGATCGTTAGCGACGTAATTCTCGTTGACATTTCGTTTCGTTATTTCGTCGGGCATTTTGTGGCCATGTTGTACGAGGTAAATAATTACCGAGTCCCAAAGTGATGGGCGACTCATTGCTTTGGTCACCTGCAATCTTGCTTGGCTATTTGGATCGAGATGGTCGACCATTGTCGCGTCTCGACGCCCGAGCACAGCCTCAAGTTCGCGAAATTGCACTGATTGAAATCCGCTTGCAGCCTCAAGGCGATCACGAAACGAATTGAATTGAAGCGGCGTCATTGTTTCTAAAATGTCAACTTGACTGACAAGAACTTTAAAAATCGTGCGCACACGCCCGAGCACAGCCAGCGACGCGTGAGTGTCACCAGTTTCTAAAAGAGATTGGACGCGGGCAAGTTCGTGCAGCAAACACTTGAACCACAACTCGTATGTCTGATGCACGATGATAAACAGCATTTCGTCGTGCTCCGGGCCATCAGAGCGGGGTTTTTGCAACTCAAGCAATTCGTCAACTCTCAAATACGACGAGTAGGTGACCGCAGATGCAAATTTCTCCGAATTTTCACCCGATTTCATATACGGTGAGCGTATGCCAAATGACATGACCTCACGAAGTACGGCTCAGACGCTTGATGCCAAAGACCCGCTAGCCAAGTACCGAGTCGAATTTATGATTGTTGACCAGTCGTTGTGTTATCTGGATGGCAATTCTCTTGGACGTATGCCGAGCGAAACTGTCAATGTTGTGGATCGATATTTACGCTCGGAGTGGGCGACGAAACTTGTTTCTGGTTGGGCTGATTGGATTGACGAAGCCCAGTCAGTTGGCGATCTGATTGGTCGTGCTTCTTTGGGTGCCGCTGCAGGTCAGATGTTGTGCGTTGACACGACGAGTGTAAATTTTTATCAACTTTGTAGCGCAGCGGTTGATGCCAGATCTGATCGCAAAACGGTGATTACCGATACGGCGAACTTTCCGACCGATCGTTACATTTTGGAGGGCATTTGCCGGGAGCGTGATTTGAAACTTGTCGTGATCGACGACGACGATGGCGAAGAATTTATTTCTCCAGAGATGCTCGCCGCTGTTTTAAACGATGATGTTGCACTTGTTTCGTTGTCGGTGATTCAGTATCGTTCAGGAGTTTTGCATGACGTCGCCAAACTCACGCAACTAGCTCGTGACGCCGGTGCACTTTTTGTTTGGGATGCGAGTCACGCGGTTGGTGTCGTGCCGATGCAATACGACCGCGACAAAGTTGATCTTGCGGTTGGCTGCACATACAAATATGGCAACTCTGGTCCTGGTTCACCGGCCTGGCTTTATGTCAGTCACCGTGTGCAAAGAGAATTGAATGTGCCGATTCAAGGTTGGTTTGCGCAAAATGATCAGTTCGCGATGGCGCAGGGTTTTGATCGCACCCCAGGAATGCGCGGCTTTCAAATTGCGAGTCCGAGCATCATCGGAATGCGTTGCGTCACTACAGCCTTCGAGATGATCGAACGCGCTGGGTTGTCGGCGATTGCGCAAAAGGCTGCGCAAGGCACCGAGTTGATGCTGGCGTTGCATGATTCTTGGCTCGCACCACTTGGGTTCTCGGTTGTCACACCGCGCGACTCAACCAGGCGTGGTGGTCATATTTCTGTGCGCCACCCAGATGCACAGAAAATTTCCGAGGCGATGCGAATATTTGGAAACGTAATCGGCGATTTTCGCCAGCCGGATTGCATCAGGTTGGCGATTTCACCATTACCAACTAGTTATGTTGAAGTTTTTGATGGCTTCGAACGAATTCGCGATGTGGTTGCAACAAAGAAATATCTCGAAGTGGGCGAGGCGACGAGTCGAGTTACATGATGTTGAAAACTTATTCGCGCAACTAGTTAACAACCGAAGTTTCGATAGACGCGTTCGGCAGGGCCGCGGCCAAAACGATTGTGCCACCAGTTGGCCCAGATGATCGCAGAAACATAGACGACGACGCTCATGGTCATAGCGGTGTCTAGCCCGGTTGGCGTGACAAGTTTTAATTTGTTCACGACCGTATTGTAAATAAAAATGTGGGCGAGATAAATCGTCAGCGTCATTTGGCCCGTGATCCTTGCGGTTTCAATAATTTGTGAATCTTTGTAGCGCTCGCATAGAAAATCTAAAATCACAAGCACCGCAACAACCACCCCGATCGCTGATGCAACGTAAAGTACGCCGCGGTCGAACGGCCGAGTCGAAGCAAGTTTGCGCAAACTTTGGTCGCTTTGACTCGACGAATCTGCAATTAAGCGAATCATCGTGTTGGTCAAATAAGAAATACCAACTGCACAAACGCTGATAATCAGAAGCCTGACTCGAATGATCTTGAAAGTCGCATAATTACGACCTAGCAAAATGCCGGTGATAAAAAACGCCAACCATGGAAACAGCGGATGTGTGTAGTCAATGGAAATTCGAATCAATAGATTTCGTGGCGAATCGGCTTCGGCTGGCGAGAGCCATGTCGTGTAATTGCCGTTAAAAGTTTGTGCGAATCTCCATGACTGGGTTACCGCGGCGACGGCCATCGAAAATATGCCGAGCGAAATTAATTTTTGTTTCGACCAGTAGGCGATCACGCTGGCGATCAAGAAAAACGCCCCGTAATAGGGGAGAATTGTTCCTGGCCAAACCCAATTGACGAAATAGCCGAGCGTAAATAAAAAGAGTCCGCGTCGTGCGAGACGCCATCGTGTGTCATTCATCAAATTCACCGTGTTTACCGTGCTTGTCATGAATGAGACACCCATGCCTGCGACCAATACAAATCCAACAGGAAACGGATTTGCAAGTGCACCATTAAATGGGTGCCACCAGCGTTCAAAGACCGATGGCTCTGTGGTGCTCAGCGCGCCAGAGAAATTTAGGTAGCCGTGGTAGTTGAGCACGATGATTCCGAATAATGCAATCGTCCGCATCACATCGACGGTGACTATCCGATTGTCGCTCAAGCGATTATTTGAGTTCACCGATCTATTTAAGTCCAAGAAATAAAGTCGGGATAAACGCGCGTCAGAGGTTGTTGCACGTCGACATGGTCGCCGACCTGCGGCGATTTTTCGCCGTTGGGGATGAACACCATCGAAGTGTGCATATGTGATGGTTCGACAAGTTCAAGACGTTTTTGATTGAAATGAAACGGGCTCAGTTCTGAACCCACCAACTGCACGCCGTGACTTGTGCCGACACCAATCATGGCGATTGCGCCGTCTTGTTTGATCTTGACGTTTCGATATCCGGCAGTGTCGCCTTTTTTGACGACTCTAAGATCAATCACATCTGCCGTCAGATGTGTCATTGATTTGTCACCCAGCCAAAGTGCCGTGCCGGACCTGGCTCGAATTTTATTCTTGGCGAATTCTTGGCGCAGTTGTTTGACGCCGTTGGCATCTATGTGGCTGACGAACATAGGTAGGTCAGAAGATATTTGTAGCATCCAATTTTTTATTTCGGTGAGATGATCACTCGCATTGCCGTCGAGCGGTGGATGAATTGACCAACCAACTTGGGTCAAGCCAGATTCCGCGATAGCCGCAATTAAATCGGCAAGTTCGGTTGCGTCGGCTCCGTAACGATTCATGCTTGAACGAAGTTTGACAATCACAGAACCGCGCCAAGAGTTGAGTCGCAAGTTTGCCACATGCTGAACCGAGCCGACTGTCAAAATTGTGTTCTCCGGCAAAGTCTCGGGCAATTCGACACCTGCAGGGGTGAGAACGATCGCAACACAATTTTTGGGCACATCGTGTGCTTCGAAAACCGTACCAACTGCGATTTCTTTTGCGAGTGAAGCGGCGCGTGTCATGAGGGTTGCTCGTCCAAAGCCGTATCCGTTGCCCTTGACAACCGGTATCAGATCACCGAAACTTTTGGCAATGTTATTGATATGCAGGTTCCATGACGTCGAGTCGACGCTTAATTGCAGAGTCACTGCACTTAACTTTACAGCCGTTAACTAACTGATTTGGTTTTGACGCTTGAGCCTGTGTGAGATGGCACGAAATGCCTCAACAATTATCGTCACACCGAATGCTCCAGCGAATGCAATCAGAAATGCTTTGGTGTGATTATCGGCGAAAGACTTTCCACCGATGTATCCAAGTAGTGATGCATAAAGCGACCACACACTCGCGGCGACAACAGCCCAACCGATGAACCATTTTCGTGGTTGACGGGTGACGCCACACGAGAGTGTGAGAAGTGTTCTTCCTCCGGGGATGAACCTGGCAGTGATCAATAACATTCCGCCACGGTCGTGAATCTGTTCGACAATATTCGCCATTTGTTTTGCGCCGCGCTCGGTGCGCGTTCGTCGCTTGATCACCCAGTCACTCGCTTCACGACCGATCAGATAACTCAAGTTGTCGCCGATAAACGCGCCACCAGCGGCACAAAGAATAACCAGAGCAATTGAAAGTGAACCAGTACCAGCGCTCACGCCGCCAATTATCACGAGTGATTCACTTGGAACGATGGGCAGAACAGAATCAAACACCGCCACTGCGAAAATAATCAAATAGAACCATGGCGATGATGATGATTCTTTTAGCCAATCAAAAAAAGTATTGATAACTGCAAGCACTTCAGAAACCTTACCGAGAAACTACGCCGAGATTGGTTTGTTCGAACTAAATGTCTGGTTCTTCGTGAGACTTTAGACGCCGCAAGTTTGGCAAATGTTTCGCAATGATAAACACAACCAGTGCCAAAGTCGCGACGATTTCCCAACCTTCTGCACTCTCGCGCCAAATACCGAATGGCAAGGCAATTGAAATGGTCAATGATGCAATTGAAGCCTTACGAGTTGCTTTGGTTAGAACAAACCACGAAGTGAACAAAACCAAACTTGTAAGTGGAAACAGCATGAACATTCCACCGCCACCACATGCAACACCTTTGCCGCCTTTAAATTTGCGTGTGACCGGGTATGAGTGGCCAAGAATTGCAGCGAACAAACAAATATACGACAACGAACTTCGATGTTCCGAAGTAACAACCCAAGCCAAACCAACGGCGAGGGCAGCTTTGGCCATGTCCATCAA
Source organism: Acidimicrobiaceae bacterium (assembly GCA_003569125.1). Classification (GTDB taxonomy): domain Bacteria; phylum Actinomycetota; class Acidimicrobiia; order Acidimicrobiales; family Ilumatobacteraceae; genus BACL27. The sequence continues at coordinate 42,745 of BGOG01000040.1, read as the reverse complement.
GAACACGGCAAGACCAGTTTTCCATCCGAGATTTCGAATCACATTTGACGCGCCAGGGTTTCCGGAACCAACAGTGGTGATGTCAAGATTTTTTCGACCCGCAACAATTGCCGCACTAGGAAACGTGCCAAGAAAATATGAGATAACGGTGACAACAACTGCGATAAGAATTTCCATTTAATACCCCTGAGTTATTGTAACGAGTTTGATTTTGGCAGAACGGTTAAAGCGTCAACGACAACCTGGATCATCTGGTGGAACAACGCCGACAGTCTTTTGTGGTGCCGTTGTAGTGGGGATTGTCGTGGTCGGTATTGCGGTTGTTTCTGTTATCGCGATGGTCGTCGTCGTGGCTATTGCAATTCGTTGGGCGATCAGCACGACAGTTGGATTGTTCGTTCTGAGAGTTGACGCCTTTTGTGCGGTCAAGGGCGCGCGACCTTGAAAGATCTCGAGAACTTGCTTCATTGATTCTGATTTGATCAGTGGAATTAAAACCGAAAGTTCGCCAATGCGTTTTGGATAAGAGTCGATCGTGTATGTCGCCACAGTGCGCGTATTTAGATCGCGCATCGCTTGAGCGAGGTCCAACATTCCGCGAGGCGTGAGTTGGTCGTCAGTGATCACATTTTTCAAAGCCGCGTTCAACAAGTCGTTGGCCACGGCGATATTTGACGAACCTTTGTCAAGTGCCCGTTGCATTGATCGACGCAAGAAGTCTTGCTGTCGACTAATTCGACCGAGATCACCTGATGGATCTTCGATCCACTTTTGTTTGGTCGTATCAAAATATCGATACCCGGATCGTGATCGAACATACGCCAGTGCGCGGTCGCCATCAAAAGTCACACATCCCGGTGAAGCGACATTGAAACCGGTTTTCTTGTCGCGCGTCGGATACAGAAAAGGAACTTTGACGCCATCGACAGCCGTCACAATTTCTTTGAATGCACAAAAATTAACGTTCACATAATGATCAACTGGAATGCCGAAACTTTTTTGAATCGTGTCGACCAGTCTGTTCGGATCAGTGCTTTTAAATGCTGAGTTGATTCGGTTCTGCCGAGTCGTTCCGGCGATGTTCACCCACAAATCTCTCGGAAACGAAAGAATTGCCGCCCGCTTCGAACTCGGGTCAATCCGAATAATCATGATCGTGTCACTGCGTTCGCCAAGACTCGTGCGATCACCGATTCCGCCCGTAGTTTTACTCTTGGCGTCGGCACACGAACCATTATCTGAACCGGTCAACAGAAAGTTCTTTGCGTCAAGACTCTTTGGATCAAGTATCAAGTCGCTGTTGGTTGGTGAGTCATTCGAACTTTGAGTTTGATTATTTGAGCCATCTTGAGAATTGTTCAAGGTGACGATTAGCCGTTGATTTACACGACCGTTGATCCATAGCATTCCGAGACCAGAAAATATCAATAAAGTAACGACGAAAATATTCAGGGACAGCACTAAATAATGCGATTTTGGTCTTGGACCAAATTTTGGTTTTGACATAAACCGTCGCAACATGTTGTATTTAGATTAGTGGAGTAGCAAGAGTGACCTGAGCGACGATCTCTTGCGCTTTTGTCTGCGAATCTGAAGCCACAAACTTTATTTCTTGAAGTGCTCCGGCGTTGCGTAAGTCGAGAATATTTGCTTTTAGTAGATCAATGGTCGCCGTCGATGTGGTTACAACTAGATGCGAAACTTCTGCACGCTGTGAAACCTTTGCCTCTGTTTTGGCACGCCGCACCGCGGCAAGCACAACACATGTTGCATCAAGCAACGAACTGGCGTCATCTGATGCGACGAAATCAGCGAGCGTTTCTTGGGTCGTCGGCCAGTTTGCCAAGTGAATTGAACCTGTCTGCCACCAAGACCAAACTTCTTCTGTAGCGAACGGCAACATTGGCGCAAGTAACCGTTGCAGAATACTCAGCGCTCGGTGCAAAGAACTACGCGCCGATGCTGATTCTTGACCAGGGCTGTATGCGCGAGTCTTCACTAATTCGACATAGTCATCACAGAACCACCAAAAGAATGCCTCTGAGCGCTCGAGTGCTCGAGCATAATCAAATTGTTCGAGGGCGAGTGTGGCTTCGTCAACTACCAAAGATAGGCGAGTGAGCATCGCGTGATCAATCAAATCAGTCGGCTTTGAATCCGGGGTCAACTCTCCCGCACCAAGAACAAATTTCGTCAAGTTCAGCAGTTTGGTTGCCAATTTGCGTCCGACTTTCATTTGGTCTTCGCTAAATGTCGTGTCAACACCAGGTCGTGCGCACGCAGCCCAATATCGCACGGCGTCACTGCCGTATTGATCAAACAAATCTGATGGTGTTACAACATTGCCTTTTGATTTCGACATCTTTTTGCGATCAGGGTCGAGAATCCAACCAGATAATGCGGCGTTCTTCCAAGGTGCTTGATTGTGTTCGAAGTTTGAACGAACCATTGTGGCAAACAACCACGTGCGAATAATGTCGTGACCTTGTGGCCGAACATCCATCGGAAAAATTCTCGTAAACAAATCTTGATCATCTATCCACCTACCTGCAATCTGCGGTGTCAGTGAAGAAGTCGCCCAAGTATCCATGATGTCTGGGTCGCCCACAAAACCGTTTGCTTGCCCGCGTTGCTCAGCTACAAAACCATTTGGCAAATCTGTACTCGGGTCAATTGGCAATTGATCTTTAGTTGGCATCAGTGGATTGTCGTAAATGATTTCGCCGTGTGCATCGAGGCGATACCAAAGCGGTATCGGCACACCAAAATATCTTTGTCGGCTCACGAGCCAGTCGCCGTTTAAACCGCCGACCCAGTTTGCATAACGGTGCTGCATGAAATCCGGATGCCAAGTGAGTTCGTCACCGCGTGCAAGCAACTTGTCGCGAAGCGCTTGATCACGACCACCATTACGGATATACCACTGACGACTCGTAACAATCTCGAGTGGACGGTCACCTTTTTCGTAAAACTTAACTGCGTGGGTTATTGCTCGCGGTTCATCAATGAGTTCGCCTGTTTCACGCAAGATTTCGACCGTCAAAACTTGTGCTTGCTTGACGGTTTTTGCCGGCAAGTCGTGCATATTGCAGTTTTGCTTTGTCAGACATCACTGCTGGAGCATCTGCAACGAATCGTCCGTCACGTCCGATTGTTGGGCGAGTGTTGAGATTCAATTCTCGCCACCAAATCACATCGGTCAAGTCACCGAATGTGCAGACCATTGCAATGCCCGAACCTTTGTCTTGTTGTGCGAGAGGGTGAGCAAAAACTGGCACTTCGACATTAAAGATTGGCGTGTGGGCAACTTTGCCAAATAGATGTTTGTATCGCTCATCGTCAGGGTGGGCGACCAGTCCGACGCAGGCGGCAATTAATTCAGGTCGAGTTGTTTCAACCACGAACTCGCTGCGGGTTTCGTCGGGCACATGAAATTTTAATTTATGAAACGCGCCAGGCCGTTCGCGATCTTCGAGTTCGGCTTGCGCAACTGCAGTGCCAAAATCAACATCCCAAAGTGTCGGCGCTTCTTGCGTGTATGCCTCGCCGCGTTCAAGGTTGCCCAAAAATGCGCTTTGCGCAGTACGTCGAGCATGTTCACTGATCGTCGTGTAAAGCAAACTCCAGTCAACCGATAGCCCGAGGCGGCGAAATAAATCTTCGAAAACTTTTTCGTCTTGTGCAGTTAGTTCATCACAGAGTTCAATAAAGTTTGGTCGCGAAATTGGTATTGCGCGCGAATCTTTTGGTGGGTCACCGCGAAACGGTGGTTCAAAATTCTCGATGTATTTCAGAGATGGATCGCACGAAACGCCATAGTAATTTTGTACTCGTCGCTCGGTCGGCAAACCGTTGTCGTCCCATCCCATCGGATAAAAAACAGATTTGCCACGCATTCGCCAGAAGCGAGCCAAAGTGTCGGTATGTGTGTAAGAAAATACGTGACCCATGTGCAATGAACCACTGACCGTGGGCGGTGGTGTGTCGATTGAGAAAATATTTTCGCGCTGTGCTGTGCGATCAAAACGATAAATGCCGTCGCGCTCCCACTGTTCAACGAGTCGAGCGTCGACTCCATCCATCGTGGGCTTCTCGGGTACGCGTGACATGACGAAATAACGGTACTCGCCTATCCTTAATATCTGTGCTGAATTTATACGACACCGCAACGGCGAAAATTCGCTTGCTTGAGCAACGCAAGCCGGGCGAATTGAGCATTTATCTTTGCGGACCAACGGTGTACGGCCCTCCGCATATCGGCCATGGGCGAGCGACCCTTGTTTATGACATTCTGCGCCGTTATCTCGAGTGGACCGGGATCAAAGTTCGCCTTGTTTCAAACATCACGGATATTGACGACAAAATTATCAATCGCGCCGAACGCGAAAAGCGCCCGTGGTTAGATATTGCTCAAAAATGTGAAACGGTTTGGTTCGAATCAATGTCTCGTCTTGGCGTAATGCGGCCGACCGATGTGCCGCGTGCGACCGAATATGTGGATCAAATAGTTGGGCTGATCGCCGAACTCGTGGCGAAAAATGCGGCATACACGACTGATGACGGCATATATATGAGTACCAGCGTCGTCAAAGATTATGGTTTGTTGGCGCAACAAAACATTGACGAGATGCTGGCTGGTGGTGGTGATCGTGCGGTGTTTGGCGCAGATCAAAAAAAGCATCCCGCTGATTTTGTGTTGTGGAAGTTTTCAAAACCTGGTGAGCCGGCGTGGCCATCACCTTGGGGCGAGGGTCGACCAGGTTGGCACAGTGAGTGCGTCGTGATGAGCCTCGAATTACTCGGCGAAGGTTTTGATTTGCATTGCGGTGGCGCCGATTTGCGATTTCCTCATCACGAGAATGAGCGCGCGCAAGCAGTTGCACTCGGCAAAGATTTTGCACACCATTGGATGCACAACGGTTTTGTCGTCGACACCGAAGGTGAAAAATGTCCAAGAGTTTGGGCAACGTAACTAACTTGCCTGATTTGCTGGATCGTTACGATGCTCGGGCGTATCGCATGTTGTTGCTGCAAACGCATTATCGTTCGCCAGTAAAAGTTGGCCAAGACAACATTGATGCATCGGTCAATGCCTTGGCCGGCATCGATTCGTTTGTCGCGCGTACAAATTCACTAAGTGCGTTGCCTGACGAAGTGACGCTCACCGCATTTCGTGCAGCAATGGATGACGACTTAAATACGCCAGTTGCAGTCGGCGTGATGTTTGATGCAATTCGTCGCGCGAATATTGCTGTTGATTCTGGCGACACAAAAACTGCTGGAGCGCTTCTGCGGCCGTGCGTGAAATGTGTGTTGCCGTTGGTTTGCAACTTAACGCGGCTGATGTAGTTGATGCTGATTCTCAAGCCAAAGCTGTAGCGCTCGACGCTGCTCGTGCAGCAAAAGATTTTGCTCAAGCCGATGAGATCCGCAACGAACTGCAAACACTTGGCTGGCTAGTTGAAACTACTAAAGCCGGCACAACCCTGCGCCGCGCTTAATAGTTGTGCGAACCACGCCACGCTACGAGTCACTTACGAGCGTAGAATTGATTTGTGACTTCGCCACTTGCGCCAGTTGATCAGATGCATCTTGAAGGCTTGGCGATCAAGCGCGAGCAACTACGTCGTGAAAATCCGCAGGCAGATGAAATTCAGATTCAAAAACTTTTGGTTAAGTGGCTGCACGATCGGCCACTTGATGCTCCGGGGCGCGTCAGGGCACTGTGAGTCTCATTGCCACAGCGTCAGAAGTTTTGACGCTTTTGCGGCGCGAGGGAGTTTCGGGTTGTCTAGTTGGTGGGCTCGCAGTTTCGGTTCGATGTGATCCACGTTTCACACGCGATGTTGATCTTGCTATTGCAGTTCAGAACGATACTCAAGCCGAGGCGCTGGTTCACTCGCTGACAAAGTTAGGTTTTCGCATTGATGCGTTAGTCGAGCAAGAAGCGCAAAAGAGATTGGCGATGACTCGTCTCATTACTTCTGATGACACAAGTATTGATTTGTTGATTGCTTCATCAGGCATAGAAGCAGAAGTTGTAGCCGCTGCTGAGCAACTTGAGGTTGTAAAACAAATTATTTTGCCAGTGGCTCGAGTTGGACACTTAATTGCATTAAAGCTATTGTCAGTCGCCCCTGGTCGAGAAACTGATCATTCTGATTTGCGCAATCTCGCTCATGTGGCTGACGAAGTTGAGTGGCAACGGGCGCAAGAAGCGGTGCGACTAGTCGTTGAGCGCGGTTATTCGCGTGACCGTGACCTCGTGTCTGATCTTCAGAAGTTGCGCCGCGCCTGACCGTTGTCACACGAGGGTCCGTGCCTACGACCCAAAATTTGACCCTGCGAGGGGGTTAAATTTAACCATGGCCGATTTCTCACTCTCGCTCAACGACGACCAACTTCAAATCAAAAACTGGATCCACGAATTCGCAGTCGACACAATTCGCCCCGCCGCCCATGAGTGGGACGAACGCGAAGAGTTTCCGTGGCCAGTAGTTAAAGAAGCCGCAAAGATCGGTTTGTACGGCATCGACTTCATCATGAACGCAATGGCCGACCCGACTGGTTTGACGATGGTTGTTGCGATTGAAGAAATCTTTTGGGGCGATGCTGGTATCGGCATGGCAATCATGGGATCTGGTCTTGCTGCAGCGGGCATCGCCGGCAACGGCACACCAGAACAAATGATCGAATGGGTGCCGCAGTGTTACGGAACCGCTGATGATGTAAAACTTGGTGCGTTTTGTGTGAGCGAACCAGACGCCGGCAGTGATGTTTCAAATTTGCGCACGCGCGCCGTATACGACGAAGCAAATGATGAGTGGGTACTTCAACGGCACAAAAGCATGGATCACCAACGGTGGCATCGCCGATGTTCACGTCGTAGTCGCCGCGGTAGACCCAGAACTCAAAGGTCGTGGCCAAGCAAGTTTTATTGTTCCGCCAAAAACCAAAGGCTTGAGTCAGGGTCAGAAATATTTGAAGCACGGAATTCGTGCCAGCCACACGGCTGAAGTTGTGCTTGAAGATGTGCGTGTGCCAGGTCGCTGCTTGTTGGGTGGTAAAGAAAAACTTGACGCCAAACTTGCGCGATATCGCGAAGGCACGTCGAGTGGCAAACAGCCCGCGATGGCAACCTTTGAAGCAACACGACCAGCCGTTGGTGCACAAGCACTTGGTGTTGCACGCGCCGCTTATGAGTTTGCACTCGATTATGCCAAAGAGCGCAAGGCATTTGGCAAGCCGATCATCATGCACCAAGCCATTGCGTTCAAACTTGCCAACATGATTACCGAGATCGACGCTGCGCGTTTGCTTATTTGGCGAGCGTCTTGGCTTGCAAAAAATGGTGGTTACAAAAACGCCGAAGGTTCGCAGAGCAAGTACTACGCATCTGAGATGGCTGTAAAAGTAACCGAAGATGCAATTCAAATTCTTGGTGGTTACGGCTACACGCGTGAATACCCAGTCGAGCGTTGGCACCGTGACGCCAAGATTCACACCATCTTTGAGGGCACTTCAGAGATACAACAACTCGTTATTGCTCGTGCAATCTCTGGGCTACGCGTCGAATAAAAACTCTTCACCCGTACTATTTCGTGGGAGGCCCCGTAGTTTGGTGCTTGCCAAGACCGTACGGTAGAGGGCCATATGTCAATTCTCCCTAACGCCGCATTTTCTATCGCTCTTGATTGTCAACTCGACAATGTGCCCGGCACCCTTGGGCGGTTGTGTGCCGCCATTGGTGAAGCAGGTGGAAACATCGGAGCACTGGATGGTTTTGATGTTCGTGGCCCGGTGCTTCGTCGAAGTCTTGTTGTGCACTGTCGAAATGAAGAGCATCAAAATGCAGTTGTCGCTGCGGTACAAAAACTAGATGGCATAACAGTTCTTGATTGGTGGGACCGAACCTTTCGAATGCATGAGGCAGGAAAGATTGAAGTCATCAGCACGGCGCCAGTCAACGATCGCGATGATTTGTCAATGGCATACACGCCGGGTGTTGCTCGTGTTTGTACTGCAATTGAAAACGATCCATCGCTCTCACACAAGTACACCATTCGAAAAAACACCGTCGCAATTGTTAGCAATGGAACAGCCGTGCTCGGACTTGGCGACATCGGCCCAGAGGGGGCGATGCCTGTCATGGAGGGCAAAGCACTTTTGTTTAAAGAGTTTGGTGGAGTCAATGGCTTCCCGATTTGTATAAATGCTCGCACCGCTGATGAGGTCGTTGATTTTGTGCAACGCATTGCACCAACATTTGGTGGAATAAATCTTGAAGATATAAAAGCACCCGAGTGTTTCGAAATTGAAGAACGGCTGCGAGCAAGTCTTGACATTCCTGTGTTTCACGACGACCAACATGGCACAGCAGTGGTGACATTGGCGGCGTTGTGGAATTCGCTGAAAATCACTGGCAAGAAAATGGAAAACCTCACGGTTGTTATCGCTGGCGTTGGTGCCGCAGGCGTCGCCATTGGCAAGATACTTCTCAACGCCGGAATCGGCGATGTCATTGGTTGCGACCGTGTGGGTGCCATCTATACAGGTCGAGGCGAAATGAACTCGGCAAAAGAATGGTTCGCCGCAAACACAAATTCTTCGCGAAAAATGGGATCGATTAGTGACGTGATGAAGGGCGCTGATGTATTTGTCGGTGTGAGTGGGCCCGATCTAGTTACTGCTGCCGATGTGCGCTCGATGGCAAAGAACCCAATTGTGTTTGCGATGGCTAACCCAAACCCAGAAATTCGTCCAGAGCAGGTAGACGGTCTTGCTGCCGTCATGGCAACGGGTCGTAGTGATTATCCGAATCAAATAAATAACGTTCTTGCATTTCCCGGAATCTTTCGTGGTGCACTTGACGCAAATGCAACAGACATCACCGAGGGGATGAAATTAGCGGCAGCGATCGCCATTGCCGAGTCGGTAACCGATGCTCAATTGTCGCCAGATTTTGTGGTGCCATCAGTGTTCGACAGAACAATTGTTCAACGTGTTGCACCCGCGGTCGCCGCAGCAGCAGTGAAAGACGGCGTCATCCGCAAGTCGTAGAAGTTTTTTGTTACTAGTTCAACTCGTTCTGCTCGGTGCTGTGAACCGAGATGCGCGTGATCGTCGACATGCTGCACCAATAAATATCACCATGACGCCCGACGGCAGGAAATACTGCAGATTGAATCGGACTTGTCGTTGAAACTCGTGCTACTTCTTCGCCATTTGTAATATCAAGCACGACAACTTGTTCGCAACCTAGTTCAGGTCGATAATCGGCAGTAATAATTTGTCCTGCCGCGGGAGACAACAACATATGACAAGCGTGATTCTGCTCGCGGCTCCAGCGGCGTGTGATTGAATCTTCGTCGTAATCAAAGCCACTAATTACGCCGTTGCCGCTATCGAAACCGACCACGATTTGGCGCTTGGTGTCAACGACCGGAGGATTGGCGATGATTCCGTTTGGTAATCCGCAAATCTCGGCGAGCGTTACCTTGCCAGATTTTTTATTGACGCGCACGAGATGTAGTGGCGCCGACGAAATGCCGACACCTCGAAAAGTTCCTGTGAAGAGTTGTGTGCCTTCGCCATTATCCAAAAACCATGCGTCATGCTCGGTGATGACTGCATCCCAACCGAAAGTTTGACCTTCAAGGGTTCGGTAGCGAGCATTAAATGAAGTGTCAACGCTTAATTTTTCGTCGCGCCACAACACGCGTATCAGCGAATAATCACCGACAACGTAAATATCATTTTTATCGGCAGAGAGTCGAGCAATCGAAGGTTCGGTGAGTTCAAGTCGTTCAATGATTCGCAAATCTTGCGGGTCAAGAATCAACAATTCGGTGTTTTCGATTGGTGTGCCGTTGGGCTGACCGGGTAATGCTCCCGAGAAATCTTTGGTTGCTAAATGTCCACTCGGCAAAATCACGAAACTGTTGTATGGCCGAACGCGTGGCAACTCGAGAGAAGCGATGACTTTCAGATCTGTTGACAAGCGATGCGCATGATTACCGAACACGACATAAAGCGAGCCGTTGGCGTGCGCCGCAATTCCACCTGGCCACATTGGGCCACCAGCTAATTTTTCAGATTCGGCGATGACCTCAAGAGTGATCGGATTAATTTTTTCAACCCACGAGACGACAGCGGGCCCAGGCATGAACCGTTGGAGAAAAAGTTCATCGTTGGGTCCGACGACAGCCATGGTGACAGCGATGGCGTCGCGCGAAATCACATCGAGTTGGCTAGTAGCCGAAATTTTTGGGATGAGCGCATCGCTAGCAATCTGAAGACGTTTCGGGCCGCCATCTTCGCCCGACCACGAACTATTCCAGTAACCGCTCATCTGCAAACTTTAGATGATTGATTAATAATTGCCGAAGCTAAAGACAGCACGTGAAATTAAACAACTAGTCTCGTCGTGTGGCAACTGCATATGAATTGGCACTTGAAAAAACTCGTAACGGAGCAAAGCCCGAGGTAGCCGCCGCTGAACTTGTTGCGTTAATGACACTCGACGAAAAGGTTCATTGTTTAGATGGCGGAGTTCCGTTTTGGGTGGGCATCAAAGACATAACGACGGGTGGTTATCACAGTCGACCTTTTAGGGCTGCCAAAGTCGATCGACTCGGCATACCTGGTTTCCATTTTTCTGATGGACCTCGCGGTCTCGTGGTTGGCGAAGCAACTGCGTTTCCGGTTTCGATGGCACGCGGTGCAACTTTTGATCCAGAACTTGAAGTGCGAGTTGGCGACGCGATCGGCAAAGAACTTCGCACGATCGGCGCAGACCTCTACGGCGGAATATGTGTGAACCTATTGCGTCACCCGGCGTGGGGGCGCGCGCAAGAAACTTATGGCGAAGACCCTCACCATGTTGGCGAGATGGGTGCCGGTCTAACTCGTGGCGCACAACGCCATGTGATGGCGACACTGAAACACTTTGCGCTCAACTCAATGGAGAATGCAAGATTTGGTGTTGACGTAAAAGTCGACGAGCGTGCACTGCACGAGGTTTATCTGCCTCACTTCAAACGCATCGTTGACGAGGGTGTCGCGTGTGTAATGACTGCATACAACTCTGTAAATGGCGAGTGGTGTGGCCAGAACGATGTATTGCTCGCAGATATTTTGCGCCACGAATGGGGCTTTGCAGGTTTTGTTATCTCAGACTGGATATTCGGCGTGCGTGACGGCGTTAAGTCTTTGCAAGCGGGCCTGGATGTTGAAATGCCTTATCGCATGATTCGAAATGCGCCGATTGTCGCTGCGCTTTCAGATGGTCTCGTCACCGAAGAACTTGTCGCAAGTGCAGTTACACGAACACTAACCACGATGCTGAAGTTCAATGTTGGCAAGTTACCGGTGAGCGATCTTTCTGTTTTGCTGTGCAAAGAACATGTGCTTCTCAGCCAAGAAGTCGCCGAGAAAGCAATCGTGTTGTTGAAAAATGAAAGTATTGACGGCGCAAGTTTGCTGCCACTTAATTTAAAAAATGGCTCAAAGATTGCGGTCTTTGGTCGCCTTGCAGCCATGCGCAACATTGGCGACGGCGGAAGCAGCGATGTGATGGCGCCAAATGTTGTCACGCCATTAGTTGGTATCCAAGAGCACTTCGCCAACTGCGAAGTCGTTGATTATTCGCAGGCCACTCTTGCGGCTCAAGTACAGCAAGCCAAGCAGTCTGAATTAGCAATAGTTGTCGTTGGCTACACAAGAGAAGAAGAAGGCGAGTTCATCGGCGACTCGGAAGATACCGCCGCCATGGTTTCACAAATTCCGCGCCAAGACGACCCAGAGTTAGCAAGCGAATACAAAAATTACATGAAAGAGAACCATCACTACGCACCAGACGAATTGCGCATTAAGTCTCGTAACGGCACTTTTTCGATTGGCGGAGATCGTGAGTCAATTCGTCTATCAGATGCTGATGTGCAATTGATTCACGCTGTTGCAAAAGTACAACCGAGAACCGTAGTCGTGATTGTCGCAGGCAGCGCAGTGGTGATGTCAGAGTGGATTAACGAAGTGCCGGCAGTTGTCATGGGTTGGTATAGCGGCATCAATGGTGGTCATGCACTCGCCAATATTTTGTCTGGCACGGCGAATCCTTCTGGTCGTTTGCCGTTTGTGATTCCGCATGACGAATCACACCTACCATTTTTTGATCGCAATGCCAAAAGCATCACATACGACTATTGGCACGGGCAATGGAAACTCGACCGTGACGGCAACACACCGATGTTTCCATTTGGTTTTGGGTGTAGCTACACGAACTTTTCTTTTTCAGACCCCGAAGTCGAAGTTTCAGAAACGGTGAAGTTTCGTTGTGCGGTGCGCAACACTGGTTCTCGCGACGGCGCGACAGTCGTACAAATTTATACAGGTCGCAATGACTCGGCGATCGAGCGACCAAAACGAAGACTGGTTGCGTTTAAGCGCGTTGAAGTTCGTGCAGGCGAAACCGTGCAGGTTGAATGTACAACGTCGTATCAGAGCTTGGCTACACGCGATATTCAAACTCACGGTTGGTTCGTCGAATCAGGAACATGGCAACTTGAGATCGGTCAGTTCTCGGGCGACCCAAACTCTCTGTGCGAATCTTTCATGATTCTTCAACGAATTCAGTTATGAATTAGTCAGTTATCATTCTGCCATGTCTTGTTCATTCAAAAAGTTAGCTGTCTTTTGTTCGATATTTTTGCTTGGTTGTTCGAATGGCTCGGCCGTTAGTGAGAATTCTGCATGGAACACGGCAGATGAGAAGTTCGTACAACAGATGATTCCACATCATGAGCAGGCAGTTGTGATGTCAGAGATGGTGAACAAAATCGCTGTGTCTCCTGAACTTGCAAATCTGGCTTCAGAAATAATCAAGGCTCAAGCGGCTGAGATCGAACAGATGCAGAGTTTTCTAAATGAGTGGAAAGTCGAATCTGACACTCATGCTGGCCACAAGATGAGTGGCGATGAGGGCCACGGAATGATGACTGACGAAGAATTGGACACTCTGAAAAATTCATCGGGCGCAGATTTCGAGAAAATGTGGTTGACGATGATGCTGGCTCATCACAATGGCGCAGTGAAAATGGCCGAGACGGTGATCGCCGATGGCAAAGATACACGAGTCAAAACTTTGGCACAAAGTATCGTCAGTGCGCAGAAGAAAGAAATTGATCTGATCAACTCGCTTTTAGCCAGTTGATGGTCGCCTTTCGTGCGAGTACAGCTAAGAGATTCGACAAAACTGTGGTTTGATATAGACGGAGTTGGGCTGATGCCCGACGGCGATTTGATGCGGCAGCGACCCACATTGATATTGATGCACGGCGGGCCAGGTGGTGATCACAACGGCTTCAAGCCTGCATTTTCGGCCATGACCGACACGTGTCAGGTGTTGTATTACGACCATCGCGGGCATGGCAGAAGTGATCGCAGCACACCTGATAAATGGAATCTCAATCGCTGGGCCGACGATGTGGTTGAAATGTCTGCTGCATTGGGCATTGAAAAACCATTTGTTTTGGGTTTGAGCTTTGGTGGTTTTGTTGCACAACGAATCGCTTCACGTCACGCTGGGTTTGCCAGTGGCCATATTTTTTTGAGTACTGCCCCGTATAAAGATCGTGTTGCGGTTTACGAAATGTTTGGCCGGCTAGGCGGAGCAGAAGCCGAAGCGACTGCACGCGAGTTTTGGGAAGCACCGACCCAAGAAGCAATGGCTAAAGTCGTTGTTAAATACGTGACAATTTGTGGTCCGTTGTATACACAAGCACCAGGCAATCACTTTTTAAATAAGCGAACAATCAACAACAATGATGTCTTGACGCATTTCAATCACAACGAAGGGCCGGTGATGAATCTCTTGGCCGAGCTTGCAGATGTGCGCGAACCCGTGCTTGTGGCGCACGGCGAACTTGACCCGGTGACACCAATCGTGGGTGCGCAACGCATTGTGAATGCGCTACCCAAAGACCTTGTGAGATTTGAGCGCTTTGCAAAGTCGGGTCACGGAGTATTTCGTGACGAGCCAGAGGCATTTTTCGCCGTGTTGCGACAATTTTTAAAAGATCACTGGCGCGACTAAGTTTTGGTTCATGACTTACGCAGTATCGGTGGTACGAGATGTCGCCGCCAGCGCAGAAAAAGTTTGGGCACTAGTTACCGATTTGTCACGCATGGGTGAGTGGTCACCCGAAAACCAAGGTGGTGAGTGGCTTGACGGTGCCAGTTGTGCGGCAGTCGGGGCAAAATTTAAAGGCGACAATAAGATTGGCGACAAGACATGGCAAGCAGTTGTCATTGTCGAGGTTTGTGATGCACCAAAAAAGTTCGTGTTCAGCCTCAAATATAAAGATTTGCATTTGAGTGATTGGGTCTATGAGATTGAACCCACGACCGAAGGATGTCGTGTAACCCACGCTTGGGTTGAGGGTCCGCAATGGGCGGAATTTGCACCAATTGGTAAAAGTATCAGCGGCGTAGATGATCGCGCTTCGCATAATCTGCGCAACATGGGTATCACGCTCGACAACTTGATTAAAGCCGTCAATAATTTGGAGAATCTCGCAACTTTTGTCGCCAGTGATGGAGTCTCTGTCATCACGATGGATGACGGCAAAGCAAATGTCATGTCACTGGCGATGCAGCAGGCAGTTCACGCGGCGCTTGATGAAGCAGAAAAAGCGAAGTTGCCTGTCGTATTAACTGGTCGCTCTGGCATCCTGTCCGCAGGATTCGACTTGAAGACGATGTCTGCAGGTGGTCAACCAGTCTTTGACATGTTGAATGGTGGCATTGAGTTGGCTATCCGTTTGCTTGGTTTCCCGAATCCGGTGACGATTGCCTGCCCTGGTCACGCAATCGCAATGGGTGTGTTCTTATTGCAGTGCGGTGACTATCGAATTGGAGTCACCGGCAATTTCAAATATGTTGCCAACGAAGTCGCGATTGGCATGGCAATGCCTTATTCAACGATCGAGATTTTACGCCAGCGTTTGACGCCGGCTGCAATTTCTCGGGCCGTGTTGTTGTCTGAAGTTTTCACACCGATGAATGGTATTGAAAACGGATTGGTTGATCGTGTCGTGGCGACCGACGCAGAACTGATGCCAGCGGCGCTCGAGTTCGCCAAGTCAACAGTCTTACTAAACAACTCAGCACACATTGCGAGCAAGAATCGACTGCGTGGCGATGTGCTTGCGGCGATTCGTGCGGGTCTGATCAAAGACCAAAAAGACTGGAAGAAACTTTTTCTGGCGAGTTAAGAAGTTGTGGCGAGACAACTTGGGCAAATAATTCTTGATGTTTTTTCGGCGCAGTCGTGACAAACCAAAAACAAACATCGGCAATCTAAATTCGCGCAGTCGTGAAACTCATTCGTGCTTGACCCGCAGTAGTCGCATTTGCCCAGTACCTGAGGATTTTCGCTGAAATCAATCTTGAGTCGTTTGTCAAAAACGTAGAGCGAGCCCTCCCACAAAGAACTATCTGCGAATTCTTCGCCGTAACGCACGATGCCACCCTCAAGTTGATAGACCTCATTGAAACCACGATTCTTCATCAACACTGACAACACTTCGCAACGAATGCCGCCCGTGCAATAAGTAACTATGGGTTTGTCTTTGAGATGATCGTACTTACCGCTTTCTAGTTCGCTGACAAAGTCAGGTGTTGTGGCAGTTTCGGTAACCACGGCATTTTTGAATTTGCCAATGCGTGCCTCATGGGCGCTGCGCCCATCGAAGAAAACAACTTCATCGCCACGTTGTGCAACAAGCTCATTCACTTCGTGTGGCTTTAGGCGTGCGCCGCCACCGACGATGCCGTCTTGGTTGACGATAATTTCATCTGGTTTGCCAAAAGTGACGATCTCATCTCGCACGCGAATCACTAATCGTGGAAACTCGTCACCGACACCTTCGGACCATTTGAAATCTATTTCTTTGAATGGCGCAAACTGTTTCATGCCGCGAATATATTTCTTGACATTCGTCATTGATCCACCAACTGTGCCGTTGATGCCATCTTTCGAAATAATGATTCGACCGTTTAATTTGAATCTCTCGCAGAGCGCGCGCTGCCACAAGCGAATCGCCTCGGGGTCGGCAATCGGCGTGAACTTATAAAAAAGCAATATTTTTGACGGTTCTATGGTTCTGATTTTACGTGTAAGTTAACGCAGAAATTAACGGCGTAGCCTACATATGCATGGAAATCGTTCAGTCACAAAAACTAGCCAATGTCTTGTATGACATTCGCGGCCCTGTGCTTGACGAAGCCAAACGACTTGAGGCTCAAGGTCATCGCATACTCAAATTAAATATCGGCAACCCGCAGCCGTTTGGTTTTGAAACTCCGCCAGAGGTTCTGGTTGAAGTGGTTCGCAATCTGTCAACTTCACAGGGATATTCAGATTCGCAAGGCATCTTGTCGGCGCGAACCGCTGTTGTGCAGAATTACCAAGAACGAGGCATCGACATCACCGATGTTGATGATGTTTGGCTCGGTAACGGGGTTAGCGAATTGATTCAAATTTCGCTCAACGCATTACTTGATCAAGGTGATGAAGTCTTAATTCCTGCACCTGATTATCCATTGTGGACGGCGGCGACAAGTCTCTCTGGCGGCACGCCGGTTCATTATCTGTGTGATGAATCAAACGGTTGGATGCCGATGCTCGAAGACATTCGAGCCAAAATCACTGATCGCACAAAAGCAATCGTCGTAATCAACCCGAACAACCCGACTGGTGCCGTGTACAGCCCAGAAATTTTGCGCGAGATCGCAGATCTCGCCGCAGAGCGTGGACTGATCGTGATGGCCGACGAAATTTACGACAAAATTCTTTACGACGATGCAGTGCATACAACATTCGCCGCGATAGCCCCCGATGTTTTTACGATGACATTCAATGGTTTGTCGAAGGCATATCGTCTCGCTGGTTTTCGTGCCGCATGGATGGTCATGACCGGTCCGCGCAAACATGCGACGAGTTATATCGAAGGCATCAACATGTTGACGAACATGAGATTGTGCGCCAATGTGCCGGCACAACACGCGATACAAACTGCTTTGGGTGGTCGACAAAGTATTCGCGATTTGGTTTTGCCTGGCGGCCGATTGCTAGAACAGCGCGACGCAGCAGTCAACGCGCTCGAAAAGATCAAAGGCGTTTCGTGCGTCAAGCCCAAGGGCGCTCTATATGTATTTCCGAAACTTGACCCGAGCGTTTACCCAATCAACGATGACCGAAAATTTGTGCTCGACTTCTTGCGTGCCGAACATGTTCTTGTCGTGCAAGGTACCGGCTTTAACTGGCCGACGACAGATCACTTACGCATCGTGACCTTGCCGTATGCCAAAGACTTGACCGAAGCAATCGGCAGGCTCGGCAACTTCTTGTCGACTTACGACCCCGCGAAAAAAAATTAGCGAGCGATAGCTAGCGGGCGTACGTAACGCCGCCGTCGACAATAATTGTCGAGCCGACAACATAATCACCAGCGCGAGACGCGAGATAAATCGCGGCACCAGCCATGTCTTCTGGTGTGCCGATGCGCCCCGCAGGTATTTGCGTCGCAACGACATCGCCGTGATCACGGGCGATCTTGTTCATCTCTGAAGCGAACGCACCTGGTGCAATTGCAGTGACACTAATTTTGTCTTTTGCCAGTCGCAAAGCCATTCGTTTTGTCATGTGGATCAAACCGGCCTTGCTTGCCGCGTATGGGTAAGTTTCCATTTCGTTGATCGAGATGCCGTCGATCGAAGCGATATTGATCACTTTGGCGATGTGATTATTTTTAATTGCAGCGGCTCGCAACTGTGGTGCGAGCGCTTGAGTCAGAAAAAACGGTGTCTTCATATTTATGTCGACTGTTTTATCCCAACCGGATTCAGGAAACTCATCGAACTCGGTCATCCAGGCTGCGCCCGCGTTATTGACTAAAATATCGAGTGTTGTTTCGCGTTCGGCTATGGTTGCGGCCAGCGCCACGACGCCAGCCTGGGTCGAAAGATCACCAGGAATCGAAATGCATTCGCCATATTGCGAGAGTTCTTTGGCAGCGGCATCGCACTGAGCGGCTTTGCGTGCCGTGATGTAGACCCGTGAACAGCCATGTTCAAGAAAACCTTGCACGATCATCGCGCCGATGCCGCGTGACCCGCCAGTTACTAGTGCAATACGACCTTTAAGTGAGAAGAGATCTTTCATCTCAAAGATGATACGAGCACTAGCATCAGCACATGCGAAAAAACCCAATGTTGGCAATTTTTACCACTGTTTTTATTGACCTACTTGGTTTCGGGATCTTGATTCCTGTTTTTCCATTATTGATTAGCCCTGGTTCGCCGTTTCGAGTGACGCCAGAAGGTTGGTCATTCACTCAAGGATTGATCATGCTCGGTTGGTTGCAAGCGATTTATCCGTTTTGCATTTTTCTCGCTGCGCCAATTCTGGGTCAGATGTCAGATCGACATGGTCGTCGCCCGGTGCTTGCGGCTTCAATTTTCGGCACATCGGTTGGTTATGTGTTGTTTGCAATCGGCATCAGTACCGCAAACATACCTTTGTTATTTGCCGCACGAGCACTCGACGGCATCACGGGTGGCAACTTGGCGGTGGCGCAAGCCGCAATTGGTGATGTAAGCACGAACGAAAATCGTGCCAAGAACTTCGGCTTTCTTGGTGCGGCGTTCGGTCTGGGTTTCATAATCGGGCCATATCTGGGTGGACGACTGAGTTCGCCCGACACAAGTTTCTACGGGCTATTTCACACACCGAGTTGGTTCGGTGCAACTACACCTTTTTGGTTCGCAGCGATTATTGCTCTTGCAAACTGCTTGGGTGTCTTAACAACATTTCCTGAGACGCTCAAAGAAAAGTTCCATGGCGGGCGGATCAAAATTGGCCGTGCAGTCAGCAATGTCGTAGCGGGCTTCAAATCAGATCGACTTCGAGTGATTCTTGCGACCGGGTTTTTGTTTAATGCTGGCTTCACATTTTTCACGACATTTTTTGGTGTCTACCTGAGAAATAGTTTTGATTTTACGTCTGCAAAAATAGGTGACTATTTTGCGCTTGTTGGTTTGTTTATTGCGATATCGCAGGCCGTAGTCGTCGCTCGGGTCGCAAAAAAACTTGCCGACTTCAACGTTTTGCGATTTAGTTTGTTTGGCACGGCGGCGATGATGTTGGTCTACTTTTTGACACCGACCTCGTCGCCGGCATATCTATATATGGTGATTCCGTTCTTTACTTTTTTCAACGGTTTAACTATGGCGAATATGTCGAGCCTTGTCAGCCGCTCTGCAGAACCCGGTCAACAAGGTCAGGCCATGGGTATTTACAGCAGTGTGCAAAGTTTGGCGCAAGTGCCGGCATCTATTCTGGTTGGCTATATCACATCTGGCATTACATCAAGTCAGCCGTTGATTGTTTCATCGGTGTGCATTGGTCTTGGTGGGTTTGTGTTCGCCACGATGTTTCGCCCGAAATATGTTTCAAGCACCGTCGCTCATGCTGGCGCACCAGCTCACTAGTTGAATATTTAAAAAGTTTCTGACCAGAAAGTTTTTATGCCGAGCGACCGAAAACTAAAGACAATGAACGCTTTGCATCGTTTATTGTTAAGTGTGACACGTGGACGCAAAGGTTGGTTTGTCGCCGATATGCCAGTGCTTGAACTGATAACTATTGGTCGCAAGAGCGGCAAACAACGTGCAGTGATGCTGACTTCACCGTTGCAGATAAATAACGAGATCGTGATCGTGGCATCGCGTGGCGGAGACGATCAACACCCGGCTTGGTTTGTGAATTTGCGGGATAATCCAAAGGTTTTAGTTCGATACATGGGCGAGCCAATGGCCACAAAACATGCACGAATCGCAGATTCTGTCGAGCGTGAAACTTTGTGGCCACAAATCACGGCAAAATACAAGGGCTATGGCGAATATCAGACTCGTACTTCGCGCGAAATCCCGCTCGTTCTGCTAGCCGACTAGCCAAAAACTTCCGCAACAGCTAGCCGCCATAAAAAGTAGAAACAGGGTAGCATAGTAGTAGTAATCAAGTAGCATAATCTTGCATGAAGCTCAGCGTAAGTTTGCCCGAAGAAGAATGTGTCTTTCTTGACCAATGTGTTACCGATGGTTTATATCCGTCTCGTTCAGCGGTGTTACTTCGAGCGCTACGACTATTGAAAAGCGCCGATCTAGGAAAGATGTACGCGGACGCGTTTGACGAATGGAACTTGAGCGATGAGGGAAAACAATGGGATGCATTAGATATGTCCAAGGAAAGTTAAATGCTTCGAGGTGAAATTCGAATGGTCAACTTGGACCCTGCAATGTCTGATGAGGCCGACAAACTTCGACCCGCAGTTGTCGTTAGTAATGACGTCTTGAATAATGCAACCAGAGCATTAGATCGTGGGGTCGTAACTGTTGTTCCGATAACTTCCAATATTCACAAGGTATATCCATTTCAGGTTCGCTTGCCTCGCAAAGTAACAGGGCTCACTGTCGATTCAAAAGCACAGGTTGAGCAAATTAGGGCAGTTGCTATTAGCCGACTCGGCAAGCGCGTAGGTCGGCTTTCCGCCGATTTAGAAGAAGATTTAAATGTTGCTCTCAAATTACACCTGGCTCTCTGAGTAAAAGCCTTCTCAGGTTGGAGGGCTAGCGTGGGGTCATGGCCGCACCACGAATGCACTCAGGAATAACCACCGACGATTCAATGAACTTGGCGATGTCGCCCGGCGCCGTGCCGTTATACGAAGCGGTGATCGCATTTATTAAAAATGAAATCGATCCAGTGACCGATGAATATTTCAAACTTGGCGAAGGTCGACCAGATCGTTGGCAATACGGCAAAGGTCAACTTGAACTACTCGACTCGATAAAGGCAAAAGCCAAAGCCAACGGTTTGTGGAATTTCTTTCTGCCGAGCTCAGAAACTGGTCAAGGCTTGTCAAATCTTGACTATGCATATATCGCCGCTGAACTTGGCAAAAACCCGATCGCTTCTGAGTGTTTAAATTGCAGCGCACCAGATACGGGCAACATGGAAGTTCTTGAGCGAGTCGGCACCCCAGAGCAAAAAAAACGATGGCTTGAGCCGCTAATGAACGGAGAGATTCGTTCGGCGTATGCGATGACAGAGCCGGACGTCGCTTCATCCGATGCAAAAAATTTGGAGTGTCGCGCGATTCTTGACGGCGAAGAATGGCTGATAAACGGCGAAAAGTTTTATATTTCAGGCGCCGGCGATCCGCGTTGCAAAATAATGATTTGTATGTTGCAGACAAGCCCAGATGGTCCGCCGCACGGTCGTCACTCGCAAATCTTGGTGCCAATGGATACACCAGGTGTCGAAATTCTTGGTGCGATGCATGTGTTTGGCGAGGACGATGCACCACATGGTCATATGCATTTGCGGTTCACCGATGTGCGCGTGCCGAAATCGAACATGTTGCTGGGTGTTGGTCGCGGTTTCGAGATTTCGCAAGTGCGACTCGGGCCAGGTCGCATTCATCACTGCATGCGGTCGATTGGTGCCGCCGAACGCGCTCTTGAATTAATGGTGCGACGAGGTTTGAGCCGTGAGGCGTTTGGTAAACCGATCGCTCGGCTCGGCAAAAATACTGAGGTCATTGGCAAAGCACGAATAGAAATTGAGGCGATGCGGTTGATGGTTTTGCGTGCCGCACGAGCGATGGACACCATGGGAAATGCCGAAGCGCGAGTTTGGGTTAGCGCAGTCAAAGCGATGGTGCCAGAGCGCGTTTGCAAAATTATCGACGAAGCGATGCAAGTTTTTGGCGCAACCGGAATTTCTCAATGGACTCCGCTAGCCAGAATGTACGCAGGTCAACGCACACTGCGACTTGCCGATGGGCCAGACGAAGTGCACTGGCAAGTTGTCGGTCGGGCTGAAATCTCGCGCTATGAACCCGATAGTTTGGGTAAAAATATAAATTCTGCACGAACTACAGGGGGAAAATAATGGATCCAGCAGTAAGCACATTTGGTCTCGAGCCAATGTCGAGCACGGTGTCTGGCCCAAATGTCGCGGTGACGCTCGCACAATATGTATCACCGCATGGCACACGTGCTTTCATCATCACAGATGCGGGAATCACCGCAACCGGAATCGTCACGCCAATCACTGATGCGTTGACGACTGCCGGCATGAAGTGGCAAGTGTTTGATCAAGTTTCACCAAACCCGACCGATATCAACGTTGCTGCCGGAGTGGCGGCGATAAATAAGTTCGGCCTTGACGGCACGGTTGTCGTGTTAATCGGCGGCGGTTCAGTAATGGACTGCGGAAAATACATCGCTCTTGCTGCGCCAAATGGCGTCGACCATCTGGGCTTGGCTTTTGCCCCAGATTTAGATGCAAATGATCGAATTGATTTTTCGACACTGGCACCAAAAGCCAGTGCATCAAAGCCAGGTTTGCCAACCATTGCAATACCGACGACATCGGGCACGGCATCAGAAACAAATGGTGGCGGTTTGATCACCGATACGGTCACGACCCCTGCGAATCATCGCAAACTTACCTTCAGCAATCCGTCTGTTCGTCCACGCACAATTTTGCTCGACCCGACACTGACGGTTGGCATGCCGTCAAAAGGTACCGCCGCCTGCGGAATGGATGTTTTGACGCATGCGATCGAGGCATACACATCTGTGCAGTCGAATCCGTATGCAGATGCTTTGGCATTGCACGCGATTCGACTTGTCGCTAAATATTTGCCGACAGCAGTTACAAATGGTGCAGATCTTGAGGCTCGCGCACAGATGCAACTGGCTTCGCATTTGGCGGGTCGTGCGTTTTCAAGTGGACCGTTGCTTGGTCTCGTGCATGCAACTGGTCATCCAATTTCAGGTCAATTGCATCAAGCACACGGTCAAACATTGGCGACGATGTTGCCACACGTGATGCGTTTCAATCGCAATGTCGTGGCCGAGCGATACGCCAATGTGAGTCAGGCGCTGGGCAGCGAAATTGATCCGGATGCCGCAATTGCTGCAGTTGAAAAACTTTCAAAGACTGTCGGCACGAACAAGAAACTCAGTGAACTTGGCGCAACAAGCGACAGCATCGCCGCGTTGACGCAAGATGCGTTGCGTGACTTGATTATCTTGAATACTCCGCGTTACCCAACACGTGGTGAAGTGCACGAGCTTTACGCAACGGCACTTTAAAACTTTTTAGCCTTCGAGCAAGTCGGTGGTTATTGGTTTTAGTGCGACCCAAGATTGTTTCAATCCGGGGTGCAGGTTCAGAGTTTCAACTTCGTCAATCGGAGACCATTTTGTTTCTGTTGATTCTGGGTTGGCGATATGCGCACCTGCGTCACTCATCGTGTGGGCAATGATCGTGTCGTAACTCCATGGGCCATGGTCATCAGAAAAAATATGTTTAACGGTTAATGCTGTGACTTCGATTCCCATTTCTTCATGGGCCTCACGCAGTGCTGCTGTCACAGAATCTTCGTGAGAATCTTTTGCGCCGCCAGGTAGTGCCCATGTTCCGCCACCGTGTGTCCACTCGGCGCGCAATTGCAATAACACTTGCGGTTGCGGGGTGTCGCGACGCACGAGCAATAAACCCGCGGCACCAAACCGACCCCAATGGCGAAAGCCACAGTCACAATCGACCCAACCGTCACCGTCGCGTAATCCCATAGCCGTAAACAGTATTACGAAACTATGTCTAATGAAACTGCAGATTTTGGGACGACATTGCGTACCGACCAATGCTCACCCGCCAAGATGCGAGCAACCGCGATTAATGCGAGCATAATTGCGCCTGTGCCGATGAAAGTTGTCGCACGACCGAGGTGATCGTAGGCGAGACCAGCGAAACTCGCGGCGACACCGCCCGCCAAAGTTTCCATGCCACCCAGCAATCCTTGTGCGCCGGCTTGGCGCTCGAGTGGTGCGCTGGTGCCGACTGCGACGCCCGCGCCAGTGACGAAAAAACCGTCGTTGGTTGAGTGAAAGAAAAATACAACCATCATCAGCGCTGGTGTTGGCATCAAGCCGTAACCAGCCATGAACAGTGCACCGAGAATCATGCCGAAACTTCCTGCGCGATACGGCCCGATGCGTTGGACGAATTTTCCGCCGAATGGGCCGAGCAAAATTAACGGCAGAACGAAAACAGAAACGCCGACGTTTGCCATCCATTGCGCGGCCTTGAGGTCATCCATCATCAACACCCACAGTGAGTCGAAAACCCCGATCATGAAAAACAGCGCGACCCCGATCAAAATACCCGACGCGATTGCACGGTTTCGAAGCAAGTCAATTGCGAATCTTTCCGTGGGTTGATGCTCTTTTGCCGTCTCTGGCACTTTGATGCGACTAATCACGAGCACAAACAATGAAATTGCGGTTGCAAGAAAAATAAACGGACCAGGAATACCAAAAGGTACCGTCAGCACAACCGAGAAGACCGGACCAGCAGCAAAACCTGCAACCTCGAACGAAAGAATGCGACCAAGATTGCGACCAAAGTTTTCTGGGTCGGCGACGATGATTACGCGTCGCAATGCGGGCAGGGCGGCGCCAGCACCGAACCCCATGATGATCCGCGAAATCAAAAGCACTTTGAATGTTTCACCAAATGCCATACCGATGCATCCGATAACTTCGAGGCTCAGACCCAACATAATTAACTGACGCGCACGACCGCGATCGGCAAGTGGGGCAATGCTCACTTGTCCGAGAAAAGAAGTGAAGAAACCCACACCGACGATGAAGCCCAGCGCCGACTCGGTGATGCCAAAGCTGTTGCGAAAGTCGTCGAGCATCGTGAACATTACGCCATATAGGCAAGATGAGGTACCGATTGCTATCAGCAGCGTCATGACAATTCGCTGTTTACTCACTGAATTATTCTACCGTTTCAAAATGTCACGCTCATTGCGCAAGACTAAACACTATGCAAAATAAACCGACGACGCTTGATGTGAAACAGCCACTCGATTCTTTGATCGGCGGCAAGTGGAAAAGTAACTCAAATAAAATTGATGTTACGAACCCAGTTGATGGTTCGACGTTGGCACAAGTTTCAAGTGCAAGTATTGACGATTGTCTGGCCGCCGTTGATGCGGCGCAAAATGCATTTGCGTCATGGAAGATGACCGCGCCAAGAGCACGAGCCGAAATATTGCGCAAGAGTTTTGAGTTGATGATCGCCGATCAAGAAAAACTTGCTCGATTAATCACAATGGAAAATGGCAAAGTTTTGAGTGATGCTCGCGCCGAAGTTGCATACGCGGCCGAGTTTTTTCGGTGGTTCAGCGAAGAAGCGGTGCGAATCGACGGCGATTATCGTCGTGCGCCGGGTGGTGCGAATTGGTTGATGGTCTCGCGTCAACCAGTCGGGGTAGCCCTGTTGGCAACCCCGTGGAACTTTCCGGCGGCAATGGCCACACGAAAGATCGGCCCAGCGTTGGCGGCAGGATGCACCGTTGTTTTGAAACCAGCCAGCGACACACCGTTGACCGCATTAGCAATCGCCGAAATTATGCAACGCGCCGGCGTGCCCGACGGAGTCGTCAATGTCGTTGTACCCAACCCATCGGGCCCGGCGGTTAGCGCGATGTTGCAATCAAATAAAGTTCGGAAACTTTCTTTTACTGGCTCGACACAAGTTGGCGCGGTGTTACTCGCGCAAGCCGCAGAAAAAATTATCAACTGCACAATGGAACTCGGTGGCAATGCGCCATTTATAGTTTTTGAAGACGCCGATATCGCCAGTGCGATAGACGGTGCGATGTTGGCGAAAATGCGCAACGGTGGCGCGGCCTGCACGGCCGCCAACAGATTTTTTGTGCACGAAAAAATCTACGATGAATTTGCCGACGGTCTGACAGCGCGAATGCGATCGCTGGTTCTGGGCGACGGGCTTGATGCTAAAACAACCGTTGGTCCGTTAGTTTCGAAGTCTCAGCAAAAGCGGGTCGCAGAATTGGTTGACGCCGCAAAAAACTCTGGAGCAAAGATCGCCTGTGGCGGTAGCGCAGCAACCGACGGCTCGTTCGGTTATCAACCCACGGTGTTGCTCGATGTTGCGTTTAATGCGCCGATTTTGAACGAAGAAATATTCGGACCAGTTGCGCCCCTTGTGCGATTCAAAGATAGCGACGATATTTTGGCGCACGCCAACAACGTCGAGCACGGACTTGTTTCGTATGTTTACACGCGCGATCTTGGTCGCGGCATGCGAGTTGCCGAGTCGCTTGAATCTGGAATGGTTGGCTTGAATCGCGGGCTAGTTTCAGACCCGGCTGCGCCATTTGGCGGCGTCAAGCAATCTGGGCTCGGTCGCGAAGGAGCGCACGACGGCTTGCTGGCATTTCTCGAAACTAAATATGTTGCAGGAAACTGGTAAAAAATTATACGCGTGGCGTTTTGCGCGCGATGCTCAGACCCCACCATATGAGTGGTATTTGAAAAGGCAGTCGAAAGTATGCGACTAATTGTTGCGAAAAATCTCGATCTCGCCAGTCGTAAGCCATATAAATGTTTCCGGGGTAGACAGCCAAAAAAAGTAAAACTGCTCCCCATCCTGCGAGGCGTCTTGTTCGCGGAACGAATAAACCGATAGCCACAGCGAGTTCGGCGACTCCACTCGCATATGTATAGAAAGTTGCACTGCCGGGCAACCCAGGTGGGATCAGTGGATTAAATCGTTCGCTCACCACGAAGTGAAGTGCACCAGTGAAACCAAGAAAAGTTCCAAGTATTTGTGGTGAAAACGCAAAGATTTTTTTTAACATTCGTACATAAT
Source organism: Acidimicrobiaceae bacterium (assembly GCA_003569125.1). Lineage (GTDB taxonomy): Bacteria > Actinomycetota > Acidimicrobiia > Acidimicrobiales > Ilumatobacteraceae > BACL27. Next base: position 15,921 of record BGOG01000040.1, on the reverse strand, counting down.
GCCACGAACTGGGCGCTAAATCTGAAACAATGTTTGATAGTTAATAATTTTTTGGAGCTACAACTTGGGCGATATCACCGACACTAGAACAAACTGGCTAGATCCAAATCAACTTGAACTGGTGCGCGGTCAAGTTCCACTCGTATATATAGACGCAATACCCGTGCGGGTAAACGAACTTGGTGTGGTTACGCATGTCGGAATGCTTTTGCGTCAAGCCCCGGACGGATCAATTTCACGAACGGTCGTTTCTGGTCGGGTATTACTCAACGAGCGAATTCGCGAAGCGCTGTTGCGTCACCTTGAGAAGGATCTTGGATCGATGGCTTTGCCTAAGATCCCACCCGATCCTGCACCATTTACGATCGTCGAGTATTTCACTGACCCAGAAATCAGCGGATTTCACGACCCGCGACATCACGCGGTGAGTTTGGCATTTGTCGTACCCGTGGCTGGTGATTGTCAACCTTCGCAGCAGGCGCTTGACCTTGGTTGGTATACGCCCGAGCAGGCAACCAGCGATCAGATGAAACTTGAAATGACGAGTGGCCACGATCGTTTGATTCGACTTGCGTTGGCCTCGGTCGGAGTATTGCCTTAGTAATACGAACTTGGCGAACAATTATCATTTACTATTTCAATATGCGAGTTAAGTCGATGCAACATGATGCTTCTGCATTACGAACAGCATTGATCGGTCAAAAGATGACAAGGTTCGAAACCAGTGCGTCATTGATTGTTAAACCAAAGATTGGCAGAACGATTGAAGAATTGCGGGTAGAAAACCGGTGCATCGAAATTGTCTGGGATGATGGTCTCGCTCTGAAAACCAAAATGAAAGTTCGTGGCTCTTGGCGCATTTTTCATGATGGAGAAAAATGGACCAAGGCAAAAAAACTTTCGCAAGTCATAATTGGCGCTAACGAATTATCTGTGGTTTGTTTTGGTGCCAGCGAAATTGAGGCCTATCACGACTTTGACCTGCGTCGTCATCCGATGCTCGGTCGTCTCGGCCCAGATTTGGCAGATCCTCTTGTTGATCTAAACGATTGTGTTGATCGTTTGTTGAATTATGAGTACCCAGATGAGACAATTGCCGAAGTGTTGCTGGATCAACGGGTGATGCGTGGCATCGGCAATGTTCATCGTTGCGAGTTGCTTTGGGCCTGCGAACTACATCCGTGGGCAAAAGTAAGTGCGCTTACCGTCGAAGAATGTTTAGAACTAGTTTCGCTTGCCGCAGGAGTTTTGCGCGGAAACTTTTCGCTTGCATCAGCAGAACTAGCGGTGTACGGCAGGCACGGAAAACTCTGTAGTCGTTGCAGCGGACAAGTTCGTGTTACCCACCACGGCGAAGCAAACAGGGTGCTCTACTGGTGCGTTGATTGCCAGACCCGACACACAGATGTAACTTCGCAGGGAAACGTAATAAAACACGACGCACCACTGGGTGTGCACCCCGCAGAACATCTTTATCTTTCTGATTTGGCGAAAGTCAGAAAATCAGTTTGAGGCTATTGCAGCAATAATATTTGTGCGCGTCGCGCGCCAAGCCGGAAACACTGCAGCTACAACACCAATGACAAATGCGATGATCAAAATTGTGATCGTGCCAGTAATTGGCAGTTTGAAAGCATTGAAACCTTTTTCGACAAGCGAAACTACAATCACGACACCCATTGTGATTCCGAGTACGACGCCGGTTACTGCACCAAACAACGAAGTAATCACACTTTCCCAACGAATCATTGTCCGAATTTGAGCGCGAGTCATACCAATTGCTCTGAGTAAACCAATTTCACGTTTACGCTCAAACACCGAAAGAAGCAAAGTGATAATAATTCCTACGATCGCAATAATTATTGACAAGAACAACAGACCATAAATAAGTGCAAGAATTGTGTTAACTTGCGCAGCCTGCGCATCTATAAATTCATCTCGACTTTCAAGCTTGCCAATACCTAAATCTGTGCTGATCGCAGAAATTGCTTTACGTGCTTGTGCATCAGATGTGCCTTTATTAATTTTGATATATACAGAACTATCAAAAAGAGAATTTGTTGAACCATCAAAAATTTCTCGGCTAACGACATAGTTTCCGAATGCATTTTTATATGTGCCAACTAGTTTCAGTGGCAAAGTGCGACCGTCAACTAACGTGACTTTAACAATTGACCCGATCGACAGATTCTTTTTAAGAGCTTTGTCACTCTCAACCAGAATTCCGTCCTTCGTTAAATTAGATTGTTGACCTTCAACCATTTCAAGTGTGTATAGACCCTCGGTAGTTTTTGGGTTGAGTACGAGTACATATCTTGATTCGTCACCAACTTTGGCGGGCACGAACCCAATACCTGTGGCCTTATCTACTTCTGGCAACGCATCTATTTGATCGGTAATTGATGTTGGTATTCCACCAAAGCCACGACTGTCAACGCTTAGCGCATAGTCACCTCGAAATGACTTGCCATATGTATCTCGAATTTCACCCTTAATGCTGGCGGCAAGTGCCGTAAACGAAGTCACGAGGGCTACGCCTATTAAAAGCGGTGCAGCAGTGCGCGAGGTTCGTTTTGGATTTCGTGCAGCATTTTGTCGTGCCATTGCACCAGTCACGCCACGCAACTTTGCGACCGGTGCACCGATGATCATCGCGATTTTGCGAGAAATTGCTGGGCCAATAAAAAGAACCCCTGCAAATAATCCGAGTGCTCCAAAACCAAGTGATCTTGCACCCGCGCCTCGCATTGCAGACACGAGGCCAACAGCGCCACCAGCTAGTAAGACCGCACTGAAAATTATTCGCCGGCGAAAGTCGTTTACCGTGTCTAAGGCGGTGTCGCGCATTGCTGCCAACGGCGAAACTCGTCCCGCTCGCAACGCCGGCAGAACTGCTGAAAGCACCGTAATTACGGTTCCAACTATGACTGTGAAAAATATTGCTTTTGGTTCAATGGTCAAACCCCTCGATGGAATCTCAAGACCAACTGCGTTGAGCAAAGCACTAAGTGCTTGGGATAGACCAATTCCGGTAATGAATCCAAGCACCGACCCAAGCACGCCAATGATCAATGCTTCGACCAACAATGCGATAGTCACTTGTCGACGGTTCGCACCGATTGCACGCAACAGCGCACTTTCTCTTTGGCGTTGTGCAGCAGTAATTGAAAATACGTTGTAAATTACAAAGCACCCGACACCAAGTGCAATAAATGAGAAAGTCTTGAGAAACGTCGTAAAAAAACCAAGCACAGTTTTAATTTGACTTGTAGTTTCTGCGGTTATTTGAGCACCTGTGAGAGTTTCAAGTTTTGCTTCGGCCGGGAATGCAGCCTGAATTGATTTAGCGAGTTCTTCATCACTAACTGATCCATCGCCTTGAACCAAAATCGCATCGACAAAGCCTGGCTTTAATAGAAATTCAGATGCTGTTGGTTGATCAAATAACGCAAATGTTGCACCACCAGGAGATGCGACGTCGCCATAATTGGCGATACCGACTAAAGAAAATTCTCGTGTACCAGAAAGTGCGTTGACGCGAACCGTGTCGCCGAGTATAAATTTACCATTTTGGGCTGTTTCGCGATCCAGCATCATTTCTTTGGCACCTACTGGCAGTCGGCCACTTTCAACTTTCCACAATCCGGCCGAACTTGATGATGCGATTCCTCCAAAAGTTGGTGGACCCTGATCTTTGCCAAGCGGCTTGCCATCTTTGCCAATAACGCGGGCATAACTTTGCATGTCACCAACTGCAGCACTTACACCGGGCACTTTCAAGATTGTTTCGAGGGCCTCAATTTGGGTAGGTGAATGGCGTGATTCGCCAAATTCTGATTCAACTGAATTTGACGAGCGTACGTACGCACTGACATCTCTAAACACATCCGTGAATAATTGATCAAAAGTGTTGTTGATCGTGTCTGAGAAAATTGTTGTGCCAGACAAAAAAGAAGTGCCAAGAATAATTGCAAGCGAAGTTAATAAGAGTCGACCCTTGCGGGCCAAAGTCATTTTTAGTGAGAGACGAAGCACTTGGGTAACCCGACTTATTCGCCGAGATGTTTTAAATAGTCAAGCACTTTGTCTGGTGTGGGTTGAGTCATCTCACCAGCAATCTTGCCATCAGCGAGAAACACGATTCGATCGGCGTAACTTGCCGCCACTGCATCGTGAGTGACCATCACAATTGTTTGCTTCAGTTCAGTGACCGCACGCCGCATGAACTTAAGAATGTCGCTGCCTGATTTTGAGTCGAGGTTGCCAGTCGGCTCATCGGCAAAAATAATTTCTGGTTGCGTTGCGAGAGCGCGGGCAACTGCGACGCGTTGTTGCTGACCCCCGGATAGTTCGCTCGGGCGATGATCAAGCCGATCGTTCAGCGCAAGTGTGTCGATGACTTGTTTGATCCACGAGTCGTCGCCAGAGTTTTTGCCGAGCGACAGTGGAAGGGTGATGTTTTCGTAGGCATTGAGCGTGGGAATCAAATTAAAACTCTGAAACACAAACCCGACTTTTTCGCGCCGAAGTTTGGTTATTTCTTTGTCGCTTAGTTGTGAAAGATCTATCTCGCCAATAAAAACGTTGCCAGATGTTAGCGAATCTAAGCCGGCGACACAGTGCATCAGCGTTGATTTGCCCGAGCCGCTTGGGCCCATGATCGCGCTGAACTTGCCGCGCTCAAAGCCAACGCTCACGTTGTCAAGGGCTCGAACTTCGCTCTCGCCAATGCCATAAATTTTTGACGCCGAATCGGCGCGCGCCGCAATGTTTGCTGGGTCTATCTTTTGAGTTGCCTGAATGGTTTGGTTCACGGCTGGTAATTATATGCCGTTATGCGAACCCTTATTTTGGTTGTGGAAGAACTCTTAGATAACTCTTGACCGTTTTCCATCCCTGTGGAAACAATTTTTTTGCATCTTCATCTGAGACTGCGCCACCAATAATTACATCTTGGCCGTTCTGCCAATTCGCCGGTGTGGCAACTTTGTGTTTTGCCGTCAATTGCAGCGAGTCGATCACGCGCAAGATCTCGTCGAAGTTGCGACCAGTCGATGCAGGATATGTAATCGATAGTTTGACTTTCTTGTCAGGGCCAATTACAAACACGCTGCGCACCGTGAGCGTGTCGTTGGCATTTGGGTGAATCATGTCGTAGAGATTGCTGACCGTGCGATTAGGGTCACCGATCATCGGAAAATTAACAGGCGTACCTTGAGTCTCGGCAATGTCTGCTTCCCACTTCTCGTGTGATTCGACAGAGTCAACCGAGAGACCAACGACTTTGACATTGCGCTTGTCGAACTCTGGTTTAATTTTTGCTACATAACCCAACTCGGTGGTGCACACCGGTGTGAAGTCTTTTGGGTGGCTGAACAGCACGCCCCATGAATCACCAAGCCACTCGTGAAATGAGATTTCGCCCTGGGTGGTGTTGGCTCTGAAGTCTGGGGCGGTATCGCCTAATCGAACGGTCATTTTTCTTCCTTTTGTCTGTAATTGAATCGTTTTATGGATATTTCGGATTTCGTCGCGTCAGCATATCTTAATCCCGACTAATTAAGTCAACTTTGAGCATATTTCCTCAAGCGGCGCGTTAAATAGTGCGACACCTCGGGCATATGGTGAACACAGATGTTTAGTTCCCCACGAGATATGAGCCAATGGCGTTCGCGCCTGGCGATTGGGTTGATGGTTTCAGTTTGCGCGCAGTTTTTGCCGGCGACCATCGCCGGCGCCGATGCGCCAACAAATGATTACATAGTTATGTTTTCAGATGACGCAGACTTGCAAGCAAAAATTGCGAAAGAGGCTCGCCTAGGTAATTCAATTAGCCAAGTTTATGACAACGCAGCAAATGGCTTTGTTGCTGAACTTGATGCAAGTGACGTGCGGCGACTTAAAGCAGATCGCGAAGTGTTGGTCGTTGAACTTGATCGTGTTATCAAACTTGATGACGATTCTGCAACTACTACAACATCGTCGACAACCTCAACCACGGTGCCATCAACGAGCACGACTAGTTCAACATCGTCGACAAGTAGTACTTCAAGCACGACTAGTTCAACATCGTCGACAACCTCAACGTCGGTGCCATCAACGAGCACGACTAGTACTTCGAGCACGACTAGTTCAACATCGTCAACTAGCACAACGAGCACTACGAGCACTACGAGCACTACGAGCACGACGAGCACTACGAGCACTACTAGCACTACGAGCACAACGAGCACAACAAGTACTACGAGTACTACGAGCACAACAGTGCCAGTCACAGCTAGCGAATCAGGTGAGCCAGTACCAAACTCTTACATCATCAGATTGCGCGCAGATGTTCCGGCGCAACAGTTTGTATCCGCTGAGCAAGGTCTTGGCGTAAATGTTCTACAAGTTTTCACGCAGGCAATAAATGGTTACGTCGCGGTGTTGACCAGTTCAGAAAAATCGCGGCTCGAAAAAGACACTCGGGTTGAGAGCATTGAGCAGGATGAATTAATTGCGGTTGACGGTGACCAAGCAAATCCGCCGTGGGGATTGGATCGCATTGATCAACGCGGCACTACTCTCGATTCAAATTATTCATATAACTTCACTGGTGTAGGTGTCAGTGCTTACGTCATTGATACTGGTGTTCGCGCCGACCATTCGCAATTCTCCGGGCGTGTTGCAGCGGGTTATTCATCGATTAGCGATGGTCGAGGCTCGGCAGACTGTCACGGTCACGGCACACATGTCTCGGGCATAATCGGTGGTTCAACTTACGGTGTCGCAAAATCTGTTTCACTTGTTCCGGTTCGAGTTCTCGGTTGTCGTGGATCTGGCTCAACATCTGGAGTTATCGCGGGCATTAACTGGATGATCACGCACCACGTCTCTGGCGTACCAGCGGTAGCCAACATGAGTCTTGGCGGCACTTTTTCGACTTCGATGAATGAAGCAGTAGCAAATGCAGTTGCCGATGGAATCGTGATGGCGGTTGCCGCTGGCAACAGCAATGCAAGCGCGTGCAACTATTCGCCGGCATCTGCACCACTGGCAATCACCGTCGGTGCAACGACTTCAGACGATGCTCGCGCAAGTTACTCGAATTATGGAAGTTGTCTAGATATTTTCGCGCCTGGTTCAAGCATTACTTCGGCTTGGTACTTATCATCGAATTCACTTCGCTCACTTTCGGGGACTTCAATGGCTTCTCCACATGTTGCTGGTGCAGCAGCACTGCTTTTAGAAGCCGATCCAACTATGTCTCCAGCGGCAATTACCCAAAAATTAGTTACCTTCGCAACTCCAGACGCGATCAGAAATGTCGGCTCAGGTTCGGTGAACTTATTCGTTTATACAAAATCTGCGTGGTCGGCACCAGTGCCAATCGCCCCGAGTGTGCCTCGCGATCTGACGGCAATCGGTGGCAATTCATCAGCAGTTTTAAGTTGGGTCGCGCCAACATCAAGTAATGGCAACGCAGTAACTGATTACGTGATTGAGTATTCCTCAAATAGCGGCACAACTTGGTCAACTTTCAACGATGGTACATCATCGGCAACTTCGGCAACTGTTACTGGCCTAGTTAATTCGACTACATATTTATTCAGGGTTAGCGCAGTTAGTAGCGCTGGCACGAGCGCTCCTTCAGATACCGCGACGGCAATTACTGGTGTTCCAGGTGCGCCGAACTCGGTCTTGCCGACTGCGCTAAACACAAGTGTTCGATTGACATGGAGTGCACCATTGCTCAATGGTGGTTCTGCAATTACCGATTATGTTGTTGAATTTTCCAGCGATGCTGGCATCAGTTATTCGGTTTTTGCCGACGGGGTATCAACTTCGCTTTCGGCAACTGTCACCGGGCTGACTAATGGAACCTCGTATCTGTTTCGGGTTAAAGCCGTCAACTCAATCGGTACTGGTGCAGCCTCCGGTGTTATTTCGGCGATCCCATGGAGTGTGGCGGTTACTAGTGCGCCGCGAGATGTTGTAATTAAAACAGTTGCACTAGAACAAATTACAGTCAAATGGTTGGCACCACTGACCGATGGCGGAAGTTCAGTGACTGACTACATCATCGAATATTCAAGTAACTCCGGCACGTCATGGTCAATCTTTCCCGACAATGTCACCACGCTTGACTTCGTTACCGTCACTGGTTTAACAAACGGCACGTCTTATATATTCAGAGTTCGTGCAGTTAACGGCGCCGGAACAAGCGTGGCGTCTGCGTCGTCGGCTGCTGCTGCGCCAGGCATCCCATCTGAGCCGTGCTGTGTTGACGATGCTCAAATTGGTCCTGGTTATGTGGCGATTCGATGGGGTGCCCCCACTTCAGATGGCGGCTCACCGATCACGAATTACATAATCGAATATTCAGTTAATAACGGTTTGACGTGGATAACTTACGGCGGATCCACCGGTGTGAGAGGTTGCGTCTGTAAATATGTCGCACGGGATGTAAGACCACTTGCTGATGGTGTTGCGCATATTTTTCGTGTTCGCGCGCAAAACGATATTGGCATTAGTCTGCCATCCGCAGTCTCAGATGCTTTTACTCCCTGGACACCGATTGCACCTGGTGCGCCGACGAGTTTGACGGTTACCGCGCGAACGGGTCAAGTAGACCTCGATTGGGAAGAACCAACATCTGATGGTGGCGCACCCATCACCGACTACATAATTCAATATTCCACGAACTCTGGCACCACATGGACAACATTTGTTGATTCCGTTAGCACGACAACTTTTCTTTCAATGCGCACGCTTGAAGTTGGCGTCAGTCACATTTTCAGGGTGATGGCGACAAACTCAGCAGGCACCGGTGTGCCGACAAGTCCGACCGCGCCAGTGACGACGATTGGCGCGCTTGCAAATGATCCGTTCTCGGGTGCGATCGAAATCTCGGGCGCAAATAGTTTCACAGAAAGTTCGACACTCACTTCAACTCGTGAATCTGGCGAACCAGTCCATGGCGGTTATCGGCCAGCTGCATCAATTTGGTACAAGTGGGTTGCAACTGAAAACGGCACTTTAGTTTTGACAACTCTGTCGAGCAACTTTGACACACTGCTTGGCGTTTACACAGGTTCTGCTGTCAATAGTTTGACAACGGTCGTAGTTAACGATGATGCAACTGGCGAAACCGGAGTTTGGAGTCGTGTGACGGTTGCTGTGAGAAGTGGCACGACATATCAAATCGCGATCGATGGTTACAACGGTAAAAAAGGCTCAACTCGTCTCAATTGGCAGTTCACAGCGGCGCCTGTGCCGCAAGTGCCAAGTGCTCCACAAAATGTTCGTGCGAGTGCCGGCATTGCATCAGCAAATCTTTATTGGCTTGCACCTACAAGTGATGGCAATGCAACGATTACTGGTTACACGGCAACTTCGTCGCCTGGCGCAAAAACCTGTACAACTACGGGTGCTTTGACTTGTATCGTCACTGGTTTGACTAACGGCGTTGCTTATACGTTTACTGTTACCGCAACCAACTCAGCAGGCACTTCAATTGCATCGGCTGCGTCTAGTGCTGTGACGCCGGCGGCGAACCCAGAGGGTGGAGTAACCGCATTGTCGTGGGGATTAGATCGAATTGATCAACGCAACTTGCCACTCAACAGTCTTTACGCACGAAATTATTCGGGTGCTGGTGTCAACGCATACATAATTGACACCGGAATATTGTCGAGCCATAGTGAGTTTGGTGGGCGAGTAACTTCGGGCTACAGCTCAATTTCCGATGGTCGTGGTTCGCAAGACTGTAACGGTCACGGAACACACGTGGCCGGCACGGTCGCTGGTTCTAATTACGGTGTCGCACCGAGTGCCTCACTAATTGCCGTTCGAGTTCTTGACTGTGGTGGTTCTGGCTCGACATCGGGTGTAATCGCTGGCATCGACTGGGTTGTTGAAAATCATCAAAGTGGTGTTGCTGCAGTTGCCAACATGAGTTTGGGTGGCTCGCGTTCGAGCGCACTTGACTTGGCAGTTGCTCGCGGTGTTGCCGATGGTGTCGTGTTCGTTGTTGCCGCCGGAAACTCAAATGCAGATGCGTGCGGTTATTCGCCGGCCGCTGAATCTTCGGCGATAACTGTTGGTTCAACCACTTCAACCGATGCCAGATCTTCGTTTTCTAATTATGGCTCATGCGTCGATGTTTTCGCGCCAGGTTCAAACATCACATCTTCTTGGTACACATCAAATAGCGCAACAAATACAATCTCTGGTACATCAATGGCGTCGCCACACGTTGCGGGTGTGGCCGCGTTGGCGCTCAGCGCTGATTCGTCACTTTCGGTTTCGGGTGTTGCATCATGGATCACTTCATCTTCGACACCAGGTCTCGTTGGTGGGCCAGGTGGTGGTTCGCCAAATCTTTTGGCCTACTCATTGTTGAGTGCTTCACCACCTGCAGGTTCATCATCTGGTGCAACGACAACTACTTCGACTACTTCGACGACGACTAGTTCGACGACGACTAGTTCGACGACGACTATTCCGAGTCGTCCGACAGTTTCTTGGACAATCGAAAATGGCGTCGTTGAGTTCAATTTCTCTTGCGTTAGTTGGCACATTACAACTGGTGTCTTGGCGACAAACGCTGCGCTAACGAACGTTATTGCTCGTGCTACGGGCAGCGGCAGTGGCAGCGTGTGTGGTGGTGGGTACGGCATCGCACAAACCGGCGAACTTTACAGCGGCACTACTTACTACGCATCAGCGACCATTACAGACTCTCGCGGTACGACCACCAGTAACTATTCGTTCACAACTAGCGGTGGCTCAACAACTACAACTGCCGCACCGTCGTCTGGCGGCGGCGGAAGCAGTGGCGGCGGCGGAAGCAGTGGCGGCGGCGGTGGGGGTGGCGGAAGTCGCTCAACTATGCCAACTATGACAACTATGGTTCGGTCGTTGATTCCTGTTAACACGTTTATCACGGTCCCAAATATTTCTGTGACAATCCCAGTCGGGGGATCTACACCGATCGCGCCTGGAGGTTTTGCCAATAATTTACCAAATGGTTTGCCGGCCGGATTCCAGACTTCAAATAGCGATAGTTCGAACCGCCCGACTCTTGGTCAACCAATGCCACCACTTTCGGTTAATACTCCGCCGGCCGCAGCAACCGCCAAAGCAGTTGGCAATGCTGTGACCTTCAAAGTAACGGCTAAAGCCGGCGCAACTGTCAACATCTACCGCAACGGAATTCTTGTGAGCACCGTGCCTGCATCGGCTGCAGCGTCGATAAAAGTGTCTGATAACCCTGGCGGCACAAACTCTTTCCAAGTCGTCGTCGTTGATAAGAATGGCGATGTTTCAGCATCGCCGAAAAAGACAGTCGCGGTAGAAGGGGGTTCAACAAACCAGGCTGCGAATTCTAGTGAGGGCACGAAGTCTGGTGCGGGCACGAAGTCTGGTGAGGGCAGTAAGACTTCTACGCCTAAGACGACTAAATCAAAGACAGCAACTTCAAAAGCTGGCAAGTAAACAAGCCTGAGCGCTTTTAATCGAGTCGGGCTAGCCAAAATCTAATTGCTCCAACTAAGGTCAAGTCATGACTGAACTTGTGGCTCCTGCAAATCTTGCAAAAACTCTTGGCGAATTAAAAAAAGCTGGATGGAAATCGGTTGCGGTCAAAGAAGAAATTCGTAAAAATGCCGTTGCGCGAATAACTGCTGGTGAACCATTATTCGAGGGCGTTCTTGGTTTCGAAGAAACCGTCATGCCGCAACTCGAGAACGCGTTACTCGCGGGCCACGACATCGTGTTTCTGGGTGAGCGCGGCCAAGCAAAAACACGAATTATTCGGTCACTAATTTTTTTGCTCGACGAATGGATGCCAATTGTTTCAGGCAGCGAGATCAACGACGACCCGTATGCACCTGTTTCGCGGCAATCGCGTGAGTTGGTTATTCAACACGGCGATACAACACCGATTTCTTGGGTGCATAGAAGCCTGCGTTATGGTGAAAAGCTTGCAACGCCTGACACGTCAATCGCCGACCTGATCGGCGAAGTTGACCCGATCAAGGTCGCCGAGGGTCGATATCTCAGCGACGAATTGACTTTGCATTACGGTCTTGTTCCTCGTTGTAATCGCGGTATTTTCGCGATCAATGAATTGCCAGATCTCTCTGAGCGAATTCAAGTTGGGTTGCTGAATGTTCTTGAAGAGCGCGATATTCAAATTCGTGGTTACAAAATCGTCTGCCACTTGATGTGATGCTGGTCGCCTCTGCCAATCCTGATGATTACACAAATCGTGGACGAATCATCACGCCGCTCAAAGACCGATTTGGCAGCCAAATTCGCACGCATTATCCGCTTGAGATAGAAACCGAAATAAAAGTTGTGCGTCAAGAGTCTCGCCCTGCAAGTATCGGAGCAGTTCAAGTTCGAACGCCAAAGTTCATGGAAGAAATTATCGCCACAATCAGCCACCTCGCTCGTGCCAATAGCCAGGTCAATCAACGCAGCGGAGTAAGTGTTCGCTTAACCACGAGTAATCAAGAGTTGCTATGTGCAAATGCAGTTCGCAGAGCGTTGCATGCTGGCGAAACTGATGTCGCTCCGCGAGTCAGCGATCTGGACGCGCTGGCCGCATCGACTGCAGGCAAAATCGAAATTGACGCCGTTGAAGATGGTCGTGAAGGGCAAATCTTTCAACAACTAGTTCGTGGAGCAGTGTTACAAGTTTTCAAACAACATAGCGACCTAGAAAATCTTCGTGCGGTGGCAGAAGAGTTCAGCGAAGGTGTAGTCGTGCAGACCGGTGAAGATATTGTCTCGACCGATTATGTTGCACTTCTTGAAAAAATGCCGGCGCTTCGCATTTCTGTAAATTGGCTCACAAATGGCGATGAATCTCCGGCGGCTAATCGCTAGTGCCGTTGAATTTGTGCTCGAAGGTCTTCATCTCTCGAAGCGCTTGAACAAAGATGGCGACCGCCCGAAGAGCGGTTTATCGCGCTAAAAATTAATTATTAATCGACCGTTGCGTCCAGATCTCACTTGTGTCGTTGCGTTCGGCGATCACGGGTTGACCTACAAGTACCGAAATAGCAACTTGCTCAGCGAATCCCCGAAGTTTGATCGCCTCGTGTGGTTGTGCTCTGACTCCTTGCGGAAGTTCGACAATTTGCTCAGTCGCAATCAACACACCGATTCCGATTGCTTGATCACAGAGTCTTGCCGCAAGATTTGGTGCTGGCCCAATGTAGTCGTCGCCTTCAAACAGCATTGTGTCACCCGTGGCAATGCCAATACGCAGTTTCAGTGGTGCGCAAACTGTTTCGGCTCGGCGGTCAAGTTCTAAGGCAAATGTAATGCCCTCAATTTGCTCAACAGCCACGGCCATCAATCCGTCACCGAGAAACTTGTCGATTCGAACACCACGCCTCCGAGGCGATAGCTCGGGCTACTGCACGAAACTCTGCGAGCAAAGCCGTGGCTTTGCGATCGCCCTTAGTCTCCATATAGTTCGTAAACCCAGAGAGATCTACGAAATAAAAGTTCTAGGAAATCTCATACGGATTATCAGTCTACGGCCGTCGGTACTAGCGTGCGGTTATGACTACCCGCTTCAATTATTCGCGTTGGGATGGAACACAACGCGGTTTTGAGTTTGATGCACAAAGCATTGTTGATGAAATTACCGACGACCTGTTGTACCACGGTGATGTCAACGCCGCACCTGCGCCGATTGATGCAAGAAGGTATGCGCAACGAACGTGGTGACCAGTTAATGGACTTACTCGCGAAATGATGCAAAAACTACCGCGAACGCCGTGACGAGATCAAAGATCGTGCGATCTTGGGGGCGTGTATAGCGAAATTGCCGCCGAGTTAGATGATCTCGTAGACGAAGAACGCATGCGATAGACGATTCTCTAAAAGCAGCAGAGAAATCAGGCGACCAGCGCCGCGCTGAAGTTGCCAAAGAGTCTGCGCAAGAACGTAATTTTCGCCTTGATATGTTGCCAAGTGATCTAGCAGGCAAAATCAACGAACTTGAACATTACGATTTTCAATCTTCTGAATCAAGGCAGAGATTTGAGTCATTGCTCGAAAAACCTTTTCGTCAGCAAATAATGCAACAGATGCTCGACCAGATGTCTGGCGAAGGTCGAAAAAATGACTCCTGAAGATATGCAACGAATGAAAGACATGATGGCGGCATTGAACGAGATGCTTGAATCTCGTGAACGCGGAGAAGAACCAAAGTTCGATCAGTTCATGGAGAAGTTTGGTTGATTTCTTCCCAGAAAATCCACAGACGCTCGACCGAGTTACTCGAAATTATGGCGCAACGAATGGCGAATGCCCAGGCGATGTTGAATTCAATGACACCAGAACAGCGCGAACAGATGCGCCAACTCAGCGAAAAATTGTTGGAAGACATGGATTTGCGGTGGCAGATGGATCAAACTATCGCAAAAACTACAGGGAATGTTTCCACAAAAAGGCTGGGGTCAGTCACATGAGTTCACTGGCGATCAACCAATGGGTTTTGGTCAGGCGATGCAGTCGATGCAAGAACTCGGCGACTTAGATCAACTTGACAATCTTTTGCGCAACGCCTCTTCACCATCAGCGTTGGCCGAAGCCGATTTAGATCGTGTTCGTGAGATGTTGGGTGAAGATTGCCGCAAAGTCGCTCGAACAAATGGCCCAACTGACGAAGAAATTAAAAGACTCGGGGTTGATCGACCAGATCGAGGGCAAACTGAACTCACGCCAGTGGCTTGCGAAAAATCGGCGCGAATGCTTTGCGCGATGTATTCGGTTCTCTAGAAAAGAAGATCGTCTCGGGCAGCACCAAGTTGAGCGTCTTGGTGTCGGACATGAGCGAACTTACGACACAAAACCTTATGAATATGGTGACCCGTTTCAATTAGATCTGCAACGAACTTTGCGCAATGCGCTACAGCGGCAAGGTGCAACTGTGCCAATTAAATTGTCTGCTGATGATTTCGAAATTGAGCAGACAGAACATCTAACGAGATCATCCACGGTGCTGATGCTCGACCCTGTCATTGTCGATGCCGATGCGCGACTACTTTTTGCCTGCGAAGAAAGTGCGATGGCGTTGCACTCATTAATGAGTACACAATTTCCGCGAGATTATCTGGGCATTGTCGGCTTCAGCGAGGTGGCACGCGAACTCACCCCACGGCAATTGCCGGAAGTTTCGTGGGACTTTGTTTACGGCACCAACATGCAACACGGGTTTATGTTGGCTCGTAAAATGTTGTCACGCCAGAGTGGCACCAAGCAGATAATCATGGTCACCGATGGCGAACCGACGGCTCACATCTCGAAGTCTGGTGATGTATTTTTTAATTACCCGCCAGTCGTGAAACGGTTGAAGCAACCTTGAACGAAGTGATGCGTGCAACCCGTTGAAGGCATACGGATCAACACTTTTATGCTTGATGCATCACATGCGTTGCAGGCGTTTATTGAACAACTACCGCAATCAATCATGGTCGGGCATTTTTACGAGCCCAGAAAACCTGGGTGAATATTTGCTCGTTGACTTCATCGATACACAAGCGACAACTTTCTCGACGTCGGGGTCTCGTCGCGCCGGCTGAGGAATATTTGCATTTTCCCGCGTTAAAGGCTAAAATTACAGGAGTGTAGTTACAAGGTGCTAGCACGACTCGTTGTCGCCGCTAGACCAAGAAGTCATTGATTTAGGGGAAAAGTTGGATTTCAGAGCGAACAAATCATCGAGTGGTGACCATGCTTTGGCAAGACGAAGCAAACTGTCTTGGTGTCGACCCGATCTTTTCTTTCCAGAACGCGGTGCATCAACCCGCGAGGCCAAAGAAGTTTGTCGCGGATGTGTCGTGAAAAATGATTGTCTTGAATATGCCCTCGAAAATGGCGAGAAATTCGGCATTGGGGTGGGCTCTCCGAGCGTGA
>BGOG01000039.1 GCA_003569125.1 Acidimicrobiaceae bacterium | reverse complement strand
TTGTTGCGCAACGAAATTGTTATGCCGGCACTTATGCATTTTTAGTTGGACCATGCAACGACTTGGCATTGATGTCACATTCGTCGATGGTCGAAACGCACAAGAGTTTGCCGCGGCGGTGCGACCTGGAAAAACAATGTTGGTGATGGCAGAGTCACCATCTAATCCGCATCTTGACTTGGTAGACTTGATCTGCTCGGCGCAATCAAAGGGCCGTTCACGGTTGTCGACTCGACACTTGCAACACCTATGTCCCAACGACCTCACGATCATGGGGTTATCAATTGTCTTGCATTCAGCGACGAAGGGCATCGCCGGCCACAATGATGCAACTTTGGGTGTGATCGCGGCAGATCTAGATTTGATCAATGATCTTTGGGCATACGCCGTTCTGCACGGCGCAAACTGCTTTCGCCATTCGACGCGATGAACGGTCTGCGTGGAATACGAACACTTGACGTGCGATTGGCAAGGCAAAGTGAGACTTCTCAAGAACTGGCCGAATGGTTAGTGACTCAAAAAAACGTGACAGGTGTGCACTACCCAGGTCTTAAGTCGCACCCGCAACACAAATTAGCAGCCAAACAAATGAATTATTTTGGCTCTGTACTTTCATTTGAGGTTGCTGGTGGCAGACCTGCGGCATCAAAACTGCTCAGCGCATTGAAACTCGTGCGACCCGCCGTAACTCTTGGTGGCCCCGAGACACTCATTTCGCATTCGGCATCTAGCACGCACAACAGTGTTGATATTGAAACCAAAACAAAAACCGGTTTGAGCGATTCGCTGCTGCGACTTTCGGTCGGTTTAGAAGCCTGCGTTGATATTAAAAATGATCTAGAAAACGCGCTGAAAAACTGTTAACGCTCTTCTTTGAATATCACATGTTTACGAACAACTGGGTCATACTTCTTTAGTTCTAAACGCTCGCGAGAATTGACTTTGTTCTTACGCGTGACATAAGTGAAACCTGTGTCGGCGGTGCTACGAAGTTTGATGATCGGACGTTTGTCTTTACTTTTGGCTGCCATGACGATTGCTCAGACTTTCTTTCCGGCGCGACGCATTTCGGCGACGACTGATTCGATTCCGCGTTTGTCGATTGTTCGAACACCTTTGGTGCTTACTGTCAGCGTCACCCAACGACGTTCTGATGGCAACCAAAAACGGCGCTTATGTGAGTTCACTCTCCACCAACGCTTGGTGCGGATATGGGAGTGAGAGATTGTGTGACCCTTACTTGGGGTCTTTCCTAGGACATCACAGCGATTTGGCATTTGAACAGTATAGAGGGCAGTTTTACCCCGCTACACTTTGTCAGCATGAAACCCGAAATTCACCCCGACTATCAGCCAGTAGTTTTCGAAGACGCCTCGGCGAACTATCGATTCTTGACCCGATCAACATTGAAGACTGATCCGACCAAGACGGTTGTGTGGGAAGATGGAAACACTTATCCACTCGTGCAATTGGACATTTCTAATGCGAGTCACCCGTTCTATACGGGTCAAATGAAGATCATTGACTCGGCTGGTCGAGTTGATCGCTTCAATAAGCGCTATGGCGCCCGCAAAAAGACTGTGGTTAAGAAAGAACCTTCTTCAAAGAAGTAATTTGATTTAAAACTTCTTGCGATATTATCGCTTGACGATTATCTCGCTTGAAAGATTTCTGATTGAAGTTTCGCCGATCAAAGCCATCGTGCGTGATATGCCACTCGTGATGTGGTCTAGAGCCCATTGCACACCCAACTCGCCTGCAGCGCCGAGACCATAAAGATATGGTCGACCGAACATCACCGCGCGTGCGCCTAGCGCACAGGCCTTAACGACATCTGAACCGCGGCGAGCACCGCCGTCGACTAATACTTCAATTGTGTCACCGACCGCGTCAATGACACTTGGAAGCAATTCGATGGGTGCTGGTGCACCATCTAGTTGCCGACCACCATGATTTGACAAAGCGATTGCATCAACGCCAAGCGAAGCGGCAGTTTTCGCATCTTCAACGCATTGAATACCCTTGAGCATGATCGGCAGACCTGATTCTTCGCGAATCCAATCGAGATCCTTCCAACTTAGAGTCGGGTCGAATTGTGCGTTTACATAATCAGAGAGTGTGATCGCCTTTGAGCCGTCAACATCAGCGCGACCCGCAACAGCAGAAAACGTGATCGGCTCGTTGGTGACGAACTTGTACGTCCAACGAGGATGACGAATGCCGTCGATAAAAGTCTCAAGACCGATCTTGGGTGGCAGAGTGAACCCGCGACGCACGTCTCGCTCGCGTCGACCGAAAACTGCCGTGTCAACCGTGACCATGATTGATTTGTAACCGGCCGCTTTGGCGCGTTGCACGAGTTCACGCGAAAGACCGCGGTCTCGCCAAACGTAGAGTTGATACCAAAGCGGACCAGTGGCGACTGCGGCGACTTCTTCGATGCTGCGTGTGCCAAGCGTCGACAATGTAAACGGCAACGAGTTTCGCCCTGCGACGCGCGCGACGGCGAGTTCGCCCTGCGGGTGTGCGATGCGGGTGAAACCAGTAGGTGAAAGTGCAATCGGAAACGGCACAGATTGACCCATTATCGACGTCGCTGTGTCAATCTGCGAGACGTCACGCAAGACCTTTGGGATCAGACCGAACTTTGCATATGCCGAACTGTTGTTGGCGAGTGACCACTCGTCTTCTGCTGCGCCGTCGAAATAGTCGAATACACCCCCAGGTAGATTTCGCTTGGCGAGTTTGCGTAAATCTTTCAGATCGCCACACGCGGCGAGTCTGCGCTTATCGCCGTTGAACTCGAACTTGCGTAGTTGAACCACCGAACGAACAGATTTGAGCATGCGTTTAGCCTAGTGAATTGATGATCTCTGAAACTTCTTCGATCGTCGTGCGCGGATTGATGATACAAAACCTCAAAACAGTTTCGCCTTTCCAAGTTGTTGGTACGACGAACGCTCGGCCTTCTTTGAGCATCTTGTCGCTCCAGTTTTGATAATTCTCGGGGGTCCAACCGTTGCGTTTGAACACAATTATTGACAGCTCAGGCTCGAGCAACAACTCGAGAAATGCCGAGTTTTTGATTATCTGCGTTGCTTCGCGCGTGACCTGCAATGTGATCTCCATTGCTTCTTCGTATGCCTCTGTGCCGTGCGTGGCGACGCTGAACCAAAATGGCAAACCTCGTGCTCGGCGCGACAAATGATGAGCCAAGTCAGAAGGATTAGCGAGCGAATCACCGAGATCTTGTTGTTGCAAAACTTCTAAATATTCGGCGCGCTGTGTGTGCGCGCGTCGAGCCGTATCCGGATCGCGATAAATCAAAGCGCAACAATCGAACGGCCCGAACAGCCATTTGTGCGGATCAACGATGAAACTGTCGGCAAGTTCGATGCCAACAAACAAATGTCGCACACTGGGCGCACACAATGCCGCCGCACCGTATGCCCCGTCAACATGAAACCAAGTACCGAGTTCGCGCGCTTGCTCTCCTGCTGCCACAAGATCATCGATCACGCCGAGATTGGTCGTGCCCGATGTTGCGACGATCGCACAAATTCGTTTGCGATCTTGCTCGTTTAGGTTTGCAATTGCCGTGCGTAAATTAGCCCCCGCCATACGACCTTGCGCGTCGGCATCCACTTTGACGACGTCTGCATCCATCGCATTTGCGGCAAGACCAACCGATGAATGCGCACCTGACGAGGTGACAAGAATTGGTCGCGTGCGGTCATGATCGCCTTTGCCGTTTTGCCGCCAACGCCAACGCGCTGCGATCAGCGCCGAAAGATTGCCGGCAGTTCCACCGCTTACAAAAACACCAGCACTGGTCGTAGGAAAGTTCGCCAGACTCGCCACCCACTGCAAGGCTTGATTTTCGGCGTAGACCGCACCAGAGCTTTCAAGCCATGACCCTGCGTAAATATTTGAAGCGCTCAATACGAGATCGAACAACACTGCACTCTCAGTCGGAGCACCAGGTACGAAAGATAAAAACGACGGATGGTCGACGCTGATACACGCACGCGAAAGATGTTTGGTGAAAATTTCAAGTGCTTGAATACCACCCAAACCCTCGGCGGTGATCGTGTTGCCGACGAGAGCCTGTAACTGACTAAGTGTTTTGGGCCCATCCAAGGGTGGCGGATCTAGACGAATTCGATCTAGCGCATATTTAATAACAGCGTCTGCGAGTTTTTCGCTGTCTTGGTCGTGGTAATGCATCCAATAACCATCAGACTCATTGCCAGACGACGGATGTACTGGAAGATTTGTCACCATCAGCGTTTGTCCACGATGGCGAACTCTACTTGCGCGCGTGTATATTCTTGTCGTATGCGTTATAAATTTCTGTTTACAAAATTTGTTGTTACGACTTCGGTTGGGCTGGCTGGTTTTGTTGGTTTGTTGGCTTCATGCAGTTCGAGCAGCACTGCTTCAGTCGAGTTGTCAGCCGAGGCTCAGGCTGGACAGAAACTGGCGTCGGCTTCAGGTTGCGCGAGTTGCCACGGTTCAAACGGTGAGGGTGGTTCTGGACCGAAGTGGGTTGGCTTGGCAGACTCACAAGTCACAATGTCAGACGGCACAACCGTCACGGCCGATGACGCGTATTTGTACAAATCGATTCACGAGCCGAGTGCGATGCGCCGAAAAGGTGCGGTTGGCCAAATGCCTTCGAATCAATTAACCGACGACGAAATCGCCAGCATCATTGTTTACATTCGAGCGCTTAAAGGCTAAGCGATTTTAATTTAAGCGAGCGTAACTAGTTCAAGCCAGGACTCGTTGAAGTAATCTTCTTGGCCGTCAGGCATCAACAAGATTTTGGTTGGCGCGAGTTGTTCGACAAACTCGGCGTCATGACTAACAAGAACGATGGCACCTTGCCAATTTGAAAGCGAGTCGGCGACTGACTGCCGGCTTGATGGATCAAGATTATTTGTCGGCTCGTCAAGCAATAGAAGATTGTTTTTGCCAACCATCATCATTGCCAAAGCGAGTTTCGTCTTTTCGCCACCCGACAAAGTTGCGGACTCTTGGTAAACCTTGTCACCGGAGAGTCCGAACATGCCGAGCATGCCGCGCAACTGAGTTTCGGTCAGACCGAGTGCTGACGGTGCTTGATCACGCATGTGCTCAACAAGAGACCTTTGCGGAATCAGATTGTCGTGCTCTTGGGCGTAATAACCAACTTGCACGTTGTAGCCGTATTTGTAGTCGCCGTTGTCTGGTTTAACTTCACCCGCCAAAATTCGTAATAACGAAGTTTTACCAGCACCGTTGAGGCCAAGCACCAAAAGACGCTCACCTCGGCCAAGATCGAAACTGACATCGTGAAAAATATCGGGCCCACCAAAAGTTTTTCGCAGACCACTGACAGTCAGCACAGTCTCGCCGCAATGCGGTGGCTCAGGAAATCGCACCTTCATCACGCGCGCGCCTCGCGCCGCGTGCACACGAGTCTCTTCGATGCGACCGATGCGCTTTTCGATGCTGTGCGCCATAGCTGCTTTGCTTGCTTTCGCGCCGAACCGATCGACAACGCGTTGCAGACGCTCAATTTCTTTGCCTTGCTTGCGTGGCCTTCTTCGCCTGACGCGCTTCATCCGCTTCACGAGAAATGCCGTATTGCGTGTAAGTGCCACGATATTCGACGATCGTGCCTTCTGAGTCTTCATCTGGGCGATCAAGATGCAACACTCGCGTGATCGCTTCGTCAAGCAGTTCAAGGTCGTGACTGATAACTAGTAACGCGCCTTTGTATGAACGCAGGAAATCAAGCATCCAAGTTTTCGCATCAATGTCCTAGATGGTTTGTTGGCTCGTCTAGTAGCAGCGTGTCACTACCGCTAAACAAAATTCGTGCGAGTTCGACGCGACGACGCTCGCCACCTGAGAGAACACCGAGAGCAAGGCTCAAACGATCTGGTTTAAGACCAAGACCGGCAGCGATTGCGCGACCTTCGCTGTCTGCGGCGTATCC
>BGOG01000038.1 GCA_003569125.1 Acidimicrobiaceae bacterium | reverse complement strand
TCACGCAGGTGAAACCGACTATTGGAGTGATGTTTGGTATTGGACCACACCAACAGCCGAATGTCTTGACGGTCGTGACGTGCAATGTGTTCCATACACAGAGTGGGTCAACGCCTGGAACAAAGTTCGCGCTTAACGCTGACTGAGAATTTTAATGTGGGTCGGGGGCTAGTGCTCTCGACCCACTTTTAATTTGTGACCTAAGGTATTAGAAATGTCGTCGTCAACTTTCGTGAGTACAGCAAAGAATAAAACTCGCTTGGTCAATGGTTTTTCGCGGCACATCCGCGCCTTGGGCTCGGCGCATTATTGAGTGGACCAATATTGTGGCTGCTAGTCGTTTATGTAGGTTCGCTTGCCCTGCTGGTAGTTAGCGCATTTTTTGGATTAGATGAATTCACTGGCAAGGCAACGACGAATTTAACAATTGGCAACATAGAAGAGGTCATTTCAGAAAGTGCCTATCGGTTGTTGGTGCTTCGCAGTATCGGCCTTGCTGGCGCTGCAACGGTCATCTGTTTTATGTTGGCGTTACCAGTTGGTTTTATATTTCAAAACTGGCAAAGCCTTGGGCTAAGCGAGGGTTGGTCGTTGCAATTCTGTTGCCGCTGTGGGCGGGTTATTTGGTAAAAGCATTTGCTCTTCGTGCCGTATTTGAGCCAGGTTCAGAGTTCGGGGATGGTGGATTTCTGAAAACACGATCGGTTGGTCACCAGGTTTTGGATACTTGTCGGTGATCATCACTCTCGCGTACTTGTGGTTTCCGTATATGTTTTTGCCGATCTATTCGGGGTTTGAACGACTTCCTGAGTCTTTGATAGATGCATCAAGTGATCTGGGTGCCGGGTCAATTCGAACATTTTTTTCTGTGATGATGCCAATGCTTGTGCCGTCAATCGCCGCGGGCAGTATTTTTACTTTTTCACTTTCACTTGGTGACTACATCACGGTAAAAATCGTCGGCGGAAAATCACAGATGATCGGCAACATCATCGAAAGAACTTTGCTCGCACCAAACCAACCATTGGCTGCGGCGTTTACTTTGTGGCCGATCACAATCATGGTTGCATATCTTTTCGTAATGGCCAGACTCGGAGCATTTAAGAATCTGTAATGCAAATTTCAAGCCGTTCTCGAATTTCGCTTAGAGCGACAACATATGGTCTTCTATTTCTTCTTTACATGCCCCTGTTGTTGATTTTTATCCTCTCGTTCAACACCGCAAGTTCTCTGACATGGCCCCCGAGAGGTTTTTTCGACGCGTTGGTGGTCGACTTTTCTGGATGTCGAGAGTGCTCGCGCCGCATTGATTTCATCAACACGATTGGCGTTGATCGCAATGGTGATCGCCATCGTTTTGGGTTCGATGTTGTCATTTGCATTGCAACGGTTTGAATTCTTCGGCAAGAATTCGCTGAGTTTTCTCGCAGTTCTACCAATTGCACTACCAGGAATCGTTACTGGAGTGGCGCTTAGAAATACATTTGTCAGATTTGGCCTGGATCTCGGCTTCATTTCTGTCATCGCGGGTCATACGACTTTTTGCATCGTCGTCGTGCATAACAATGTTGTTGCACGATTGAGGCGTATCTCGCCCAATCTGCGAGAAGCGTCGGCAGATCTTGGCGCCAATAGTTTGCAGACGTTTCGTTTGATCACTTGGCCACTTGTGCGATCGAGCGTTTTCGCAGGCGCAATTTTGGCTTTCGCACTTAGTTTTGATGAGGTAGTTGTCACGACTTTTACGGCTGGCGCCGGCATTCAAACTTTGCCGCAATGGATTCTCAATAATTTTTCTAGACCCAATGTTTTGCCGTACGTAACCGTAGTTGCAACAATTGTGATGGTTATTTCTTTGCCAATCGCATGGCTTGCGCAGCGCTTGGCTGATCCGCCGAACGATAAATTGGTCTAGATTCTATTTATGGCCAGCATTTCGGAGTTGAGAAAATCAAGTAATCCATTTTTGTCGGGCAACTTAGCGCCCGTTGATGTTGAGACCACGGCGTTTGATTTGCGCGTGACGGGCAAACTGCCGGATGAGTTGACGGGTCGCTATTTGCGCAACGGGCCTAATCCAATCGGCGCAGTGAATCCAGATTCGTATCATTGGTTTCTCGGTTCTGGAATGGTGCACGGAATTCGGATTAATGACGGCAAGGCCGAGTGGTATCGCAATCGTTGGGTGCGAGATCGCAATGTTGCAAAAACTCTCGGTGAACCTGCCCCGCAGTCTGATTGGCCTTCTGATCATGCACAATTTGCTTCAAATACAAACGTCATCGGTCATGCTGGCGCAACTTGGGCGCTCGTTGAGGGTGGCTCGCCACCGATTGAGATGAATTATGAACTCGAAACGGTTCGTGTCTCAAATTTCGCCGGTACTTTGCCGCAAGCATTTTCCGCGCATCCAAAACGCGACCCGCGCACGGGTGAATTGCATGTAATGACTTACTGGTGGGGGTGGGGCAATCAAGTTCAGTATCTAGTTGTCGGTGTCGACGGCAAGGTGCGTCGCACGGTCGATATCGCGCTTCCCGGTGGCCCGATGATGCACGATTGTGCGATCACCGAGAGATATATTTTGATTTTTGATTTGCCATGTTTGTTCAATCTCGAACTAGCGATGTCGGGTAGATCGTTTCCTTATATATGGAACTCGGACTACACGCCGCGTGTTGGCCTGCTTCCGCGCGAAGGCTCGGCGGCTGATATTAAATGGGTTGAGATTAATAGTTGCTATATTTTTCATCCGCTGAATGCCTATGACGCACCAGATGGCACTGTTGTTCTAGATGCGGCGCGACACGAAAAGATGTTCGATCTTGAGCAACGTGGCCCAAATGAAGGATTGCCGACTTTGGATCGTTGGGTGTTGAATCCGCAGACGGGCAAGGCAAAACAAGAACGAATCGACGATCGACCACAAGAGTTTCCGAGAATTAATGAATCGCTGATCGGGTTGAAGCACAATTTTGGTTATTTCGCCGGCATTTCAGATGTTTTCAAACAAGCCGACTTGATCAAACAAGATCTTGCCAAGCGTTCGACACAAGTGCGTCACGATGGCGACAACTTTGGTTATGGCGAGCCAGTTTTTATTGCTCGTGAAAACTCAAAATCTGAAGATGACGGATATGTGATGGCGTTGCGCCACAACACAGAATCTGATCTCTCCGATTTAGTTGTGCTCGACGCACAGGATTTTTGTGGCGAGCCCGTCGCGGTTGTTTCGTTACCGGTTCGCGTGCCGAACGGGTTTCACGGCAACTGGGTTGCCGATGCCCAACATGAGTGAGTTCCACTACTAATTCGCTCAGGTAGCTGCACTCTGGCGATCGGGCCGTCGCTCACACTTTGTGCTTCGAACACCAAGCATTGTGAAATATCTTTGTTGATGTCAGAGACGAAAGTTACGAGATACGCGTCGTCTTCGCTCGTCGCATTTAGTTTCGGTGCGACGACAGTTTCGCTGCCGTAAACACCCTCACCAAACAAATATGTTTCTTCAACACCATTTACGACGTCGTGTTTTATTAATCCATCAAAAGTAAACTGACCTTTGGTAGGCACTGCGCTATACACGTATTGATACTTGAGCCCGGCATATTTTTGATTGATCATCCCGAATTCGGTGATCGTGTCGCTGAGTGGCCCTTCGTGGACGGCACCAGTTTTCATGTTGAAACGCCATCTGTAAGGACGCGATTGCATCATATGTAAATCAAGAAATCTGAACATCCGCGTGTTCAGATCTGCGTCTCGACCAACATTTGGCGAAGGGTCGTATTCAAAGTAGCCATCAAGAATCACTTCATCGCCAACTTCGTAGGCGTTTATCCAATGCAAAACAAAAGTCGACTTCGTGTCAAACCACGTAATATCTTTGTTCGTACCACGTCGTGGAATAATGCCGATTCGCATCGGCAACTCAGGGTGATAGCGGGTGGCGTAGATGCCTTTTTCGATCAGTGATTGATCCCAAAACAGTGGGCAATCGTTGAGGATCGCATAGTTCGTGGTGAAAGCCATGTCGTGTGGCAACCTCGGCCCGGGCAAATCAATATCCGTGTAGTGAACTAATTCGCGATCGGCTGAGACAACCCCGTAGTGCAAATACGGCGCGGTCGTTTGATAATTAAAAAATAACATCTCGCCGGTGCGCTCATCGACTTTTGTATGAGCCGAGACACCTTGCGTCGGAAACTTTCCGTGCCAAGTTTCTCGACCAAGATCTTCAAGTGTTCGCGGGTCAAGACGGTAGAGATCTCCGCATTGATAAAAACTAGATACAGCGACGCCACCATGAACAACGATGTCGGTGCTCGACGCATCTTTCATTCGCGTTCGCGCACCCCAGCCGTCGGTGCGTGGAGAGCGTGCAGGAAGTTCAGCAAGCCCGGCCCATTGCGCACTGCCAGCAGCAATCTCAGTTGCGAGTCCTTGGGTGCGGACAAATCGATTGCGATATTGCGCGTCGCCATCTTCGAACGACATCATGTGGATCATTCCGTCACCATCGAACGGGTGATAACGCTCGAGTGAATCGTGCAACGGGTTCTCGGTATTGCGCAAATATACGCCATTCAAATCTTTTGGAATCTCGCCCGTCACGGGCATTTCGCTAGCGGTGAATTCGGTCGCCTGCGGTTGCCACGCACCGGTGCGATACGGGTGAGCATCATTTTCTGGTAGTCGCGAATTAAATCGCTGATTGACTTCAACTTTCATTGCTACACCCCCAGTCGCACCCTCGTTGTAAATAGATCTTAGAGAAAGTTAAGTCGTAGACCCTTATACGGCCATTTCATCGAGACTAGTTTCCCCCTGCCGGAAAGCGTTATATAAGCCGTTTGAAAATCTGGCCCACCAAAACAAATATTTGTCGTGATCGGATCGCCGGTCGCAATGTGCTCAAGAATCTCGCCGGTTTTTGAGATAACCGTGATCCCGCCATTGATTAACGTCGCGACGCAAACATTGCCATCACCATCAACGGCGAGTGAGTCGAGATATTGCAACCCAGATAAACCCGCCAAACAACTTGCAGGGTCGCGCATTGATTTTCTTATTACTTCACCTTCACCGGTGATTGTTGCTTGATGCACACGACCAGTAAAACTTTCAGCCCAATATAAAGTTTCGCCATCAGGCGACAAGCCGATTCCGTTGGGGCTTGACATGGAAAAATCGCTTCGCGAATCATCGAGCCGTCAATTTTGGCGTAATAAATGCCCGTCAAGTCGTAGATGCGACCATGTCGAATGCCGTGATCGGTGAACCAAAATCCACCTCTGGTGTCAAAGACAATGTCATTTGGACCGCGGAGTTGTTGAGCGTCGCAGTGTGTATATAGATCTTTGACTTCGCCAGTATTCAAATCAACGCGCTGAATTCGTCCGCCCATATATAGGGATGGATCGAACGGCCCAGGATACGTCACGCCCTTATAAATTGTTTCGGAAAACGATCCGCCGTTGTTGCATAAATAAAGCGCACCGTCGGGCCAACTGCCAGGCCATTGGGCCCACCCGCGATTTCGGCGACGGTTTGTTTGGTGCCGTCGGGCATTATTCGGGTGATGCACCGACCCATCATTTCGACAAGCACAACACTGCCGTCGGGCAACGCCACAGGCCCCTCAGGAAATCTCAACCCATTCGCAACTTCAACAAAATTTGTCATCTGTTTTGATCCAGTCTGTTGAATAAATATTATCTATTTGAATCATTTTGTCGATGGGAAGGTGTCGTGGTAGCTCGACCAACCTGCCACCGACTCGGCGTTGAGCATCGCATGGACAACGGCTCGTGCAACGCAATCTGAAGCCGCTGCAATAATTTCGTTGATTTTGTAAATTCGTTCATCGCCAGTGCGGATCGCACCCGATGCCGCTTCACCTCAGGAAACTCTTTCTCGCAGTTGAAAGCGCAAAGACTGTGTCGCCATCTGTGTATAGATGAATCGGAGAAATTGATCGCGCCATTCCATCGTGACCAGATGCTGCGATCCTGGCGCACTCGTGTTTAGCCAGACGCACATCGGTGGCGATTATGCGAGCGTAGTGTTTAGTTGTGGTGGTGTTCGCTCGGTTTCGAGCCAAATTTGTAGCTCTTCTTTTTTTGGCCGCGCGCAAGTGCTCAAACTCATCACCTAACCCATAGCGAGCACCAAACAATTCGCCCGACTTTGGATCAACAGTGCTGCCTGCAGAATTTAGGGCGACCAGTGCTGCGACCGTAATGCCGTTGTGCAAAACAACGCTCGCAGATCCGATGCCTCCTTTTAATCCGCCAGACCGTGCGCCGGTTCCTGCTCCGACATTGCCAAGACGCGAATCGGTCACCGAAGCGCGATTCGCCGCTTCCCAACCAAAATCTGCAGTTGGTTGATTTTTAAAATTTCCACCTGCGCCGAGATCGAAAAGAACTGCAGCCGGCACGATCGGCACCACATGATGTGCTTCTGGACCAATTTTCAAACCGCGATTTTGGCCAGCAAGCCAACGAACCACGCCACCTGCCGTGTCGAGACCGTACGCACTGCCGCCAGAA
>BGOG01000037.1 GCA_003569125.1 Acidimicrobiaceae bacterium | reverse complement strand
GCCGTACGCAAAGCAATCGCCTACCGCTACGGCATCACATACAAATTGTTTTCGGTTTACAACTCGGTCGGTTCGTTGCTAAAAAGACGCTTCGTTTTGCCCGAGACGAATATCGTCTTTATTTTGAATGACTAGACGGGTGTAATTTCGAAAGTTGCTATTTTTCTGAAGTTTCCCAACATTTCGGGCAAGGGCTCGACACCGATTCCCGCAGTATTGGGCACAGAAATATGGCCGTTATCCAAAACAAATGGCGTAGTGATATCGCGAGCAAAATATCTAGCAGAGGCTGAGATATCCCCTGGCAGCGTAAACCCGGGCATTGCAGCCAACGCCAAATTTGCAGCCCGACCAATGCCCGTCTCGAGCATTCCGCCCGCACCAGACCGGCACCCCGCGCGACACGCACAAGTCGTGAATCTTTTTTGCCTCGAGGTAGCCACCGACTCGACCAGGTTTGATATTGATTATCGAACACGCTTTCAAATCGAGCGCGCCGCGTGCAGTGTCAAACGAAGTGATCGACTCATCTAGACAAACTGGAGTGTTGATGACTTTTGCCAGCTCAATGTGACCTGCGAGATCATCTTCGGGCAACGGCTGTTCTATCAATAACAAATTGAATTGATCAAGTTTCTTGAGATGTTCGGCGTCAGCAACCGTGTAGGCGGCATGGCGTCAACTTGTAGCAACAGTTCATCGCCGAACTCTTTGCGAGTTCTGCGCACGAGTTCGATGTCCAGACCTGGCTCTATTTTTAATTTCACGCGCAAATAACCCTGGTCAATGTATTCACCAACGACGCGTACGAGATCGTCGAGACTATTTTGAATACCTACCGAAACACCTGAGGCGACACGAGTTTTTGTCGCCCGAGAAATTTTGCGAGAGAAACGTTTTGCTCGCGTAACGTGAGATCTAAGAGCGCGGCTTCAACACATGCCTTTGCCATGTAGTTTCCGCGGATTGGCGCACTGCTTGAAATAAAGTCTGCGGCAGATGATTCGCTGCTCAATAACGGCACCAAAAATCGCGAAATTACTTGCACACAATTCTCTAAATATTCAGACGAATAGTTTGGTTCAACCATCGCTACACATTCGCCCCAGCCGGCGTGACTCTCGCCGACAGCATGCACATAAAGCAACTCGCGCGAAGCCTCAGTGCCAAACGAAGTTCGAAACGGCGAAACAAGATCAATCCCGCCCCGCCACAACTCAACCGCTCTCAAAGCCATTTAATGCATTCTACGTTTCGTCAAAACGAATGAACCGTCACGTGTCAGACCTTGAACGTGAAACGCGTTTGCAAAAGCGGATTCAAAACTGTTGCGCTGGTCGAGTCGCAATCTATGAGCTTTTTCGCGATCGGTACTCCGCAGTGCGACAATGTCGTCAGGCGTATGAATGATCAGATCATCTTGTTCAGCGACATAAACACGGCTACTCGGCGCAGCGGTTAATCCTTCAACTTGTCGCTCAACAACTAATCGGTCGGTTTGATCGCCTGCATTGATCAGGTCATCAATTGCTCCGTAATGGTTTTGAGAATATTCAATTACTTTGGCACCCAGCACCACCAAGTTAAAGTGCGCGTTCCGGCGCACCAGTGGATCAAATGTCCACGAAATCGCAGAAAAATTGTTTTCTTTGGCCCACAACCACTGATGATCTTTCAACGCGCGACCGACGCCAGAGTTGGTTGCTGCGTCGATCACTCCGGTGACATGCGAATGCAATTTTCGCTGATGGTTACCGACGAGCGCTAACGATCCGCCAATGAACTGAGTTTTACCGTTGACGATCTGTGATGCCAGACTCGCGTAACCACCCGAATGAATGATCGCGATAATCACATCAGCCGGTATCGGATCTGCACCTCCCCAAACCGCGGCCAACACTCGTGCTAATTCGTGTGCCTTTTCGGGCTGGTTAACTATCTCAACCTCGATCATTTGAATAAACCCTATCTATTCGGCAATGATTGAAGCCATGCCTGTTGAAGTCACCATCGTCAATCATCCTGTTGCAGCAGAATCTCTCACTCACCTGAGGGATGAAAATACTTCGAATCAATTTTTTCGCGCCGAGCTCAGACGACTATCGCTTGTCGTGGTTGCTGAAGCGACAAGAAATTTGCCTGTTATCTCTACTCGCGTGCGCACGCCTCTTGCCGAAACTGATGGCACTGCGCTCGCCAGTCGACCGGTGCTGGTGCCGATATTGCGCGCAGGTCTCGGAATGTTGCCAGCAGCCATGGAGCTATTACCCGATGCGGACATCGCAGTCGTCGGAGTTCAACGCGATGAAAAAACGCACATGCCGAGCGAATATGTCGCAAAACTGCCGGCACGACTTGATGGGCGTACATGTTTGGTACTTGACCCGATGTTGGCGACAGGCGGTTCACTGGCTCACGCTTGCAAAATTCTTGCAGACCGCGGGGCACCGCAACCGCTAACAATTGCATGTGTACTTGCCGCACCCGAGGGCATAGATTTCTTGCGCTCAACAGGAATGAATTTGCATATCGTCACCGCTTCAGTTGATAGTCACCTCAATGAGCACGCGTTCATCGTGCCTGGTCTTGGTGACGCTGGCGACCGTCAGTTTGGTCCACCGCAATAATTCTGATCGTCGGTTAATTAAGTTTTCTAACCAAAAAAAGTTGCCGCAACATCGGCGAACAAAGCAAGATCAATTGTTCGGGTTAGTCCTGCAATTATTGCCATGTCAACTCGAGCAATGGCGCCACTCTTCAGCACGACCATGTCGCCGAATGCTTTGTCGTGAACTGCATCAACAGCGGCCAAACCGAAACGAGTTGACAACACACGGTCGTAACTCGTTGGCGTACCACCGCGCTGAATGTGTCCGAGTTGTACAACGCGAGATTCGTAACCCGTGCGAGCCGATATTTCTGGTGCGATCACATGGGCAATATCACCAAGTTTCTCGCGACCGTAAATATCATCGATTCGCATCGGCATCTTTAGCGTGCCAGGTTTTGGTTTTGCACCCTCGGCCACCACGACCACAGACGCATATCGCCCTCGCTCGTGACGTTTGCGGACAATCATAGAAAGTTCATCAATGTCAAAAGGAACCTCGGGAACAACGATCGCAGTTGCACCACCGGCGATGCCCGCTTGGAGTGCAATCCATCCTGCGTCACGACCCATCACCTCAACCACCATGACTCGATCATGACTCTCTGCAGTCGTATGCAACCTGTCGATCGCGTCGGTTGCGATCTGCACCGCAGTCTGAAATCCGAAAGTTGCATCGGTGCCAACTACATCGTTATCGATAGTTTTCGGTACGCCAACTATTGGTAGCCCATGTTGGTTGTGCAACATTGACGCAACTGTCAACGATCCGTTACCGCCAATCACAATTAGTGCATCAAGTTCGAGGTCTGAAAACGTTTTTTTGACGCGATCAACACCGTCTTGCGAATCAAAAGGACTTCCGCGACGGGTGCCGAGAATCGTCCCTCCGCGCGGCAAGATTCCGCGGACTGCGCTAGTTGTTAGTTCTAAAAAACGTTTTTCAAGAACACCATCCCACGCGTCGTAGAAACCAAAAACTTTGTCGCCTTTGACATCGACCGCTTTTCGCGTTATCGCTCGTAATACGGCGTTGAGACCTGGACAATCTCCCCCGCCGGTTAGTACGCCAATGTTCACGACGGTGTGCTTATGGTGCTAGTCACCAACACGACGAGCATCTTCAACCAAGTTGATCTGATAAATAACTTCTTCTAGCGCGTCGGCCGCTGACACAGTTGAAAACCGCAGCGGATTTTTTGGAGTGACACAACTCGGCACGGGCGCAAGCATCGTGCTCGGCTGTGGATGACAAAATTGCACGACGCTGTATCGCTCACCTTCAAAACCTGGTGCTGCGACTACGCGATGCCAACCAATTGGTAGAACGCCATTTGTGATTCGTTCGAGCATGATGCCCGAATTAATTATCACACGACCCTTGGGTGGAAGCGCATCAATCCATTCGCCATTGAACTTCACCTGCAGTCCAGGTGCTGTCGCTCTTGGCAACGCTGTTATCAAATTGATGTCGCCGTGTTCTGCGGCCCAAACATGGCCGTGTTCTGGTAGCTGTTTCATCGGCGGATAACGAATTGCCCGAGTCAATGCCGAGCCATACCCGACCATTTCATCGAAAAATCTTTCGTGACAACCCACTCCGACTGCAATAATTCTCAAAAATCGCGTTTGTAAGTCGATCATCGCATCGTGAAACTTAAACAGAACCTCGGTGATGCCGGGTATTACTGCCTCTGGCAACAACGGTTCTGGATATGACTGCGGATATCGACGACGCAAAGGATGCCCTTGTGGAATCGGCGTCGACCAGTTGAGCATTTCTTTCCAGTCGGGTTTGTCGCTTGACGCCGCAGTCTCTAACAACACACCGGTATAACCAGTCTGACCGTTAGTTCCGTGTGCAATAAAGCGCTGTTTTTCTTCAACTGTTTTTGAGAAAAACTCAGCGAGCATCGCGTAGGCCGTATCCAGCAAATCTTCAGATAAATCGTGACTCGTATAGACGAACCCAGTGGCGAGGCTACGCATCACCCCGTCTACGACTGCTTTTCGTGCTTTAGTTGTGCCGCGCTCAAAGGCGAGAAGATCAACGTCAAGAATGTCGTCACTCACACAATCACGCTATTGGCTGATGGCTAGTTTTTTAAGCAGATTTATTGGTTATCTGAGCAAATCTTGGTTGTCGCGCAAGAACTGCGTGCCGACTCGACCACCACCACGCCACGTTGGCTGGTCAGAGTATTTAATTACTAGATCCACGTATTTCTGCTGCAGTTCTTCGTCTTGCGGTGTTGTTATCCAAGTTCCGTCAATTCGAGAGTTCATCTCGTTGCACGCCGCCAAAATTTCATCGGCCGTGTTCTTGATGAGCTCCACCCCAAGACGTCCTTGGTGACGCTCGTCCGAATATTCTGACCGCATCTTCAACATCTCTGACACAGTTGCTACCCGATTTTCATTCTTCATCCAAACCTTTTGAAAAATAAAAATATCTCCTGTCATTTGCGTGTACCTAATGTCATAAACATCACAATGAACATTAGGTAGGTTGAACAGCCAACGAAACCAGACGATACCTGTGTTACCAATAAATGCAAATTTACAATTCTTCATCAAAAAGCAATCCAAAAAATCCGTCCGAGATGTTGACGCGTAATCAATATTTTTGGAAATTCGCCCTCTGAAATTTTGCTGTCTAAATCTTTTCCCATTCTAAAAATCGCAAAGTCGTTTTCAGCAAGCTTGCTGGCAACATCCAAATAGATCTTTTCATCAGGGTTTCGAATACTGCGGGGTTTAACTACCACACCCTGTTCAATAAGTTTGGTGTAATAAGACTCGGTGCGGGTCGCGTAACAAATAAACTTGTCATTGGCAATCACACCACTACTTTTTAAAAATGAATAACCGCAATCATTTTCGATACTTGAAAAATCAACGCTTGGTGGATCATCTTGCCAAGATTTATCACTCATCACCTGAGCAGGCGTATTGACTTTGAGCCCAAATTTTGAAGACCACCAAATTATCCGTCGGACTAAGTGGTTCTCATCTCCATAAATCTTGACAATCTCGTCATACATTTTTCGAATTTGAGTATTTGCATCTATCGAAAGATTCAGCACGATCGTTCGTT
>BGOG01000036.1 GCA_003569125.1 Acidimicrobiaceae bacterium | reverse complement strand
CGGGCATGGCAGTTATTGGCTGGAGTTTTCGTTGCACAATTAATCGAAAGAATGCCCAAGAATAGTTTCAGATTTAAGCGAACATTGCACAGTTGATAGCGACGATTTCATTCTTCGGAATTTTAAGTGGCCTGATCGTCGGTGCACGAGAGCACCAAACTTGGGCGTGATGCACTGATAACTACATTTTCGACAGCTCTCTTTATCTTTATGATGCCGTTGGCATTCAACGACTTGAATCAATTGCGTCTCCCGAAGATTTTCAAGTGGCTTGGTGATCGCTCATATTCGGTGTACTTAGTTCATTGGCCAATTATTCTTTTTGGACAACAAATTTTCGGCATTTCGACTTCTCTTAAATTATTGTGCTTGGTTCTGACAATAGTTTAGCGCGGAGTTTCTTTTTAGAAAGTCGAGTATCGATATCACGATCGAAATAGTGGTGAAACTCGAAATATCTTGAAGCTCTTCGCTTTTGGACAAGTGGCGACTCTTTGTCTGATGGGGGCGTTGATGGGCTTTGGAAATCTGCGCTACAACCAAACCCAGGCCTACCCCGCTTGGGAAAGAATCCCGGCAGGTTGTACTGGCCCTGTTATTAACTGCGATATTGACTTTGCTGATTCAACTGGATTTGTACTTCTTGAAGGCAACTCACATGCTGGAACAATCCTTCACACGTTCATCAAGTTACCCAAGAACTGAGACTTAGTAGTCGAGTTACTGCTGGCCAGATAGATGTTTTGGCTGATGCCACGAAATTGTTTGACAACCAAGAAATGTCTATATTTTCATATTTCCGCGACCCATACAGCGATGAGATTGAGAAGTCATACGCCGAACACTGGGAGCGATATCTCAAAATCCAAGGGTAAAAAACTTGGTTGTATTTCTGGATAATCCTTATATTCAGGGATGGCGATTCCCCTCTCTGATCAGTGATCCGTCTAACCAATCACGCTCTCGCTCAGAGCAATTACGCAACAAGTTGCGACTCACATACCTTCGAGATCTTCAAAAAAAATACGACAATCTCACAATCGTTGATCCTTTTGACTCGTTATGTGATCAAGAGACTTGCTTTGGTGGCAAGAATGGAAAAGTTTGGTACCTAGACGAAGATCATCTAACAGTTTCGGGTGCAGCCCAACTTGAATCGACACTCTTTGACCTCT
The DNA here is from genome assembly GCA_003569125.1 of Acidimicrobiaceae bacterium. Classification (GTDB taxonomy): domain Bacteria; phylum Actinomycetota; class Acidimicrobiia; order Acidimicrobiales; family Ilumatobacteraceae; genus BACL27. The sequence continues at coordinate 7,898 of BGOG01000036.1, read as the reverse complement.
TATCAAAGATCTGATTTAAAAAATTGCTCGTGCAGTCGAGCGCACTTAACCTTGGCTACTCGTAGCTCCTTAATCACTTCAGTTTTTGTCGCCTTGACCCTTCTTGAATAGGTCAATGTACATCGAATCTTTTTCGAGGTTCTTAGAGGCGGTGAAGGTATTCGGCGGCGGCGTCTGAACCAAGTTCGGCAAGTTGTTTGGCTTTGTATGCCTCGCGCATTTTTGATTTCGGATGAATGTATCCGGCGCCGATTACAACTTCATTTTTGCCACACATCACATATCTAGAAATTCGCTGACCGTGCGGCGACAGCGACTTCCATTGGTCGTAAGGCATCGAGCGAATAACGGCCTCACTGCGAAACCAAGGAGCAAAATATTCGATGTTCGGCATAGCGCGCACATCATTCGAAGATTGGGTGTTCCACCGTGCCAACATCGCAAGTCACGAAAAATTGCGGATCCTGCGGGTGCTGGACCAAAGCGTGCTGAGTTTCATCCACTCTGGTTCATTGTACAAACTCGGAATCGGCTCTCGTGAATTTTGCGTACCAGGAATCTGTCGTATTGGTCCGTTCTCGGGAGTTAAATCAATCATCGGAAAATTAATTGTCACGGCGGGTACCGGCATCTCGCGCATGGTTATTCGTCCACTTGGATCGTGTGGCTCTGACCAAGTGTTGTCTGAATGCAAACCTTGATATTCGATTGAACCGGGCATCGCGATATCGCCACCACCACCAATCACGATGTAATTGGGTGAACCGAAAATTGCGCTGAGTATGGGCGTCGTCGTCGGCATATCAATGAGCTCGATCCACTCGTCGCGGTGCAACATGTGACGCGATGCCGAACTGCTGCCAAACGAATAACGATGGGGCAATCCCCCGGCGCCACCACCGACAGAGCAATCCGGATCAACCGCAAGCATTTCGTCAATTGCCCGATCGGCAGCCGCGCGTATCCGTTTGAGTTGCTTGGGTTCAATCGCATCGGCGACTACGACAAATCCATCGCGATGAAACAATTCTGCCGCTCGCTCAACTTCTGTGGGTGAAACAATCTCAAGACCTCGGATTCCGTTCAGTCGTTTTAATTTCTCGCGCAGTTGCACGACGTTTGGATCATCAAATTTGCGTGTCCAGCCCGCACACGATGGGTCTCCGGCAACTAAATTTCTGTGCTCTGGGGTTGTCTCGATTTCGTTTTCGGGAGTGTCTAGCCCCAACGGATTGTCGTTGTGTTTTAAGTTTTCGGCGGCGGCTCGATTGGCATGACCATTCGGTGGCACCGACGAATGCCAACCCTGTCGGCCAACTTGGATTGCTTTTCTTGTCGCGACATCCCATTGATCGTCGACTTTGTAATCATCTTTCACATCCGTGATGGTAGACGAAATTATCAACGAGGCTAATAACTTCGTGGGATAAGTCTCGGGTTACAGCGCGAGTAACGCGCGGGCAACCAGATCGGTGCCGAACGCTGTGAGAATCGCGAGATAACTTAAGCCCGTTGCCGCCATGACCGCCGAATAACTTCGCTCTTTCAAGGCTGCGCGTGTGAACCACGCGAGAACGCCAGTTAATGATGCGCAGCCAATCCAAAAATATCCGAGGACGCCGTTCCAGCCGTCATCAATCGTGCCGTTCAGCACGCTGATCATTCCGGTTGGCAAAATCATCACGAATATTTCAATCGGCCAAATAACCAATAGAGCGTTCGTTAATTCGTTGAGAAGTTTGCGAGTCATGCCTGGTTGAACCAGATACCAGTGACCGAGCAGCATCAAATCGGTGACCGCGCCGAGAAATGCCGCACCAACAATCACGCGCAGAAGATCGACAAGATTTGCATCGTTATTTGCAATCACCGAAGCAACTAGCCCGACTGCGCCGAGTGCCACTGCAACCAAATCAAACTTTGAAGATTTGTTGGTGATCGTGGTGAAGGCGACCAACGCAACCGCCGCGCTTGCAATTTCGCGAATCAAATTTGGTTCAAAAAAAGAACCCATAGCCACCGCGAAAATTGCGAGCGAGCCAAACACCCCACGCAATAATTTTGAATAGCCAATTGAAATTTCTTGACTACGAAGCGTGAACCACAAAAAAGCGATACCACCCGACGCCCATTGCAATAAAAATGTCGCGGCGTCTAGACGCATTAATTCAAAATCACTAACGAATGATCGACATTATTCATCGACAGTGGACCGTTGTCGGTGGCGACGACAATGTCTTCAAGACGCATCCCCCATTTGCCAGGCAAGTAGATTCCTGGCTCGACGCTAAAAGCATGACCGGCGACAATCGTCAACTTGTTGCCACTGACCATGTACGGGTCTTCGTGCGCTTCCATTCCGATGCCGTGGCCCGTGCGGTGGATAAAAAAATCACCGAATCCGGCGTCGTCGATAATTCTGCGTGCTGCAGCGTCAACTGATTCGCAAGTTGCACCGACTACACCAGCTTTAACGCCGGCAGCCTGTGCGGCGTGCAATACAGAGTATGCGCTCGTGATTTTTCGAGATGGTGTACCGACAAAAACACATCGCGTGATGTCGCTGCAATAGCCGTTCATCGTGCCACCGAAGTCACACAATACGATTTCATTTTTTTGAATCACTCGCGGGCCGGCATGGTGATGAGGGCTTGCGGCGTTTTCGCCAGCGGCGACAATTGCGAAATTGACCACATCATGACCCTGATCAATTAGTCGTGCCGAAATGTCAGCAGACACTTGGGCTTCTGTGCGACCAACGAGTGCAATTTCGCCAGCCTGAAGTTGCGTTGCCACCCGATCGGCGGCTGCACCAGCCAATCGCAGCGCTTCGATTTCATTGGCATCTTTGGCCATTCGCATTGGCCCGACAACATCAACGGCGCGTACAAATTTTGCACCAGAAACAAAGCCCATCAACTCGACCAAAAACCGCGCCCACATTTGATCACCGACGGCAATAGTTTTGGCGCCACCCAGAAGTTTGGCGACAATTGAAACTGGGTTTTCTGTCTCACCCCACGGCACGATGCGAAAGACTTCATCAAACGGCGTTACTCGCGGCGCTTCGAGTCTTGGAACGACCAACGCCGCAACTGATTCATGCGTGACAACAAGCATCGTCAAACGCTCGAGTGGCATTGCGTAATAACCAGTCAGATACGGCAAATCATGGCCGATACTTAGCAATGTGGCGTCAATTGAGCGACGTTGCATCTCTTGACGCACGCGCGAGATTCGCGATGCGTAAAGCGCACCCGCACTCTTGGTTACGACCGAACCACTCACTTAACTAACACACCATTTTGATAATCGTTGACTGCGTCGACAATCTCTTGGCGCGTGTTCATAACAAATGGACCATAACGCACAATCGGCTCGTTCAGCGGTGCGCCACCAATAATTAATAATTGAACAGTTTCATCTGATTCGAGATCTGAGTCTATTTTTATGGCGCCTGCGCTGCGATCAAAGACGACCATCTGACCACTTTCGATTTGTTCGCCGTTGACCGATACCACGCCTGCAAAGACATGAACTAGCGCCGTATGCGTCGCATCTGGCGACCATTCGATCAGGTCGTTTGGCTGCATCACGGCGTGGGCATAAGTCATCGGACTGGTTGTCTCTACTGGTCCAGTTGCGCCGTGTACTTCGCCAGCAACAATTTTTATGATTCCGCCGTTTGCAAGTTTGACTTGTGCGAGTTCGTTGGCTTCATAGCCCTGATAACGCGGCGGAATCATTTTGCGCTCGGCCGAAAGATTCACCCAAAGTTGAAAGCCGTGCATTCGTCCGCCGAGTGCGAGCATGTCATCGGTTGGCAATTCGCTATGAATCACGCCTGAACCTGCCGTCATCCATTGCACACCACCATTTTTAATAACGGCGCGTGTGCCGATTGAATCTTCATGAACCATCGCCCCATCCATCAGATAGGTGACCGTTTCAAAACCGCGATGCGGATGAGATGGCGCGCCGAGTGCTTTATGCGGGGCGTAATCGGCCGGGCCCATTTCATCCAACAACAAAAATGGATCAATGTCTTCGACTTCTGAAGTTGGAAAAGGTCGACGAACTTTGAATCCACCACCTTCGGTTGTACGTTGCGAATTAATTACGCGAACTATTTTTCGCATCGTGACGTTCATGATCTAATGCTCACGAGTTGTACAGAAACAGTTTGCTCGGCTGCATGCTTGGCATGATAACTAGATCTCGTCAACGGACTCGCCTCAACATGCTGGATGCCGATTTTTTCGCCGAACTTTGCATAATTCGTGAACTCAGCGGGCTCTGCCCATCGCACGACAGGTAAATGATTGATTGATGGTCGCAAATATTGACCAATCGTGACGATTTGCACGCCAACTGCGGCAAGGTCAATCAGCGTCGCTTCAACCTCATCTTGTGTTTCGCCGAGTCCCAACATGAAACCAGATTTCGTGGTTAAGCCTGCGGCTTTGGCACGCGCCAAAACGCTGAGACTTCGCGCATAACCTGCTGACGGTCGCACTTGGCGCTGCAGACGCGCGACCGTTTCGATGTTGTGATTCAAAACATCTGGTCGTTCGAGAAAAATTGCGTCTAATGCATCGGTGCCTTTGGCATCTGAAATCAAAGTTTCAACTCGCGTATTTGGTGATAGCCGACGAATTTCTCGAACGCATTGTGCAATGTGAGCCATTCCCCCATCGGCAAGATCGTCACGCGCGACCATCGTCAACACGGCATGTTCAAGTTTCATTTGAACAACCGCCTGGGCAACTCGCAGCGGTTCATTGGCATCGGGTGCTAGTGGCTTGCGTGTATCTATCAAACAAAAACCGCAAGCCCGAGTGCAACGCTCACCTAAGACCATCATCGTTGCGGTGCCGTCGGCCCAACATTCTGACAAATTCGGACAACCAGCCTCTTCGCAAACCGTTACAAGGTTCAAATTGCGCAAAGTTTTTTTCGTTGCCAAAACTTCTGCGCCGTGACTGACGTGAGGGCGCAACCATTCAGGCTTGCGTTCGGTTATTTGAATGCTGGTTTTTTCGAATTCAAGATTTTGGCTTGGTGATGACCACGCAACATCATGGCGATCGAGCAAACCGTTTGTCCAACGCTTGGCTGCTAATTCGGCGACCACATCGGCAACTTGCTGAACCGAGAAATTGAAACCGAGTTCTGTGAGCGATGTAACCGGGTACCCGGCGATTCCGCAGGGCACGATGTGTTCGCGCATATAACTGAGATCAGTCGAAACATTTAATGCAAACCCATGCATCGTTCGCCCGCGCGAAACTCTGACGCCGATCGCACAAATCTTTTTCGGAGTTGCCGACTGATGATCAATCCAAACACCTGGGTAGCCAGCGAAACGACCAGCATTGGTTATTCCAAGTTCGGCAAGTGTGTCGATTACGAGTTGCTCTACACCACACACATATGCCTGCATGTCGGCTGGCCCGCCAACGCCATGCTTGGCCTCAAGCGAAAGAATCGGGTAAACAACGAGTTGACCCGGGCCGTGATATGTGATGTCACCGCCACGATTTACTTTGACAAGTTCAGCACCAACTTGTGTCGGGTCACATTTGAGATTATTTTTTAAATCTGCGCTCGGACCATAGGTGAAAACATGTGGATGCTCGAGCATCAATAAATGCTGATTTGATGACTGCGAAAACATTGCAGTTTGAACTGCGAGTGCTTCTCGATAAGGCACTTTGCCCAGCCAACGCACATTTAGTTTTGCGGCGATTCTTGTATCTTCTTGAGACACGATTTAGATCTCCGCTGACCAATCCTGTGTTTCAAGAACTCGTTTTACTTTTGCCAGAAATCCGGCCGCGTATGCACCATCAAACGCGCGATGATCCCAACTCATTGCAAGATTGCCAATCGGATGAATCGCGATGCTCTCAGAACCATCAGACAGTCGCGCGACGACTGGCTTGCGTACAATTGCATCAGTCGACATGATCGCTACTTGTGGCTGGTTGATGATCGGCATCGTGAGCACCGAACCAGCAGAGCCGTTATTTGAAATCGTGAAAGTTCCACCTTGAATTTCGTCTGGCGTGAGTTTTCGGGTGCGGGCACGAGTTGCAAGATCTGATATTTCGCGAGCGATCGCGCGAAGGCGCTTGTCATCGGCACTGCGCACAACTGGTACGAGCAGACCTTGAAACTCAAGGTCAACTGCAATGCCGAGGTCGACATAATTATGAACGACCAACTTGTCGGCTTCGATGCTCGCATTGAGATTTGGATATTCTGCCAATGCATCAACAATGGCTCGGGCGATGAACGGAAGATATGTCAGCGTGAAACCTTCTGACTGTTTCCATTGATCTTTGACTTCACTTCGCGTTGCATCAACATTTGCATAGTCAACTTCGACGACGCTGAAAGCGTGGGCGCTAACTGCCTGCGACATAATCATGTGCGCCGCCGTGAGTTTGCGAATTTTTGTCAACGGAATAACAGTTTCACGCTCTGAACTTTGCGTGAACTTAGGCGCTGGCGCTTTTTGCTGAGCAACCGGCGCGGGCGCGGGCGCGCAACTGGCGCAGGCGCTGGCGCTGCAACTGGCGCAGGCGCTGGCGCTTTTTGCTGAGCAACTGGAGCGGGCGCAGCAACTGGAGCGGGCGCAGCACAAACAACCGGCGCGGGCGCTGAGCCATTTTTATCGATGTAATCTAAAACATCTTCGCGCGTAATTCGATTGCCAGGACCTGTGCCGACAAGTGAATTGATGTCGATGCCGTGATCAGAAACAAGTCTGCGCACAACTGGTGAAAGTAATTTATTTGATGCATTGGCCGCAATTGGTGTTCGCGTTGCAGTCGCCAACACTTGCAACTGGTTGTGCGGCGCGCACTGGAGTTTGAACAACTGGCGCAGGCGCAACAACCGGCGCAGGCGCAGGCCGCAACAACCGGCGCAGGCGCAGGCGCAACAACCGGCGCAGGCGCAGGTTGCGGTTCGGGAGCGACTTGGGCAACCGGCGCAGGCGCCGAACTCGCAGTCGCCGAACCGACAACAGCAATAACAGTGCCGACCGAAACCGTTTCACCTTCTTTGACGCGAATCTCGGTCAGAGTGCCAGCAACTGGAGACGGCACTTCTGTATCAACTTTGTCCGTCGAAACTTCGAACAACGGCTCGTCAGCGGCGACAGCATCGCCAACTTTTTAAACCAGCGCGTGATTGTTCCTTCGGTGACAGTTTCGCCTAGTTGTGGAAGTGTGATTTCAGCCATTTGATTGTCCGCTATCTGATTAATAATATGCTTGTCAATAATCTTGTTAATAAGTGTCTCATGCGTTGAAACTTCTACCGGTCAACGAGAGAATTGTCTCGCCAACAGTTCGCTGAGGCTTGGATGTGGCATCACGAACTCGGCGATTTCATCAACTGAAGCCTCCCAGTTGACCGCCAAATATCCAGCCGCCAATTGCTCTGTAACCCAAGGCCCGACCATGTGCACGCCAAGAACTTGACCAGCAGAGCCATCAGGATTTTTTTGGCGATCACTTTGACTAGCCCGTCAATTCGCCAAAATCATCGCCCGAGAGTTGGCACGAAATTGATGCTTTGCTACAACGACATCATGACTGCCTCGCGTGCTTGTTCTTCTGACGGCCCAGCCCATGCAACTTCTGGATGACAATAAATTGCCCATGGCACGCGGTCGTACATAATTGGCGTTGCGTTTTCGCCACGCAGATGTTTGATCGACAAAATTGCCTCGGCATAGGCGACGTGCGCAAGTTGCGGCGTATTTATCAAATCACCGATTGCATAGACACCAGATTCGCCAGTTTGGCAATATTCATTGACGACGACAAATCCGCGGTCGTCGACTTTCACATTTTGTTGCCAACAAGACCCAACGCATCAGAAAA
>BGOG01000035.1 GCA_003569125.1 Acidimicrobiaceae bacterium | reverse complement strand
CAGCGAAAAAAACCGGTTATCGCCGCGGTCGATGGTTTGGCAACTGCTGGTGGTTGCGAATTGGTTTTGGCATGCGACATGGTGGTCGCCACGACTCGGTCTGCATTCGGCTGGCAGAGAAGCGACACGCAACCTAATTGCCGGTGCAGGTGGACTCTTCCGCTTGCCCCGAGCCATTGGTCGCGCCGCCGCAATGGAGGCGATTCTCACTGGCGAGCCGTTTACGGCCAACGCGCCTATGAATTGGGTATGGTCAATCATCTAGTCGAGCCCGAAAAAGTTCTTGAAGGTGCGATGGATTTGGCGTTGCGCGTTTGCAAGGCCGCACCACTCGCAGTTTGGTCAAGTCGCAAAATCGTTTTGGCCGCCGCCACCGAGTCGGATGAGACATTGATCAAAATGACGAACAAAGAATTGGTGAAGTATTAAATTCGCAGGACACAAAAGAGGGACTAACGGCCTTCATCGAAAAACGAGCGCCCAACTGGCAAGGCAAATAAAAACTAGCGAAGTTTTTTTGTAACTGTGATCAATCTGGCCACGAGTCCGGATCTCTCATAAAGATTCTTGGTTCGCGATCCCCAGGTAGCGCGAGCGCGTCGAGCGCGGTTAATTTTTGCTCGTTCGCCCATCTAAAGCCGCGGAGACCAGTGCGTCACCTACGCCCAAGTTGCGCGCGTCATGAGTCACGAAAACTTGTTCGACCGTCGCAGTTTTCTCGGTCGATGACTCAGCGACCGAAATAGATTTTCTTGCGACCAAATAGCCCATCACAACCAGATCAATGCCCCCGACCAACACGAGCAATTGTTTATCGACCAAAACTTGGCGCCAATTTTCGCCAATCGCTGGTATCGCGCTAGCAAGTCTGTCGGCACCACGAAAATCAGTGAGTGAACGACGCGCTGCGTCTCGAGCAATCGCAACACATCTTCATCTTGAGAGACTGCGTGTCGAGCGAAAGTTTGCACGGCTAGTTTTTTAGATCTCGATACAAGAAGAGACTCGAGCTACTTTGTGGCATTCGACAACATCACAATCTTGCTCAAAATAGTTTTTCGGGCACGATGATTTGTTTCATATTTCTTTATTAATGAAAGCTCAATGTTGCTGAGTGCGCCGAGTAAATCAAGAATTTGCAACGCCGAGAGGTCGTCATAATTGGCAATCGGCAATTTCGTTTTGTGCCTTCTTGGTTGTCTGTTTCTTGTTATTTTTTCAGCGACTTTAATTGGAGCCTGGTCATTCAACGGGACTAAAGGTTTGTCTTCTGAAACCACTGCTGGCGGGTTGCTCGGCTCGCGCGTGGAGTAGTTGTCTACTTGGTCTATGAGGCGCTTGTTTACCTGCTCGATCGCCATCTTTCCGACGAACCGCCACAACTTGATCTTGTCGGGTAACTGCGAGATGAACTTGTCAATCAACTCACTCGGATTTGGCGGAGTCGTAGCCGCGGACATATTTCTTAGTGTACGAACAACGGACAGGCGTCGTCTTCAACTGGACACCCGGTGCCGTTTGTCGCACCAGCAAGAAACAGTGTGAGCATTGGGTCTCGTCGGGTCGCCTCGGGTTGAAGCCTCTCGACCCCATCTGTGCGATCATCGCCGACAACTTCATCTTCTTCTTCAGGGGCAGTTTCTTGCGGTGATGCCAACTTCTCCTGCAAAATTGACGAGAGATCAGCCTCAACATCGTCTTCTGTGCGCAGATCATCTTCGTCATCGTCATCATCCGCTGATTTGGGTTTGCAGGATCGACTGGTGCAAGAGTCGAACCTTCGTCGCTCAATATTGTTGCCCCGTCACCTGTTAAATCAACAACCAAGTCACCAGCGACCAACGCGTCCGGATCAAAATCTTCACCATCGATTGCGTCAGCATCGGATCAAAGTCGGGGTCACGATCTCGGTCAAGTCGTCGACCTTCGAGGTCGTCGCCTGCTACCTCTTCGACTTCTTCGATTTCGATTTCTTCTTCGTCAGCCATGGGGTCCGTTCGGTTGTTTCAATTCAGTCGCGCATAGTATCCGATATCTAGGGCTATAACTCCAAATCGGGTATTTGCTTGCGCGGTTGTTGCTATTACCAGTCATTTACGCCTCGCCTCGGCTTTTCTTTCAGAATCTAAACGCTCTAGTTCCGGAGCATGTTTGACGATATGAGTCATCGCATCGGCGATTGCACGGTGGCCGGCTTGCTCGCCGATCAGCCTGTGCATCTCAATAGCCACTCGCCGATATGACGGGTGGCCCTGCGGTGACGAGCGCAACTCAAGCATGTGGATTGCCTCTCGCGCGTTGAACTGCATCACATAGCGCATTCGGTAAGCCATTGAAACGGCGTATGGCGCCTGACTGGGGTAATCGGCAAGTAGCGCTTCGTAGAGTTCGCTTGATCGATCCATCGCTTCATCGAATGCATCACCGGCACCCGACTCGGCGACAAGTTCAGGACGAATGAAACCGTGATGAGGCGTCAATCGCTGCCACTCGATCGTCAATAATCGATGTCGCTGCAAATCTCGAAACGCCCCATAATCACCCAACACATCGAAGCGGTAGTCGATTCGTTCAAACGCTCGCCCAGGTTTGTGACGACGATTCTCGCGCTCGCCGACATAAGCGCGAATCAAATTAACACGCTGCTCATGGCTCAGCGATCTGACCTCCTTGAGCAATTGCTGTTCTGATAGATGCGAACTTGAATAACAAATCGCCGCCAAAAGTTTGTCTTCGCCTTCAGGATCAAATCGGTCAGCACTACTTCTTGAGATTGATCAGGATCAAGTGCTCCGAAGTATTCATCAACCAATTCGATTGTCTGTTGTTGACGCTCGACCAAATAATCGGTCCACTTTCCGCCGCGATCGGGCACATCAACGCGCTTCAAGAAACTCGGTATGACTTTGCGCAACTCGATCAACATCATTTCGGCATACTGTCGCGCTTCAGGTAAAGCGTGTCCGCGCATTCGCAACAACAACGCCTCGTATCCCTGCCCGGTGCCGTAAATACCGAGGTTTGAGAGCGATGCAGCCGGAAGAACCCCTCGCACGGCGTCGAGTGCCTTGGCTCTAGTGGCTTGACGAAAAACAAAATCCGAATCTGTCGAACCTTTTTTTACGGTTTTGCGAACATGCTCGGTGACCGTTTCGACCATTGCAGAGTATGCGTCGAACATTCTGTCAATGTCACCGACATAGCGCGTACCGAATGGCCCATTAAGAATGTCAGCATCTCGATAAAAGCGGTATCGTCCGCCGAGTCGTGCGTCGTAGTTTATGTAGCGCGTGCTTTGCTCTAAATAGCTCATGAGACGACCGCGCTCAAGAATCTTCGTCAACAAATTTGATGCTTGCTCGCATGCCAAATGCACACCACCCAATTGCGCGACGCTGTCGTCGCCATATTCGACGAAAACTTTCTCGTACAGATCCTCGGCTCGCGTCACGCCGATTGTTGCATCAACCGTCTGGTCACCGCTGAGGTCAAGATCTGAAACGAACTCATCCAAAAATAGCCGACGCAAACTTTTTGCACTTCTGCTGTATCGTGCGAAAAGCGCCCCTTTGACGACCTCTGGCAAGTTGACTAATGCAAAAACTGGACCGTCTAAATTCGTGAAGTAACGCCGCAGGATTTCCTGCTCGTCGGCATCAAAGAATTCGGGTACATATACGGTCACGGCGCCTTATCTTAGGAGTCCACATAGTCGCAGACAGGGATTGCTCGAATTGAGCCGTATAGGGCATTAATCGACGCTTTGAGGGCTTAAAGAACACCTTCGGGCACTACCCCATCGCCAAACGCCAATCTAACTTCACTGTTTAAAGTTTCAGACAACCACATGTCGATCGCCGTCATCGCCATTATTTTTGCACCATCTAGAACCGCCTTATCGGCATCTTTGCTTGCCGTGAACTCGGCAAATTGTGCACTATGCAAAGACACTCCTTGTGGAGCAACTTGCAACATCGGATGAATAGATGGCACGAGATAACTGAGGTTTCCCATATCGGTCGATCCGCCACCCGTTCCCGGCAAAAACTCGGTGGTTAAATCTCGACCCATTTGCGCAGAGTTCTGCACGTAACTTGTCAGCAATGGAAGATTGTCGATCAAATCTGCGTATGTATTCTTTTGCCAATCAAAACTAATCGTGCAATCGGCAGCCATTGCTCCGGCCTCTAAACATTTGGCGATTCGTGCCTTGAGCGGTTGAAGTGATTCGATCGTGTCCGAGCGAACATACCAATCCATTTCTGCCTCGCGTGGCACGATGTTTGGTTTCTCGCCCGACTTGGTAAAAATACCGTGCACTCGCTCTGTTGGTTTGATGTGTTGGCGCAACGCCGCTACATTCATGTAGCCCAATACGGCTGCGTCAAGCGCATTTTTGCCCTTATTCGGTGAAACCGCGGCGTGCGCGGCCAGGCCTTGATAACGCACGAAGAGTTGTTGAATTGCAATTGCATTCATTCGGGCCAAATCTCGGTCTGACGGATGAATCATCATCGCGGCATCGATGTTTTTGAAAGCGCCTTTACGTGCCATCTCGACTTTGCCACCGCCACCTTCTTCCGCGGGCGTGCCCATCAAACGTAGGTTGCCCCCACAAACTTCGGCGAAATTACTCAGTGCAACGCCAGCGCCAAGACCCGCCGCAGCGATGATGTTGTGCCCACATGCATGACCGATACCGGGTAGCGCGTCGTATTCGCAAAGCACCGCGACAGTTGGGCCGTTACCGCCATGCACCGAAACATCAAACGCCGTCTGTAGTTCGAAAGCACCCCGTTGTACTTTTATCTTTGAATCAGAAATATATTGCGTGAGAGTGTCGTGCGCATATTTTTCTTCGAAGTTCAATTCTGGGTGGGCATGAATCGCGTGACTGATTGAAATTAGATCAGAAGCACGACTATCAATGTCTTTGCATACTTGTTGCTTAATCTCGGCGATGTTGATTTTGGCCATGCTCAAATGTTACCTACTACCAATAAAGAGTTAAAGCGTCGGGCAACAACCTGAACCTGCATTGGCTTATTCGTGAAAACTTTTGATTGTCGACGTATAAATTCGGTCTGGCTTTGCAATTCGCCTCGTAATCAGCGCTTTGTTTGACAGATATTTGAGGATGCGGAAGGTGCGTTGCATGCTTGAGTCGACGCGACGCAATCAATCTTTGCGTCGCATTCATTTGGTTGGTCACAGTGAGAAGATCGAACTTTCCGTCGTTGGGGTGTGATCTAGGCGCACAATCCCAATCCCCGATAAAGCTTGTATTCATTGCCGCAACGATTTCGCCGTGCCACCAAGATTTTCGAAGAAGCCCGTAACCCAAACCCAAAACGATTTGTTCGGTCGCTAATTCACCGTCGAAACTAATCTCGATCAAATCAAATGGTGTTGCCTGCATCCGTTCGGCATTCGGGTCGGCACCAGTTGTGCCGAGGGCTCTGGCCAAATCTGATTTGATGATTGCAATCGCCGGAAGCGCCTGCTTTCGGAGGTGGTGCTCGGTCAATAGTTGTGACGCGGCTGCATCGGTCTCGCAGATCTCGAGATCTTTTGGGCGGGCAACCGTTTCTCCCCAGTCTTGGCTCTTTTTGATCGTCATTGCAATACAGAACCTTGAGATGCGGCGACAACCCCGCGCAATAATGCCTGTGAAGCCGCCAAAGCAGAATCACGAGTTTGTTGCGTCGGTGCGACCAGCGAAATCTGCCTGAGCAAATCGATCAATTGTTTCATCGTGCGCACGAAATCGCCGGCGGTCAAATCTTCGTTCAAAATGTCGATTAGTTCATCGCCACTCGCCCAAGCAAAAGTTACATCCATCAGACCTGCATCCAATGATCTGTGCGGCGTCAATCCGGATGATTCTTCATCGTGCGCAATTTTGGCGCTCAAGGCTTGAAGCGTCTTCCATTTAGTTGTCAGAGTCGTCGGAATGATTGGTCGTGGCGGATCCTCTGCGCGTCTAAATTCATAGACGAACGTGCTAAGTAAAGACGCCAACTCGGCGGCATTCAAGTCATCGAATAAACCAGCAGAGAGCGCCTCGGCAACCACGAGATCTAGTTCGTGAAAAATTCTCGCCAGGGTACGACCCTGATCTGTCAGATTCCAAGACGAAACATAGCCGCGTCGTTGCATCAATAAAACCAAATCATCAAATTTCGCACTTACTGACTGAACGGATTTATTGATTCGCGCCTCCATTGCCGCAAGTTCGTTGTCGATTCGATCGGCAGATTTGGCCGCGATCAGACGACGGCGCAAATCTGGGTCTTGCGAAACCGCATGCGACAATTCGCTAACGTTTTTTAACGCCGTCGATTTTGCGTTTGATTTGTTGGGTTTTGTACGCATCACACGTAGCGCGACTTCTTTGATGAATTTCGGGCTCGTAAATGCGTAGGACTCGGGCAAAACTATGTGGCCTTGCTTAATTGGCGGAGTATCAAAGTCGCCCGCTTGTAACTGTAAAACTGCTTTCGTTGCTGCAATCAGAGTTAATTTCGTGCCATTGACGCGTTGAGAAGTTGCAATAACTGCTGCTTTTGTCTCGCGACCTGCTTTGGGTACAAGTATCAAATCACCCGGTTTCAATGAGTCGATCGCATCGATTATTTGGCGCGCATCGGGACGAATCTCAAAAGCATTTCGATACTCGTCGATATTTCCAAATGGACTGGTCGCCTGTTCACGAAGTCGGTCGCGTTCTTTGCTACGTCGAGTTATTCGAGCCTGAAGTTCAACCACATCGCGCCCGCTTTGAAATTGGGCAAATGAAAGATTCAGCAGATGATGTGCCTCTTGACGAGAATGCGTTTGGATCAAATTCGCCGCCATGTTGTAGGTCGGTCGAAATGCCGACGTCAATCTGAATGAACGACTCAGTGCCAGTGCCGCGACTTGGTCGAACGAGACAAATTGGTTGTACAACACCAGTGCGTGTCCAACCGTGTCGATACCCCTTCGACCCGCGCGTCCCGTGAGTTGCGTGTATTCGGCAGCCTTGAGTGGTTGGTGGTGTTCACCGGTGAATTTTGTCAGTTTGTCGATTACAACTGCTCGGGCCGGCATATTTAAACCGACCGCCAACGTCTCTGTCGCAAAAACTAAACGCACCAACCCGCGGATAAAACATTCCTCGACGATTTCTTTGAACGCGGGTATCAGTCCTGCGTGGTGGGCGCCGATACCAGACTCGAGTTGATTTGCAAATTTAGAAAAACTCAAAGCAGCGAGATCGTCGTCACTAAAATTTGAAACTCTCAAATCTATGATTTCGGATATTTCGGTTCGCTGTTCAGGAGTAGTCAAACGAATTCTCGCTCGCACGCAAGACTCGGCAGCCTCGTCACATTGATTACGACTGAAAATAAAAATAATCGCTGGCAACAGGTCTTGTTGCTCGAGCAGTTCGGCAACTTCGACGCGAGATGGCGAGAACAACCTGGATCTCTTGGCGGCAGGTTTACTGCGTCGATCTTGGCGATTTTGTGAACCTTGACCCGAGCGGTAGTTGCCGCGTTGCGCTGACTGGCTGGCGTGTTGCTCAAGACGGGTCACCTCGGGGTTGGCCTGCCCATTGATGATCGTCTCAAACATCGAAACTTCATGGGTTGACGAATCGCCAACGACGAAATGATTGATCAATTCAACGGGACGCTTTTCTTCGACTATCGGCACGGTGCGACCGCGAACTGTGCTCAGCCACTCTGTAACTTCTGTCGCGTTGGAAACGGTCGCCGAAAGGCAGACCAATTGCACCGTCGGGTCGAGATGAATGATCACTTCTCCCAGACCGGTCCCCGATACGCATCCTGCAAAAAGTGCACTTCGTCCAACACGACTACACCGAGACGATCTAAAGCATCTGATCTGGCGTAAATCATGTTGCGTAGAACTTCGGTTGTCATCACCAATATCGGCGCCGAGGTGTTGATGCTGTTGTCGCCGGTCAGCAAGCCGACTTCTGACTTTCCGTAGTGAGCAACCAAGTCGTTGTATTTTTGATTCGACAATGCCTTGATCGGTGCAGTGTAAAACGCTCGTTGATGTTGTTGTATCGCCGCTTCTATCGCATATTCTGCAATCAAAGTTTTGCCAGACCCCGTTGGTGCTGCAACCAATACCGAACTGCCCGCGTCCAACGCATCTATCGCGTCGACTTGAAATTTGTCCAAGGCGAAGTCATATCGCGCGATGATCGACTCACGACTTGGACGCGACATCAGATTCTGCGACTAATTAGATGTAGCCCCTCGTCGGCGGATAACGAGGAAACCGACGAGAATTGCCACGAAATATAAAATTGTCAATGGCAATCCAAGCGCCATCAGAGTTATTGGGTCACCGCTCGGGGTGATAACAGCCGCCACGAAGAAAATTATCACGATTGCGTAACGCCACTGCTTGATCAATGTTCGCGGTGTAAGCACCCCGACTAATTGTAGAAAAACGATCAGCAATGGCGAGAGAAAACCAACCCCGAATGCCAGAACCATCAAAGTCACGAGGCTGATGTATTTTGTGATCTGAAATGCCTGGTTTACTTCAGTACCAGACCATGAGATCAAAAATTGCAAGGCCTTCGAAAGTGTCCAATAGGCGATTGAGCATCCGAGACTAAATAAAATTACCGAAGAGGCAATAAACGGAATCGTGTATTTTTTCTCCTTGCTGTTCAACGCTGGAACGATGAATCTCCACAGTTGCCAAAGCAATACAGGCAACGCCAAAATCAGTCCGCCATAACCCGCAATTTTCATTCGTGCCGATAAGCCGTCCAACGGCCCAAGGGCGAATAACGACCCATCGCAATTGAAGTCTGGTCGGTCGGCGCAAAGATCGCGGTACGGCTTGGTTAAGAATCTCAAGACGGGGTCATAGAACGCAAGCACACCCGCGGCTCCAAGTGCGACAGCCAAAATTGAACGAATCAAACGCATGCGAAGCTCGGCCAAATGCTCGATAAGCGACATCGAAGCCTGCCCGTCGGAATTCTCGACTTTAGATCTAAATGCCATCTGCTAACCGTTTAATTTTCTTGGCGACGATTTTTTAGGTTGAGTTTCTTGACAACCTGTTTTTTTACCGGCTTGCGCTTGGCCGGTAATTTTTTCGTGCTTTTTGTTGCTGTCTTTTTCGGCTTCACTGTTTTCGTAGCATCAATCTTGCTCTGTTTAATTGCTTGATCTTTGCGTTGCTGAGCGATTCGTGCCGCATTAGCGATTCCCTCGGCGATATCAGTATCGTCGTCGTCATTTTCTTCGTCTGATGAATCATTTGCGTCTATTTTTGATTCTGTATCTCCATTTGCACTTTGATACGGAATAAATGTCGGTTCGACGATCTCCTTGGCGGCAGATTGAAACTCGCCCGCCGT
>BGOG01000034.1 GCA_003569125.1 Acidimicrobiaceae bacterium | reverse complement strand
CGATCCCACAAGGCTGCATCGCAAAGTTCGCCGCCCCACTGGTCGACCACACGCATCGCCGAGGTTCGATCGGCTCTGACTTTTCATAGAGCACGAGACCATGCGTCGGGTTGAAGCCACGATTGACGAGCGCTGTTTGCCCTGCTTCGAAGTTTGTTAGCAGCGCCGAGATTTTGCGAACACCTTCGTGCAAAAGTTTTTCTTCGAGACGCTGAAGCCTCGCCGAGCCGATTCCTTGATGTCGCCATGAAGGGCTGATCGCAACGATGTTGATCCATGCATCATCGTTACTGATTCGACTTGAGACTAAACCGACAACTGTGTCTTCAGCAACGGCAACGATTGCTGGCGAGCCCGAACTCGTATCGGCAACAATTTTTGCGATGTCCACTGGTCGCGAGTCGGCAACACCACGACAAAGTTCAAGCAGACGAACAGCCGACGATATATCGCCAGGCACCACAAAATCGCGCACTTTGTACACAGCCTCAGGCTATTGCCGCTATCAGTCTTACCAACAAACCTTTTGTGGGTGGCGGCGACAACAGGACTACGAAGCGACTATTTGAGAAGTTCTTGAATTGTGGGTCGTCGATGATTCGCTTGCCGAATACTTTCTCACCGACAGTCGACCAATGAGTACGGTCACCGTAAGTAAAACCTTCGGGAATATCAAAGTCTTTGCGGTAGTCAAATTTAACGATCTCTATTTTTGATAAGTACTCAACCGCAGACTTTTTGGCCAGCCTCTTAAGAATCTTGTCTACTTGAATTGAAAATTGCTCAGACATCCGAACAGTATTCAGCTCGCGGACAATTCCAACTAAAGGATTGAAACCCGTATAGATCAATTCGCGGTTCTATCTGAGGCCCGAGCCAAACAAACTTTTCGTATTTCTGAATTTTGAACAGCACTATCGTAATATTACTTTTGTATCAATTTTCAGTTGATCGATTTGGATGATATTGCTGTCATCCAAGTTGAAGCTTCAAGCGTAAATAGAATCACTTGAAGATTAGGTTTTGAAATTGTGATTGTTTTTGAAAGTTCATCCGCGAATTCAGCATGAGACGCGCTATGTCTGTTATACACCCAGCACAAACCGCTTAGGCAGATTGATGCTCAGTGCGTTGAACAGATCTTCAGCGTGACTGTCGCCAGCGACCAATATTGCGGCCCATAGGTGTTGGTTGCACCTCTGAAACTCTTCGTTGTCTTTGCTAGTGCTGAGATCAGCGAAAGATGTCTCGTACGCACAATCACGAACCATTTTCAACTCAGCTGATGCCATCGCGATGTCACGGCGAGCAAGAGTCTCGGCCGCACTTGCGGAATGCGCGTGGGGTAGCCACCTGTTTCAATTACACGATTTGCATGAACATAAAGCAATACAGCCGATGCCAAAATAGCAACGACCGAGACGATTTCTAATTTTCCGCGCAGGCGACGCACTGGTTCTTCAATTAATCGCCACGAGACGACTCCAGTTAATACACAGCCACCGACCATTGCGCTTTTTTCAATTGCAGTTGGTATCGAATACGGCGTGCCGTAGATCAAAATTTTAGAAAATGCAAGTAGCGGTTGGTGCACTAGATAGATACTGAAAGATGCGCGGCCGATAATTTGAATCGGTTTAAACGACAAGGCAGAGACAATAATTTGCTTTCGAGGCAGAACAATAAATATGCAAGTTAATCCGACTGGCGCCAGCGAAAGTATCGAAGGCACTGCCTGCTTGGCCGAATAAATTGGAATCAATATCAGCAGTACTGCAAGTGCAACCGCATTGATAATTGATTTGATGTTTGCCCTGAGGTCAGTGTGCATCTTGCTTGACACAAACAGCGCACAAAGCCCACCGAAAGCAAGTTGTGCAACACGATTTGAAGTTGAAAAGTAGGGTGCACTTGTTTCAGTAGAACTCAAAATCATCGTAATCAATGACCAAACTGAGACTGCAGAGAGAATTATCGTCAGGCGTCGCTTTGTATTCATGAAGAAAACGACAATCGGGAAGACTAAATAAAACTGCTCTTCAATTGCCAGGCTCCACAGATGGGCGAGTGGGAGAAACGCGGTATCAGGCGAAAAATAGTTCGTTTCACGAGCAATTTGGCGATTTGAAGTCAGCGTCAATACAGACTTAAGCGTCTCAGAATATTTCATGTAATCAACTGGCAGCAACCATTGATGAGCCAGAAATGTCGTCGCGAATAAAATCACGATGACGGCAGGCAGAATTCGTCGAACTCGACGTCGATAGAACTCAAATGGCGAAAACTCACCACTACTTAAATCAGTCAAAGTCTTTCGTGTGATGACGAAACCAGAGATAACAAAGAACACGTCAACACCGAAAAATCCTCCATTGAAGCCGCCAATCGAAGCGTGATAGAGAACTACTGCAAGAACGGCGACTGCTCGCATGCCGTCTATCTCGCGAATATGGTTGCTCGCAGGTGCACTATTCACGGTTGCGGGCGATCTCGACACTCACCAAGTCTAGGATTTTATCGCTACACGTGAGATAGATTCTTGTGATGGAATTTAGATATCTCGGCCGAAGCGGCTTCAAAGTATCGGCAATTAGTTATGGCAATTGGATAACTCACGGCAGTCAAGTCGAAGAAGAAGCCGCCAACGCTTGCGTCAAGCGCGCACTCGAACTCGGCATCACAACTTTTGATACCGCCGATGTTTATGCAGGCACAAAAGCAGAAGCAGTTTTAGGCCGCGCATTGGCTGGTGTGCCTCGTCAGAGCATCGAAGTTTTCACCAAGGTCTACTGGCCAACTGGTGCCGGCGTCAATGATCGTGGGCTGTCACGCAAACACATCATGCACTCGATCGACGCATCCCTAAAACGTCTGAACATGGATCATGTTGATTTATATCAAGCGCATCGTTACGACTCTGAGACTCCGCTTGAAGAAACAATGCTGGCATTTGCCGACATCGTTCGTCAAGGCAAGGCTCTATATATAGGTGTCTCAGAATGGGATGCAGACCAGATCACCCGCGGTGCGGCACTCGCACGCGAACTGCGAGTTCCGTTTATCTCGAATCAACCGCAATATTCGATGTTGTGGCGTGTAATCGAGCAAGAAGTTGTGCCTGCTTCGCAAGACGCGGGCATGTCACAAATTGTTTGGTCGCCAATGGCTCAAGGTATTTTGAGCGGCAAATATCTTCCGGGTCAACCACCACCGGCAGGGTCGCGAGCAACTGATGAGCTGAGTGGCAAAAACTTTATTGCTCGCTGGTTGAATGATGATGTGTTGACACGGGTTCAACAACTCAAGCCGATTGCTCAGCAGGCCGGCATCTCGATGGCGCAAATGTCGATCGCCTGGGTTTTGCAAAATAAAAATGTTGCGTCAGCCATTGTCGGCGCAACTCGACCCGAACAACTTGACGACAATGTCAAGGCTGCAGGCATCGTGCTCGATGCCGACACGCTAAAAGCAATCGACAAAGCACTCGACGGCGCGATAATTAGCGATCCGCGCAAAACTGAGTCACCGAAAACCCGACCGTAATTAGTTTTTAATTCCCTTGACCTTTTTAGGTTCTGGAATACCAAGAACTGCACAAATTGCTTTCGTTGAAATTTTATCCCATTCATCGGCCAATGGTCGCTTCGAGTCAAGTTCTACCAGCGTTCGAAAAGTTGTAATTCCGGTCATCCACGCAATAAAAGCCTCACAAGAAAAATCGTCGCGCACCCAACCCTTCGCCTGAGCGTATCTAACCGGCTCGCCAAATTTTTTGTTGAGTTCCGATTGCGCGTCGCCGATCGTTTTTGCCAGCGACTTATTTGACATGGCAGCGCCGAGCACTTCAGCTCTCGTCCTCCTGTGCGCACTCCTACTATCTGTGAACATGAAATCAATGAGCCCGTGCACAATCGCTATAAAGGAACTTTTATTTTTACAATCATAAATTGCAGTTGCGAATCTTTCGGCAAGTTCTGCTTGACCTCTAATAAAATTGTACGCATGTGCCGAAGTGATGAGGCCTTCGCGATCTCCAAACAGCCTGTAGATCGTTGGCGCCGTCGTCTTGGTTTTAGCACAAACATCACGAACGCGAACCGCGCCTTCGCCACTTTTATCAATTATCGCGGCTGCTTTTCGAACTATTTCGCCATGAAGCGTCTCGTCGTTTTTCAAGACTTTGAACTGTACAGGCTCTAGCGTTCTCATAAGACTGTAACTATGTTATGAAATAGGTAATTATTTTACTAAATTACTGATAAAAAGACTCATTTTGCCGTTTCAAGCCTCCGCTCGGATAACTTGAAAATGTGAATCTATTTAGTGGTGATAACACCCCTTTGTATCCGGCGGCTGTGCTAGTTGTCATTAAACGTATATTTTTGTCAGTTTTTATTTTTTTGCTCGTCGGTTGCACATCAAAAACGCCCGTAAGTTTCAATTATCAGTGCCCCGAGAAGCGTCTCGTTCAGCTTGATCTGCTCGATCTGTCGAGTAGCGGACGCTCCGAAGACATTTTGGATGAAAGACTAAAGGCAATTCAATTGGATGCCGAACGAGTCACAGATTGCCAAGGAGTACTTTCGGTTGTGGCGTGGTCGGTTTCATCTGCTTCGAGTTTCACAATTTTTCAAGGCACCCTGGCAACTTCTGGGGCCACCGAAATTGGACGCGACAGAAAAATTGCAAAAGCCGTGGACCAAACGATGGTCGAGGTTCGATCTGGTTTGAACGAAGCCTTCAAAAAGATTGATCCTGTCGGATCAGATCTGTTCGGCGCATTTAGTCTGGCCGAAGATCAATACAAGTCGCTGGGTCAGAACGATCATCTGGAGATCAATTTGTTCACAGACGCAATCACCAACGTTCCTCCTGGCTCGGTCAATGAACCAGGTCTCACCACAGAAGAAGCCGTTCAATTGGCGCAGCGCACGAGTCAAATTAAATTAACCGATACTCAAATCAAAGTGGTCGGGGTTGGCAAGACGGGCATCAAAATCGCCCAACCGCCACAAGAATACGTTTTGCGATTGCGAACCTACGCGACAGCAATGTGTGAGAACACTCAAGCGAAGTGCAAAATTTTGACATCAATAATCGAATAATA
This sequence comes from Acidimicrobiaceae bacterium, assembly GCA_003569125.1. Lineage (GTDB taxonomy): Bacteria > Actinomycetota > Acidimicrobiia > Acidimicrobiales > Ilumatobacteraceae > BACL27. The sequence continues at coordinate 9,654 of BGOG01000034.1, read as the reverse complement.
AATAATTTAAAAACTGAAAAGGGGAGAGACATGAAGCCAGAAGAAAATCAAGACACTTGGGATATCAGAATCGAAGAAATTAGTGCACCTACTCGCCGCGGGATAAACGATAGTTTTGATAGAGACCCGTTCGAATTCGGCTCAGGTGTGCGAGTTGTTCAACCTGCGAGCAAAGTTTCAGCCGACCTGCCAGCCGATTCTGTTTTGCATGTCATGGCTCAATTCGTGCTCGAGGGTCGTGCTCAAGTTGCAGAATATTCCGCGAGCGCGAGTGCCGCCATTAGAGGCCTTCTCGCGCGAGCACGCTCGCGTCGATTCGAAGCCGAGCAACAGGCGAAAGCACGTCGTATCATGCTCTCGAACTATAGGGCTGCGCTCATTCAACATGCCGATGCTCAGCGAATACTCGGTCCTCACGTTCGACTGAACGGCACGAATGCCAAAGGTCTGTGGATTTTATTTTTCTTGGTTGGTGATTCGGCGGCGATGACATTGGCATTGACATATGGAGGAGAGTCTCCATATTTTTCGGTTCTCATGTCACTAGCAATCGGCGCCGCTGTAATTGTGATTGGTAAAACGGCAGAAGATGTTCGCCGCGAATCATTGGTCAAGTCGATTAAGACGACCGAAGATCCTGAGACGAATCGCGTGGTTGATGCTGTTTTCGGCATGAACGAGTCTGGTCGGGTTCTAAACCGCCGTGTGCTTTTAGTTTTTGCGGCATCTTCGCTGATACCCGCTATTGCAGTTTTGGTTTACAGAACTGCCGAAGAAAGTTTCGCCATCGGTCTGTCATTTGCACTTTGGACGGTCATCGTCGGTTGTGGCTCATTTGCCGCCTCGTGGTTCTACTGTGACCCAGCCAAGGCATTTATTGGTTTGACCAAAGATGCGGTCGAAGAAGCTGAAGAAGCCTGGCAGTCAACAGAGTTTGATGCGATCACTGAGCACAACGGCAGCATCGAAGCAGCAAGACACATTGTTGAAGAGTTTCGCCAGCGTGCTAATTCTTCGTGGAGCCTAACGCTTGCAGGTGCGGCGAGTTCACTGGTTGCAAATAGTTCAACATTGGGAATCGCTCAATCAGGCGGGCATTGGTTGCTGAACCAAGAGGCGCCAATTGTTCGGTGGCCAGAACTGGAAAATTATAAAGAAATCGTCGATGAGCAAGAAATTGAATTTGTCGACAACGATGAGATGTTCCCGGCTATTTTCGGCGACGAGACAAATCAAATTACGCGGCCAAAGCTTTAAAATTAGATTTCAATTATTCGCTAATTGTCCCCTTGAATATTTGGCCCTCGAGAACAGTTGAGAATCAAAGATGAGCACACGGCGAAGTAAGCGAAGGCGCAAACAGTTGATTTTCTACGCATCCGTAGGGTCGGGTGTATTCGTCCTGCTTTCTGTGATTATCGGAACGGTTTTGGCCGTGGGGTTGCCCAGCACGAACCAATCAAGTCCGCAAGTGTCAGCCCCCGACATGTCGCGTCTTGAAGGGTTGGTTGATGTTTCCATTCCCGAATATGACCAAGAAGACCTTTGGTGGATTTCAAACAACCAAAGCGCCGAGCCAGAGACTGCAAGCGAAATTCTCGGTAAATTGGCAAATTCAAAATATTCGAGAATGTTGATCTCGGGTGACGTGCTTTTTGCGCCCGATGAAAGCACATTGACTGAGCGTTCTAAACAAGCAATTAAAGAAATTATTTCGACGATTGTGGATCCACAGGCAAAAGTAGTCGTCGTCTGTCACAGCTCAAGCGATGGACCACTTGATCGGAGGCTTCCGCTTAGCGAAGAGCGCGCATCTGTGCTCGCAGACGCACTTGAAGCCGCAATGAACAGAAACGCGAATTCTATTGATCGCGTTGGGCTCGGCGATACCTCACCGTTGTCGGGGATTGACGGAACTACTGTGGCTGGCCTAGCGCTGAATCGTCGTTGTGAAGTGTTCGTCGAACTTAAAAAATAGTCACGACTCAGGCGTCGGCGAATACCCGTCTGAAGTTCTCAGAATTGAACTTGTCGACCGAAGACCGAGGCAAATTTTGCATGCACGACTCGAATCGTGCGATCGGGTCACGGCCGCCCTCGGTGTGCGGATAGTCAGATGAGAACAAGAACAAATCGTCATTCGACTGTTCTATCAGTCGCGACACATCTTCAAATACGAACGGTGTAAAACCGAATTGTTGGCGAATCTGCTCGGATGGCACTCTGGTGAAACTCTTGAGTCGCTCGTCAACTCGTGAATACGCCTTATGTATTTGGTCAAGTCTCACCAACATCTCGGGCACCCAACCTGCACCAAGTTCAACCGAAGCAAACTTTAGATTCGGAAACTCTTCGACAACTCCGTCAAGCACCAACATCGAGATGAAAGTTTCAATCCCCTGATGCATCACTGCCGCATCACGAGCGCGAACATTTTCGCCACCGCCCATCCAATCGCGCGTCGCACCGCGACCTGTATTGCTCCATTCTGGTTTCAACTGCAACGGGTTGCCACCGACATGAAACACGACAGGTACTTGTGCTTCTTGGAGCAAAGCCCAAATCGGGTTGAAGTCAATGTGTGTCGGCGAACGATCTGCCGCGAGTCGGTGTGGCACCCACATTGCAGACAAACCATTTTCTAAACTCCATTCGACTTCTCGTAGTGCGAGTTGCGGGTTCTCAAGTGGAATCGCGGCAACCCCCATGAGTCGATCATCAACCGAACAAAAGTCGGACATGTGACGGTTGTGTGCTCGCGCCCCGCCGTAGCGAAGTTCATCTGTGATTTTACTGCTGGGCGAAAATGGCATATGCAGACTGTGTGTCGCAAACACCAATTGTTTTTTGAATCCGAGCATGTCGCTAGCCGTTACGCGGTCATGTTTGTCAAAAGCCCCGAGTGCTTGAATTTCTTTGACTTCGGTGATCATTCGATTGCCAAGTGCAATCAGCGATTGTTTGTGTTCTGGCGTGTGTTGCGAACCATTGCCGACGATCACGGCGACTTCTTCGTTGGTAACTAGCGATCGGCCATAATCGACTTCTGGTAGTAGGTCGCGCAACTGTGGGTCTGCGAACTTCTTCAAGAAGTCAGGCAACTCCATTATGTGTGTGTCGGCGTCATACAAAACTCGATCACCCGCATAAGTCATCTGCTTACCCCCGTTCTGATCTTGCCGTCAATTTGAACAGTATCACCCGAATGATTCTTTAAGGTTTTTGTGGCTCGGTCTCGACACCAGCCATCAAGTTCGGCACTCGGGTTCGAATGTCGACTAATCCATTCGCGCACCGCGACTCGTCGCGGGTCGTCATCGCCCGGAAGTAAGTCCATCAATCCCCTCACAACTGCCGACGATGCTGCGACTGTCAGCACCGCCAGCACGATCTCGGTTTTCGTTGATAACGATCATATTTGCATGGCCGAATCCGGAGTCGAATCGTGGGCGTCTTTCGACTTTGTGTCCGCGCGCAGCCAAACCTGTCATCCAATTGTCGGGCGCGTGCCCTTCGATTTGAACTGTTGGTGCTTCATTTGTCCAAGTGTCAAAACCAGTTGCTGGCCCGCGAAGAACCCATCGACCAGCATCGACTAATTCTTTTGGATTACTTGATTTTTTTTCGCGGAGCAACCGAGTGATGATTTGCAAAATAATTTGTGGTTGAGCATCACCGCCCATCGTGCCTAAAACTGCCAGCAACGAACCATCTGCGCGAGTTATGAGTGATGGACAAAGCGTGTGTGGTGGTTGCCGACCCGCGGTCAATTCTGACTGGTGACCCTTGATCAATGAAAAACCTAAGCCACGATTGTGCAAATTTATGCCGGTGCGACGTTCGACTAGACCCGAACCGAATCCTGAGGCGTTCGAGTTAATCAGCGAAACACCCATTGCGTTCTCGTCGACTACACACATATATGTAGTGTCGCCACTCGCGCCCGGATTCGATCGCCGTGATGCGTACCGTTGATCGACCAGCGATTTTCGTGAAATCAGTTCGGGCAAAATTGCATCCAGATCTGCGCGGTCATGCAAGACGTTTGGCCTGTCGTGCCCGACGGCTGTTGAGGATTCAATTAAAAGGTGAGCCCACTGTGGGTCATCTGGGTCGTCGGGTAGATCAAGTTGCTCACTGATCGCCAGTGCTGCGAGAAATAAATATCCTTGCGATGGGGCGGCAGTCGACCAAATGCGATGGCCATAGACGTCAACGAAGAGAGGTTGATCCCAAGTTGCGTTTGCATTTGCTAAGTCGTCAATCGTATAGATTCCGCCACCCATAGCAATCAAGCCTGCACCGAATTCTCCGGCATAAAATTCTTTCTTACCACCCACGGCAATTGCTTTCAATGTTCGTGCGACCCCGGGTCGTTTGATAATCGAGTCGGTTGCGGTTGCTTGTGTGAGAAGTTCAGCAAAATTAGGTTTTATCGATTGATCAAGGCGCTGCAACGAACTTTGTAGTGGCGACGAAACTCTGAAACCATTTTCGGCAAGAGAAATTGCAGTTGCAAATATTTCGCCGAGGGCGAGCGTGCCAAATCTCTCGTGCAGTGCGACCCAACCGGCCACACAACCCGGAACGGTGACTGAATTAAAATTATTTAGCATCGGCATCGTGGTGAACCCGTCGGCACGCAATTGGTTTGCATTTACGCCTGAGCCGGCACGACCCGCAGCATTCAGAGAATGCACCTCTCCGTTGATATGAACGAGGGCGAACAAGTCGCCTCCCATCCCACAAAGATGTGGTGCAACAACAGCCATTGTCGCACTCGTCGCTATTGCAGCATCAACGGCATTGCCGCCGTTTTTAAGCACTTCAAGACCAGCGCGCGTAGCCAGAGAATCTGCACTCGAGATCACTCCACTACTTTAAGCCTTGGTCGATAGATCAACGAAATATGAGGCATTAGAAACAGTTGCAACGCGTGATGCGATTGTTGCGGGTGTTGCGAGCATCACAAGTATTGTATTTTCATGTCTAACGTGACGACCAATAGAACAGAACGAGTAACACACATCGCGTTAATTGCGATCGGTGTCGTTGCGGTGCTGACTGGTTTTTCTTGGGTCACGCTTCTAATCTGCTGCGTTCTGTTTAGTAGTGCGATTTTTACAGGCGTCTACCGGTTTTTGTTGTGGCCAGTTGGGTTGATGCTCTCGTTGCTGTTTCTCTATGGCAGTTTTGTTGTGGCTTCTAAATTTGGTGCATCAGGAATCTCAACCCGCTGGGGGCAAGTTTCGCTCGTGTGCATGCTGGCAGTATCTGGTTCATGGGCTGTGTTGCGCCGCGAACTGGCCGTGCCTGAATTAACCGTGCCTGAACCGAAACTAATTTCGACAGCCAAGGCTTTTTTGATCTCGGCAATACCGATCTCAGTTATCGTCGTCGCTTCGTTTCAACTATTGAGTGAGCCAGTGAAATTGGTTGCCGGCTACACATATGGCGGCGATCACGGTGGCCACGCGTCGTTTGTTCTCGGCATCACCCAGTGGTGGCGCGACGGCAGTGCTGGGAGGGTCTTATCTAATGCGTTTCCGATTTTTGGATACCCAATCGGAATGCACAATGTCGTTGCCCACGTGGCAGTCGCGTCAAGCCACACGACAGGCTCACACTTGTTTCGAGTTCTCATGTTCGCCGGTTGGTTCGATTTAATTCAATTTGCTGCCTATGTGCAACTTGTGGGTGTGATTGCGATCAGATTTATTAAAACCGTTAACACGTTTGCTCTCGTTTTTGCAAATTCGGCGATTCTCGTGATGATGTCTGTGCCGAACATTGTGCAACAAATTTTGTGGGATGGTTTTTCGACTTCGTTAAGCGCTGCTTGGATTGCTCTAGTAATTTTCGCCATTTCATTTCGCAAATTCACAGTTTTCAAAGGCAAAGATATTTTCTCGTCGTATTTTCTGTGGGTCATTATTGTCGGGGCGGCGCTTGGCCTTGTCTATCAACTAATTTCATTGCCGTTTGTCGTTGTCGCAGTTGCGCTAGCCGGTGCCTGGTTGTTGCGTCGTTTCGGTATTGATCTGCGCGCGGTGAGCAAAAGAAATATGTCGATCAAAGTTTTCGCGATTGCGCTGTTGACTATCGCACTCGTTGCCCTGCTCTACGGACCAAACGGCATGGACGGCCCAGTTTTTCGCCCGTTTACAATGCAAGGCGCAACACGCAAACCGAGTTTGATGTTTGTGGGTTGGCTATCGGTCGTGACAATTCTGTTGTCAATTTCTATGCCGTGGTTGGCACGAAAAAAGAAACTTCGATTTGATGGCAATGACAAATGGATAATTTTGCCACTGGTTGGTGTCACCTATTTGATTTTCTTAATTCTGATGCGCACCGATCAATATTCGTGGACAGACACACCGTATTATTCGATCAAAATGATTTGGCAGATTCTTTTCATCACGATGCCACTTCTACTTTCGTATGCAGTGTTCATTGCCGACGCAGCCTTACAAAAATCATCCCAAGCATTTCGCGATTTCGTCAGGTTTGGTCTTGTCGCGGCTGCGTTGGTGTATTGCTTCTCGGCCGCACACACGCCATTGTCGGTGATTAACCATCAAAGCAATCATTGGTTTGCAGATGGCATCAGCCAAGTTGACTTTGATAAACCTCAGCATCGGATCATTGCCTATTATGTTCTTGACAAACAAGGTGTTTACGTTGGCAACCGGGTGTTAGATGTCGTCACTGCAACTCGTTTGCCAGTACGCACGTGGTTTGACGGCGGCCCAACCGAAGTCTGCATGTTCGTGATCAAAGAAAAAGTTGATGAGATTATTACTGCTCAGGGTGGTGCGAACTTAATGCACCAAGCAGGATGCCCAACAACTGGTGTCACCTACATTGAGGGTCACCAATAAAAAGTGTTCAACTCGTGGCGTAGCCCGAACCCGAAATATTCGTTGTATTTGACGTAAAAGTATTGTTGACTGACGTCGACCACTGGTTTGAGTGACCGGCGACATTGGTAGTTCGATTAGTAGAATTGTCGTTGAATAAATTCGCGAAATTAATTGCAGTCGTGTTCGATGTGAAGGTGTTGCCCTTGACCATCTGGAAACCAAGGCTGTTGGTGCGGGTATCGCCCGGCTCAATATAAGAGCTGAGATAAACAGCCGTTCCGTTGTTGTTGAATGTCGAGCTGAGAACTTGTTGGCGATTGCGCCCATTTAAACTTGCGGCTAGGCTCGTGTTTGAAGTGAAGGTGGAGTTTTCGATCCTTGTGAACCGTTGAGTGCTGATCGCGGTCGTATTCGACGTGAATGTCGAAAAGAAAATGTAGATGCGGTTGTCGTAATCAGTGTCTGTGTATGTCAAATTCGCGGGTGTATTGCCGTAATCAGAGCCGATGCCCGTGGCAAGCGAAGTAAACAGGCAGTTTGTAAATGTTGTCACCGTTTTAGACTGTTGAAAACCAGGCAGTGCCCGAAGAGTTGTTGAACTTGACATTGGTGATGTTAAAGGTCGTCGGGGTTGACGAATTACTGGTATTTACAATTCCACCCTGCTCATTTTTGCCTCTCGTGAAAGTCAAATCTTTGACCGTGATGGTTATTCCGTTGGTGGTGTTCGTGATCGCACGGTAAAGACTGTTTCCATCAATAGTGGTCGTATCCCTGCCTGTTCCGTGAATCTCGACGCTTTGAGTGATGTCTGGCAGATTTGACGTAAGGGTGATGGTGCCCGTGGTTGCCGACGAAATGATTATTGAGTTGATCGATGCAGAATTGTTGGCCTGACCCAGCGCATATCGCAAAGTGCCAGATGTATTTGTGTCCGCCAGGCTCGTGACCGATTCGCAACCACCCGGCGCAAGAGAAATTGTCACAGAAACTGTACGTACTTGTAACCTGTTGCGTAACCGTTGTCAGGCGCATTCGTGCCGAACTCAACAACCGACGCACGGCCTGCGCCACACCCGGTGTTGGGGCAAGTCATTCCATCTCCCGGTCGTGCCAGACCAGTTTGTTACCGCATAGTCTTCATTGCCGGAATTATTAGGCTCTCCGGTTGCCCAGCAAGCGTAATTAAGTCCGTCACCCAAAATGCATTGGTTAAGGGTGCAAGTTCCTGAACTTGTTCCCGTCCAAAATTGTTTGCCCGCTTCGGGGTGAGCCACCACTGGTATCCCACTTCCATGCGCCTTCAACCAGATCGTCAGTTGCGCCGATCCAGATATTTGAAGCAGAGGCAATGTTGGTGCTAATAAAGCTATTTTCTTCAGTTGAAGTAATTGTCGCTAGGTAACCTGTCTGCCCTTGATAGCTCATTGCTTTTGCGGCATCGCGAGCGCCAGTTGTCGCTGTGTTGTAATAAAGTAGGTTTGTGGTTCAGATAGTAAAAGTGTCCGTTGAATGCATTCAAAACATAACTTGCGTTTTCTAGTGAGGCGGTGACTTTTTACTGAAGTTGAACTCACATTTGCAGACCCACCGACATATCTTAAAGTTGCGAGCACCGGCATTTACATCGGCGAGCCAGACCAGTAAATACTGTTGTGGTGAAATTTAATTGTGTTGATCGCAACGCTGTACCCGTACTTGGCTGTTACTCCAGTGTTAGAATTTATTTGTAGGTTTCCACCAGTTGGGGCATTCAGCAATGCAACTGACACTAAATATGTGCTGCCAGATGCAAGACCACCAACTGAGATTCCCGAAAGAGCTGTGGTTGTGTTGGTTGTTAACACAAGTTGAAGTTGGTGCAGTGATTGCGGCAGCCGAGACTGTAACTGCGAAACTCGCGGTGGTCACAGATGTTAGGCCAGTACTTGCAAAAGTCAGGGTTGTACGTGCCAGCGGCCGCCGTGAGAGTCAAGTTCGTGAAACTCTGCGTAGCCACCTGTTGTTGTCATTGAAGTTGTGCCTGATAACGTTCCGCCTGACGCCGTGACCGTGATTGTTGTGCCTGTCGTCGTAACTAAATCCACCCGAAGAGTTAACAAAGTTTATTTTCGGGTCGGTGGCAAAAGTTGTCGGAGACTCACCACCCACAGGTTGAGTTTCCATTGCCAGGGCGGTCGCCACGCTCGAAATCGTCACAGTTGATTTGCGCTGCTTGCCGAAACTGGGCCAGTTAAGCCGAGGTTGTCGATGACGCTGTTTGCCCGCGAGTCGCACAACGACTGTGCCGTCTGAACTACAGACGACAGTCAGTGTGAATGTTATGCCGTAGAGTTTGGTATCGAAAATGTGCACGAAGTTGCTGTGCCTGTATTTGAGAAATCACTTGAAGCGAGACTAGAGATTGCGCTCGCTAAATGTGACGGTGTATGAAAGTGTTCGTGACACTGTTGGGGGTGTTCGGCACACTGGAAAACTAACGGTTGGCGCTGTGTGCTGGCAGTTGTTGTCGTGGCGATACCTGAGATGCCAGGGGTTCATTGGCGAAACAGTTGTCGCCCGCCAGACCGTATCCATCGTCCACGAACTTGAGACAATGCGAACGGCGGCTGAGATGTTGCAAGTCTCGAGTCATATGTGAACGGACTTGCTGTAACCAGCAGTAGTTTGCGCCCGTTGTTGCCGTGATAGTGCCCAACGCGCCAAGTTCTCGTGCCACGATCGCGCCATAAAGATTAAAGCGGATACGTAGTAGTAGCACTCGCCAAATTCGCAGCAGTGGTCTGAA
>BGOG01000033.1 GCA_003569125.1 Acidimicrobiaceae bacterium | reverse complement strand
TTGGCAACGAGCCATTGGGTCATCCAATCAACATGGCGCTCATATGTATAGTCAGTTGTTTCAGTTGGCTTATCGCTGCGACCGAAACCAATCAGGTCTGGGGCAATGACGTGGTGACCAGCGGCGACGAATCGTGGAATCATCTTTCGGTATAGATATGACCAACTCGGCTCACCATGCATACATAAAAACCGTTTCGACGGCATCGCCCGAGCTTTCACTCTGTGGTCTGGCTTCAATGTGGTGCACCCGCAAAGTAACACCATCAGATGCCGAAGTTGCTTTGACCGCCGTGTAAATCGGAGGATACGGCCAATCGGCGAGACCTTCAAATTGCGAATCTGGTGTTTGTAAGAATTTCATTGGCAACGGCTCCTTGTTGTGAACGAGTGTTGGCAGATTATCTATTGACGGCTCAATTCAGCGATTCGCAGCCCCTGTTGGCCCTGCGCCATGACCGTATACGACCTTGAAGAGCCAGATAGAACCGTATAGAACTGTATAGATAGCTCAAATCTCAGGTTGTGAACTGCAGGCTTTGGCTGCACACTTGAAGGATGTTTACAACCAAAGGATTTTATAGCGCAACTGTCGTAGTTATTCTCTAGGCGCGCGCTCGAGAGCGTGCGCCGACAACCTCCCGTCAGGGAGGTTTTTTTATTACCCAAAATCAAATTTGAAAATTAAAAAGCAAGAACAGGAGAGTGAAAATGAAATCAAATCAACAACTCACAGGAGCCGAAGCACTAATTAAGGGTCTCGAGCAAGAAAATGTTGATGTGATGTTCGGTCTACCAGGCGGATGCATCTTGCCTGCATATGACCACTGATCAAGTCGAGCATTCGCCACATTCTTGTGCGTCATGAGCAAGGGCTGGTCACATGGCCGAAGGCTACGCACACGTGACCGGTCGTCCAGGTGTAGCGATGGTTACAAGTGGTCCTGCTGCGACAAACTTGGTAACACCATTGTGTGATGCATTTATGGATTCAATCCCGATGGTGGCGATCACGGGTCAAGTACCAACAAGCGCAATTGGTACCGATGCGTTTCAAGAGTGCGACACCGTAGGCATCACACGCAGCATTACCAAACACAACGAACTCGTGATGAGCGCCGATGATTTGCCGCTGGCGATTCGACAGGCGTTTCATATTGCGACAACTGGTCGACCCGGCCCGGTCTTGATTGACGTTCCAAAAGATGTTTTGCAAAACATGATGACTTGGCATTGGCCAACAGATGACGAAGTTATAGATAGTTTGCCTGGCTACAAGCCAACAACCAAAGGTCATCCGCGGATGATTAAAGAAGCGGCGAAATTGATTCTCGAATCAAAACAGCCGATTCTTTATGTTGGCGGCGGTGTACTCAAGGCTCGTGCCGCTGATGCGTTGCGAGAACTTGCCGAACTCACACAGATTCCGGTTGTTACAACTTTGATGGCTCGTGGTGCGTTTCCTGATAATCATCCATTGTGTTTGGGCATGCCTGGCATGCACGGCACGGCGACTGCAGTTACTGCGATGCAACGCGCCGACTTGTTGATTGCACTTGGCTCAAGATTTGATGACCGTGTGACTGGCAAAGTTTCGGCGTTCGCACAGATGCAAAAATTATTCATGTTGATATCGATCCGGCTGAGCAGGGCAAGGTGCGCAAGCCTGATGTACCGATCGTGGGCGATTGCCGATTGGTTATCGAAGAGATGATCGTTGCGTTACGAGACCTGATGGCAGGTGGCACAAAACAAGCCGACATTTCTGCGTGGCGCAGTCGCGTCAACGGTTGGAAAGAAAATTTCCCGCTTGCATACGAGCCAAGCGAGCCTGGCGCAGCACTCAAGCCGCAATTTTGTCTCGAAAAACTTCGCGATGCATCGCCAGATGGCACGATTCTCGTGTCGGGCGTGGGTCAACATCAGATGTGGTCGAGTCAGTACTGGCATTTCAACGAACCGTACACGTGGGTTAACTCTGGTGGTCTTGGGACGATGGGTTTTTCGGTGCCTGCGGCGATTGGTGCAAAAGTTGGTCGTCCAGACAAAACTGTTTGGGCAATTGACGGCGATGGTTGTTTTCAGATGACGGCGCAAGAGTTGATTACTGCTTCTGTTGAGCAGATTCCGATCAAGGTTGGCATCTTGAACAATTCGAACTTGGGCATGGTGCGTCAATGGCAAGAGATGTTCTACGACAATCGCTACAGTCAAGTTCACTTTTCAGAGTCAGTTCCTGACTATGTGAAATGGTCCGAGGCGATGGGTTGTGTCGGTATTCGTGTCGAGTCGCCGGAAGAAGTTGAGTCGGCAATCGACAAGGCGAACAGCATCAATGATCGACCGGTCGTCGTCGAATTTAGAGTTGCACCAACTGAGCAGGTGTTTCCGATGGTTGCCGCAGGTCGTAGCAACGACGAAATTATCTTGCAGCCATCTCAAGAAAAGCGACGGGAGTTTTTGCGATGACCGGAAACAACCCGCATGGCACGGCGTCAAATCATCATGTGCTCTCAGTGTTGGTGCAGAACCGTCCGGGTGTCTTGGCTCGGGTTGCATCGTTGTTTGCACGTCGCGGATACAACATTTTCTCGCTCGCAGTTGCCCCGACTGAGCAAGAAGATTACAGTCGCATCACTATCGTCGTAGACCTTGAGAGCGCAACTCTTGAACAGATGGTCAAGCAGTTGTTCAAACTCGTTGATGTCGTGCGCATCTCAGAGCTAGATCCGCGCAACTCTGTTGAGCGTGAGTTGATGGTGGCGACAATTCGTGCCACCCCAGAACAACGAGGGCAAGTCGTTGAATTGACGAATATCTTCGAGGGCAAAATTCTCGGGGTTGGCCCTGAGGCTTTGAGTGTCAGCCTCGACGGAAGTCCGGAGAAATTGAACGATTTCTCAGAATTGCTGCGACAATATGGGATCATCGAATCACAGCGCACCGGTCGGGTTGCGCTGCCAAAGCTAGATCGAATTGCACGAGTTCGTGCGGTGTGAAAGAAACAAAGGGAAAGGCAAACTAATGGCTGCAAATGTTTACTACGAGAAAGACACTGACCCGTCAATTATTCGCTCAAAAAAAGTTGCGATTGTTGGTTACGGCTCGCAAGGTCATGCCCACGCGCTAAATCTTAAAGAGTCTGGTGTCGATGTAGTTGTGGGTTTGCGTGATGGTTCGTCTTCTGCGGCTAAAGCAACTGCTGCCGGGCTCAAAGTTATGTCAATTGCAGATGCAACTAAGTGGGCTGATGTGATCATGATTCTCGCGCCCGACACCGAGCAGAAGAAAATCTACGACGAGCAAATCAAAGCCAATCTTTCGGATGGCAAAGCGATTGCGTTCGCCCACGGTTTCAATATCCGCTTCGAGCGAATCGCACCGCCAAAAGGTGTTGATGTGATCATGATCGCACCAAAAGGCCCAGGTCACTTGGTGCGACGCACATTCACCGAAGGTGGCGGAGTGCCGGCGCTAATCGCCGTGCATCAAGATGCAACAGGCAAGGCGAAAGCATTGGCGTTGTCGTATGCAGAAGCAATCGGTGGAGCGCGTGCAGGCGTAATCGAAACCACTTTTCCTGAAGAAACAGAAACTGACTTGTTCGGTGAGCAAGTCGTGTTGTGTGGCGGCGTGACCTCGCTCGTGATGGCAGGTTTCGAAACACTCGTTGAAGCCGGCTATGCACCAGAGATGGCGTATTTCGAATGCTTGCACGAAGTCAAGTTGATCGTCGACTTGATGTACGAAGAGGGCATCGCCGGAATGCGTTATTCGATTTCAGATACGGCCGAGTACGGCGACGTGACGCGCGGGCCAAGAATCATTGACGCCGACACGAAGAAGCGAATGAAAGTTATTCTTGAAGAAATTCAGTCGGGTAAGTTTGCCGAAGAGTGGATCGCCGAGAGCGACTCGGGTCGCAAGCGTTTCTCTGAACTGCGTAACGCCGGCAAGAATCATCCAATTGAAAAAGTTGGGTCTCACTTACGCTCGATGATGCCGTTTATATCCAAAGGCAAGCAGAAGGTTTCTGAGATCTCAGGCGGCTAAAACGTCAGTTAACCCATATAAGCCCTGTTTAGACAAGTCTTTTTGAATCCCGAGTTGTTTAGTCGGGATTAGCCTGCTATGTTGCCTGCATGACAAATCCAAATTGGGGCTTTGATACCCGTCAAATTCATGCTGGTCAAGAACCAGACTCAGCAACTGGCGCACGTGCGGTGCCGGTTTACCGCACCACAAGTTACGTGTTTCGTGATGCTCAACATGCGCAAAACTTGTTTGCACTCGCTGAAATCGGCAACATTTACACACGAATCATGAACCCGACGCAGGGTGTGCTTGAAGCTCGGTTGTCGTCACTTGAAGGTGGAACCGCGACAGCAGTTGGTTTGCCTGGTGCGCTTGCGGTCAGTTCAGGCCAGTCGGCTGAGTTGCTTGCGATTTTGACTTTGGCAGAGGCTGGATCACACATCGTTTCATCGCCAACTTTGTACGGCGGCACTTACAATCTTTTTCACTACACACTGCCAAAACTTGGCATAGAAGTTTCGTTTGTCGATGATCCAGACAATCTCGATCAATGGCGCGCAGCCGTCAAGCCTAATACGAAAGCGTTTTACGGCGAAGTTCTTGCCAACCCACGCAACAGCGTGCTCGATATCGAGGGTGTGAGCAAAGTTGCGCATGAAGCCGGAGTTCCATTGATCGTTGACAATACTGTGCCTACTCCATATTTGATTCGTCCGATTGAGTGGGGCGCAGACATCGTTGTGCACTCGCTGACAAAATTTATTGGTGGTCACGGCACAAGCATCGGTGGCGCAATCATCGACGGCGGCACGTTCGACTTTGGCAAGGGCGACAAGTTTCCAAACTTTACGCAGCCCGACCCGAGTTACCACGGCTTGGCATATTGGCCAGCGCTTGGTGCAGGTTCGTACATCATCAAAGCGCGCGTGCAAATGTTGCGTGACTTAGGCATGGCGACAACACCCGACAACGCGTTCAATTTCTTGCAAGGTCTTGAAACTTTGTCAATCCGCATGGATCGTCACTGGGCCAATTCGCAACGAGTGGGCGAGTATCTCGCCAGTCATGCTCAAGTTGAAGAAGTCTTCTATGCCGGTCTTAAAACGAGTAAGTGGCATGAGCGAGCAAAGAAATATGGCCGCGGTCTCGGCTACGGTTCAGTTTTGGCGTTCAACATCAAAGGTGGCCTTGAAGCGGGGCAAAAGTTTGTCGCGGGGCTCAAATTGCATAGCCATGTTGCCAATATTGGTGATGTTCGAAGTCTCGTAATTCACCCGGCTTCTACAACCCACAGTCAGCTTTCGCCTGAAGAGCAGGCTTCAACTGGAGTGTTTCCAGGGCTTATTCGTCTCTCGGTTGGCCTTGAGTCGATTGAAGACATTTTGGCCGACTTGGATGAGGGCTTCAAAGCCGCTAAATAATTCACTCGCTAATTCCCTAGTTAATTCACCTCTCGTTCACTTTGGCGACAGATTGAAGTAATCCGAGAATGCGAGAATTGCTTCTTATGGGCGATGTGGCAAACACTGAGATTATTCCAATGCCGCGAGAGCTCGCGGTTGTTTATAACCGAGCGGATCGAATTTTCAGACGGATTGTCACTTCTGGCGCGCTGACATCGCTTATTTTGCTCGGGCTGATCGGTATTTTTTTATTCGTCAAGAGCGCCCAAATTTTTAATGATCGTGGATTGAGTTTCATAACTGGTTCAAATTGGACGGCCGGCAGTGGTGACGGTGTAATTCTTGATGATTTCTCAATTGGGCCCATGCTCACAGGGACTATTCTCGTATCTTTAATTGCATTGATTATTGCGATGCCACTTTCGATTGGTGGTGCGTTGTACATTGAATTTTACGCTCAGCCAAAAATCAGAAAAGTATTGAGCACGTTGCTTGACTTGGCTGCGGCGATACCTTCTTTGATTTTTGGTCTCTGGGGAGTCGTGATTTTCACTTCGTTTGGTGAGCGTTGGTCAGCTTTACTTAACTCAAGATTTGGATGGGTGCCGTTCATCAGGGTTCAGAACGAAATTTTTGGTCGGAGCCCTTTTCTTGCGGGTTGTGTTTTGGCATCATTAATTATTCCAATTATTACGTCTGTGTCTCGTGAAGTCTTTTCGCGTACGCCTCGAGACTTAATTGACACTTGTTATGCGCTTGGCAGTTCTCGTTGGGGAGCAATTCGTACAGTTGTGTTGCCATTCGGAAAAAGTGGCGTAATTGGCGGCGCGATGCTCGGACTTGGTCGCGCACTCGGTGAGACGGTTGCAGTCTATTTATTATTAAATATTGTGTTTCGATACAACTTCAGAATTTTAGAGTCAGAAGGCGGCAACATCGCCTCGTTGATTGCCACGAAATTTGGCGAAGCAACCGAATATGAACTCAAAGCTCTTATTGCTGCTGGTTTTGTATTGTTTATGTTGACGCTTGTCGTAAACATGCTGGCGGCAACAATCGTTACGAGATCAACGGTTCGTAAATGAGTGCGACTGTGACTGATCTTCAACAAACAATAGCGATACCTGCGCCAACAACTCCCTGGAGGCGCACCCGCGGTGAGCAACTTGGCACGGCGATTATTTTTTTGATTTCAGCAGTTGCAGCAGCATGCATTGTTCTTGTTACGGGTCTTGCAGGAGTCGATGGGTTTGGGCTGACTCTATTCGTTATTTTTGTTGTTGTTACCTTCGTTCGCACGATTCGTATGAATGCAAAAGTGCGAAAAGATGAATTTATTAAAATTGCGATATTCGCCGCTGCGGTTCTCGCATTTTTGCCGTGGATGTCGATTTTTGCGAGCGTCGTGATGAAAGGCGCAAGAGGTTTTAAGCCGAATTTTTTCGTCGGTGACATGCGCACAACAATCCCTGATGACGAACTTAACCTAGGTGGCGCAGGTCATGCGATAATTGGCTCAATGATGATGGTTATCAATGCGACAATCATCACTTTGCCCTTAGGAATTCTTAGTGGCGTATATCTAACTGAGGTTCGTGGACGATTAACTTTTCTGGTCAGGTTTGTTGTGCAATCAATGAGCGGGGTGCCTTCTATCGTTGCGGGATTATTTATCTATACAACCTTTGTTGATTTTACCAATTCTTTCAGTGGCATGGCAGGCTCACTTGCGCTTGCTGTTTTGATGCTGCCAACAGTTGCTCGCACCGCTGAAGAAGTACTGAAGTTGGTGCCAGACGATTTACGTTCGGCCAGTTATGCACTTGGCGCACGTCAGTGGCGAACTTCTCTTATGGTTGTGTTACCGACTGTGCGTAGTGGTTTAACCACTGCGGCAATTCTTGGTGTGGCCAGAGTTATTGGTGAGACTGCACCGTTGTTGTTGACTTCACTTTCGAGCAATAGTTATGTTTTTAATCCGCTTGGCGGCCCAATAGGTTCGCTACCAACCTATGTTTTCGGTTTGCTTCAAATTGGTACTGAAAACGCAATCAACCGAGCATGGACTGGTGCACTTGTTCTGATGCTGCTTGTTCTGGCTCTATTCACGACCACCAGATTTATTGGTGGCAAGGATCGCCGGTAACTCATGGAGATGTTAAAACAGGGAGAAATAAAAATGACACAAGACTCACAAACTAATGTGATGGTGATGGAAGACGATGAAGTGCAGCGCTCTGCTTTTCGTGGACTTGAAGCAAAAAACCTTCATGCATGGTTTGGTACGCATCACGTACTTTCAGATGTTTCGCTGCGTTTTCCAGAGCGAACGGTTACAGGCTTGATCGGGCCATCTGGGTGTGGAAAGTCGACATTTATTCGTTTACTAAATCGGATGCATGAATTTATCCCTGGTGCGGCAATGGCCGGACAAGTTCTGCAAAACGGTGAAGATATTTATGCGCCAGAAGTTGATGCAGCGGCAGTTCGTTTGAAAATTGGCATGGTGTTTCAAAAACCAAACCCATTTCCGGCGATGAACATTCGCGAAAATGTACTTTCAGGCATAAAACTTGCGCACCTAAAAGTTACTGATCACGATTCGATTGTTGAAAATTGTTTAACGCGTGCAGGCCTTTGGAAAGAAGTTAAAGATCGATTAAACACTACTGGTGGCTCTCTTTCGGGTGGTCAACAACAACGATTGTGCATTGCTCGGTCATTGGCTGTTGAGCCAAGCGTGTTGTTGATGGATGAACCATGCTCCGCGCTTGACCCTGGCAGCACGTTACGAATCGAAGAGACTATTAAAGAACTTGCAGAGAAAATCGCTGTCGTGATCGTTACGCACAATATGCAGCAGGCTGCCCGAGTCAGTGACTTCTGTGCTTTTTTTCTTACCGATGGTGGACCTGGTTATTTAGTTGAGGCCGCGCCAACCAAAATATTGTTTACAAACCCAAGCGACTCTCGCACTGCCGATTATGTTCAAGGTAAGTTCGGCTGAGTTTTCTGTAATTAGTTGGTTAACCAACTGTTCACCTGACAGATAGTTCAAGTTTGCTTTACGTACAGTTTGTCGCAATCTCGCACTCTTAGTCTTTCCCCTGTTAATCAACATTCACCAACTAGGAGAAATGAAATGCATAAACTCAGGAAACCAATTGTCGCTATCGCCCTTGCGTTAGTCGGCAGCCTCTCAGCCGGAACGATTGCGCTGGCAGAAAGTGCAAGCGGTTCTGGTGCAACATTCCCACAGAACTTTTTAGCATCAGCAACTGTTGCATTTAATGCAGCAACAGGACACAACGTAAGTTATGCCAACCCAGGTGGTGGCTCATCAAAAGGCAAGGCTGACTTTAAAGCTGGCCTTACAGATTTTGGTGGTTCTGACTCGGCAGTTACAACAGCTCAAGCTGCATCATTTGATTGGGTGTACGTTCCGTACGTAGCTGGCGCACTTGCAGTTGCATATCGACTTGACGAAATTAAGGGAACAACACTTTCGTTGAGCCCAGCAACAATCAACGGCATCTTTGGTGGCACAATCACAAAATGGAATGATGCGTCAATTGTTAATGACATGAAGACAAACCCAGCATGGGCTAACTCACAAGCTAAGAGCGCTCTTAAAGGTGCATCTTCAGTTTGGTCAACACCTTCACTCAACACTGCATTAGTAACAGTTACTTTGATCCCTTCAGTTTTGAAGTCTTCAAAGGGCAAGACAGTTGAGCTTTACGATGAGACCAAAAAGAAGTCGGTTAAGACTGCGACAATTGGCGCAAAAGGCCAAATTGCGATTACTGCTGGTGTTGACATTGCCAACTCGTACTCAGTAAAAGTTGCTGACAAAGTTGTCGGTAAATACTCCGTGATGGCAGTCAATTTGCCAGACAAGGCAATCACAGTTGTATACCGTTCCGATGGTTCAGGTACAACAAACAACTTCTGTAACTTTATGCAAAATGCTGCCAACTCTGACTGGGCTAAGAATGATGCATTTACATCATGCATTCCTGGCGGTTCGGCAAAAGTTGCATCGTTTGGTTCGACTTTCCAAGGCCAAAGCGGTTCGGCAAACGTCTCGAACTACATTGCTGATACAAACGGCACTATCGGTTACACCGAAGTTTCATTCGTAACTGATGCAACTCGTGCAGCAAAGGGAATTCAGTCAGCAAACGTAAAGAATGCGGCAGGTAAATTCGTTGGACCAACTGCAGCAGCAGCCTCAGCGTTTATTTCTGGAGCTTCAGTTGATGCAACTGGATTCGTAACTTTCGATTTCAAGCAGACGTCAAATAGCGCTGCTTACCCAATCGTCGCTGTAACTTATCTTCTTGGTAAAACAGAGAAGAGTGCAAAGAACGCAGTTGTTAGCGATTTCGCATCTTGGATGTTGTCAACATACGCACCAGCAAATGCTGATGCGCTTGGTTACGCACCACTCACTGGTGCAATGCAAACTACAGGACTTGCGCAAGCAAAGAAAATCAATTCGAAGTAATTAGTAACTTAATTAATTCAAGTTTCAGTGCCCCCTCGCACTGATGAAAAGTGCCCCGGGCTTATGTCCGGGGCACTTTTATTTATCAGGGTTTTCGTCTGGTTGTTCACGAAGAAATTGCTCGAGTTCGGCGCCCAAATCATCAGCCGTCGGAATTTCTATTTGACTTTGGCGGTCAAAATCACTCTCTAGCATCTGCACATATTGGGCTACCTGCTCGTCTCCTTCAACTGCGGCATCGTGAAGTTCTGACCAACGTCTGATCTCTTCATACAGTTCGGCATGACGAGTTGGCACGCCGAGCACAAGTTCTAAATTTCGCAGTAGTGCAGCCGAAGATTTTGGATGTTGGGCGTTCAATAAATATCTCGGCACACCAACGCGCAAAGACACTGACGGTAGTTGCTCTCGCTCGAATCTTTCGTGTAGAACGCCGAGCAGGCCAGTAGGTCCCTGATATTTCGGCAGGCTGAGTTTTAGTCGACGGGCGAGCGCAACATTGGATGTGCTTCCAAAAACATTTGGTGTCCGAGTGTGCGGTATAGATTCGTCATTGGCGCCAACTGTTACAACGACACTGCACTTCAGTTGTCGTGCACTTTGAACGATGCATTCTGCGAAAATATTCCAGTTCGTATGAGGTTCAACACCGGACAGCACCACCAAATCGCGTGCCCCATCAGGAAACCGAGCAACAATAATTTCGTTTTCTGGCCAGATAATTTGCCGTTCATTATCTTCGTCCAAGTAGACCTCAGGTCGTTGGGTCGTGAAATCAAAAAATGGGTCCGGGTCAATGCTGGCGACGACAGTTGTAGTGCGATCTTCGAGGCACCAGTCAAGTGCGCCGGTAGCGGCACCGGCGATATCAAAATATCCACGCAAAGCAATGACCAAAACCGGGTCGCGCAATTCACCCACGGCATCCCAGTCGGCCTCAAGCACATCTTCGACGTTCATAAAAGACCGAGAAAATAACCGTGACAAATTACTTCCACTGTGTAAGCATGGCAGCCATGGTTGCATCTTCACACCCCAAATCTCGAGTTTCAAAACGCTTGTCGGCGATCAATGAATCGGCAACTTTGGCAGTTGATGCGAAAGCCAAGGCGTTGCAGGCCAAAGGCGAACATGTAATCGGTTTTGGTGCGGGCGAACCAGATTTTCCGACGCCTGAATATATTGTCGATGCTGCCGTGCGTGCGGCGCGAGACCCAAAGGCACATAGATATACACCTGCCGCGGGTTTGCCACAATTGCGCGAGGCGATTGCTGTCAAGACAAAGCGAGATTCGGGTTTTGAATGCAATGCGTCGCAAGTTTTGGTGACGGTGGGTGGCAAGTATGCCGTGTTTGTTGCTTTTGCCGCGTTGTGCGACCCAGGTGATGAAGTGATCTGTCCTGCGCCTTATTGGACAACTTACCCAGAGGCGATCACACTTGCGGGTGGTGTGCCGGTAGTCGTTGACACAACACAGGAGACAGAATTCAAAGTAACTGTCGAGCAACTGGAGCGCGCCAAAACTGCAAAGACAAAAGTTTTGTTATTCGTGTCGCCCGACAATCCGAGTGGTGCCGTTTATTCGCGTGAAGAAACAATTGCGATTGGCAAGTGGGCGGCGGCAAACGATATTTGGGTCGTAACGGATGAAATTTACGAGCACTTAACTTATGGATCACATGTTTTCTGTTCGATGCCCACTGTCGTGCCCGAGATCGCTGATCGTTGTGTCATCGTCAACGGCGTCGCCAAGACTTATGCAATGACCGGTTGGCGAGTTGGCTGGATGATCGGGCCACCAGATGTAATGAAAGCCGCAATCAATTTTCAAAGTCACACAACTTCTAATGTTTCAAATGTTGCGCAGTATGCGGCATTGGCTGCCGTATCTGGTGACTTGTCGGCAGTGGCGATGATGCGCGAAAGTTTTGCGCGTCGGGGTTCGTTGATGCATGAGATGTTGAACAAAATACCTGGCGTCAACTGCATGCAACCGCAAGGCGCATTTTATTGTTTCCCCGATTTTTCTGGGTTGTTAAATCGCAACTTGAGCGGGGTTACTGCGGCGACGACGCTTGAATTGGCTGATGTGGTTTTGGATCGCGCCAAAGTTGCCTTCGTGCCTGGCGAGGCGTTTGGCTTGCCAAGATATGCGCGATTCTCATTTGCACTCGGCGACGACGACCTGCGCGAAGGCATCAACCGTCTCGCTACTTTCGTCAACGGCTGACACACCGTCGCGTGAGCGTTTAGCGGGCGCTGAGAATTATGAAATTCGTTTAGACTTTGGGTCGTGTTGACACAAACGATTGTCGCCGTGTTGGTTGGCTTCGCGATCGGGGTTCCAACGGCTTTCTGGTTGCTGAAAAAAGTCAGAATTAAAGCAAAAGTTCGTCATCTTCAAGTTTCGCTGGCGCTTGGTTTGCCCATCGCATTGTTTGTATTTCTTTTACAAACCAGTTTCGCTGTGCCCGTTGTTGTCATCACGGCCACAGTTTCACTACTCGTCATCTCGCTCGAACTAACCCTCCGCCACCTCGTCGCATCGGCACCATCAACAGGTTCTCGAACTTTTGGTATGCACCGAACTGGTGCTTCAGTACCCCTAGACGAGGCTCGAAATGCATCTGGGTTTTATCCCTATGACTATTTTACGGAAGATTTCATGACAGAAATACACACATATAGTCCAAGTTGTAGAGAGCAATTAGATTCCTATATTAAAATTAATGGACCAGTGTTGTCACAAAAATCGTATATCGCTTATAAAGGCATTAATTATAACGGTACACATATTTCTATGACTGATGGCATTAGATGTACGACAGACACTCCATCTTTATCTTCGGTGCATCAAAATATATATCTTTTCGGCGGTTCAACTATGTTTTGTATTGAAGTCCCAGATCGTTTGACTATTTCATCTGTTCTGCAGAGATTATTCAGGCTCCTATCAGATTTTAATCGAGTTACTAATTGTGGAGTTCCTGGAGCCACTACTGTTGATCGAACTCGAATGCTCGCGGAAATAGTTGAAATCAAACAGGGTGACATTGCGGTTTTTTATTTTGGGGATAATGATTCTGGGTGGATTGATCATCGATCTGGCAAACTTGCTCAACAGTTGGTTCCATTTCCCATACGAACGCTTAGGGGTTTGGCTGATTTTGGAGTAGAGGCAGCTAGATGGATTTACGGTGAATTCGCTCCTAGAAGTTTTCGAAAGTTTTCACGACTGGCCGTTAATGACACGATTGGAGCCTTGAACGAGGCTCACCAATATTGTCTGAACAAGGGTGCCCATATGGTTGCTATTCTGCAACCAAATTTGTATACATTGCGAACTAAGTCTGATTATGAAAAAAATTAGAGAAACGGTTCTCGCTAGATATAAAAACATTAATTTTTGATGCTTATGAGCAGTATGAGGCTTGGGTTAAGACTGTTTCTTATGGAGTGTCAGCGACACATATCTTTAATAATGCTCCGTCATCGGTGTTTATAGACTGGTCTCATGTCAATGCTCGAGGGAATGAATTGATTGCGAAGTTTATTTTTGAAGAATTGCAAAGGCGCGATTTGGTCAGTGTGAAAAAAACGTTATAATCCCAAGGTGAAGTTTTTTAAAAAGTTATTAGTCGCTTTGCGCGATCGTTTTTTGGCCATGCGTGGCAACGATGATCAGCAGAATCCTTTTAACTATCCAATGTTCTAGATCATTGTCTAAGTTTAGTGGAAATTGAGAATTATGAAATTCGTTTAGACTTTGAGACGTGTTGACACGATCGATTGTTGCTTTGTTGGTTGGCTTCGCGATCGGGGTTCCAACGGCTTTCTGGTTATTGAAAAAAGTCAGAATTAAAGCAAAAGCGCGTTATGTTCAAGTTTCGCTGGGGCTTGGTTTGCCCATCGCATTGTTTGTATTTCTTTTACAAACCAGTTTCGCTGTGCCCGTTTTTGTCATCACAGCCACAGTTTCACTACTCGTCATCTCGCTCGAACTAACCCTCCG
>BGOG01000032.1 GCA_003569125.1 Acidimicrobiaceae bacterium | reverse complement strand
CAATTGGCGCGGGTTTCATTTATCCAATTTGTGGAGACATGCGAACAATGCCAGGACTCGGCACCAAGCCGGCGGCAGCGATCATCGACTTCGACGCGAACGGTGAAATCGTCGGATTGTCATGACCCAAGTTGCCGCGCGAACAACTGGTGGGGCAATTTTGCTCGACGGCGTTCAACTTCGCGATGAAACCGTTGCCAAAATTAAAACGACTATCGACAAGGCTGGCAAACCTGCAATTTGTTTGGCAACTGTGCTCGTCGGTGACGATGCGCCTAGTCATATATATGTCAAGAGCAAACACCAAAAAGCCCAAGAAGCCGGCATGGTTTCAAGAGGCACCATCTGCCGGCAAACTCGACGCAAGCACAAGTTGAACAAACCGTTGCTGCTTTGGTCGCCGACAAGCAAGTTCACGGAATCTTGGTGCAATTGCCATTGCCGAAACATATCGACACTGAAGCAGTGCTGAGTTTGTTGCCGATCGAAAAGATGTTGACGGCTTAACAGAGAAATCACTCGGACGACTCGTTCGTGGATTGCCTGGCCATGTGCCGTGCACGCCACTTGGTGTGTTCGTTTACTTGAGCGACACAATATTGCGACGGTCGGCAAGCGCGTGACGGTCATCGGTCGTTCTGCGCTTGTTGGCTTGCCACAAATGCTATTGCTTGCGCGTCGTGGCGCAGACGCAACAGTCACAATCGCGCACAGTTTGACGACTGACATGGTCGAAGTTTGTCGAGAGTCAGACATAATTATCGCGGCGGCAGGAGCGGCACGAATGGTAACTGCGGCACACGTAAAGCCGGGTGCAACTGTGATTGATGTCGGAGTGTCACGAGTCAACGGCAAAATTGTTGGTGATGTCGACTTCGAAGCAGTACAAGCCATCGCAAGTGCGATCACTCCGATGCCTGGTGGCACTGGCCCGATGACGATTGCATGTTTGTTAGAGAACACTCTTGAAGCCGCGCGCATGTTGGGTGCGATTTGAAAAAACTCAAGACCGTTTACGATTACATAATCGTTGGAGGCGGTTCTGCTGGCTCAGCGTTGGCTAACAGAATCAGTGCAGATTCAAAAAATAAAGTACTCGTGCTTGAGGCAGGTCGCCCCGATTATTGGTGGGATGTTTTTATTCACATGCCGGCCGCGTTGACGTTTCCAATTGGCAGTCGGTTCTATGACTGGATGTACGTCTCAGAACCTGAGCCACACATGAACAATCGGCGCATCACACAAGGGCGGGGCAAAGTTCTTGGCGGATCATCAAGTATCAACGGAATGATTTTTCAGCGTGGCAACCCACTTGACTATCAACGATGGGCGAGTGACCCTGGCATGTCGACATGGGATTACGCGCACTGCCTGCCGTATTTTAAGCGGCTCGAAAATTGTTTGGCCGCCGGCAGTAACGACGAATATCGCGGTCACGATGGGCCACTCGTGCAGGAGCGAGGTCCAGTCAAAAATCCGCTGTTTGGTGCTTTTTTTGAAGCAGTTCAACAGGCGGGGCATCAACTCACCACAGATGTGAACGGTTTCAAACAAGAGGGCTTCGCCGCATTTGATCGCAATGTTCGACGAGGCAGACGCCTCAGTGCGGCTCGAGCATATTTGCATCCGGTGATGCACCGCAAAAATCTCACTGTTATGTGTCGAGCGCTGGTCACAAACTAATCGTCGAAGATAAAAAAGTTACTGGTGTTAATTTCGATTTACCTCTTGGTCGCAAACGAACTGTCTCTGCTCGCGAAGTTATTTTGTGCGGCGGTTCGTTCAACTCGCCCCAGTTGTTGCAAGTATCGGGCATCGGCGACAGTAATCATCTAAAGAGCGTTGGCGTTGAACCAGTGCATCACCTGCCGGGTGTCGGCGAAAACTTACAAGACCATCTAGAGGTATATGTTCAGCACTCCTGCAAACAACCAGTATCTCTGAACCCGATGCTCAAGTTTCATAAGAGACCATGGATCGGTCTGCAGTGGTTATTTCGTCGAGGCCCCGGCTCATCGAATCATTTTGAAGGCGGCGGTTTCATTCGCGGCAACGATTCTTTTAAATATCCAAACTTGATGTTTCACTTTCTGCCTATCGCCGTTCGTTACGACGGCACAGCACCGGCCGGTGGTCATGGATATCAAGTGCACATCGGTCCGATGTATTCAAATTCGCGTGGCTCAGTTCGAATTAAATCACCCGATGTTCGCGTCAAACCCGAATTACGTCTCAACTATTTGTCAACGCCACAAGATCGCCAAGAGTGGGTTGAGGCAATTGCCGCGGCAAGAAAAATTTTATCCCAGCCGGCTTTCGCGCTTTTTGATGGTGGAGAGATCTCGCCAAGCCCTGCTGTCAACACCGATGAGCAAGTCCTTGAATGGGTAAGGCATGATGGCGAAACCGCCTACCACCCTTCGTGCACATGTGCAATGGGCACTGGTGAGATGTCGGTGATCGACCCGTTGACGATGCGCGTTCATGGAATGAATGGTCTGCGGGTTGTTGATGCATCGGTGATGCCCTATGTCACGAACGGCAATATTTATGCCCCAACGATGATGATTGCCGAAAAAGCCGCCGACATTATTTTGGGTAACCCACCCTTATCCTCGCAGACGGTCAAGTTCTTTACCCACGCAAACTGATAGCGTTTCATTTCGTTGCGCGGCGTTTGTGTGCAACTAAAAAACCTCGTTCATCAAATAAAATCAAAATGGAGCAGTTGTGAGCAACGAAGAATTCGAAGATATCGATCTCGCCCAATTATCAGACGATGATCTCACTGCGCAGATGCACGACGACCTTTACGACGGACTCGGGCCAGAAATTATCGAAGGCACGACGATCTTGCTCGATCGCGGTTGGTCACCGACAAAAGTTTTACAAGATGCACTTGTTGAAGGCATGCGAATCGTTGGTATCGACTTTCGTGACGGAATCTTGTTTGTTCCAGAAGTTTTGTTGTCTGCGAACGCAATGAAGGGTGGGATGGCGATTTTGCGTCCTCTCCTTGCAGAGACTGGTGCAGAATCTGTCGGAAAAGTTGTAATCGGCACCGTCAAGGGCGACATTCATGACATTGGCAAAAACTTGGTTGCGATGATGATGGAAGGTGCAGGGTTTGAAGTCGTCGATCTTGGCATCAACACTGACGTAAACAAATACATCGCAGCGCTCGAAGAGCACAAGCCAGACATTCTCGGTATGTCGGCGCTGTTGACCACGACAATGCCCTACATGAAAGTTGTCGTTGACACAATGAAAGAAAAAGGCATTCGTGACAAATACATCATCTTGGTTGGTGGTGCGCCATTGAACGAAGAGTTCAGCGTTGCTGTTGGCGCCGATGCGTATTGTCGAGATGCCGCAGTGGCATCAGAAACCGCCAAACAACTCGTGGGTGCTCGTCGTTTGCGAAATGCCGAACCACCTGGGCCATCAGTCGCCTGAGAATCTGCCGGCGATGTCATCTGACACGCGCCCATTAATAATTGCTTGTGGTGCTTTAGCAACAGAGCTTCGTGCGGTGTTGCGTGCCTCGGGCGTCGAAGAAAGCATTGAAATCAAGTATTTGCCGGCGAATCTACATAACCGTCCCGAGAACATCACGCCACAAGTTGCCGAACTGCTAAAACA
The DNA here is from genome assembly GCA_003569125.1 of Acidimicrobiaceae bacterium. GTDB lineage: Bacteria > Actinomycetota > Acidimicrobiia > Acidimicrobiales > Ilumatobacteraceae > BACL27. Next base: position 13,678 of record BGOG01000032.1, on the reverse strand, counting down.
AAACGATTCACGGCCGATATTTGTTGCTTATGCAGATTGCGGCACGGGCGGGCATCTTGATCTGCTTCTCGAGAAGTATCCAGCCGTGAGTCGATTGCCAGGTGCTCACTGTTACGAGTTTTTTGCTGGAACGCCCGATTTCTTAAATGCACATGACGAAGAACCCGGAACTTTTTATTTGACTGATTTCCTCGCCAAGCATTTTGATGCGCTGGTTTGGCAGGGTCTTGGTTTAGAAGAGCATCCAGAACTACTTAGTGCATATTTTGGCAACTATCGTCGGGTCGTGCTGTTTTCTCAGACTATTGACCCAGACATCGTGAGTGCTGCTCAAGAGGCTGCACAAAGACTTGGTCTATCGTTTGAACATCGCCACGTCGGGTTGAAACATTTTGCCGATGCGATTCCGGTTTCGTTTAAGTCGTCAAGCAAAAATTCAAACAACATAGGAGAATAGTAAATGCCACGTGGAAGCAACGAAGTGATTGTAATTATGTGGCGTGACATCCCGGCACAAGTAAACGCGCAAGCCGGGCGCGAACGCAAACAAGTGCAACTCTCAGATAAATTTCAGCGGGCGATTGATCGGGCGAAGCGCAAGGCGCATATTTATACGGCCGATGAAGATATAGCCCAGTGGCGTCGAATTAGTTTGCCACTAGTTGGAGACCTCGCCGAAGCGGCTCAGCGTGAAGCAGATCGACTTGACGGCGAATACTCGCGTGAGCGACTTGGAAGACTGGCATTTGCCGGTGGATTTGAAGCCGATGTCGATAATTCTGCGATTAGCGTGACAGAACTATTGGCATTAGAAGAACTCGAAGAAAACGAATAGAGAAAGAATATTTATGACAGATACAGTACTTTCATCAGCAACTAAAGAAGTCGTGATCGGTTTCGGTCGTCCGTTCGTAATGATCGGCGAGCGCATCAACCCGACTGGGCGCAAACTTCTCGCCGCCGAAATGAAAGAGGGTAATTTCAGTCGCGTCGAGTCGGATGCATTGGCCCAAGTTGTTGCGGGTGCGCACATGCTCGATGTCAATGCGGGCATCCCGTTGGCTGACGAACCCGCGCTGTTGGCAAAAGCAATTCAACTGGTGCAGTCGATAACCGATGTACCGCTATCTATCGACTCGTCAATTATCGCCGCACTCGAAGCTGGTCTTGCCGTCTATCAGGGCAAAGCACTTGTCAATTCAGTAACTGGCGAAGAAGCCAATCTTGAGCGCGTGTTGCCGCTGGTGGCAAAATACGGCGCTGCAGTTGTGGCGATCTCGAACGACGAGACCGGAATCAGCATGGATCCAGATGAGCGTTTTGCTGTCGCCAAAAAAATCGTCAATCACGCCGCCGATTACGGAATTCCCGCATGTGATGTCGTGGTCGACCCGTTGGTCATGCCGATCGGGGCGATGGGCGATGCTGGTCGCACGGCTTTTAAAATCATTCGTCGTTTGCGTGAAGAACTTAAAGTAAATACCACATGTGGTGCATCAAATGTAAGTTTCGGGATACCGTCGCGTAATAACATCACCGGCACATTCTTGGCAATGGCAATTGGCGCCGGCATGACCTCGGCGATCATGAATCCAATGCACCCAGAGGTGAAGACACTTGTGATGGCGGCCGACGTACTTGTCGGCAACGACGAGAATTGTTCTGCCTGGATTCGTGCGAACCGCGACCCGAATGAAGTCAACGCAGATCGTGCTGCTCGTAACAGTCGCGGTCGACGCAAGACCGAGTAAATAGCAATGCAGCGACGAGTCGTCTTTACCCCATCAGGGCTTGATGGCGTTGTCGAAGATGGCGTGACTGTTCTTGAAGCAGCCCGACAACTTGGTGCAGATATTGACTCTGTCTGCGGTGGTCGTGGAGTCTGCGGTCGCTGTCAGATAACCCCATCAACCGGCGTGTTCGCGAAATGGGGAATCTCCGTAACCGAGTCTGCGCTCTCAAGTTTCGCCGAGACAGAAACCAACTATCGCGCCAAGCGTGCATTGGTTGCCGGCAATCGTCTTGGATGTGCGGCTCGCATATGTGGTGATGTGGTCATTGATGTGCCGGCAATTAGTCAGGTGCACAAGCAAATCGTGCGCAAAGATTTGGATCTCGAACCGATCACTGTTGACCCGAGTTTCAGTCTGTATTACTTGACGATTCCAGAGGCACAACTCGGCGACTCGGTCAGTGCCGCCGATGCGCTCGCCAATGCCGTAGCGGTTCAACACAAAGTTAAAGCCCCGCAGGTCGCGCGTCGTGCGCTCAGCACATTGCACTCGGCGATGGCCAAGGCCGACGGTGAAGTTACTGTCGCGGTTCGTCATACCGAAAATCTTGATCAGATAGTTGCAGCGTGGCCCGGCTTTGTTGACGCGGCATACGGCATCGCGGTTGATGTTGGCTCAACAACTGTCGCCGGTCACTTGTGTGAACTTCTAACTGGCGAAATTATTGGCAGTTACGGGTTAATGAATCCACAAATTCGTTTTGGCGAAGACTTGATGAGTCGCGTGTCGTATGTGATGATGAACCCGGGTGGCGACGTCGAACTCACGAAGGCAATCAGAACTTCTTTGGATGATCTTGTCGGCAATCTTGTCGCCAGTGCCGGCATTTCGCGCAACAGTGTTTTAGAAATTGCAATCGTTGGTAACCCGATTATGCATCACATCGTGCTGGGCATCGACCCAACACCACTAGGTATGGCGCCATTTGTTTTGGCAACCAACGAATCAGTTAGTGGTTGGGCAAACGAACTTGATCTTGATTTACCGAACGCCAGTTATTATGTCGGCCCGTGTATTGCTGGGCATGTTGGTGCAGATACGGCGGCGGCAATTCTTGCTGAGGGACCTCATCGTTCGAAAGAAATGCAGTTGCTAGTCGACATTGGCACGAACGCCGAAATTGTTCTTGGTAATACCGTTCACCAGTTCGCCGCATCCAGCCCAACTGGGCCCGCCTTTGAGGGTGCGCAAATAAGTGCAGGTCAGCGTGCAACTGCCGGCGCGATAGAACATGTGCGCATTGACCGCAAGACCCTCGAACCGCGAATCAAAGTTATTGGTTCAACATTGTGGAGCGACGAACCAGGTTTTGCCGAGTCACTCGGTGACACGGCAATTACCGGAATTTGCGGTTCTGGAATAATCGAAGTGATCGGCGAAATGTATCTAAGTGGAATCATCGATACTGACGGTGTCGTGCGTGGCGAACTCGCCGCAAAATCAAATCGCATCGTCGCAGATGATCGAACGTTTTCGTATTTGTTCTATGAAAACGGTGAGACAAAACTTTATGTAACGCAAAATGATGTGCGCGCAATTCAACTGGCCAAAGCGGCGTTGCGAGCGGGCATTGACTTGCTCGTTGAGCACGCTGGTTCGCCGATCGTGCATGACATTCGACTTGCTGGTGCCTTTGGTGCGCACATCGATCCGGTTTATGCGATGGTGCTTGGTCTCGTGCCTGATTGCCCGGTTGCGGGTGTTCGTGCAGTCGGCAATGCCGCGGGCGCTGGCGCAGTGCAGTCACTGTTGTCTCGAAAGTTGCGATATGAAATGGAGTCAACCGTTCGTGGCGTCACAAAAATCGAAACTGCAACAGAGCCCCGTTTTCAACAACTTTTTGTAGAAGCCATGGCGTTTCCACATAAAACCGCACTTACGCCGAATCTCGCCACGGTCATTGATCTACCTCTAAAAGTTGAAACAGCAACAGATGGCGCGGGGCGTGCGGGTCGCCGTCGCCGTTCAACTGGCGGCGTGGCAGACTAGAACAAATGACTGACGTAGATCGCACCAAACGCTCTGGCGGGCGAGCAGGTCGCCAGAGTTTGCGCTCGTCGCATGAGCCAGGTCGTGACGCCTTCATCACTCGGCTCATCAAACCTTACGAACTTGTGTCGGACGAGGGTCTTGAAATAATCGAACATAATGCCGACACGATTCTTGAAGAAGTCGGCATCGAAGTTCGAGATTATCCATCGGCAATCGCGCGATTCAAAGATGCTGGTGCGGATGTAACCGGCACTCGTGTGAGATTTCCGCGTGGCATGTGTCGCAAGATTGTTTCGGCGACTGCGCCACGTGTATACACACAACACGCACGCAACCCACTCAACAACGTACAAATCGGTGGCAACGCAACTGTCTTCGCTCCAAATTATGGTTCGCCGTTTGCATACGACATCGACAACGGTCGTCGCTATGCAACAATCACTGATTTTCAAAACTTCGTCAAGCTCGCTTATATGTCACCGCGCATGCATCACTCAGGTGGCACGGTTTGTGAGCCGGTAGATATTCCGGTTAGCAAGCGCCACCTCGACATGGTTTATGCGCACATCAAATACAGCGACAAAGGTTTCATGGGTTCTGTCACTGCAGGTGAGCGTGCCCAAGACAGTGTCGAACTAGCGCGCATCGGTTTTGGTGGTGATCTGCAAGATCGAACAGTGATGACGAGTTTGATCAACGCATCTTCGCCGTTGGTTTGGGACGCTTCGATGCTCGCATCTGCCGAGGTTTATGCGTTGAACAATCAAGCGACGATCATCACTCCATTTATTTTGGCTGGAGCAATGGCGCCGTCGACTTCGGCTGGCGTGGCGACACAAACTCTTGCCGAGTCATTGGCTGGCATGACGTTCGCACAGCTCGTGCGCCCAGGTGCGCCCGTGATCATGGGTTCGTTTGCGTCGTCAATGTCAATGCAAACTGGTGCACCAACATTTGGCACCCCAGAGCCTGCGATCGTTTTATACACAATGGCTTCGCTTGCGCGCCGACTTGGTGTGCCGTTTAGGTCGGGCGGTTCGTTGACGGCCTCTAAGTTGCCTGACGCCCAGGCTGCATACGAAAGCGCGGCGACATTGATTCCGACTTTGATGGCTGGCACCAATTTTGTTTTGCACGCGGCGGGCTGGCTCGAAGGTGGTCTCGCAATCGGGTATGAAAAATTCATTTTGGACGACGACCAACTTGGAATGATGGCAACTTTTGCCAAAGGTTTAGATATTTCGCCTAATGGTCAGGCGCTCGATGCGATTCGCGAAAACCCGCCAGGCAATCACTTTCTTGGCACGGCGCACACTTTGGCTAATTTTGAGTCGGCGTTTTATCGATCAACAACTTCTGACAACTCAAGTTACGAACAGTGGCTTGAAGATGGTGGCGAAGACTCAGCAAAACGGGCAAACAAAATTTGGAAGGAGCGGCTCGCGAGTTATGTCGCGCCAGCACTCGATGATGCAATCGACGAAGAACTCAAAGAATATATTGCGAAGCGCAAGAGCGTGTTGCCCGATACATTCGCCTAGGTTTTTATTTTCCGGTCATCAAAGTAACCAAATAATGATCTTTTGCCTCTAGCATTGCGCTCATGTCAATTTTTTCGAGTCTCAAAAAATCTTCCGTCAAGGTCACCCCTGCTGTGAAGACACTCGTTAGCAACATGCGTTATGAGTTGATTCCGATGAAGAGCATCGAACAGGGCATTCTTGATTTGCCGACTGGTGCCCCCGTCTCGGTGACGTGTTCGCCAGCAAAGGGTATTGCTGCGACACAAGAGATTTCGGCGCGGTTGATTGCAGCTGGCCACGAAGTTGTCCCACACTTTGCCGCGCGTTTGGTCGAGTCCCGCGAGCATGTGACCAAACTTGCTTCGTGGGTGCGCGAGCAAGGCATTAAAGAAGTTTTCTTGATCGCCGGTGATGCTGAGAAACCTGCTGGGCCGTATCAAGACGGCATCGAACTATTGCGTGACTTTCTCGACAGCAATAGTGGCGTTTCACGAGTTGGTTTCGGAAGTTACCCAGACGGTCACGCCTTTATTAGTCGTGAGGCACTGAGTACGGCTCTTTATGACAAGCAGAAGTTGTTGGAAGAGGCTGGCGTCCAAGGTTTGGCCTCAACTCAAATGTGTTTCGATATCACCCAAATTCGTCAGTGGCTAAAAACAGAACGTGACAACGGCTTCACGGTGCCGATTCAACTCGGTGTACCAGGCGTGGTAGATCGCACTCGACTGATGACTCTCGGTGTTCGTGTCGGAGTCGGTCAATCGATGCGTTATTTGAGCAAGAATAAGACATCAATTATCAAGATGCTTGCACCAGGTGGCTATGACCCGACCGAGTTGGTGGCAGGTTTGGCCAAAGATGCGCAGTCTTTGAACATCGTTGGATTGCATTCATTCACATTTAACAGTGTCGCTGACACCGCGGCATGGCAACGAGAAGTTCTCGCAAAATAATGAAAACCGATGTCGTCGTAATCGGCGCAGGAGTAATCGGTGGAGCGGTCGCATTAGAACTCGCCAAGGCTGGTCGCTCAGTTGTGATCGTCGATAAGGGTTCGGCCGCAGGTGCCGGCTCAACATCGGCTTCGTCGGCGATCATTCGGTTCAGTTATTCAACACACGATGCTGTTTTGATGGCCTGGGAGTCGGCGTCAATTTGGGAGAACTGGGCAGACTATTTAGGTGCGATAGACCCAGATGGCATGGCGAAGTTTATTCGCACTGGATATTTGGTTTATCGCACCGCTGGCTACGACGGCGAAGCGGTGCGTTTAATTTGGGATGATCTGAAGATTCCGTATGAAATTCTCAGCGCCGATCAACTGCGCAAAAAGTTTCCCGCTCTCGACGCCAATAGTTATTGGCCGCCAAAACGAATCGACGACCCTGCATTTGGTGATGACGCGGTTGGTGAACTCTCGGGTCTTTATGATCCTCTGAGCGGTTTTATGGACGACCCGATGTTGGCGGCGCATAATTTAATTAATGCCGCAAAAGTACTCGGTGCACAGACTCGTTTCAAAGAAGAAGTTGTTGCGATCGATAAACATGACTCGCGTGTCACCGGTGTGACACTGGCATCGGGCGAACGAATCGAAGCGTCAATTGTTGTGAATGCCGCTGGGCCTCACGCCAGCAAAATAAATAAAATCGCTGGTGTTCTTGATGAGATGAATATCCGTCATCGTCCTTTGCGCCAAGAAGTTTATGTTGCGCCTGCGCCAAATGGTTTCAAACTTGAAGACAATGTTCCCGTTGTCGCCGATCTTGACACGGGAATCTACTTTCGACCACATCTCGGTGGAACCATCAACCTGGGCGGCACTGAACCGGCTTGTGATGAATTGCATTGGATCGACGACGCCGATGATTGGCGTGAAGAGACGACTGTAGAAATTTGGGAGACGATGATGTTGCGTTTGGCTCGACGCATGCCTGATTTCGGGGTACCCGTTTCGCCGTCAGGTATCGGTGCTCTTTACGACGCCACTGATGACTGGGTGCCAATTTACGATCGTTCAAGCATTGATGGTTTTTTCATGGCATGCGGTACCAGTGGCAATCAATTTAAGAATGCGCCACTGGCAGCAACGTTTATTCGTCTTTTGATAGAAGCGGGTGAGGCTGGTCGCAATCACGACACTGATCCAATCTCTTATGTCGGCCCACGGTCCGGGCGAGCGATCAATCTTGGTGCTTTCTCACGACTGCGCGAAGTTGCAAATACATCCGGCACGGTGATGGGTTAACCGACACAGTCGACCAATTACTGCCATAATTGGTCATGCGAATTTCTCTGTCAGAACTTTTAGCAACGGGCAAAATAATTCTTGCCGACGGCGCCACGGGCACGAACTATTTCGCTCTCGGTCTGACATCTGGCGAGCCACCAGAGTTTTGGCTTGATTCGCATCCTGAGCGCGTGACTGGTTTGCATCAGCAATTCGTTGACGCTGGTGCCGACATTATTTTGACCAACACATTCGGCGCAAATCGTCATCGCTTGAAATTGCACAACGCCCAGGCACGAACATACGAACTTGCCAAGCGAGCGGCAGAACTTGCACGCCAAGTTGCCGACGCTTGCCCGCGACCGGTTGTAGTCGCTGGTTCGGTTGGGCCGACTGGCGAACTTTTTGATCCGCTCGGCGCTTTGACCCCCGAAGAAGCGATCGATACTTTCGAAGAGCAGATTCGTGGGCTCAAAGACGGTGGCGCCGATGTCGCGTGGATCGAAACAATGTCGGCGATCGAAGAGGTTCAGTCCGCTGCGCAAGCAGCAATCAATGTTTCGATGCCGTATGTCGCGACTTGCAGTTTTGATACTGCTGGTCGCACGATGATGGGTCTAAAGCCAGATGGTCTCGCTGCTGTTTTCGCCGAACTATCTGTTCAGCCAGTTGCGATGGGAGCCAACTGTGGCGTTGGCGCTTCAGATATTTTAGTCACGGCGATTGAGATGGCGCCGTCGGCTGCAACCGTTGGCATACCGATTGTTGCTAAGGGCAACTGTGGTATACCACGATTCGAAGGCATTGAGATCAAGTATTCGGGCACGCCCGAACTGATGTCGCGATACGCCGACATGGCGATTAATGCTGGCGTGCGAATTGTCGGCGGTTGTTGCGGCACGTCGCCCGAGCATCTTGCGGCGATGCGTGCGGCGATCGACAGTCATAGCGCGGGGCCCGTACCAACTATCGAGACGATCATCCAAGACATTGGTCCGCTCACAAATAAGCCACCAACCGACAACGACCCGAATCGCCGCAAATCTCGCCGCAGCAGCTAAAAGTTGGTTTCCTAGCGGGAGTTGATGATTTGCTGCAGGCGAGAGTCTGTTGCGGGGCGAGCGCCCAGATGTTCAATAACCCAAGCGGCAACTTTTGTCGCGAAAATCGCGGCGCTTACCGGTGAATTCGAGACCAAGTAGTGAGCCAGAAATGCTCCGGCGAACGAGTCGCCAGCGCCGGTGGCATCTACAAGATTGTTCGTCGCCGGTGGAATCTCGGTCGAAACTTTGCCGTCGAAGACCAACGCACCGTCGGCGTCAAGTTTCAAGATGATTAGTGCCCCATCATAAATTTTCGCCAGCGATCGAACAATCTGATCAGGTTCATCGAAACCCGTGAGCACACGACCTTCATCATAATTCGGGAAAAAAATGTTGATCCCAAATCTTTTGTCCAAGATAAAAATTGATCGACACCCATTTCTTGAACCATTTGAAATGACGCGGGGTCAAATGAAATCGTCAGGTTGCTCTGCCTGGCGATTTGCGCAGCGATTCGTGATGCCGAGCGTGGTGGATCCGTGAAAAAACTCCACGCAGTGAGATGCAGATGGTTTGCCGAAGTAATCACCGCACGAGGCAATTCTGAAGGGATCAAATAAAAGTCTGCACCGTGTCCCGAGACCATACTTCGCTCACCAGTTTGATCCACAAAAACGGCGACGCTACCTGTTTTGTGCGCCTCGGTTTCAACGAGGTGGTGGATCACTGTCTCGCTTTCGAGGTCTTCGCGAGCAAGTTGCCCGAAACGATCTCTGCCAATTTTGCCGATGAAGTGCGTCTCAAGACCACATCGACGTGCCCAAACCGCCAAGTTCGCCGCACTTCCGCCCGGTGTCAGCATCACTTCACCGAACGAGTCTCCGCCTTTAAGCAGATTATTGTTCGTGCGAATTAATACATCCCAGGCAAAGTCACCGATCACACAAAGTGAGTTTGACATCACCGATAACGGTATCGGCATTATTTACTGGTGGATGATTCGCGCCGTTCCGCGCGATTCGGCCGCGGCAAGAACACCGACCGCGCCAATCACAAAAGTAGCGCCGACGATTCGAGGCATTGTCAACGGCTCGCTTAGAAAAATCACGCCGGCAAGAATTGACGCAACTGGTTCAAATGTTTGGATCACCGCTGTTTTACCGGTACCGATCAAATTCATACCTGCATACAGCGTTGCTGTAGGTATGACAGTTGCGATCACAGCCAGCATCAACACGCTGATCCAGCCGGCTGTTGTGCCGGGAAATACAACTGCAACTGAATCCGGTGTGACCGTCGAATAGATCGCGAACGATGTAGCGGCACCAAACATCACGATCGTCACGCCGGTAGGCAGGTCAACCTTGGGCAAAACTTTCGAACTGATGATCATGTAAAACGCGTATTCAACGGCCACGATAAGAACCAGCACCACGCTGAACATGTCTGCATTGCCAACTTGACCAGCGGCGATTGCCACTCCAATCAAAGTTGACGCCAAGCACCAGACAATAATTCGGCTCGGCTTGATATCAAGCAGCCACCAAGATAATAAAACAACTATTACTGGATTGCAGTAGAAGATCGTGATCGCGAGGCCACTGTCGATATTTTCAATCGCCGTGAAATAGAGGATCGTGGCAATAAAATAACCAAGCGCACCGAGCAAAAACAATTGACCGAATAGAACCGGCTTGGGCCACGTTGATTTCGTTTTTGATTTGCGCGAGACAATTTTGCGAACGATGAGCATCAATAAAGTTGCGGTTGAAAAGCGGGCGAGCAATGTGCCAACGGCATTGGCTCCACTGTCATATGAAAACTTGGCGAAAGTTGGAGCCAACCCAAAGCCGATACTGCTTACAATAATCAGCACCACGCCGAGAAGATTGTCGTTCTTACGCACCCCGCAAACCTATTACATCTTTGGCCGGTAAGTCATAGAGAATATCGAAGTGATTTCGTGTTGCGATTTCGCGTGTGAAGACGAGGCTGTGGTTTTTCACTTCGCCCCATGCTGAAGCGAAATCGCGAGACTGCCGTTTAAATTCGTCGGTTTCATTTTCGCCCCAAATAATTGTCATTGGCGTGTCTTGAGCGTGGGTTACTAGATGGATTGGTGAGAGGCGGTGGGCAGACTTCTCATCGAGTCGTATTGCATCGTTGACAGAGGTTTTTGTGATCGGTTCCAGATCAAAAATCCCCGAAACAAGTATCGCTTGTTCAAACTTTGGTATGGATTTGCTGGTCAGCCCCATGGCGATTAAGTGAGCTCCAGCAGAATGACCGATCAAAGTTATGTCTGTGGCATCGTAGCTTGTCTGCAAATGCTGAATTGCTTTGAGCACTTGACCGACGAGAGTCTCAAGTGGCTCGCGCGGGCACAGCGAATAATTTATCGATGCATAGTCAAAGCCAAGTTGGTGCCAGGCATTAGTCAGGAAAGTTCCGTCATCAGCGCTGAGGCGACGCCAAATCCTCCGTGAATAAAAACAATTAGTTTCTTTCTTCGCTCTTCGTCGATGAGTGTTGCTTCGTTAGCCAGATTATTTGGTTGCCTAGCAAGCCACATCCACTCGTCGGTGTGTTGACCGTATTGCAGTCTGTCGTGACGAATAGTTTGGCGCGAGTGTCTGCCTTCTGTGGCGTATTGATCCAAATAGGTTTGGATATTTTCAACGCGCGACGCGGAGTGTATTCGCGCTCAAGTTCGGCTGGGTCGTATTTGTGCCAAGTCACAAGGTCTTGATGTGTTCGTTCACAGACTAAATCTATTGCATCGTCGCACGACTAAAGTAAAGGCGTGTTCGCCACTTTCAAATTTCAGAGGTTCAATTTAACGAGAATTAATTTACATCAGCGTCTGGCGCTTTGGTTGATTGCCTTACTCTTACTCACGAAATTCTCGCCAGTAGTCGCACTTTCGACGGTCTTGATTGTGTCGTTGCAGGTGCTATTCGGTGACGCGATAATTGCCCGATTTTCGGGATTCAAACAAATCTCGTGTTTATCTAGAGTCGGGCTCGGATTTTGTGTTGGCGCGACAATTTCTACATTTGCCTACGTATTCGTTGTTACGTTCACCAGTGTCTTGGTTGCGGTCATCTCTCAGATCATTTGCTTGTTGGCGCACTTTTGCCGCGAATTAAACAGACAAGTTCATCTAGTTCGCAAGCGACGAGCGAAGAGCTCGCGGCAGTCAAGTGGCTTGCATCGTTGCCTTGATGGGGTTATCTCCCAATTGGTTTGGACACTGCCTGTTGCGATTTGGTTGGCTGCGTCATTTTTGGTTTGGTCCAGACTAAATAAAAGCTCGATTGCATTGAAGCTCCTTGTTGTAATGCTGTCGGTTTTTTCAGGTTTGTTTGTTGGTTGCGAATTATCGCCACACGTCCAGATCGCCCTTGGTTTGCTGACGACCGATTTGGCGAACTCTTCAGTTTCAGTCTTGGCAAGTGGGTATGTCTCACAATCCGATGATGGTCTCAGAAAACATTTCGTATCATTGGTTTTCGTTCGCGTGGATCGGGGTGATTTCGAATTTGGCGCACACCAGGGTTGATCTGTTATTGGCTCTTTTCGGTCCAGTAATAATTGCGATGACTTGTGCTGTTCTTGGTTTTGCGATCATCGAATTATTTACAAGCAACACGACTATCGCGATCTGCTCTCTTGTTTTTGCCGTGTCGGTGGACACTGAACGTCTTTCGAAGGTTATGGATTCAACGCATTTCAACTCAGTTCATTCAGCCAATTCTTTTCGTTGGCTTTGGGGCTCGCTCTGTTGTTGATGATCGTTGACCTTGATGATTCGCAACTAGGTTCTGTCGCATTGATCATCGGTGTTGTTTTGGCTGGGCTAATCGGAGCCAAGATTTCCTCTGGTTTAGTTGCAACTGCCGGGTTGGGCGGAGTGTGGCTCATGGCGCAATAAGGCATCAAACATTGCTTGGCAAAATAAGATTTTTAGCGGTCGCAATCGTTGCACCTGGAATTTTCGCTTTAGTTACTTTTTATGGGAGATCCAAGAAACGGCTCCGCCAGCGTAATTCGCCGACCAGGTTGGCCAGTAGGTGTCGCTCGTAATCTTTGGGATCTGTACAACGGCAGTTTTGTCAGGTATCTACCAATTTTGATTTTTTGACTCTGGCTATCGGCGCTTTCGGGTTCATGGGCCTGGCGATAATACTTAAGGCTAAGAATAATTTAAACGGCTTTCGCAATTCTCAAATCTTTCTCGGCATCGGTTTAATCATTTCTTTGGCGCAAATGTGGATTTGGGGAGGAGGCGGAGGAAAATATCTCCTCGAGGGCAATAATAATACTCTTTATGCATTTCATTACTGGATTTCATTAATTCGTTTCATCGCAACTGCATTAGCAATAGAGCAATTTTTGATTTTATGGCGATCGCAAAAGCTGAAGAAAATTATTCTCGTGGCTGGGGTTTCATATTTAGTCGCTCTCCCTTTGTCTCGTTCTTGGGAAATCGAATATGAGCCTTCATACATCGTTCCGTTGCTGACAACTTTTAAACCTGTGATACCACTATTGATAGCCTTGCTGTTCGCGGCAGTCGTGTTTGTCATTGTTCGCAGTAGGTGGCAATCACTTGGTTTTCAGGCTTGTCCGAATACGTTTCTTGTGATCTCTAACACGGCGTTAATCGTGGCCGGTCTATTTCTTTTTGGTTTCTAATTATGTAAATGTCTCAGACCGGCAACAAAAAGAGTGGCGAACAATGGATGCTAGTTACGCAGTAAGTTCTGATTTTATAGCGGCTACAAATTGGCTGAAATTAAATACACCTGGCGATGTCATCGTCGCATCGAAAGTATCTCGAGTCTCACCAGGATTGCTGTACTGACCGATCGTAAAGAATTCGCTGGGGTGCAAGCGTCTTTTCGTATTTTCGGAGAGCACTCTGCAGATTATGATAAAAATTATTTACTAGTTGACCAATTCGGCATGAAAGGTTCGTGTGAGTCGGCTTACGGGTTGCGCAACGCTGAGGTTGATTTTTTCCTCGTAGATCTTGCAAATTCAGAAATGCCCGATATTTCGCGGTGCGCAGACGAAGTATTTCGTAATAAACTT
>BGOG01000031.1 GCA_003569125.1 Acidimicrobiaceae bacterium | reverse complement strand
TAACTCTTGATGAGTTGACAGATGTTTTTGATTAATCTCGTCGAAGACGATCAACTTGATTTTGAGTACGAAGTCAATGACCACGTTGAAATGGGCTATGTGCAAATTCATTGCAAAGTATTTGATTTAGAGTTTTTTATAGGGATGCTTGGCGACGGGCCTTTCTATGAAGATCTGTTGTTTACACTGCCTACTTCGGCGCATATCTCGACCCAGAGGTCTTGTGCACCGAATTCAATAACCGACATAAGTTCGCATCGGCGGTGCCATCGACGGTCGAGTCAGATGATGGCAACGACGAAGACGACTGCCAAATAATTGAAGTAGAAAGCTCGTCATACTTACAGGCGGCGTTACCGATAAGCATCTTGAAGCAACTATCAGTCTCTGGACCGGAATGCTGATTCACGCCGAACAACTTTTGAAGGCCCGACCGTTGAAGCCACTGATGGCGACGAGCCTGAGTAACCCGACTACCCAGCGACACTATTCTTATACGGATATATACATATATAACCGTAAATAGGTATCGGTCGGCCTGGGCGCAGAAGCCCAGTGATTAAAAGTCTCTAAACTGACGGTTATGACAATCACGATGTATGGCGCCGATTGGTGCGGAGACTGTGTGCGAGCCAAGAAGTTCTTCGCCGATAACAAAGTCGGCTACCAGTGGGTTGACTTGAAAAAGATGAGAACAAGCAATTCGGTGAGGCAGAAGTTCTGCGACGCAACAACGGGCAAAAATCTATCCCCGTGATTGTGTTTGCTGACGACTCGCATCTGACCGAGCCGACGAATGCTCAACTGGCCGAGAAACTTGGGTTGGCGAAATGACGGTCGACTACGCAAAGCCTCTGACCGCAACAGAGCGTGTGATCACCACGAGTGACGGCACGAAAATCAGCACTATAACTATGGGCTCGGGCACACCGGTTGTGCTCGCTCATGGTTATGCCGTCGACATGCACTGCTGGAATCTCGTCGCCGAAGATCTCGTTGGTCGCGGATACCAGGTGATTGCATTCGACCAGCGCGGTCACGGACGTAGCACGATCGGTGCGAACGGTATTGGGTCGAAGCAAATGGTTGACGACTATCTCGCGGTGTTGCGCGAATACGACGTGCGCAATGGCGTGCTTGTCGGTCACAGTATGGGTGGCTTTATTGCGATTCGTGCGCTCGTCGAACAGTCTGCGGCGATGGCGGCTCATCTGCGTGGATGTCTGTTGATGGCAACATTCGCCGGTGATGTCAACCGCAAGAATTTGCAGAACCGGGTTCAGATTCCGTTGATCAAATCGGGCATCATGAGCAAACTTATTCGCAACCGCGGCGTGGCGATGAACCTGGCAAAAACTTTGCTCGGCGACGTCAAAGATCTTGGGATGATGAACGCGTTCGTCGATACCTTTCGCCAAAGTGATCTGAAATCACTCGTGCCGATACTTACCGCGTTCGTCGAAGAAGATCGCTACGCCCAACTCGACAAAGTGTCGTTGCCGTGCACGATTATTGTCGGCACGAGCGACAAAACCACACCGCCGTTTCACACCGACGACCTTCACGCCGGCATCAAAAATTCGAAACTCGTGCGCGTGCCAACCAAGGGCCACATGCTCAACTGGGAAGCCCCGCAAGCACTCATCACCGAAATCATCGCCCTCGCGAGTTAGCGCAAGCGCGCGTCGGCCAGTGCGAGTCGGCTGGTCATCGTTAACCCTGCAATACCCGTGAGATACACTTGTTTTTGTAATCATCCAGACGATCTGAGGGGCTTGGCCCGTTGAAGATCACCAACCGGCATCAAACCGGTGGTAACGCCAAGTTCGATGAAAGGAAGAATAATGAGTGAAAGTAACCGCAAAAAGCGTGTCTATATGAAGCCCAGCAAACCGGCAAACGAGATGACCGAAGAAGAAATTAATGCGTTCGCCAAAGAAATGTTTAACCGCATCATGGGCACTTTGCCAGAGCGCAAAGTCGATGACGAAAAGTAACTAATCCGCTCAAAAATGGGCTCATAGTTGAGGCCTCGCCTAAACCAAACCGATATCAGATAATTAATGCCCCCGAACTCGTGGTGGCGGTGTGGTTGGTGCGAAAATGTCTCGTGCGAAAGTTTCTGTTGATCACTGCTGTGCTCATCGGGTTGCTTCCGGCTTCAATGGCAAAAGCACATGACCCGATCATTCTGACTTCAGACCAGCGCACGCCCGCCGAGGGTCCGTTGATTCTTGACGGGACGATTTCGTTTGCGCTCTACGGTTCTCTTGAAACATCTGGCGAGACGCGTGGTTTTCGTGTCAATTTCAAAAAAGGCGACCCGCTATATTTTTCAATTTTGATTCCTGACCTCGCGCCAGAAAACGCACTCGACGACAAGTTGCTGCCCTACCTTGAAGTGATTGACCCGAGCGGTGCGAAATCAAAACTGGCAACGACGACGAAGATTTCGTTCGCTGAACCATTTACTGGCACAAGCTATGTTCGACTCACCGAACTGACCAGCACTGCTGTGGGTGGCACATACTCTGTGACGATCAAAGGTGATGCACCAGCCCGCTTCACTGTTTCAGTCGGGCAAACAGAAATGTTCGGCTCACCTGTTGAAAATATCAATAATCGTGACCTCGGCGTCGCCGGAGTAATGACATGGTATGGCACTGGTCAAGCCAGCGAGCCGTCGGCTGTAACATCAACGCCGTCATTAGCGCCGTCGTCGACCGCAACTTCGACAGTTGTGGCTGAAAGCGACAGTTCTCGTGTCACAATTCTGATTGCAATTGCAGCGATCTTCGTGCTTGGCAGTGTGATCAAAGTATTAAAAACGCGAAGGGGATCAAAATGATTCACGAAGTAATCAAGCAGTGGCACGCCCACATGCGCGGCGAACTCGCAAATGGTCTTGACGTATTGCTCGATGATGATGTCGTGTTCTATTCGCCGATTGTTTATACACCGCAAGTTGGCAAAGAAATCACCAAGTTGTACTTGCAAGCCGCTGGGCAGACACTGCCAGGTGAGAGTTCTTCGCCACAAAACAAGACCGATTCTTCGAAACGTTTTAGATATACCAAAGAAGTTTTGGCTGGCAACACCGCAGTGCTCGAATTTGAAACAACTGTTGAGGGCAAATACGTCAACGGCGTCGACATCATCACTTGCAATGATGCGGGCAAGATTGTTGAGTTTCGTGTCATGATTCGCCCACTGCAGGCGATCAACTTGGTGCACAAACAAATGGGCGAAATGCTCGAGCGCCTCAACACGCCGAACTGATTATCGCCTAACTAATTTCTGCGCTAACCAAATGCCCGCACCGGTCGAACACCAGACCCAATACTCTTTCTCGCATTTCCTTGAGACCCGTTGCTGGTGTTTTGATATCGGCTCAACGTCGCATCAACCTCCGTACTCATCCAATAAGGTGACGAGCGAATCCCGGTTCGTAGTGAGCCAGTACTGTTGCAACTTACGGTGATGTCGCCAGTGGTTTGATTTCGCCCATACTTACAAAATTCATTCAATTCGGTTGCAGATCCCAAAAACCAATCGGTATAACCTCCGCCACGATACGCATCTGCGGCCGATGCCGCGTAACCTAACGTGCTACCGCCGCCCGACTGTCCGATAATTGCAACCGTGTTGGCCCGGCCCGTACCTAGACCAGATGCAGTAGTACCAATTAGAACCGTTGAGTTGGCGGACCATTTACAAACTGGGTCGTCTGTGCTTGTACCGTTAGTTCCTCCAGAAGCGCCACAATTGGTTTGTGCGGGAGTTTGGGTTTCGGTGATCCACCCGATTGGTGCTGCTTCTAAGTATTTGCATGTAGAAATGCCACCTACACCCGCGGTATTACACGCTGAACCTGGTGAGGCGAACGTGCCAGCAAGGGGTTGAACATAAAACACGGTGCCGCCACTTGGGCCGGGGTCAAGGTAAGCGCATGTTCCGCCTGTTGCACAGGTCAATGCTGGTGTTACTGAACTTGCGGTGCCGCCCGAGGTTGTGTCGCGCCATGATGAGTAGAACTGTGACGGTGCGATGTAGTTGCTACTAGTTGTTGCGACACCTGTTGATTGTGTTTTGGCTTTACACGCAGTTTGTATCGTTGCGAGACTGTTCGTGTTGTCGCCATCGGCGGCACTGGTTTGCGGTTTCAAAGCACCAAACGCATTACCGTTAACCGCCAAAGCAGACCAAGTCGTTATCGCACTATTCGAAGTGTTTGTCTGTGCATTTACAACAACCGGTGAGACGCTGCCGGACGCCAAAAATTTGCCTTCAAGGATTATTCTTGCTGCCCAACAACTACCACTAGATGAAAAAGCAACCGCATAAAAACCTTGACAACCCAACAGTTCGGCAGTTGAACTCCATGTCTGTACAGCCTGAACGCTAACGACTCGCGAATTGGTCGAAGAAACAGAACTAGCAACAACATCAATACCAGGTTCAAGTTTCTGCAGATCGGCAGCCAACGCTGTCGAATCACCACACTGCGCCGACGAGCCGTCTGAAAAATCGCCCTGACTTTGATAATGAAACTTCGCGGCCCGCATCACGTTTTCGATAGAAGTCTGTGCTTCTTTATCGTAAGCATTGTTACGCGAACCCAAAAAACTCGGCACAGCAATACTTGCCAAAACACCCAACACAACCATCGCAATAACCAACTCAGTCAAAGTAAACCCAGAATCACCCCGACCAAAACGACCGTCCCGACGCAAACGGCGCAAACTGTGAAGTCTGCGCAAACAAATTTGCGCACAACCCACCCCCGAAATCTACATCTAATTAGACTCACGAAAGTGAATAGCAAGTCATCACTAAACAACCCTTCGCGTAAGGCTCTAAACACTGTTTGGGTATTCGGTGATCAATTGAATCGCAAAATCGGTGCGCTGGCTGAGGCTGATCCAAAAACACATCGGGTCTTGATTATCGAATCGGCGGGCAAGATTGCTTCTCGACGGTGGCATGTTCAGCGCGCGCACTTTCTGATCACCTCGATGCGGCGGTTTGCCCTCGAGTTAAAACAAGCCGGCTTTAAAGTCGACTACCGCAAAGCCACGACAATGCGCCAGGGGTTTGCCGACCACGTTGACGAATTCTCACCGACACATATATATGTATCGGAGCCCAATAGTTATGCCGCCCGACAACTCGTCGCATCGCTGGGTGTGCAAGTCGTAAAGTCGAATCAATTTCTCTGCCACCCTGACGACTTCGCCAAATTCAGTGCTGATAAAAAATCGCTGAAAATGGAGGACTTCTATCGCTGGCAACGCAAACGCTATGGCTATCTTATGGATGGCAAGAACGGCGACGAACCAGTCGGCGGCAAGTGGAACTTTGATGAAGACAACCGCGAGCCACCACCTAAAACAGATCATGACCGCTGGCCGAAACCGCGTGTGCATAAACTCGACAAAATCGACCAGCAAGTGCTCGATGATCTGCCGAAATCTGTGTGGGGCAAAAAGCCCGATGGGCTTTGGGCGACAACGCGAACCGACGCACTGGCACGTCTCAAGTATTTTATCAAAGAAATTTTGCCGACTTTTGGCGAACACGAAGACGCGATGCTCGAATCAAACTGGCATCTTGCACACTCACTGCTCTCGCCATATCTCAACAACGGTTTGTTGCTGGCCGAAGAAGTACTAGACGCCGCCGCCGATGCCTTTGCCAAAGGTCGCGTGCCGATCAATAGCGCCGAAGGTTTTATTCGCCAAATTCTCGGCTGGCGCGAATACATCTGGAACTGTTATTGGCGATGGATGCCCGAATATGCGCAACGCAATCATCTGCAAGCACATCGGCCTTTGCCACCGCTGTTTACGAATCCGAAAAAAACAAAAATGAAGTGCATCTCTACGGTGCTTAACGGTGTCAATGAGCGCTCATATGCGCACCACATCGAACGCCTGATGGTGCTCGGCAATTTTGCGTTGATCTCGGCGGTTGATCCGCAACAATTTACAAACTGGATGTGGAACAGTTTCATCGACGCCGCCGAATGGGTGATGGTGCCCAACGTGCTCGGCATGTCGCTATATGCCGATGGTGGGCAGCTCGCCACAAAACCATATGCCAGTGGTGGCGCATACATCGACCGCATGAGCAATCATTGCAAAGGTTGTGCCTACGATCGCAAAAAACGCACGGGCGAAGACGCCTGCCCGTTCACCGTTTTATATTGGGATTTTTTCTTGCGCCATGAAAAAGCCTTCGTTAAAAATCCTCGTGTCGCCCGATCGGTGCGCGCCGCACAGCAACTTTCAGATGTCGCCGAAGTGAAGAAAACTGCGAAACAAATTCTGCAACGAATCGACGCCGGCCTCGCCTAACTCATAGATGGCACAATTAAAGTGCGCAAACGGCACGGAGATTTATGCCAGGAATGCATCAATTGCTCACAGAAAATTTACATCAAATCAGAAATTCAAACTGCGATCAACCAAACACGCATTTCTGACAGACACTGCGAGTTAGATTGTTGGCGTGCTAAAAAAGTTGCTTTCAATAGCACCATCACATTCTGGTGCCACAAACATTGATATAGCATTTTGGGCAACACGCTGACCTTAGGCTGAATAACGTGGTTTTGTTTTGGGCATTGGGTGCAGCGGTTTTGTATGGCGTTGGCGACTACTTGGGTGGCCGAGCAACAAAAGTTTCTGCGTCGACTGCTGTAACTTTTCTCGGTCAATTTGTCGCACTGATTTTGTTAACTGTTCTGATTGCATTCGACAATACGCCGGTGATGCCGATCAATGATTGGCTATGGAGCGGTCTTGCAGGCGCCGGCGGAGTCATTGCATTAGTTGCGTTTTATCAAGCGATGTCACTTGGCTCGATGACAGTCGTCGCGCCAATTGCTGCACTAATCGGAATGTGCAGCCCTGTCATTGTCGGCCTACTTCAAGGCGAACGACCTGCGTCAATCGCATATCTCGGGATGATCCTGGCATGTATCGCGGTTGCACTTGTCGGCGACGCGCTTAACCACCACGATCTACCGACACCGATGCGCGCAATCGTGCTTGCCATTATCTCTGGTCTCGGCTTCGGAGTGATCTTCGTTTGCCTCGCACAAACTTCGCAAGACTCTGGGCTCTGGCCGTTACTCGGTCAGCGAATTGTAAGTGTTTCAACCGTTGCAATAATTGGGTCACTTGGAGCAAGGCGACTTAAAGTTGCCCGACCCGTGATTTGGTTTGCAATTCTTTCAGGCGTGCTCGATACAACCGCCAATTGGCTATATCTTTTGGCGATACATGGCGGGTTGCTTTCGCTCGTTGGAGTAATCATTTCTTTGTATCCGGTTTCGACGGTTGCGTTGGCGATTTTCATAGACCACGAGAAACTGCACAAAAGCCAGTTCATCGGATTATTAGTCGCCGCCGCAGCACTTTCAATGATCGGCTATGCATCCAACGCCAGTTGAAATCTGCGCGCTAGATGTGAGAATTGTGCCGTGACAGATCAGAGCAATATTCGCGACAAGGTTCGGTTGATTCTCGAGCGGGCCAATCACCCAAATACCCCGCAGGCCGAAGCCGAGACGGCGATCGCGCTCGCTTACCGGATCATGCAGAAATACAATCTCAATGACTCTGATATTAAACAGCGCGAACAAATTAATTCGCAAAGCGACGAAATAGAAGCGATTGAACACTCAATATTTGGCCCATATCGTGTGCGGCGCGGTTCGCTGTTTTATGTGATTGCCCAAGCGGTTTCGTGCGCGTGCTTTCGCGAGAACAGAGATGTCGAAACTGACGAAGTTCGGATGGTTGCTTTTGGCACAGCACGAGATCGACACGCACTTGAAGTTTTGTTTCAGGCTGCAGAGTTGCTCGCCTTGCGGACGATGCCGCCCGGCGACAGAAGGTTTCGTACTTCTTGGTGGCATGGCTTTTCTGCCGGGGTGAGCAAGAAACTAACCAACGAGCGCAAGACGATTTTCAAAGAGTCGCCCGGTTCTGAGCTGGTTCTCGTAGAACGATTCGAGCGCGCACAAGAGTTTATGTTTGCTGCCGAGCCGAGCCTCTCGAATACTGGTTCTTCGTTTATCAATAACACTGATGCGTACGGTGTGGGGCACTCAGCCGGGATGAGTTTTAGTTCTGGCAGCAACAGTCTCGGGTCTTGGCAGCGTTCTCTGGGCACTGGTTCGCGTGGCTAAAAAAAATCAAGACGCCGAGACCAACGCGACATACAGCGCAGAGACTCATTTTGAATCCGAAATGCCAACTCGAAACTTCACCGCGATTGAAGCCGAGACTTGGCTGACCAATGTTTGCGAAAATGAAGATCTAGACCCAATCAAGATTTCTCGACAAAAGCTTCCGTCAAATATTGAAGGACTGGCGGTGTTCGATGATTGGTGTATCAAAGTGCCGACGAATAAAGTCTCGCAACACACGCTGCTTCACGAACTTGCGCATTTTTCTTGCGCCAATCGCGGGCATGGTCGTGAGTTTCGCACGCGACTCGTCGCCCTGCATCGTCGCTACACATCACTCGCCCACGCCGCTGCGCTTCACCAAATATTTGTTGCCAGCGGTCTGTCGGTTGACCCACTAATCGCCACAAGTTAAGAGTGACTCCAAAATCTGATCGGCATCGACTGCTTTGAAGTCTCTAGTGCGTCGGTGATCTCTTGATAGCGAGGGCCACCAAAATGACGCAGCACAGTTAACACATCGGTCACTTTTGTTGCGCCAAGAATTTTGAGGAATGGCAACACATAATCAAATGGAATCGTGTGGGCGAACTCGTATTCGTCACAGTCTAAGTAGCGTTCAACTTTAGGACCGATGTCATGGCCAGAAATGACAAGATCACCATTTTCGGCTAACGATGCCCAAATTGTTCGAGAGTCTGCACCGCTTCGCTCTTCAACCAGAACTACTTCTTTAAGTGATGAATTTTGCTTGTGCGCTTTTGTGGCGTTGAGTTCTGCGTAGTCATGGTTCTCGAGCCACTCCACTATCTAGTTACGTTCGGGCGCGTCAATATGGTGTGCTTCGTTGTTGTGTGTATCGTCGCTGACTGTATTGTCGCCGGCATTTCGCCATAGCGGTGGGGTTTCACCTTGTTTGACGAAGTGCTTGCCAATGTTCGAATAGAGACAACTATTCACGGCTTTTTTCTCGGCACCGATCTCTCTGCAAATCAGCCGCGCCCGACTATTGGGGCTTTTTCGCAAAAACTCGGTTATTTTCACAATCATTTCTTCCATCGTTATCTCCTATTTCGTGATCTTGATTTGGACACCTATATATAGGTATGGGTCGCTTTGGCCGATCTCGGGTATCGCCGAGACAGGCTATGTTGAACCGGGTTGCGGCACGGCTGGGCCGATTGCTTGGGCTGAAATTAAGTGTTCTTGCTTTCAAGTTTGCGTGCCATCTCGGTAAATACGGCTTCTTCGGCAACGGGAAGTAAAGCGATCCAACGGCGAATCGTGGCCGAAATCATCAAAGTAGAGACACCGCCAGCGAAGTCACAATCCATCTCGGCACGAACATAAAACCCGCCATCGTCGGGTTCGAACTCAGTCACTCGATACAGCTTGAGAAATCTGTACTCGTTGTTGAATTTATTGCAGTCTTCGATCGGGTTGTTATCGGTATGAAATGATGCTCGAATCAAAATTGATTCGTAGAAAGGCGCAACACCTACCATGTGCACCCGCCAGTCGGTTCCGTCGCTTGCAGATTCAATTGTTGCGTCACCATCTTCTTCATCAATTGCGACCAATGCCTTGTATCCCTCATCTCTAATTAATTCGGCAATCTCTTCAACTGTGAACGATTCGTTCATATAAATACCTCCACTCGAAGTTGTAGCACATAGGTATAGCAGAGATATTTGCGAACCGTGCAACATTTGCTGCTATGGTGCTCAATTTATAAATCACTA
The DNA here is from genome assembly GCA_003569125.1 of Acidimicrobiaceae bacterium. Lineage (GTDB taxonomy): Bacteria > Actinomycetota > Acidimicrobiia > Acidimicrobiales > Ilumatobacteraceae > BACL27. Next base: position 10,297 of record BGOG01000031.1, on the reverse strand, counting down.
GCAACCAAGAATAATCAGGAGACACAATTGCAGCAACAAGAATCTCAGCCACAACCCCAACCGCGGATCAACGATAAATATTTTTGCCCAGAGTGCGAAATAAGTATCGTTCTGCATATCAAAGTGAAAATTCTGCCAACATGCAACAACCCAAAAATCCATAGTTCGAAGTCAGTTCAGATGACAAAAGCCGACTTGAAGTAATTTCGGCAGTAAGACTAAGAGTGACTATTATTTAGTGGCAGGGGGTAGTTATTAAAAACAGAACGTTTGATAACTACATTGTTGTTGACTTTGAGACAACTGGTCTCGCGCCTGGTTATCGACCTGTTGAAATCGCATGGCTTGAATTTGATGAAAATTTGCGCGAGATTAACTCTGTTGAATCGTTGATTAATCCACAAATGCCGATTGAACATGGTGCCGAAAAAGTTCACGGCATCTCAGATGCAATGGTCAAAGATGCGCCGACACTTGACGACTTTATAACGGTGCAACATGCTGACAAATTTAGAAATAGCAACGTTCTGGTTGTGGCGCACAATGCGAAGTTTGACTATCCGATGTTCGCCCCGTACTGTGCCCAAGCAACCCAACTTTGCACAATGAATCTGGGTCGCAAGTTCTACCCGGCGGCACCAAGTTACAAACTCGGTGTGCTGGCGAAAATCTGCGGTGTTCATAAGGTGCCAACCCATCGTGCTCTTGACGATGTCGAGACAAGTTTCGCGCTGCTGCAGCACTTCGCCACAGCAAATTCGCTTTCAATCAGCGAGTTGATTGAGCTAGAACAAGCTGTCGACCTCAATGCAGTGATGCCGTTTGGCAAGCACAAGGGCACCAAAATTGTTGATCTGCCAAAGGATTATGCGATTTGGCTGATTAACACTCTCGATGAAGACGACTGGGTCGTACGTCAACTGCGCAACACCCCTGACCTATATATATAGGTATAAGAACTGAGGCCGAAATGACCGAGAAACTGATGCCCAACTGGCAGCCGACAGACATATTTCTTGATGCTTTTAAGGTTGCCGCAGAAAAGCATAAAGACGGCGTTCGCAAGGGCACGACTATTCCTTATATCAGTCACTTGCTCGCCGTTAGTGCGCTCGTGATCGAATTTGGTGGTACCGAAGTTCAAGCAGGGGCAGCCCTGCTGCACGATGTCATTGAAGACACAGATCTAAAAGACCCGTTCTTTCTTGGGGCATTGGTTGGCCCAGAGATTGTAAAAATAGTTGTCGCATGTACCGATGCAATTGAAGACCCGAAACCGCCATGGCGTGAACGAAAAGAAAAATACCTAGCTCATCTTCAAGAGATGATCGCTGAGCCGGTTACGAATGCTGCGATTCTTGTGGCGTTAGCCGACAAAGTTCATAACGCCGAAACCACAGCAAATATGGTTTTGTTAGACGGTCTGACGGCGAAACAGATTTTTGTCAACCCACCATTTAACGCAGGGGTTGATGAACAAAAGTGGTGGTACACAAGTTTGGTTGCCGAGTTCAGCAAGTCAACAGTTGCGCCGAAATTAGTCGAGCGTCTCGACCGAGCAGTGAAGGTGATTTTCAAATAACCCGAACAAAAGGAGGTACGAATGGAGAAATTCCAGCCAGTTATAGATTGGTTCACCGACCGAGGTGGAAAGTATGCCAGTGATAGTGCGCCGAGTTTGTATCAAGATGCCGACACTAAATTCTGGGAAGAAATCGAACACACCGGAAATCACGAAATCAAATACCGTGGCTTGCAATTATTTGTAACCGAAGTTTCGTTGGGCGACGAAAAATCAATAATTTCGTTGCAGTACCTTCTCGATCACAGCCGACACGATGAGGACGATAACCAAGCAATCAATACAGCGATTGAACTGCTTGAGCCGTTGCTGCCAGAAAAAGCAGAGTTTGACCTGAGTTGTTCAATCGGAACAGATATTTTTCTGATTCGCGATCTCAAGGACGACGATTTAGAACCGACAAAACTTGATGAGATCTTGACGACTCTTACTAAGTTCGCCGAATTTGCAACAACCAAGGTTTCAATCCTGCACCTCGCCCCCGAATTTGAGTTGAAGAAAACTTTAAAGGCGGGCGGCGAGGCCTGAGGCACGACGAATTGCCTGAGAAATCGCGCTACGAACAACTGCCTCACTACCAATAATCGTCAGTCTCTGCTTGGTGCGAGTGATGCCCGTATAAAAAAGTTCACGGGTCAGAATTCGGCTCGACTCGTTGGGCAGCACAACGATGACCTCGTCATATTCTGAACCTTGGCTTTTATGAATCGTCAGCGCGTGCACACTTTCGACATTTTCGAGACGCATCGTTGGCACGAGGCGAAATGCCGCGCCATCGCTGAATGCGCCAACAGGTTCGCCAGAAGCATCGGGCACGACCACACCGACATCACCGTTGTATAGATCTAGAGCATGATTATTGCGAGTCACCATAACTGGACGACCAAAATACCAACGAGTATCGGTGTATGGGCCGAGTTGATACTCGACAAAACCGTTCCAGTAGGTCACGCTGTTCGAACCTTCACGATGAGCGCAAAGAAGTTGCATCTCGGTGCGTTTATTGATTGCCGACTGCGGGTCGCCACTAACTGCACACACATGCAACTGCCGAGCATGAGTTACAACTTTGTCTCGAAGTTCTGCGAGTTGCCTCGTGTCAGAGTCGGGTTTGATCCATGAAATAAGAGTTTTGTTCGATGCGAGATAGTCGATCACGGCATCAACATGTTTTTCGTTGCCGAGTACTTGACCACCAACGGGGGTCTCGAGTCGCAACAAGCGAGCCAGGCCATCAATCTCTGCCGGTAGTCGCCATTGATCGCGCATAATTTTGGTTTGTGCAAACAGGATCGAATCTTTGTGACCGGCAACTTTGGCGATATCGCCCAACACCGAACCGGCGTCAACGCTTGCGAGTTGATCGGGGTCACCAACGAGCAATAACGCGGTTTCAGGGTTGAGTGCCTGAACGAGTCGATACATCATTGATGACGGCACCATCGATGCTTCGTCGATCACGACCCAATCAAATGGCAGATGATTATTGGCGTTGTATTTGTAACGCGTGTCTCGTGATGGGCCAAACCCAAGCAGCGAGTGCACTGTGCCCGAAAAGGCATTATCAATTGCATCTGTGACCGCTTGCCAATCAACATCGTTGCCTTCGGGAAGTTTTTTTAGATCATCGCACTGACGCAATAGAACTTCACGCATTCTTGCAGCGGCTTTGCCGGTTGGTGCTGCAAGCGCAACTTTGATATTTCGCTCGCCCGCCTTGAAACGCTCGATGAACTTAATCGCGACTTCGCGAGTTTTGCCAGTGCCTGGGCCACCGAGAATAATGTGCAGATGCCGGGCTTTATCGCGCGTCAGCGCCTCGGCGATCGCACCCTCTTCGGCATATGCACGATTGAGATAAATGCGAGTGCCGTCAACAATCAATGGAGTTGGGTCTCCCGGGCGACCAAAAATTAACGGACATTTTTTGGCCGCAGCCAACCACTTCGCCGAATCAGTTGGCCAGTTGAGATTCGCTTCGACACCTTCGAGCGTCAGCCAATCTGAGATGTGATCTAGGTCTACGCATGTGTGTCGATCACGCGGTGTGCGCAGGGCAAGACAAATTAATAAAGCGCCCAGTAGGCTCGGCTGGGTTTTACCGACGCGAGCGACGATTGAAATTAAAGTTTCGGCAGCCACCACATCGCCGTCAGAGACGACTTGCGCGTCAAGATATGGTTTCAATTCGGCGATTGTCATTGCGCTGGCTTGCTTCCGGCGAACAAATCGCTGAGTGCGCGCCATAAACCAGGTGGTGCCTGCCATGTGAACACGCCGTAACGATGACCGTTTTCGTCAGTTGGTGTGTCTGGCCCGACCATGCCACGAATGAAACCGTAAGCGATGCCTTTTATACAGGCGTCGTGATTTGCATCTGGCAATCGCCAGCGCAACATTCGATAAATACTTGTGCCGTAAATTAGTGCTTGCAAAATGTAGTGGGCTTCTTGCATTTTTGCTTGCACATGAACAGGCGAATAATTTGCAATCGGTGAAGTATCGGAGTCACGATGCATTTTGTTGCTCTTGTAGTCGGTGATCGCAAGCAACGGTTGGGACGGTGTGCTGCCAGGCAACCGCAACAACGCATCAAGTGATCCGTTGATCAAGCCCGCAACTTGAATATCAAAAGATGAGTCAGTTAATGCCATCGCATAATCTCGCAGCACATCGGTCGGGCTCAGCACCGAGAGCAAGACTCGGCCAATATCGCTGGTCAAAATATTCGCGTGCGAAAGAGCGACCGTCATTTCGAAATCCATTTCGGCGAGACGATCATCAGGTTTAATATCGGCAAAACAAACGTTGCCGAACGCACCACCAAATGGGGTCTCGAGTGCTCGTGTCAACATCGTCGTGAGTGGTTGGTGATAACCGCGCAACAAACTTGAAGTTGCGACCTGCTGCACCGCACGGGCTACTTCGTCGCGCAATGGTCGCACAGCAGTATCGACCGTCTCGAGAATGTCGTGTATCTGATTGCCGACATTTTTGCTGGCCGGCAAAACCGGGATCGTGAACCCCTTGAGATCGTCTCGCAAAATTGCTGTTTCGATAGACGCATTGGTCTGCGGCGTCGTGCCAAATTCGTCATTGCCGTGACTTGGCAAATCAAAATAATCACGGCGCTGAGACTTGGTATGAGTATCCATGATGCCCGAAAATGATGTGCGACGATACGACTGTCTAATCGAAGTTGGTGCGGTGGCACAGGCGAACTTTTTGGCGTCGGGCTTGGCGGTTTTGGATTGATATGTTTTGAGTTTGGCGACAGAATCAATCAAGCGTTTGGCAGGCATATGTGGAACCATCTCTGGCAACGAACTCTTTGCTTGGGTAACAAGCACCGAAAGATGATGCATCGTGCGCGTGAGCGCAACATACATGACTCGGCGCAGTTCGCCAGTTTCAGCAAGTTTCACCCTCGCCTTTGCGACTTCTCTAGACGACTCGGTCGGGTTGGTTAACCCGTGGGCGATATCGACAACTCGCTGATCTTGGTTATAGAACACAGGTGCACCTCGAGTCTGCGTCGAAGGCTTCCATAGGTCGGCAACTACAACACACGGAAACTGCAAACCCTTGGCGCTGTGAATCGTCATGATCTGCACCGCATCAACATCGCTTTCGACTCGTCTGCTGACCAAGTCACTTGTTTCATCGGTATCGATTAACGACATGAAAAGTTCAAGAATATGAGTCGGCGAACACGGCTTGCCATCGCTGGCACCATGCAAGACATCCATAACATGGGCAAAGTCGGTGATATACCGCTCGCCCGACAGACCTTTAGTTAGCCCAGTCATAAATTGATCATCAGAACTGATCGCCCCAGCAAGTGACGCAACACCACCCGATTGCAAAACTGCGCGCAACTGATTGACCCGAGTTTGTATTTCTGTAACTCGGCATCGGATATGTCGTGCTCATGGCGTAGTGAATAACCAAAAAATGGCGAGCCGGCTAAACGGCGCGTGCGACCGACATCGGTGATTCGCTCCATTAGTTCGAACAAGAACGCAGATGGTTAGCCATTGCACCTTCGAGTACAGACTCGGTGCCGTTGCTCACAGCCGGAATCTTGAACTGTTTTAGTTTGCGTTCAATTGCTCGGCCGGTTGCTTTGGTGCGCACCAACACACAAATATCGCGGGGCTCAACATCGCGGTTTTTGCCGTCAATTTTAAGTTTGCCGACAGTCAAAAGTTCGTGAACCACTCGGGCCGCCGGCACGTCAAGTCGATTTTGATTTGTAATCTCGCCGACATCGACGAACTCAACTGATTTGCCCGGACTAAACCGCGTCGCTTTATTTTTGGCACTCGCATTGACTGCGATATACGGGATACCGTCGCCGAATATCGCACCATGTAAAGCGGCGTTGAGTGAAGTGAGCACCGGTTTGTCTGAGCGATGATTCGTGGTTAGAGTTCGCTTTTTCGCCGCATCTGAGCGAACGACGAATGCGCGCACATCGGCACCACGAAAACCATAGATCGCTTGTTTCGGGTCACCGACCGCAATCAGTGCGCGCTGAGTTTGATCAGGTGGAAACAACACATCAAAAAATGCCCACTGCAATTTGTCGGTATCTTGTGCCTCATCAACGATCGCCAACTTAAATCGCGAACGAATGTCGTCGATTAGTGCGGCCCGCGAAGGGTCGGTGACTACATCGTGGGCGCGTTTGAGTAAATCATTAAAACTTGGATGATTAATCGTCGCGTCTTGCACCCGCGCCTTGCATTGTTGAATCATCAATCGATACTCACCTAGAAATTTCTGATCGGCTTTAGAAATTGGCTGACCATCTTCAAATGGGTTCTGATCTGGGTCGAGCCACGGCTCGGTGAATGGATCAGCCAATAATTTGCCAACAACCTCTGCCATTTTTTTTGGATCGATGCGCGAAACATCAAAGCCGACTACTGCACGCGAAATAATTGCGTCATTAACCGCTTCGTCTACGGCTTGGTTTGTGATGTCGTCTTCGCCGACATTGCCCAAACTTATGCCAGCCAGGTGCAGGATTTTGGTGCACACACTATGAATTGTCGAGATCGTCGCACTATCGAACTCGACCAATGCCCGATCAAGTCGCGCGATCATCGCCGCTAGGTCGTGCTGATAAATGCTGATCAAATGCTTGGCGACTTGATCATCGTCGTTGGCTTTATTGTCTCGCAACTGATCACGCACACTTATCGCTGCCCCACGAATTCGGTCGCGCAACTCTGCCGCAGCCGTACGCGTAAAAGTTGTCACGAGCACTTCGCTGATTCGAAGATCGTCTTTGGTCGCCAATTCGCGAACCAGTAAGGCTGCCACCGAATATGTTTTGCCCGTGCCCGCACTGGCTTCGGCAACCATGCCATTGATCAACGGCTGATTAGCGAGATCAAGTTCGATATTTATTTGGTTGTTTGGTTCGCTGGTGCTCATGAGACGGTGTAGACACTTGGGCGATCACTGTCTGGTAGCGCGAGAATCTTGCGATGCAACTGCCAAAATTTGATCACAGGGCTTTTGAGATGAAAAATCTCATCAAATTCGGGATTGTCACCAAACACGATGAACTCACTTGACTGATGAAAATCATCACCCGAGACGAACGAATCAAAACTGTTGACCATCTCATCATTTTCGACATCGGTCGTTTTGCCGAAAGAAGCACACGGCGTAACCAACGCAGTGCGAGCCATCTCGCACAACATTGCGAGACGCTCTTTGGCTTTCGCCTGTGTTATTGATGCGGCGAGCATCACCGTGCGAAAGCGCACAATATGGTCTGGCTTGTTCGGCCAACCCTCGTGGCGCGCAAGAACGAATCCCTTATTTATTTCGACGCCGGCTGCGCGAGCAATCAATAATCGAATCGCCAGTCGCCTTAATGCCGGGGTGTATTCGTAGGCTTTTGCCCCTGCGCGATAACAGATTTCGGTAGCGACCATCGGCGCACCTGGCGTGCAATTCGGGATATATCCAACAAGTTTGATACCAGGTGAAACTTCGATGTCAATTGCCACAGGTACGAGTGCGCAAATGTCGATGTTGCTCTGGTCGAGTACAGATTTCATCGCCTGAACAAGATCGTCGACTTCTTGAAACGCCTCGTCACCAAACGGCGCGGGCGGCACAACCCCTGACCGACGCACTTCGGCTCGCCATGTTTCTGGCGCGTCGGGTGCTTCATCGATCGAAGTCAGCCACAACAAATCTTTGGCTAAACCTGCCGCGGTTTTTTTATCTATTTCTAATGGGATAGTCGCTGGCGTCTCTTGCTCATTTTTGCGATAAATAAACATCTCAAGCGTCTGGCGCAAATAAATATCTAATGGCTCTTCGTAGGTTTTTCGAGCAACTCTGGAGTGAGCACTACAGGCTTCAACAAGTCAGGCACGGGCAAGGCGACTGCAACGAGTGGAGTAGTAACGATCGCGTCACCTAATGTGATCGCCGCCTGCCGTGCAACATCGTCGTGAGACCAAACAACGCCCGACTGAACTGCGTCTTTAAAAAAGTTACGCACGCTCGTGGTGTGACGCGGATGTTCTATCTCAATTGCGCTGAGATGTTTGTTCGACGAGTGTTGCCCGACGCCAAGACGGCGCGCGAAATCAACAAACTCGGCTAGCGGAGTCGCCAATGGCAAGCGCTGATTATTTTTGATGCTCTGACCTGTGCAAGTAATTATCAAACGCTCTTGCGCTGCAAGAGTTGCGTCAAGCAACGATCGTCGAACATCAAGGCGAGAGTCTGAATCACCAATTAATCGCTGTCGCTCGATCAGATCATCGCCTTCACCTTCACTTGACGACAACGACTCTTCGTCGAAACCCACCACACAAACGACGCGAAAAGGCACACCACGCAATGGGATCATTGAAGTTGCAGTGATCGCACCAGTGCGCAGGGGCTGGCGACCCGGAACTTCGTTGAGCATCTCGGTGAGTTGCGCCGCCAAATCACCGTATTCAACTTCGACAGTGTTGCCGGCCGCTGACGCACGCAGCAAACTGAGTTGCTTGAGTGGCATCGCAAGATCGTCGCAATTTTCGCCACACAAACTGACGATCGTGGTTTCAATTGCGTCGCACCACTGCTCGACCGTATGTTTTGACTGGCTAGATCAGAAAGTTGCAGCACGGCATCGAACACACGAATCAAGGCCGAGATTTCATCGATGTCCGAGAGGTCGACATCATCTAGAGCGTCAACTGCGAGCGAGTCGAAAGTTTGTGTGCCATCAGCAACGAGCGCACCCAACAACATTTGCTCTAGCCCCGCGCGCCAAGTGTGTGCACTCAACTGTGGTGCGTCGAGCCCATTGCGTTTGCGGTGCTCAACATTCAAACCCCATCGCACACGTGCATTTTCGGCGTAGCGATACCAGTGGTCGACACCCTCTGAACTGACGCCCAAATTTGCAAGCACCAACGGTGAAGTCGCGATTGAAAGCACATTTTCGATCGAGCAACGCGACTGCACCAGATCAACCAAACTCGCCAACAATGCCGAACCTTCGTTGACCTGGCGAATGCCACGGTCGGCAACCACCAATGGCAGTTTGATTTCGCGTTTGTTGTTGCCCGCGCTCGCGATCTCACTCTTGCCCGCGCTGTCGCCTCGGCCGAGGGCAACTTGCACCGTGCGTGCGAACGTCGCCTCTAAATACGGTGCTGCCGTCGAAATATTTGGGCACAGCACGACAATTTCGTGGGGTTGCAAATCTTTAATCTCGTTGAACGCGTGAAGCAGTGCATCATGCAACACTTCGATCTGTCGACCCAAGTTATGACAACGATGAATTATTAGCGAATGATCTGCTGGGTCGACTGCAGTTTGTTCGGCATCAATTGCTGACTGACTGTGTGTTGCATTCGGCCGAGCAATGTTTTTGCAGTTACTCCAGCGTGTTGCAAGTGTGTTGACTTGACACCTTGAGATGCGAGCAAAGTTTCGAGTTCTTGCGAACCCATCAACCACGAATTAACTAACGGGTCAATATCTGAAGGCAATACTGGTGATGGGTTGCGTTCGGGGATCAAGCCAATCGTTCGCGCTGGCACTCGCACCGGCCGTCGCACTCGCACCCGCTGTCGAGCTCGCCGACACCGCCCACTTTTTTGAAATCGCCGGCGACGGGTGAATCAACACAACTCGAATCTCAACATGTTCTTTGAGTTGCAACAGTGCATCAATTTGCCCTGGACTCAAAGACTGAAACCCAACTACTAAAATTTGTTTCGGAGTTTTTTCAGAAAGCTCTGGCTTTCGTGCGGCCGGGCTCGGTTGGCCAATGCGTTTCGAACTGCACTCCATAATTCGAATTGCCACAGATCGGTGGCGTTGAGTTGCTGGCATTTGGGTTGTGCGCGGTTGGGCTGACTGCGGCTTGCCCTGCTCCCACAGGCGAACCATTGCAGGGCGACGAACGTGATAGCGATCAAATCGATCGGCCATTGCTCGAGCAGCCTTTAGTTGGCCACCAACTCGATCAATTAATGGCTGATACGCGGCGTCTGCCGAAATTACATCGAGCACATGAAACATCAAGTTCTCTATAAGCCACTGGTCGTTCTCATCAGAAACATTTGGCTTGAGAAACTTTGTTAACGAACCAGGGAAATCAATCTCAACGTTGGCGATAACCCCGTCGGTCTTGCCGATGCCGCTCGTGCCAAGTTGCTTGGCAACTTCTGACATCAGCCA
>BGOG01000030.1 GCA_003569125.1 Acidimicrobiaceae bacterium | reverse complement strand
TTATTTGCTGGCGTCGCCGCTCGGATCCAACTGCAAAAGAAATTGCTCACACCGAACCGCCTCGTTAATTTCACCGATCAATCGAGATTGCTTTGCCAGCCCACCGAGACATCTCAAAAAACCACGATTAGATTCTCTCGCCCATCGCACGTATCCCGAACCCCGCCAAGAATTCGCTCGCAACGTATCCAGAACCGCGGTGATAGCCAACTCGGTAGGCCATGTAGGCATCGATTCCAGGTTCGCTGAGATCACCAATAGTCGCCCAGCCCTCAAGAAAAGTCGGATGTTTGGCAACGACGTCGCAAACCGCACGACGGCGAATATCAATCGGCGTTGCGAGGGCAGCATCCAAAGCCAGCCGAAGTTCGCCCGTAATTTGAGGGATAATCGTTTCTGGTGGGCCACTCGCCGAAAGATGTACTGGTTGATCGCTCATACTCCTGACACACTAGAGCCCATGGATCTATTTTCACTCAATGCTGAAACTGCGAAAAATATCGGACTTGGCTCAATGGGCGCAGCGTGCTCGGTTGGCTTATCGTGCTCAAGTTTGTCAAATCTGTGATCACGAAAATCTTGTTGCTGGCCTTGTTCACGGGGGTCGCGTTTTTGTCGTTCACCCAGCGGGATGCATTGTCGATCTGCGCGGCAAAATTTGAAGTTCGTGAATCGAGCATCCAAGATACTTCGTGTACTTTTTTCGGACAAGATATATCACTTTCGAAAATTAAACCGTGACCGCAGATTTGATTTCGCAAGTTCGCGATCAACTCGATTCTTCGCCGACACCGCGACATTTGGTCGAATTCGTCGCCGCAAGACTCACAGCGGCCGGATTTACCGACTGCACCAACGACGACTCGCTCGAGAACAATATTAAGAACGGTTTCATTGAACGGGCCGGATCGATAATTGCGTGGAGAATCGGTTCAGAAATAATCAATCAATTCAGAATCATCGGCGCACACACCGATTCGCCGTGTTTGAAAATTAAACCCCGCCCCGACGAAACACGAGTTGGCTGGCACCTGCTACAAGTTGAGATCTATGGGGGTCCGCTTCTAAATAGTTGGCTCGACCGAGATCTAGGCATTGCTGGTCACGCAGTATTACGAGATGGCACGGTCAAATTATTTTCTGAGTCAACCCCGATTGCGCGGATTTCGCAACTTGCGATTCATCTAGATCGCGAAGTCAACGAACGGGGTTTGATCCTTGATAAACAACTACATCTATCGGCGGCCTGGGCGACGGGTGAAAAATCACCCGATTTCGTGCGGTGGGCGGCATCAAAACTACAAATCCAACCCGAGCAAATTCTTTCGTTTGAGGCTCAACTTTTTGATTCTGCTCCTGCTCAAATTCTTGGTGTCGATCAATCTCTTTTGGCGAGCGGTCGGCTCGACAACCAGGCTTCTTGTTGGGCGGCAATATCGGCGCTAATAGATTCTCCGAGCCCAAAAATCACCAATGTCGTCGCGTTATTCGACCACGAAGAAGTCGGCTCTTCTAGCGCGACTGGTGCAGCTGGCCCACTTCTTGAGCACACGCTCGAGAGAATTGCCGCCGCGGGTGGCTTGTCGCGGGTTGAGTATCTACGAGCCTTAAATAAATCATCTTGTGTCTCGGCAGATAATGCCCATGCTGTGCATCACAATTATCCAGATCGTCATGATTCTCTGCACGCGCCAATCATTAATCACGGGCCCGCATTAAAGATCAATTCGAATCAGCGATATGCAACTTCGTCTTCCTCAGCCGCAATATTCATCCGAGCGTGCGAGGCGGCAAATGTCGGCCACCAAATGTTCGTCTCAAAAAATAACATGCCTTGCGGAACAACGATCGGGCCGATTACCGCAACCCGACTCGGCATCGACACGGTTGATGTTGGCATACCCCAACTGTCGATGCATTCTGCACGCGAAGTATGTGGCATCGACGATCTGATTTCGATGCACAAGGCACTAACGAGCTATTTTCTCAACTAGTGCGCTGCGATTTGTGCGGCATCAAATAACTCTTGTAGCGAACTTTTTAATTTTGCGGTCAACTCGGTTGTCGCGGTTCTCGGAGTGCGCCCAGTCGTGATCTGGGGTGGATATATCGGTGCGCCGATAATCATCGTGCATTTTTTCGGATAAATCATCTTCTTGCCTTTGGGCATGACACCTTGCGTGCCTCCGATTCCAACTGGCACAATCGGCACGTTCGCCTTGATCGCCAAATACGATGCCCCGTCAAATAGTGGTTGAATAATTTCACCCGATTGTCTGGTGCCTTCAGGAAACATCACGATCGGTTCACCTTGCGCAAGTACCGAGAGACATCGCTTGAGTGCCTCGAGGTCTGCGGTACCGCGAGTCACTGGAAACCCGCCCAAAGCAGACAGTACCGAACCAATAGTTTTGTTTTTCCACAAACTGTCTTTTCCCATGTATCGCAAGCGACGAGTTGTTGCTGCACATGAGATTGGTGTGTCGATATTCGATCGATGTATCGGGGCCAAGATGAATGCACCAGTCTTTGGAATATTGTCTCGACCTTTGATGCTCAGCTGAAAATACGCGCGGCATAAACCCACCAGGATCGCGCGAACAACCGAATAAAAAGTTTTCCGATACGACCCTGACCTGCGAGGTTTGTATCTACTTGGGTCATGATCTTTTGCTCGATTTTTCGTTAGATCTTTTATTCGTCATCTCAACTAGTTCAGCGACGACTTGATCAATAGAACGATCACTCGTATCAATCGTGACGGCATCATCAGTTTGGGTCAAAGGGCTGTCACTACGAGAACTGTCTTGCAGGTCGCGCGATGCGATCGCCGCGGCAATTTCGTCGACGTCGCCACCCGATTGCGCCACTCGACGTTTAGCCCGAACAATCGGCGACGCAGTCAAATAAACTTTCAGCGTCGCATCAGGAAACACGACAGAACCAATATCACGCCCTTCGACTACCCCGCCGTTGTGTTCTGCAATCCATTGTCGCTGACGCTCGCGTAATTCGGTGCGAACTTGGCTATTCGAGGCCACAGAACTCACGGCGGCCGTCACCTCAGAACTACGGATCGCAGTCGTCACATCAAGCCCGTTGATCACGACGCTGTCGTCTGTTAACGACATCTTTGAGCGTCGCGTTAGCTCTGCCACGAAATCTTGATTCGATAATTCGATACCAGAATTCATCGCGGCAAATGTAACCGCGCGATACATCGCGCCCGTATCGAGATAACGAACCCCGAGTTTGGCCGCCAATGCCTTGGCGATAGTCGATTTGCCCGCACCCGCCGGGCCATCTATTGCTACAACAATCATCGGCGCGTCAACATCACCAACTGGTGTCTTGCGCGCGACCCTCGTCATAACCAGAAGCGCTCTGCACACCGATCACGGCGCGATCTTGAAACTCGGCGATGCTCGAAGCCCCCGCGTAGGTGCACGATGATCTGACACCAGAAATTATCTGATCGATGATGTCTTCGACGCTCGGGCGCTGCGGGTCGAGATACATTCGCGATGAACTGATGCCTTCTTCAAAGAGTTCTTTTCGGGCTCGCTCAAAAGCACCCTCACTGCGTGTTCGATTTCGGACTGCTCGGTTCGAAGCCATTCCAAAACTTTCTTTGTAAAGACGTCCGTTGGTATCTCGCAAAGTGTCGGCGGCCGATTCGTAGGTGCCGGCAAGCAACGAACCGAACATCACATTGGCCGCCCCGGCGGCCAGACCAAGCGCGACATCGCGTGGGTAACGCACTCCACCGTCTGCCCAAACCTGTTTGCCCAATTCAGACGCAGTTTGAGCACATTCAAGAACCGCCGAAAACTGTGGTCGACCGACACCGGTCATCATTCGAGTGGTGCACATCGCCCCGGTCCCACACCAACTTTGACGATGTCAGCACCCGCGTTTATCGTGTCGCGCGTACCAGCCGCAGTAACTACGTTGCCAGCCACAAGTGGAATTTTGCCGACGACCTGTCGCACTTCTTCGATCACATTGAGCATTCGAACTTGATGACCGTGTGCGGTGTCAACGACGATCACATCAACACCCATTGCGGCGAGATTCTTTGCTCGTGTCGCCGGATCGGCATTCACCCCGACTGCCGCGGCAATCATCAGACAACCGTCTTTGTCTACAGCAGGGTCATAAATTGTGCTTCGCAATGCACCATTGCGCGTGATCACACCGAGCAATTTGCCACTTTTACCTATGACGGGCGCTACCGATAATCGGGCTTCGGTCAGACGCTCGAACATTTGCTGCGGTGTCAGTGACTCATCGAGTGTAAAGATCTCTCGACTCATAACATTTCTGATTTGTGCGAAACGGTCAAAGCCGACCGCATCGTGCTCGGTGAAAATTCCGTAGGGGCGATCATCCTCGTCGACAACGATTACTGCCCCGTGGCTTCGCTTATAAATCAAACTCAGCGCTTCGCCAACTGTGCCGTCTTGGTGCATCGTGATCGGCGTATCAATCACACTGTGACGCGACTTGACGAATTTGACGACGTTTTCGACGATGTCGAGCGGGATGTCTTGGGGCAACACAACTATTCCACCTCGACGGGCGACGGTCTCGGCCATGCGTCGCCCTGCGATTGCGGTCATGTTCGATACAACAAGTGGAATCTTGGTGCCGATTTTGTCGGGTGTAGTTAGATCAACTTTGAGGCGCGAAGTGACTGCCGAGAGGCTTGGCACCATGAACACATCGCTGTATGTCAAATCAAAGTCAGGCGACTGGTTTAAAAAACGCATCGGTGATCCCCTCGTGTTGGGCTCATTTTGAAGCCTCCTTAGGCTACTCATATGGATGTTAATACTGGTGCCATGACTACAGGGCTTCCCCCCGTGCTGATGGTTCACGGCTGGGCTGGTTCATTTGCACGAACCTGGCAACTCTCTGGCGTTGAGACTCTGTTGCAAGAATCGGGACGCAAGGTCGTCGGCGTCGATTTGCTCGGTCACGGAACCGCCGAAAAACCCCATGACGCAACCGCTTATTCAGATCTGTCGCTACCGATTCGCCAAATCGCAAAAAATAGCGTCGTCGATGCGGTTGGTTTTTCGTTGGGCGCTATCGCCCTGCTGCATGCCGCAACTATCAACCCGAATATGTTTCGAAAACTGATTCTTTTGGGCATCGGTGACAAAATTTTTGAGCCACATGATCCCACCGAATCGGCTCTGATTATCTCGGGGATCGATGGCACGGCTGAATTAGAAAATACGCTGGCTCGGCAATTCGGTAATTACGCACGACACAGCGATAACGACCCGCTGGCGTTGAAGGCCGTGTTGCAGAGACCACGTGGAGAATTATTCACGAAACAACATGCCTCAGCGATAACCGCCGAAGTTCTCGTAGTTGTCGGTGACCGCGATTTTGTTTTGCCCGCCGATCAATTGGCGAGATCGTTCAACAATACTCAAATCAAGATTTTAAAAAACTGTGACCACTTTGCATCAACGGATAATTTTTCGTTTATCGACGCGATGCTCGACTTTTTCAAAGATTGATTCGTTGACACATCACGACATGCAGATTCAAGATGGCAGATCGTCCGAGACTCTTGATTTGGCGGTCAAGTATCTGCGTCAAGACTTATTGATTGGTTTGCCGACCGAAACCGTTTATGGTTTGGCCGCATTGGCATCGCGTCCGCAGGCGATTTCGAAAATTTTCAAGGTTAAAGCCAGACCGACTAACCATCCGTTGATTTTGCACATTGCCGATTTTCAGCAACTGGATAAATGGGCGAAAAATGTCCAGCCGTTTGTTGCAAAAATTTGTCAGCAAATTTGGCCTGGTCCATTGACTGTTATTTTGCAACGTAGCGAAAAAATCTGTGACGAGATTACAGGCGCACGCGAAACGGTCGCGATCCGAGTTCCGAACCATGGGGTCGCCCTTGCTCTATTGAATAAACTCGACGATGGTTTAGTCGCTCCTTCGGCGAATCGCTTCGGCAAAGTAAGCCCCACATGTGCAAAACATGTAGTTGATGATCTCGGTGATGACGTCGCGCTAGTTCTGGATGGCGGCTTTTGCGCGATCGGTGTCGAGTCGACAATTTTAGATTGCACTCGTGCGTATCCACAGATAGTGCGATCGGGCGCAATCACCCGTGATGAACTTGAATCAATCGGCAATATCAAAATTGAAAACTCAGATGGAGAATCGCGCGCATCTGGAATGTTAGAAAAACACTACGCGCCAAAATGTCGTGTCGTGTTGGCTGAAAACTCAAAAGATGCCGAAAGTCGCTTGGCGGCCCTCGCATCTGACGGTCGAAAAGTTGAAATTATCGATTTTTTTGGTGACACGATTGCCTACGCCAATCAGTTGTACGCACGATTACGCCAAGCCGATGAAACGGGTACCGATGTCGTCATCGCCGTTATGCCTATAAACACTGGCTTAGGTGAAGCCGTAAGTGACAGATTGTCCAAGGCGGCAGCCGCCAGTAAAAGTTGATTTTGCCGTTTGTTAATGACCTATTTAGTTGGCAAAGTTCAGTCGGCTCAATACCCTTGATAGTTCCTAACTAATGGCCAGCATCCTGCTGTCCTACTCCTAGGGGGAGAAAAATAAATGAAGAAAACTACAACGCAACGCTTCGGCGCGCTTGTTGTTGGTCTCAGCCTTTTGGCTGCGGCTTGCGGCGGCTCCGATGCAGCAACAGAAGACACAACAGCAACAGCCGAAACTACAGCACCTGCTGCAGGTGGCGAGTTGGCTGGAATGAAGGGAACAACACCATTAGTGGAGTTGACTCAAGAGTTCAAAGATGCAGTTAACGCATTTTGGACAGGAAAAGGCAACGAAGCACTCAAAGACTTCAACTACACAGCTGAGTCTTTCGATGCAGTGATGTTGATTGCTCTTGCAGCAGAAGCAGCAGGCACAGACGGCAGCGGACTCGCTGACCAACTTGTTGCTGTTTCAAAAGACGGAACAAAGTGCACAGCAGCAACTTGGGCTGATTGCCTCGCAACTATCAAGGCAAAGGGCGACGTCGACTACGACGGTTTCTCTGGTCCAAACACATTGAACGGAAACGGCGAGCCACTTGAGGCTTCGTACGGCATCCTTCAATTCGGTGCGGATAACCGTCTTGATGACACACTCACTACATACCAACTTGCAAACGCTCCAGAATCGGCAGTCTTGCCACTTGCGAAGACAGGTGTTGCTCGTAAGGGCAACGGCGTCCTCAAAATCGGTGGACTTCTTCCAGAAACTGGAAACCTTGCATTCCTTGGCGCTCCAATGATCGCTGGTGTTGAGTATGCAATTGATTACCTAAACAAGGCCGGCGGCGTTCTTGGCAAGCCAGTTGAGTACAGCGCAGGAGACTCCGGCGACACATCAACTGACACAGCCAGCGTAACAGTCGATCGTTTGCTCTCAGAAGGTGTAGACGCCATCATCGGTGCCGCATCATCTGGTGTATCGCTCACAGTTATCGACAAGATCACTGCAGCAGGTGTTATTCAGTTCAGCCCAGCGAACACATCGCCGAAGTTGACTTCATACGCCGACAATGGTCTCTTCTTCCGTAATGCACCACCGGATGACCTCCAAGGTGCAGTACTCGCAGAAGTTATCGTCGCTGACGGCGCACAGTCTGTCTACATCATGGCATTAGATGATGCATACGGCACTGGACTCGCAGCAGTTGTTGAAGAAGTTCTTACGGCAGCTGGTGTAAAAGTATTGGGCAAGAAAATCTACGATCCAAAGGCAACAACATTTGATGCCGAAGTCGGAGAAGTTGTTGCTGCTAACCCAGACGCAATCGTCTTGATCACATTCGATGAAGGTTCACGAATTCTCCGCACAATGGTGGAGAACGGTGTCGGACCAAAAGCGAAGAAGGTCTACGGTGTTGACGGAAACATTGGTAACGCACTCGGCGAGAACTTTGACGCTGGTAAGTAATCAATAATTTCTAAGTACTAAATGATCGGGCCCCGAGCGAAAGCTCGGGGCCTTTTCATTATCCGCCAGTGGCTTTGGCCAAAGTGCCGAGGTACAACTTGATCACATTCGGGTCGTTCAGCAATTCTCTGCCGCTTCCCGTGTAAGCATTTTTGCCTTGATCCAAAACGTAGGCGCGATTCGAGACCTGCAAACATCGGCGAGCGTTCTGCTCGACCATCAAAATCGCGATTCCTTCA
Organism: Acidimicrobiaceae bacterium; assembly: GCA_003569125.1. GTDB lineage: Bacteria > Actinomycetota > Acidimicrobiia > Acidimicrobiales > Ilumatobacteraceae > BACL27. Next base: position 4,991 of record BGOG01000030.1, on the reverse strand, counting down.
GCATTGATTTTCTTGCATTGAATAAACACCTCATCTTGTAGCACTGGTGACAGACCGGCCGAGGGCTCATCAAGTAACAACAGTTTTGGCTCCATCATCAACGCCCGACCCATTGCAACCATCTGGCGTTCACCGCCCGACAGCGAACCCGCCTTCACTGTGGCTCGCTCGAGTAAACGCGGAAATAGGTTTGAGACGTACTCAAAGCGCTCTTTGAACACCGAAGGTTTCAAGAAACAACCCATTTCCAGATTTTCTGTAACCGTAAGACTCGGAAACACGTTTCGATTTTGTGGCACGTAGCCCACACCGCGTTCCACTAGTTCGTGCGCGCGAAACCTGGTTATTTCTAGATCACCCAATTGCACCGAACCGCCGCGAACAGAACATTCGCCCAAAATTGCCTTGAGTACGGTTGATTTTCCTGCACCATTCGGACCGATGATTCCTACAAACTCGTTCTGGGCAACCGTAATATTGCAACCATTCAAAATGTTGACTTCAGGGATATACCCCGCTACTAAATCTTTAACTTCAAGGATTGCGCTCATCGCTCAACCTCGTCCAACAGTGACGTGCCTTGATGTCGACCAAGATAAGCCTCGACTACTTTCTCATTTGCTGAAATCTGACTTGGAGTGCCTTCGGCAATTATCGAACCCTCAGCCATCACGATCACCCAATCGGCAACATCGTTGACCATATCCATATCGTGTTCAACGAACAGCACCGTCATTCCGTCGTCGCGCAAACCCCGAATATGCTCGTTCAAGCTTTGTTTCAACGCCGGGTTGACTCCGGCCATCGGCTCGTCAAGCATCACAAGGCGTGGATCGGTCATCAGCGCGCGAGCCATTTCGAGCAACTTTCGCTGGCCGCCAGAAAGCGTGCCGGCGTATTCGTTGCGCATGTGATCCATCTTGAAACGCGTCAATAAGATATCAGCGCGCTCTTCAATCTTGGTCTCCTGCGATCTCCACAAAAACGGAAGAAGTCCGTTCCACCACTTCTCACCCACCTGATGCATCGCCCCGAGTTTCATATTTTCGATGACAGACATCTTTGTCAAACTCTTGGTCAACTGAAATGTCCGCACCATGCCCATGCTGGCGGTTTTGTGTGACGCGACTCGAGACATGTTGTGTCCGTCAAAACGCCACTCGCCAACATCGGGATTATCGAAACCTGAAAGCAGATTGAAGAGAGTCGTTTTACCTGCTCCGTTCGGTCCAATCAATGCAGTAATCGAGCCCCGTTGAATCTCGATGTGTTTGACATCCACGGCGATGATTCCACCGAAGTGGCGACGAACACCATCGGCAATGAGAATCGGATCAGGCTTTGCCACGCCTGCAGAGGCCTCGACTTTTTCGAGGGCCGCCCGAACAGTCTTCGCCAACGCGCTGTAGCTTCGTTCAGCGACCATCTAGTGCCATTTCTTGACGATTGCCGAATAAACCCTGCGGTCTGAACACGATAAGAAGCATCAGTCCGATGCCGACGAACATGTAGTTGACCGCTCCGACTTGATTGCTCTCAATAATTGTTGTGCCACCAATTTGTAGCGGACCATTACGTGTGAGTTCGCGCATGATGTTGTCAGAAAATACAAACAGCACCCAAAACAACATTGCGCCCACAACAGACCCAGCGACTTTTGCTAGACCACCCAAGACCAGTGCCGTGAGAATATAAAAAGTAACCATTCGGCTGTAGTTGTCTGGTTGAACAGAACCACGGTCGAGTGCCAAAAGCATTCCGGCGAACATACCGATCACTCCACCAATCACCAGCGCTTGCATTTTGTATGCGTAAACATTTTTGCCAAGACTTCGCACCGCGTCTTCATCTTCGCGGATACCTTTGATTACTCGACCCCATGGACTGCGCATCAACTGCCAAGTGAACAAACTAAATACGCCAACCAATACCCAGCCGATAACGATGGTGTAAAGCGAGTAGCCAGTATATGAAAACGGTCTGAATCCGTAAGTTTTGCCTGGGTTGAGTGGGCTTAGTTCGCGGTATTGCCGGCTGAAGTTGCTGATGCCTTCGGTACCACCGAAAACCTTATTGAACTTCACCGAACGAACGAACAACCGAACAATTTCAGCAGTAGCAATCGTGACGATCGCTAAATAATCGGCCCTCAAACGCAGGGTCGGTATGCCAACCAATAGCGCGAGAATAATTACGAAAACAATACCCAGAGGAATCCCCCACCACAGCCCGATGCCGAAATACTGCGCGGTCATGCCCAATCCGTATGAGCCACAGGCCATGAACGCCGCTTGGCCGAAGTTGAGCATGCCGGTGTACCCGAAGTGGATGTTCAAGCCCAAAGCGGCGATCGCGAAATAAATCGCATCGACACCAATTGATGCGCGAATGGTGTTCTCGATAATTTTTACCCAATCCATGTCAACCCACCCTTTGACTTCTGCCGAAGATTCCTTGCGGACGAATTATCAGCACGGTAATCAATATAAATAATGCCGGCGCAACTTTGAGTTCGCTCGGAAAAAACAAGGACGACATTTCTACGAAAATACCGATAAAAAAACCGCCAACTAATGCACCGTAGGCCGACCCGAGTCCGCCGAGTGTGATCGCGGCGAACATCAAAAAGATCAGATCAGAGCCCATCGAGAAACTCACTTGTTCGTCGAGCCCACGAAAGATTCCGCCCGTTGCGGCGAGTGCGCCACCAACAAACCAAACAATACGGATTACTTTTTGCGTATCGATGCCCGTTGCTGAAGCAAGTTGAACATTGTCGCTCACGGCTCGAATCGCTTTACCCAATCGGGATCGTTGCAAACTAAGTGCGACAGAAAGCAAAATCAAGACTCCGAGAATCGCTGTTGTCAAATCTCTCGGGGTGATTCCAATCGGACCGATCTCGATATTTACTTGTTTTGAAAAACTCGTCAATTGTTTAGTTCGTCCGCCGAACAAAAATAAATAAATGTTTATAAGCATCAGCGAAAGTCCGAGCGAAACAACAAGTTGCGAGTTCAAGCCGATACCACGCTTCGTTACACGAGCGAAAATTCCCCAGTTGATCAGCAAACCGAAGCAACCGCCCAAAATGATGACCAAAGGACCACAAATTAAGATCGGAATGTTCAAGTTGACATTGAAGAAAAAGGCGGCCAAAGCACCGAAAGTAACCATTTCTCCATGCGCGAAATTAGTCAAGCCGGTTGTACCAATTACCAATGAAAGCCCGACCGAACACATCGCAATGATGATGCCGAGCCGGATGCCATCAGAAAGTCTTTGTAAGATTCGTTCTAATTCTGTTGAACCTGCGACTCCACTGTCTCCCGTGAAAAAAGTTACTCGCTTCGTATTGGTCGTAAATAGAACCTGATCAACTCTGACTTGCGCTTTGTTCGCATCGATCAAATTGTGGTCTTTGGGCAATGTGGATGGATCGATATTGATCAGATAGTTATCCCGTGTAGGCACCGCAATTTTGCACAGTCCGTCATCGCCCGTGATCGCCTGACCGATCACGACGCCATCTAGTGTTGTCACGGTAATTGCGGCACCGGCCACCGGTGTGCGCTGCGGTACATCATCGACCAAAACTTGATTTTGAACACTGGCGATAATAAAAAACTCACCATCACTGGTTGCGCTAATCAAGTCAGACGCACTCTCGGCACTATTGGCGCTCGCCGAATTGGACACGAACCCCAAGCCGACAACTGTTGAACAAATAATTGCCAAAAACACCTTGAGCCAAAAATGACCATGTTCGTGATTAGGCCGCCTCAACATGTTGGCACTAATTCAAGCACAATCTATGCGGGTCTTGGAAGTCTTGAGTTCCAGTACATGTCCAGGGCACCCAACCACACAGCCACCGACAAGGCGACATGGATCGCAACCAGCAGCACGGGCAATCCCGAAAAGTACTGCACATACCCAATCAAACCTTGCAACAATCCCACACCTAAAAACCGCTCTAGGGGGTGACCGACAATTCGCCAAGAAATCGGATCTTTTCTCGCCAGCAGAAAGAGAACACCGGCCGTCGCCAGACAAATCAAAACTGAGATGCTATGAATCTTTGCGACCAAGTTGATCGCCAAATTTATTCGCACAGCATTTTCATCTCCGGCATGAGGTCCTGAGCCTGTCACCACCGTGCCAGCCACGATTGCTATGCCCGTCATAGCCAGAACGATTCGCACCAGCGACGAGATCCGTTTATTCGTTAGTTCTGGTTCACGACGAGGCAGGACAACGTCGGTTGTTCGAAAAATTTCGGCGTGTCGAAGCAACATGTAGGCGTTGCTGATCAACAGGATGCTGACCAAAAAATGTGCGATATTTGAAAAAGGATTAAGACCAGTGAGTACGACCAAGCCGCCGAGCAAAACTTGTGCCAACACACCGACGACGAGACCAGCCGACATGCCAACGAGATCGCGACGCTTCGGGCGCAGTCGCACCGAAAGCAACACGGCAAGCGCCACGCTCACCGCAACCACCCCCGTGAACAGTCGATTTAGTTGTTCAATCGCGGCGTGTGAACTCGATACGTCGACGAACTTAGATTCACTACAACGCGGCCAATCTGCGCAGCCCAGACCCGAGCCTGTCAGCCTTACCAATGAGCCCGTGATGATTATCAAATAGAGTGATGCAAATGCAGTCTGCGCAACTCGAAGAAAGCCTTTTGGCGTGATGGCTAATTTAGACATTGTTGAGCCTCGACTTTGCCGAATGAACATGGGTTTCAGATGAGCCCCGAGCAAAGTATTGTTCGCTAGTAGTGAAAAAAGAGACGGTTGAACAACGGCGCATTGAGATTCTTGAGGCTACCTGCGATGTAATCATTGAACGCGGTTTTGCCGGTACAAGAGTTTCTGATGTAGCCAAGCGACTTGGCGTTTCGAATAGTTTGATTCACTATCATTTTGCGTCAAAAGAAGAATTGCTTGCATCGGCGTTGAGCACTACGCCAATAAAGACCT
>BGOG01000029.1 GCA_003569125.1 Acidimicrobiaceae bacterium | reverse complement strand
GCTTGCTACCACAAACATCGGGTGAGTTGCTGATTGATGGTATTGAAATGCAGAGGCAGAATCTTGAGTGGCAATCTACAATCGGGTATGTCTCGCAGGCGATTTACCTTACAGATGACACTGTGCGACGCAATGTTGCCTTTGGTATTGCCGAGGCCGATGTTGACGAAGTCGCACTTGAGCGTGCCCTCAAATCTGCACAACTTTGGATTTCGTTGAGGCGCTGCCAGATAAAACGCACACGATCGTTGGCGAACGTGGAGTTCGAGTTTCAGGTGGTCAGCGTCAGCGAATCGGAATTGCGCGTGCTCTATATCATGAACCCCAAGTGCTTGTGCTCGACGAAGCTACCAGCAGTCTCGACATTGAAACTGAAACTGAAGTAATGAGCGCAATTCGTGCGCTACAAGGTTTTAAACGATAATAATCGTCGCACACCGCCTGTCTACAGTTAAACATTGCGATCGCCTGTACCGAATCGAAGACGCACAAATCGTCGCCGAAGGCTCTTTTGAAGAGCTAACTAAATCCTCATGATTAAAAAGTTTAAGGATTTAAATAAGTAATTCTTGGTGTGCACTAAGAAATGAAATGCAAGGTTGTGAGTGATTTATGAGCATTGGTGGGTATCCGCCTTGGACTAGGACTTCGCTGAACTGGGAGAGCAATGAGATATCGTGCGCGGTGTATTCAAGTTCGTTATTTGCATATTTAAGCATTTCGACAACCGCCGATACGAGATCCGATGGCGAATTTTCTACAAATGCCAAGCATCTATCCTTCATTTTGGATATCCTTCCCACTACACCTCTTAAATTCGCTATCTCTTGAAGTGTTAGATATTTGTCATTCCCTTCATCCCAAATCATCTGGAGGGTAAACAAATTAGCTTGGAAGCCTCTACTTAAGGCATAACTGTTTGTGATCAAAGTGGGGCGATTGTATTTGTGAGCAAAATGCCACGATCCGTTGTTATTTATGCACCACAAAAATAGGCAGTGCTCTGCTAACCAAAGATCTTGTGCATCTGTTCGTAATTTACCCGAGAGGTCAATTATCGGCAACCTTTTTAAAGAGTCAGGCAATTCATCGGTATCTACACCCATGCGAACAGTCTTCATACCGTTGTCATGAACTAGTTTGATTGCATCTTCTGCTTTGCGGATATCGGTGAAGCGATTGAGCTCGTGGTGATCGTCTGGGTTGTATTTCTTTACGTATGACAAGGAGTTATGCGTCAAAATCACAAACTTGAATGGCTCAAGGTTCAGTTTAGAAATTGCTTCAGGTATTTTGTTTTTGTGTTTTCCATGTTTTATTGCTGGCGGTAGTAGCCAGTTGCTGTTGTAAAGGGAATGGTTTACAAAAGTATTTGAGAACCCAAATCTTGGTACTAGAGCAAAAATTGTTCGTATGAATGCGACGCGGTCGTCAAGATACAAACTGAAGTGACTTGCATAAAGTTTGAGTAATTCAAGATTCGTAGTCGCGCTGGCGTCGATAAATATCAAGAAGCCTTTGTGTCCAGAATCTTGCAGCTCTCGGCATAGTGGTTCAAGTTGTTCGATGTAGACCGAGGCAGCCTCGGGGCGCTGCGGGCGCTCGAAGCGGTACATTCGCACCGGCGTAAAGCGGTTTAAGACGACTAAGAAAACCCAACACACGAGCGACAGCGGGTATGCAACCACGGTCACAATAACTCGTCGCAGCACAAACAACTTTGAAAAAGACGCCAGCGATGCGTAGCCCTTTTTAAGTGTTTGGTCGTAAAACAGAACTCGCGTGACTCTGTCGTTTAGAACATTTCTAACGCGTGTCAAAATCGCTTTCATCTGCGAGAAGTTCTAGGTTGTCTACAAAAAGCTAGCGGCCGTGTTTGGCGAGGTATTTTTCGAGTGGTGCGAAGTTGAATCGCGAGTCGTCAGGCCAGCCGTCTTTTGGCGGGCGACCCATGACGATCAGGTGATCGGCGCCAGCCGCAGCAAATTCGTCGGCAATCTCAAGATCTTCAGGGTTGATCGCCACGGTGCGCTCGATTTCGCGCGGGTTGCGCCCGATCTTGGCGCACCATTCGTCGATCACTTGGTTTTTCTTGCGCACATTTTCGACGGGGCCAAACACATTGCTCATGTCGGCATGCTCGGCGACCAACCGCAATGTGAACTTCTCGCCGCTACCACCGATCATCAGCGGCATCTTCGGGTTCACCGTGCCAGGGTTCAACTTCGCCAGACGCTGTTTAATAACCGGCAAACCCTTTTCGAGAATTTTCAACCGTCCGACTGCAGTGCCAAACTCGTATCCATATTCGGTGTAGTCGCGCTCGAACCAGCCTGATCCGACTCCGAGAATAAAACGCCCACCACAAATATGGTCAATCGTTCGTGACATGTCGGCCAGCAGTTGCGGGTTGCGATAGCTAAAGCAAGTAACCAGTGCGCCAACAGTGGCATGTTTGGTTTCGGCTGCAATCGCCGCAAGCAGTGTGTAGGCCTCAAAGTGTGAGGCGTCAGGTTCGCCATACAGCGGATAAAAATGGTCCCACACCCAGATGCTGTCAACTTTCAAAGCATCGGCGCGCAACCAAGTGTCACGCATTGCCTTCATCGTTGTATTTTGTGGATGTATTTGGACGCCGATTTTCATATGCAAATTATAGTCTCGATTTTTCAGGTATTCGGATTATCATTGTCATTGCGTCATTATTCAATATTTTGAATTGAGGATTTGGATGTTTAAGTTTCGTAAGTCAGCAGCGAGTTTTGTCGTCGTCACTCTGCTCGCGATGTCATTCACGCCACTTCAAAGGGCAAGTGCTTTGGTCGAGTGGGCGCTCGCTGAAGATGCAGTGGCGCTCGGTCTCACGGGCGTGTCACCACATGTCGAACGTACCGGCAACGCCGATCGACTTTGGTACCCGAGTCTTGCCGGAACAATTGTCAGTGACTGCACTGACGCTGGGGCTTGCACGAGTGTGCCAGTCACTGGCCGCTTGGGTAGCGACTTTACTGCGGTCACACTGCCTAATGGCACTCGTCGCGCGTACTTCGTTGAGACAACTGCAGGGGCGACGACAAAATCTGTGTCCTCTGCAGCGTGTTTAACTACTGCCTGCACAGCGGTTGGTACATCAACTGTTGCTGCAGCAGAACTTGTAGTCTCACAAAACGTTAAAGCGTGGGGAGTGCCCGACGCTGTGGTTACACCTGACGGCAAAGTGCGTCTTTATGTTGTTGAATCGCCAGTTGAAGGCAATTGCACCGAAAAACTCGCGAGTTATATTTCGAGTGACGGTATCTCGTTTACAAAAGAAGCGGGCTGGCGTCTTGAAAATGGGATCAGCGTTGACCCTGAGATTCTTCGCGCAAAAACTGGCGACTGGTTAATGATCTTGGCTGACGGCCCTGGTTGTAGCGATCGCGTGCAGAAACTTTATATCTCGACTTCAAACGACGGTTTGACCTGGTCAACACCGCAGAAGATTTCTGGTTCTGATTTACGTCGCCTCGACCCGACTGGTTATGAAGTTTCAACAAATGTATTTCGTATTTATTACGCAACAGCCGTAGCCGGAGCACTAGGTGATGTTACATATACGATCAAGCGCGGCACGATTGCAATAAAACAGTCGTCTGCTGAAGTTTCAATCACAACGGGCACGACGGCGTCTGCAAAGTCGACTATCACCTGTATCAAGGGCAAACTCACGAAAAAGGTAACAGGACTGTCCCCGAAGTGTCCTAGTGGATATAAGAAAAAATAGAGCCACAAACCGCGGGTTTTTCATACTTGCAAATTAGTGCTGAAATGGTTAACATTGTTACGGTTAAAGATTAAAAAATAAAACAAGTCTTATATTAGTGCATTATTCGTGCATTATTCGTGCATCGAGGCAAGCATCAATAAAAAACGATCAAGTAGAGTAGTGATTGAAGGTCGTACGCGTCGACCTTGGGCGTTGATTTCGCGTGACAAAATTCTTGACGCGGCGATCGCAGAAATTGCCGAACGTGGCTACGAAAAAGCCCGGATGGTTGACATTGCCGAGCGCGCCGAACTCACGGTTGGCTCTATCTATAACTGGTACGAAAACAAGGCAGATTTGTTCAAGGCGGCGCTTGAGCATTCAATTGTCAAGCAACAAAAAGTCAACAGTGAATATTTCGACAAGAATCTACCCGAACCATTAAAAAATAATCAAAGTGCGTCTTGGATGGTTTTAATCGGTCAACTCGCTCCAGGCCATGGAAGCAGCACCCAAACTGATGCACAAAAAACGCTTTTAGAGGCCCTTAAGGCTTCTTGGCGCGATGATCAAGTGCGAGCAGATATTCAGCCACAAATTGAAAAAATCTTGCAACAATACGAAGTGGTAATCAAAAACGCGATTTCTGCAGGTGAGATCGACTCGTCGATTGACCCAGTTTTATTCGCACGTTTAATTTTCGCTTTCCCAATTGGCCATGCGCTATTAAGTTTGAACGGCATCGGAAGTTTCGACCCAATTTCTTTTATTCCAGTCTTCAAAAGATTTAATGACGCGTTAAAACCTAAACTAGCCAACTAGCCAATTAAGAAAACTGAATAGTGCAATAAACAGAAGTTACTTGGCTTGGTTTGTGAGTGCTAATCAAGTTTGCACGCACGGTTGACGATTGTTGACCTGCGCCTGACCCCATCGATGGCATTGGTTCTGCGGCGGCACCAGACTGCACCATTGCAGTACCTTTTAAGCATCCGAAAACATACGGAAACGAAGTGATCGCGTGGTACCCATAAGTACCGTCTGGCTGGGTTCGCCCGTTGCACGCATCGAGCACAAGCGCATTCGAACTTGCTGTATATGTGTAGGCGCTCCAAACGTTCGTCGCCGGATTGCCAATTTTCACGTAACCAGAACTCACGGTGCCAGTAGAGGTACACGCAACATTTAGGCACGCAGTCGGCCCATAAATCGGAAACCCATCAATTGCATAACCGAGTACAGCCCTGCTACCCAAATTGCAGGCTGCGAGTTGATAGAGGACGTGGTTGTGATACTCAGATGACGGGCCAGTGTGTCCACCGCAAGTGTCCAACAAACCGTTGTAATTCGGGTCGCCGTATGGTTTGTCGGCAGGAATTGCCGCTTCGGTTGGGCCATAGATCGCGAGGCCGGTGGTCGTGAAACCTAACGTTCCCATTGTCGGAATGCCGTTTTTGACGATCAAGGTTGGCGAGGCGGCAACAGTCGGGCTTCGTGAAATTTTCCAGACATAATTTTGTGTTCTCAATCCGTTCGGAGTAACTGCCACGAATGGATAACCGATCATGTTGTTCGAGGTGATTGTTGCGACCGTGTCGGTGCATGAAACCGAGATTGAAGGTTTTACATAAGCCGCGCCAGCGCCAACAGAGTTGGCAAGGCTAGGGAAATATGCAGTGGGACAAACTCCTGCAGCGGCGAGGCCACTATTTGCCGATGTCGTAGTTGCAACGGTCGTCGTAGTCGCAGCAGTGGTGGTTGTCGCGACGGCCGTCGTTGTCACTGGAACCGTTGCAACGGTTGCAACGGTTGTCGCCGTTAAAGCCTTCCATTTAAGTTTTTTGCCGACTTTGGTACAAATGAGAGGATTGCCAGAAGAGCCGCCTAACTTACCTGCTGTTGGGCAAGAACCGCCCGCACTTGCCGCTGACGCAGTCTGTAAAGGAAACGCAATCAGGCAGATAGCAAGTGTTGTAACAGATGAAATAGTTTTTATGAATTTTGACATTGGCCTAGTCTAATAGATACTAAATGGCGTGACACGCCTCGAAAGCCAAATTTGAACGAAAAATTCTCAAGGCTTTGGTCTCTCAGCGGGCTTTAGCGATTGCGGTTTCAGTCAGCGACAGAACCTCAGTCAGGCTGGCTGAACGCGGATTCGTGCGGGCTGCCGAGTCTTTTAGAGCCTTCGTGGCAATTCGCTCTGCGCAATCGGCGGTCACGCCGATTTCACTCAGCGATTTTGGAATTTTTATTTCGTCGAGCATCGCCTCGACTGCGGCGATGAAACCTCCAACTGAATGTTCACGCAAGTTCATAGCCTCGGCCATGCGCCGTGTTTTCTCATCCATACCCGGCAAATTAAAACGCAATACAACGGGCAAAATAATTGCGTTCGTCAAACCATGGTGAGTGTTGAACTCAGCACCGATCATGTGCGAGATCGCATGAACTAGGCCGAGACCTTTCAAAAAAGAAATACCAGCCAAGCACGAACCAACATGCATTCCGCCACGCGCCGTCAAATTTTTTGGTTCGATAAATGCGACAGGCAACCACTTTGAAATCAGGCTCAACGCCTCGAGCGCGAGTCCATCGCAAAGCGGATTAAAAGCCGGCACCAAAAATGCTTCAATCGCGTGAACCAAAGCATCGGCGCCTGTCCATGCAGTCAGATTCGCTGGCAAGCCAACAGTGAGTTCAGGGTCAAGAAGTGCCAGTGATGGCTTCAAAGTTGGGTGCCAGACACAAAACTTCATCGCTTGTTTTGAATCAGTGACCATTCCAGTACTTTCGGTCTCGGCGCCCGTGCCTGCAGTCGTGGGGATAGTGATAAGTCTCGGAAAACCATTTTCGGGCGAAATCATCGGCGCAGGTTTTTCAAATTCAAAATCCCAGAGGTCGATGTTATTTTTCGCGGTCAAGCAGATCGCCTTGCCGCCATCCATCGCGCTGCCACCACCGATCGCAATGATTGCATCGTGACCGCCGTCGCGAAACTCCGCACGCCCCGCACCGATTTCTGTGTCTATTGGGTTGGGTGAAATTTCAAAAAACAGCGCCGACTTCAAACCCGCCTCATCGAGAAACGATTGCAGGCGAGTGATGAAAGCAAGATTTCGGCTGCCACGGTCAGTCACAATCAACGGATTCTTTATGCCGTGCCCCACACATCGGCGCCCGATTTCGGCTAGTCGCCCTGGCCCGTAGGCAATCGGCACGGGAAAGCCCCAATCGTGCGACACGAGCATCGACGGGTCGTAAATTTTTGGTGATGAGTTGATGATCTTTACACCTTCGCTTTGCGACTTAAATAAAAACGGCGGGCCCGAAGGCCCGCCGTTTTACTTAAACAACTAACTAACTTTTATTTGAACCACTCAGACCAAGTCGCTTTGTTTGCCGCAATCCATTCTGCGGCAACTTCTGCTGCAGGTCGACCATCAATTTCGACGGCCGGCAAAGTTCCTAATTGGTCATCAGTTGTCATCTGGTATTTCTTCAGAAACTTGAAGACGTTGGCATCTTTTGCTTCAAGTTTTGCCGAAGCAACCTTGAACAACACATCTTCCGGGTAGTCACCGTCGCACTTGTCAGCTTCTAATGCACAGTCAACAGATGCCTTTGGCAACGCAAGATTGATCAGACCATATTTACCAACCGCGGCAGATGGCATCCAGTAATACATAATCACTGGTTTCTTTGCTTCGGTGAGTGCAATAATTTCTGCTTGAGTCGCGGCTTCAGAGCCCGAGTACTGAACTTTGAAATCAAGTTTCAAATTCTTCACGAGTTGTTCTTCGTAGCCTGAAAATGATGGATCCATTGCCAGCATTCGACCCTTCGAACCGGTTGCGGCAGTCGCGAATGCTTTGGCAACCGCCGGGTCTTTGAGACCTTCCCAAGTTGCAAGTTGTGGAAACTGCTCGAGAGCATTTGGCGTGACGAACCAGCCGATTTTGCCGATCGCGCCGAGTGTGCCCATGTTGACAACCGAACCGTCATCAATAAACGCTTGCTCTTCGGCAGTGAAACCAGATGGCCACACTTCAACGTTGGCATCAATATCGCCAGTCGACATACCAGGGATCATCGCGTTCTCGTCGATGTCGACAATCTCCACTGGATTGCAAAGATTTGTTTCAATCAATTGCTTGACAATTTCAACTTCAATCGCCGAAGCGGTCCAGTTGTTGCGGGCAATCTTGATCGTTTCGGTGCCAGAGCAGGCTGGAGCACCTGCGGTTTCGGCAGCGACCGTTTCTTCGGTCGCGACTTCGGTGGCGCTATCGCTACCACCGCAGGCTGCCAGCAGCATTGCGCTAGCGGCCAATAAACCAACAGCAATTTTCCTATTTCGTATTCCCATTTTCTCCCCTTGAATTTTCTGTGAGCGTGGTTTGAGCCCAAAATAGGGCTGCCACCACCATATCAAGCCTTGGCTTACTAGTGACCAGTGGCACTATTGTTTCGGCAATGGGTTCGGGGGATCAACCAGCAATAGATTTACGTCATGTCTGGAGAGTTTTCGGCCCAGGTGACAGCGCTCGCACAATAGAACTCGCAAAAAGTGGCTCTAGTCGAGCTGAAATTTTGCAAAAAACTAAACAGACTGTTGCTGTTCGAGATGTTTCTTTCAGCGTCGCGCAAGGCGAAACATTTGTTGTTATGGGGCTGTCGGGTTCTGGCAAGTCAACTCTGATTCGCTGCTTGTCGCGATTGATTGAACCCACTCAGGGTGAAATTTTGTTGAGTGGCGATGATCTTTTGGCAATGGATGAAGATCAACTTCGCCAGTTGCGCCGCGGTCGAATGTCGATGGTGTTTCAACATTTTGGTTTGTTTCCGCATCGAAAAGTAATCGACAACATCGCATACGGGCTTGAAGTGCAAAAAATTGACAAGTCGGTCCGTCTTGCTAAAGCGACCGAAATTTTGAACACAGTCGGCTTAGATGGTTGGGCCGATCACTACCCACAACAATTATCGGGTGGCATGCAACAGCGTGTCGGGTTGGCCCGCGCGCTCGCAGTTGATCCACAAATTTTGTTGTTTGACGAACCCTTCTCGGCACTCGACCCGTTGATTCGCAAAGAGATGCAAGACGAGTTAATTAAATTGCAAAAAACAATGCAACGCACGATTGTGTTCATCACGCACGATTTCGCCGAAGCGCTTCGACTTGGCGATCGTATTGCAATTATGAAAGACGGTTCGTTTGATCAGATCGGTACGCCCGAAGAAATCGTCTCGGCACCAGCGACACCATATGTGCGTGAATTCGTTAATGATGTGCCGCGGGCAAAAGTGCTCAGCGTCAAGTCGGTGACTGTTGCAGGAACGGCAGCCTCAAATAGCCGCACTGTGATGTCGGTGGCGAAAATCGAAACAATTATCCCGATGTTGCTCGAGCGTGACGAACCGATCACCGTGCTTGATGCCAACAATCAAGCAATTGGTGTGGTCAATCGTGCAAGCGTTGCGAAAATCTTGCAAGCCGAACAAAAATGAAGCGCCGAATCAGCGGCATAGTTGTTTTATTGATATTTGCCCAGACTCTTGGCACACGTGGGTTTCCTGACTCGCTAAATATCGGTCTTGCCGAGCCGATCACGAATCTGCAGTCGTGGGTTCGAAAAAATCGCAGCAGCCATTGGCTGTTTGAATTCATTTTGAATCCGTTCATTTCGGTCGTCGAGTTCGGCATCGAATTAGTCGAGTCGGTGTTCACCTGGTTGCCTTGGTTTGTGCCAGCAATAATTGTGTTCGCAGTTGTCGCGCGCACACGCCGTTGGGGCGTGGCTTCTTTTGCGGCTTTAGCCGTCGTCTACCCGGGCCTCGTCGGTGTGTGGTCTGAAAGCATCGTCACAATATCGCTGATGGCGGTTGCAGTTTTTATCTGCGTATTAATCGGCGTACCGCTTGGCGTGCTGACGGCGTTAAATCGCCGAATTGAGTTGGCGCTCCGCCCGATCTTGGACGGTATGCAGACCGTGCCCGCGACCGTATATCTGATCCCAATTGTTTTATTTTTCGGCATCGGCCCGGCGCCCGCAGCAATCGCCACAGTGATTTATGCGTTGCCACCGATGGTTCGACTCACGGCACTCGGCATTCAACAAGTGCCAAAGTCAGCAGTCGAAGCGGCGCAAATGTTTGGCGCAACCAAGCGTCAAGTTTTGGCAAAAGTGCAACTGCCACTTGCCGTGCCGTCGATTATTACGGGGATCAATCAAACGGTGATGATGGCGCTCGGCATCGTCGTGATCGCAACATTGGTCGGCGCCGGTGGTCTCGGCCAAGAAATCAATCAAACTGTTCGCCGCCTTCAACCAGGCCGCGGGCTAGTAGTCAGTCTCGCCGTTGTCGCAGTTGCGCTTGTGCTTGACCGCGTCAGTATGTCGCTTGTTTCAACGCCCGGGGCGCCACGAGTCAGAGTTAAACGCAACACCTTATATATGTCGCTAATTGGTCTCGCGTTCGCCGCCGTTGTCGGCAAATTGTTGGGTTGGGTCGAGTTTCCATTTTCGTGGGGCACTTCGTTCGCTGACCCGATTGACACTGGCTTCAAATGGTTTCGCACAACTTTTGATGTTGTCACCAGACCATTCAATGATTTTATCGTGCGCGAAATTCTCGTTCGCGCGCAAACATTATTCAACGAGACGATCACTTGGCAGGCGGTCGTCGTCGTCGCATCGGCTTTCGCGTTTTATGTTGCTGGCTGGAAGATGTCGTTGTTCACCGCGTGCGGCGTCACATTTATTGGTCTTACAGGTAGGTGGCTTGATGCGGTCGACACACTTGCGCAGACAGTAGTTGCCGTGATCATCTCAATTCTGATCGCCTTGCCGATCGGCATCTGGCTCGGTCGGCGTCCGCGAATTGAAGCGATCATCGCACCTGTGCTTGATGCATTTCAAACGATTCCGAATCTTGTTTACGCGATTCCGTTCGTGATGATTTTTTCAGTTGGTCCGGTGCCTGGCATCGTGGCTGCGGTTGTTTATGCAATTCCGCCAGGCATTCGTCTCACGAGTCTTGGTATCCGCCAAGTCAACAACGAATCAGTCGAGGCAGCAACAACTTTCGGTGCAACGCAGCGACAAATATTATGGGGAGTGCGTATAAAGTTGGCGATGCCGTCAATTATTTTGGCGATCAATCAAATGGTGATGATGGTTTTGGCGATGGCAATTATTTCGGGGATGGTCGGTGGCGGTGGTCTTGGCTACCGATCAATTGAAGCCCTCACTGGTCCAAACTCGGGTCTCGGGGTAGAGGTCGGCCTGGCGATAGTGATTATGGCGACGATTCTTGATCGCTTGTTGCAGGCAACTGCGCGACGCCTGCAAGCGCCGGTGGCAGTTTAGTCGCACGCCACGCGCGATTCGGCGTCGCTGTTTAGCTATTCAAATTGATCATCACGTGCTTGATGCGCGTGTAATCGTCAAGCGCGTATGCCGAGAGGTCTTTGCCGTAGCCAGATTTTTTGTATCCACCGTGTGGCATCTCGGCCACCATCGGAATATGCGTGTTCACCCACACACAACCGAAATCGAGATTCTTGGTCATCCGCATTGCGCGACCCAAGTCTCGTGTCCACACCGAAGATGCCAGCGCATATTCGACGCCGTTTGCCCACTTCAACGCTTCTTGCTCATCGCTGAATTGTTGCACGGTGATAACCGGCCCGAACATTTCGTTTTGAATCATCTCGTCGGTTTGTTTGAGATCACAAACGACGGTTGGTTCAAAGAAATAACCAGCGCCGTTAACTTGTGAGCCACCGGTTGTGACTTTTGCGTGTTTCGGCACTCGGTCAAGAAAGCCTTTCACTTTGCCAAGATGTGTTTCGTTGTTGAGTGGCCCATAGAGCACATCTTCATCTGGTTTGCCAGTTTTCGTTTTCTTGGCTTGTTCAGTTAGTGCGTCAACGAAGTCGCGATAAATTTTTGGACCTGCGATCACTCGTGTTGCAGCCGTGCAATCTTGTCCAGCATTGAAATAACCAGTCATTGCGATTGTCTCGACAGCGAGAGCAATATCGGCGTCGTCAAAAATTATGACAGGCGCTTTGCCGCCCAATTCGAGATGTACGCGCTTCAAACTTTTTGATGCAGCCTCGGCGACTTCCATTCCGGCGCGAACCGAACCAGTGATTGAAACCATGCCTGGGGTGTTGTGCGCAACCATCGACCGACCTGTTTCGCGATCGCCACAAATGACGTTGAGCACGCCCGGTGGCAAAACTTCGCCTGCGATTTTTGCGATCAATGCAGTTGATGCAGGGGTCGTGTCGCTCGGCTTCAACACGGTCGTGTTGCCCGCGGCAATCGCCGGGATGAACTTCCATACACCCATCATCAATGGGTAGTTCCATGGGGCAACTTGCGCACAAACGCCGATCGGTTCACGCCGTATATAAGAGGTATAGCCACTCATGTATTCGCCGGCACTCTTGCCTTCGAGCATTCGCGCCGCACCCGCAAAAAATCGAATTTGATCCATCATCGGCGGCACTTCTTCGCTGAAGGTGATCGCTCGTGGCTTGCCGGTGTTTTCGATTTCGGCTTCAATCAACTCGGTCATGTTGGCTTCCATTGCGTCAGCGATGTCGTTGATCGCCTTTTGACGCACAGACGGCGTCGAATGCTTCCATGATTCGAACGCATCGGCTGCTGCCTTCATCGCGTCGTCTACATCTGCTGGGCCCGACAATGCCGCCGTCGCGTATTGCTTGCCAGTTACTGGGTCAATTACTGGTGTTGTGCGACCGTCTTTGGCCGCAGCTTCTTTGCCATTGATGTAATTATTGAAAGTTTTCATGCCTAAAGGCTACTCCATTTGGAAATAAATTAACCTAGAGTTCAGATTTAGAGTATCTCAATAGTTATTGAGATAACTATAGTGGGGGTGTGGGATACGAAAAGCTTTCGGCGTCGAGGCATGCGGCGCTTGGTGACGAGGTTCGGCTGAGCATCGTAAAATTCACCAGCGAGTCAGATCGCACCGTCAATGAGATTCGTCAGTATCTCGAAATCGTCTCGCCGTTGTTGGCACATCATCTAGATGTTCTTGAAAGTGTCGGTCTGATTTCTCGTAGCAAGTCTGCAGTTGATGCCCGCAAACGCTTTGTATCAGTACGGCACGAAAATCTGCCGCAGTTTGAGTCGCCGAAAATTCCGAAGCGGGTGGTCTTCGTGTGCACCGAAAATATTGCTCGCTCGCAACTTGCAAGTGCGATTTGGCATGGTCTTATTGGAGAAAATGCTTCGTGTGGCGGCACAAAACCAGGTGAAACTATCCACGCATTAACAATCGAGTCAGCCGAACAAAACGGTTTCAAAATCAAGAGCCGAAAACCTCGTCAAGTCAGCACAAGAGATCTTGAAAAGTCAACAGTGATTACAGTGTGCGACTCGGCATATGCCGAACTCGGTGCAAGCAATGTTGACGCGCATTGGTCGATTCTAGATCCGGTGCAGGTTGGTACAAAGAGCGCATTTAACAAAACGATCGAACAACTTGAACAACGAATTCAATTATATAAAGGAGCAATTAAATGAACACAGCAATCGACAGAGACATAAATATTGATGCTGATGAAATAGTCGAAAACTCAACACGACATTTGTCTCGAAAGTTCGCCGGCATCTACGATGAGGCTTATATTCGCCCAATCGTCGTCGAGTCGTATAAAAGTTTTGCGAGCGCAAAAATACAAACATTCGTGGCTGTCTTTACGACGCGTTTCGCTGACGATCGCCTAAGGGCCCTCGCCAAAATAGACGGAAAAATTCGCAACACGATGCCGTCGGTGTGTTTGTGTGTGTGCACAATGCGGGGCGGTCGCAAATGGCCGCAGGCTGGGTGCGTCACCTCGCGCAAGACCGCGTCGAGGTTTATTCGGGTGGTTCAGACCCCGGTCGCGAGGTCAACGGTGCGGCAATTGAAGCGATGAACGAAGTTGGCATCGACATCTCAAACGAATTCCCGAAACCGTTCGTCACCGAAATAGTCAAAGCGGCCGACGCGGTGATCACCATGGGTTGTGGCGATACGTGTCCAATTTTTCCGGCAAGCGCTACGAAGATTGGGCGCTCGAAGACCCAGCTGGTCTCGGCGTCGAGGCGGTGCGACCGATTCGCGACGAGATTCGTCGCCGTGTAGTAGAACTACTCAACGACCTCGGCATCGAAACGAAATAAAACCATGCAACCCATGAATCTCATTAAACGACTCTTCGCCGAAGCACTCGGCACCGCACTACTGATTATTTCGTCGTTGGTTCGGGAATCATGGCGACAAACCTCACCGACGATGTCGCGTTACAACTTCTCGCCAACGCCGGCGCGACAGTCGGCGCGCTTATCGCACTGATCTTGATGTTTGGTCCGATTTCTGGTGCGCACTTCAACCCGGTCGTCACTGCGGCAACTTGCATTTTTGACGCGCGACCGTGGCGTGAGTTGGCGCCGTATGCGATCAGTCAAACAATCGGCGGCATCATTGGCGCCGCAATCGCTAACTCGATGTTTAGTCTTGACATTCTTGGGCCGTCAACA
Source organism: Acidimicrobiaceae bacterium (assembly GCA_003569125.1). Classification (GTDB taxonomy): domain Bacteria; phylum Actinomycetota; class Acidimicrobiia; order Acidimicrobiales; family Ilumatobacteraceae; genus BACL27. Next base: position 1,190 of record BGOG01000029.1, on the reverse strand, counting down.
AAAATTCGCGAGGGCTCGGGCATTTGGCTCGGCGAAGTTGTCGCCACGGTTGGCTTGTTGCTCGTGATTTTTCTTATTGCTCGCGGTCCGCGACCCGAATCGGTGCCCGTCGCTGTCGGCGTGTGGATAGGCGGCGCCTATTGGTTCACTTCATCAACATCTTTGGCCAACCCTGCCGTGTCAATCGCCCGCAGTTTCAGCGAATCGTTTGCTGGCATTGCGCGCGAGTCGGTGCCGATGTTCATCGTCATGCAATTAATTGGCCTGGGCATCGCCACGCTCGTCTTGTCGGCGTTTATCAAGCGCCAACCGGCTAGTGCAACAAAGTCGAACTGATTTTTAGCCCCGAACACTAAGCAGTTCTTTTAAGAACTAATTTTCTGTGCGAGCGCATACAGTTGATCACCGATTTCGATACAGCGTTTGATGAGTGAAATATCGACGTCATCTATCAGTGCGTCAGGGTACTCAACCCTGTTTCTTTTCTCTCGAAGTTTTTCGTAGTCAATGACCAGTTGCCTCGCTATCTGTGATTCGAACGTGAGAACTTCTGAGATGACTCGATGACCACCTCTTGCAGTTGGGCGAACTTCTCTGAGAGTAAGCAAAAGTGATGCCGACTTTCGCATGTAGGTATAGGCAACGCTAAACGCCCCGTGCACTGAGTCATTTTCTAAGAGGAATATCGCATCAATTCGAAAGAGTGAGCAACTCTTGGTTTGTTCTGAGAAAATTCTGCGTCGAATGGTACCGATTCAAGTTTCCGGCGTTTAGTAGCCGCCTGTATTTTTTCTTTTCGGTTGTTTGACATCGCGCACCTCAATTTCGACAATCGGGCGGCGTCCAATTTCCTGACGGAAACCGCTGCCTGATTTTGTTCTTCCACCATGTGTGCGAATGAATGGATGGATTGACGTCAATTTGCAATCTTTTTGCTGCTGCTATTGAGGCATTCACAACCTCTGATAGTTAACTTCACCGATTACTAAAACGTCGATGTCTTGAGGTGGGTAGCCTCGATGCCTTGATACCTTGCCGCCCACGATCCAAAGATGAAGAGTCGGTCAATTCCCTTAACGCCAGCAAATTCCTCGGCGATAATAAATCGCGGACCATACGACATGAGCAACAAGTTCGACAACATAATTGCGATCTGCGAAGGACCGGCTTTCACCAACCGTTGGCGCCCG
>BGOG01000028.1 GCA_003569125.1 Acidimicrobiaceae bacterium | reverse complement strand
GTTTGCTTTGGATTGCTACTTGCCACCAACTCGTCAATCAGCAAACGCAACCTTGCGTCGTCGATCGGATCGTCGTCACTCATGAGTTCAATTCGAATGCCTTTGCAAGTAACACCGATATCAGCTCGTCAAAACTATTCCGAAAAGATTTGACACCTTCGCGTTCAAGGCGAGTGGCTACATCTGCAACATCGACACCAAATTTCTTTAGTTGCGACCATTGAGTGTTGGCTTGGTCGATATTTTTATCGATCGTTAGTGCGAGGTTGCCGTGGCTTGAAAAGGCATCAACTGTCGCATCAGGCAATGTATTGACTGTGTTCGGGCCGATCAGCGAGTCAACGTAGAGCGTGTCGGGGTATTTGGCATTCTTCGTAGATGTCGACGCCCAAAGTGGCCGTTGTACGCGTGCGCCGTGCTTAAGTAGGTCATTCCAGCGTTGACCCGAGAATGTTCGTTCGAACATCTGATAGGCGAGTTTGGCTTGATTTACCGCAGCCGTGCCGCAAAGGGCGAGTGCACCTTCACTGCCATTTGCTTCAAGCAAACGATCAATGTCGGTGTCGACTCGCGAAATGAAAAAACTTGCGACACTGGCGACCCTTGAGACCTTCTGTGGCGCGCTTGCCGCGAGCAACTCGAGACCCTGAATATAAGCATCCATAACTTCTTGGTAACGGTCGAGACTAAATATCAACGTCACATTTACATTGCGACCCTCACCGATCATCGTGCGAATTGCTGGGATACCTTCTGCGGTCGCCGGAATTTTGATCATCACATTGGCTCGATTGACTCTTTCGTCAAGTTGACGGGCGGCAACCAAAGTTTGCTCACTTTGGTGAGCCAAGTTCGGATCGACTTCGACACTGACGAAGCCGTCGAGACCACCTGAAGACTCGTGCAGCGGTGCGAACACATCTAGCGCCCCGTGAATATCTTGCAACACGAGAGCCCAGTAACTTTCGAGTGTGCTCGTCTTTGAAGCGATCAATGACTTGAACTGTTCGGTGTATTCATCAGAGCCTTGGATTGCTTTTTGAAAAATAGTCGGGTTCGAAGTCAGACCTCGGATTCCGCTTGAACGCACGCGTTCGAGTTCGCCACTCGTGATGTAACTTCGTTTCAAATTATCCAGCCACGGACTTTGCCCGTACTCGGTAAATAAGCGAGTGAGCCGATCGCTCATCGTGTCTTGAAATCATTGATCAGCGATTTACTCGCCATGACGACAGCGTTTAGGTTGATGCCAAGTTTTTCGAGGGCAATCGCGCCAGGTGCGCTGGCACCAAAACGATTGATGCCAATCGTCTGATCCGCATATCGCTCCCAACCCATCGTCACGCCGGCCTCCACAGAAAGCACGGGAATATTATTGGGAAATATTTCTTGTTGCCGTTGTTTCGTCAGTCGTTCGAACCGATCCCAACTTGGCATCGAAACGACACGGCATTTTTCGCCAGTTTTCGAAAGTTCGCCCGCAGCCGTCACGCACAGACCGACTTCGCTGCCTGTGCCCACCAAAATAATTGACGGCACACCGTCGCAGTCGCGAACTACTCCGGCACCAGTGGCGACAGCCGAACCATCGGTCACGCTCAACACGGTTTGACGCGAGAGAATCAACGCCGTTGGCCCATCGTGATCAACGGCCGCACACCAAGCGGCGACGGTCTCATTGGGGTCGGCCGGACGAATCACCTGAAGCCCTGGAATCGCTCGCAACGAAGCCAGTTGTTCGACTGGTTGATGTGTTGGTCCATCTTCGCCAACACCAACCGAGTCATGCGAGAAGACAAACACACATTTCGCGCCAGAAATCGCGGCCAGCCGAATCGCGGGGCGCATATAGTCGGCGAAGACGAAAAAAGTTCCGGCTATCGGAAGAACGCCACCATGCAGCGCCATACCAACGATGGCGGCACCCATTGCATGCTCACGAATTCCAAAATATATTTGCCGACCATCTGGTGCTTTTGCGCTTTGGGCGACTTGCTTCGAAAGTTTTGTGCCCGTGTTACCGGTTAGATCTGCGGAGCCTGAGATCAAACCAGGCAATGCTGGTAGTGAAGCGTCAAGAACTTTTTGAATAATCTGACGCGTCGCAAAACTGTCGGATAGTTCGTAACTCGGCAACAATGAACTGAATGATGACGACTTTGGTGTGCTCCATGCGGCGTCCCACAAATAACTTTCACTCAGTGATGCGATGTCTTTGTCGTAACTAGACACAAGTTCAGAACCCCGAGTCGCAGCGTTGCCACGAATTGCGGAGACCAATTCAGTTGGCGCCCAAAACGGTTCATCTGGGATTCCCATGACCTTCTTTGTTGCGGCAACATGACCTGCATTAAATGGATTTCCGTGTGCTTCGTGATTGTCGGTGAAGTCGGGCGACGGCGTACCGATATGTGACTTCAAAATACACAAGGTTGGCGCACCGATAGTTGCGCGTGCCGTGATTAATGCATCTTCAAGCGCATCCATGTCGTCGGCTATTTCGCCTAGTTGCATCACATTCCAGCCGTAACTTGAAAATCGCTTGGCAACATCGTCAGAGCACGAAAGCGAAGTCGAGCCGTCAATCGTGATGCCGTTGTCATCAAAAATACAAATCAAACGATCAAGTTTCAGATGCCCGGCAAGCGAAGCGGCTTCGTGACTGATTCCCTCCATGAAGCACCCGTCTCCGGCCAATACATATGTGTGATGGTCGCAAGCCACCGCGCCGAAGCGGGCTCGCAAGTGTCGCTCGGCGATAGCCATGCCAACTGCGTTCGCGAAACCTTGACCCAGTGGCCCAGTCGTGACCTCGACACCTGCCGTGTGGCCAACCTCGGGATGACCCGGGGTCGCAGAATCGAATTGCCGAAACTTTTTTAGATCGTCCAGTTCAAGACCGTAGCCATTAAGAAACAGCAACGCATATTGCAGAATCGAAGCGTGACCGTTACTAAGAATGAAACGATCTCGATTTCTCCATTGCGGGTTTTTCGGACTGTGCCGCATGATTCGACTGAACAGAACATGACCCAGTGGCGCCAAAGACATCGCCGTTCCTTGATGCCCGCTTTTGGCCGCCAGTGGCGCATCCATCGCCAAACCACGGATCACCGAAACGGCATCTGCGTCTTGTTGTTCAGTTAATCGAAAACTCATTGCGATAAATGTAGTTGGATTATTAACCGTTGTTTGAATTCGACTCGGTGGCGACTGGTGGCAACAAGGTCAGGGGCACAAGATGCCACGGTGATGTCGCAATTCGACAGTGGGCAAAGATTTGGGTGTAACTAGTTAAAAGCAGCTCTCCACGAACCAGCCTGTAAGTGAACTTACCTGGCTCAACAGTAAATGGGCTGACATTGCGAGCAAGTTGCTCATCGTCCTCGGACGGCCCCGCACGAAAAATAACCTCAAGCAACGAATTGCCCGGCTCATCGGGACTGCAATAAATTAGAACCACCAGATGGGGATCAATCGTCACCGGCACGGGATTCGGCGCAGCCATCGAAAAAAAAGCGCCGGTCAAATCGATTCGAGTGCTCGGTCCTGGCGCTTGACGGAGCGCGAAGTTCTCTACGAATAGCGCTGAAATTATTTGCACTGAAAAGCCGAACTGTTAACTGCCGGGCAATCAACTAATGAAAGTTCAAAAGATAAAAAATTAAGCGCTGACATGATGAGCCGAAGATTTCAAGCGCACGGTTGCAAGTCGCACTCTGGCGAGCCGAACCGAGCTGAGAAATTTGATCAGCCACCAACCTGGATCAAGTTCATACCAGCGATGCGAGAGTCGAGCCGATGTCGGCGCGGCATGATGATTGTTGTGCAGACCTTCACCTGCGGTAAGCAACGCAAGCCACTGCAAATTTCCTGCTCCATTGGCGTACGGACGCCGACCAAAGTGATGGGCGATCGCGTTTACCGCGGCCGATCCAGCGAGGTACGCATTGAGATGAACGAACGCCGCCAGCAATCCGACAAGCGGCCCGAATGTAATCACCAAAAGCGCGACGCCAAGACCGAGACCAACCAAGGCACGATCGAAAAATAATCTGTCCAAACGAGTCTGAGGCAAATCTTTTGCGTAACGCTCGACTGTTTGCGGGTCATTTGCAGCGCTGCGATACAAAACGACGTTGCGCATCTGGACGTTCTTCCATCCGAGGAGAACAGGCGAATGCGGGTCACCTTCTTGATCGGTGAATGCGTGATGTTTGCGATGCACGGCGACCCATTGACGCGGGCGAATGCCAGTTGAAAGCCAAATCGTGAAGCGCGCGCAAAAAACCACGAACGGGTGGAGCGTCAAGGCCCTGTGAGCCAACGCACGATGCAAATAAATCGTCGTCCCGAGATTGGCCAACGTCGTGACCGCGAAACCTACAAACACGGCCAACATAATTATTTTGACGACATTGAGCATGCGACTCACACTACTCTGACGATGTGAATATTTCGGGTCAAACGACGCTTTCGGAGACGCGATCGAAGTCTGTTCTTCAACAATTCGGCGTTGTTTTTGCTGATGAAATCGAAGTCACTACTGATGGTGATCCGATCACGAAGACCGTCGAGGCTGCCGAACAAATCGGTTTCCCCGTTGTCGTTAAATTATGTGGTGACTCGATCGCTCACAAAACCGAACGGGGCCTGGTGCGACTTGGCATTGGTTCGAGTGAAGCCGCGGCATCGGCGGCTCGCGAACTTTTGGCGAAGGCGACTGAACACGATGGCGAAGTTTCGCTGTTGATCGCAAAAATGGAGTCCGGTAAACGAGAATTCATTGCGGGGATAATTCGCGATCCTCAATTCGGATTATTCGTGATGCTCGGCTTGGGTGGTATCTACGCGGAAGTCATCGCTGATGTTGCCTTTGCGCCCGTGCCACTTTCAAAGAAGGGAGCCCTCGATCTGCAGCGGCGATTGCGACAGCAAAAGATCTTCGACGAGTTTCGCGGTGAATCTGAAGTCTCCAGAGAGCAACTAGCCGATGCTTTGGTTGCACTTTCAAAAGCAGCCGAAAGTGATCCGAGTATTTCTTCGATTGATATCAATCCGATCTTGATACGTAGTGATGGTTCGATCGTTGCTGTCGACGCACTTGTCGTTAAATATCCGCTGACATCGTCGACTGATCGAGATTCATCGACGTCTCACTTGAGTTCTCTAAACACGACGGATCGATTTTTTGAATCGTTATTCAACCCTAAAGGCGTCGTAATCGTCGGTGCTTCGACACACCCAGGCAAATTCGGTTTTGTCTCGTTACATAATTTGATTTCTTGCGGGTACGAGGGTCAGGTATTCGCAACGCATCTCGAACTCGCTGAAGTTCTTGGTGTGCAGTCGGTTGCGACGATTGATGATTTACCGAGCAATCAAATCGATTTGGCATTCGTCTGCACACCAGCATCGACGAACATTTCGATTCTTGAGGCTTGCTCCCGCAAAAATATTCGTGCCGTTTACATCACTTCTGCTGGTTACGGAGAGGCCGGCGAGTCTGGGTTGCAGGCGCAACAGTTGCTCAAAGACAAGGCTCGCGAATTGGATATCTTGCTGATCGGACCGAATGGTCAAGGGCTCGTCAGTACACCAGTAAATCTTTGTGCGCAGATTGTCGGCCCTTATCCACCCAAAGGTTCAATTTCGGTGGCGAGTCAAAGCGGCAATTTCGTTTCAAGTTTTATGAATTACGCAAGATTCACGAATGTCGGTATCGCTCGGGCGATTTCAGCCGGTAACGCGGCGTGCACGGGTGTGCCTGAAGTTTTAGATTTTTTCGGCGCAGACAAAGCAACAACAGTTGCACTGGTTTATATAGAAGGTATTCAAGATGGTCAAAAACTTGCTGCCAGCATGCGATCAATAGCCTCGGTCAAACCTCTCGTGGTGGTCAAAGGTGGTTCAACATCAAGTGGCGCGCTCGCTGCGGCAAGTCACACTGGTGCACTGGCCAGCGACGACCGAGTTTTTGATGGCGTTTGTCATGCCAATGGAGTCACCCGAGTTACAAGTGCCGAGGAAGCCTTTGACGTTGCCGCGACTTTTGCGACTCAACCACTACCAAAGGGACCAAACGTCGTCGTGCTGACAACTGTTGGTGGTTGGGGGGTCGTGACTTCTGACGTCATCTCGACCGACAACATTTTGAATCTTGTTGAATTGCCAGAAGATTTGAGTGATGCAATTTCTGCGCTACTGCCGGATCGTTGGAGTCACAATAATCCTGTCGATTGTGCCGGGGGCGAAACTCGCGACACGATTCCTGAAGTGATGCGTTTGATCGCCAGACACTCCAGTGTTGATTCAATAATTTTTCTTGGGCTCGGTATTCAGTCAAATCAGGCGCGAGTGATGCTCGAGGGAAAGTTTTATCCTGATTTCGGCTTGGAGCGAATCGTCGGTTACCACCAACGACAAGATGAGAGATTTGCCGAGGTGGCCGCCGAACTTTCTAGAGAAACAGGCAAACCAATTCTCGTCGCAACTGAATTGGGTGTGGCTGATATCAACAACCCCGGAGTGAAAGCAGTTCAAGATTCGGGCAGACTCTGCTATGCCAACGGTCAGCGTGCAGCCAGAGCACTCGCGTTGGTTTACCAGTATTCAAAATGGCGGGGTGTCGCAAAATGAAGATTCGCGATCAGCGCCAACGCTTCAACGAATACTGTGAGCGGACCCAAATAAACACCCTCATCGGTGTGCTTTTGTTCGTGACGTTGATTGGCTGCGTGCCACTTGTTTCGGCGATGGAAGTCGCCCAGACCAAAGAATCCAAAACCAAAACACTCAAACTTGACGACGAACTCGCACAACCACCAATCACTCCGATATTTTCGGCCAGACGAATCGCACAGGCCCTCGTCGATTCGACTCTTAAAGTTCGAGTAGCAGCAAAGTTGCAGGTACTAAGCACATCGTTACCCGCTGAATCTTGTTTGACCGTGCGCACCGATGACAGAGAAGTGTTTTCGTTGCGCTCTGATCTCTCGTTGATTCCTGGTAGCAACATGAAACTTTTAACCGCCGCTGTTGCCCTGGATGTGATAAAACCAGAAACAGTTTTTTCGACGAGACTTCTTGGCGTCATCGACGGTTCAGTTGTGCGCGGCGATCTCTATCTTGTTGGTTCTGGTGATCCGTTACTTTCGACGCGCAACTATCCACAGACCGAAAGATTTCCGACATTGACGCCCACCTATGTTGAAGGCCTCGTTGAAGCGCTCGTGACCGCCGGCATCAAGAGTGTTTCAGGAAGCGTCGTCGGTGATGAGTCGCTTTACGACGTCGAGCGGTATTCGCCCAACTGGGGAGATGGAATTCGTGGAACCGAGGCTGGTCCGCTCGGAGCGCTGATGCTGAATGATGGAAACACAACCGACTCGCCGGTCAAATTGCCGAACCCTGCTTTGTCGGCGGCGAAAGAATTTACTCGGCTGTTGAAAGAAGCAGGAATTCTCGTCAAAGGTGCGCCAAAAATCGTCACCGCGCCATCAGATACGCCAGAATTGCAAAGATAGATTCGGCACCACTGCGTGACGTAGTTGCAGAAATGTTGACAAATAGTGACAACAACACCGCCGAACTGTTGCTCAAAGAAATTGGACGAGTATCGCAAGGGACCGCCACTCGCATCGCCGGATTACAGGTGATCGCCAACAAGATTGTCGAATGGCAACTTCCGCCCGCGGGCGTCGCGCTGGGAGACGGCTCGGGATTGGATCGTGCGACTCATTTGACTTGTGGTTTGCTGACTGCGTTGTTGCAACGCGCTGGCGCAAAGAGCGACTTGGTCAACGGCATGTCGTTAGCAGGATCTACGGGAACTTTGCGCGAGAACTTTGTCAGTGGCCCTGCGTTCAATGTATTGCGGGGCAAGACTGGCACGCTCACGGGAGTAAAGGCGCTTTCTGGGGTTTTCCCTTTTGCAGGTGACCGCGCGACGATATTTACTTTGCTGCTTAACGGCACCGGAACATCGACCACCGAGATCTATATCCCGATATGGAACTCACTGGTTTCATCATTGGCATCTGGGGCCGATTCAATAGACGTTGAAAAGGTGGTACCACTTAAATAGAGCCTGCTCGTAGAATGTGCGGGTGGCCGACGATAAATCAGACGACAAGATCAAGGTTTCAGAGTTGTATGACCTGGTCGTGAAATACGCCAAGCAAGAAGCAATCGATCCAATTAGAGGCGCCGGTCGTTGGCTCGGGTTCGGCTTGTTCGCCGCGGTGATGATCAGCATCGGTGTTGTCATCGGATCGCTTGGCGTTTTGCGACTCGTCCAAACAACCCCGCTTGGCTCATCTAATGCATGGTCATGGCTTTGCTATCTAATCACGGTCGTAGTTTGCGTGATCATCGGATATCTGGCGACATCGCGAATCAAGCGCGGAACGCTCGAGAAATAGATTATGTCTCAAATAGAACGGCGCGTGACGCGAGATGAACTTCAAAATCAACTGACTTTATTTCAAGAAGATATCCAGTCGAAGGTTGCCGACAAGTCGGAACAAATTCGTTTGATAAAGATCGGCTCGGCGATAGTGGCCTTGTTCGTGGCATTCATGTTCGGTCGTCGCAGCGGCAAGAAAAATCGCAGCATCATCGAAATCTTCAGCGACAAATAGACAACAGCCGATGCTTCAGAAACTCATTTCACGATCGGCAAAATTAAGTTTTGGTTCGGCGTATATCGGTTTGTACGAAAACATACGAAGCCCTCGAGTCAGCCGGTTTTACGACGAAAATCTCGTAAGGGCGAAACTCTGACAATTAAATCGCGTTCAGCTCGTTGACGCGGATGTTGTCTCGAAATTTCGAAATATTACCTGACCATGTTTAGTTACGGTGAGAAAGTTTTACTGCTTGATGTAAAGAAACGTCGCTACTTGTTCACGTTGAAGGAGAACGGCGAGTTTCACACTCATGCTGGTTTCATCGCGCACAGTTTGATCATCGACTCGAACGAAGGTGCATCTGTGCAATCAACCAAAGGCGCTTATTACATTTTGTTGCGCCCGACACTCGAAGATTTTGTGGTGCAAATGCCACGTGGAGCACAGGTCATCTACCCGAAAGATTTGGCGCCAATTTGCATGATGGCTGACATCACCCCTGGTGTGAAAGTTTTCGAATCGGGGCTCGGATCAGGTGCGTTATCGATGACGATGCTTCGCTACGGTGCCATAATCACCGGCTATGAGTTGCGGGAAGATTTTGCGAATCGTGCGCAGACCAATGTGCGCGAATTTCTCGGCGAATCTGCTTTAGATCGCTATACGGTTTCTATTCGCGATGCATATCTGGGTATCGAAGGCAAAGATTTCGATCGAATGGTTTTGGACCTACCTGAACCGTGGCAGGTCATAGCGCACGCGAACAAAGTTCTGCGCAAAGGCGCACTGGTGGTTTCTTATTCTCCGAGCATCACGCAGGCCGTCAGAACCCAAGAGGCAATGGGGGATGGCTGGCTCGACCGCAGAACACTCGAAGTTCTGCATCGCACATGGCATATTGAAGGTGCTTCAGTGCGACCCGACCACAGGATGGTTGCGCACACAGGCTTTTTGACAAGCGCCCGATTTATCGGCGCATAAAACTAACTGCCGATTATTACGGCTCGATAAAAATGCACTCTCCGGGACATTCTTCGGCGGATTCAACTACAGCATCAAGCATCGAGTCGGCAAAATTCGCCACACCTGCGGCACCTTGTTCGTTGCCTTTTGCGGTTGCAAAAACTTTCGCACCTTCGCGGACGTAAGCCAAACCATCATCGAGCAAGGTGAAAACATCAGGAGCAATCTCTTCGCAAAGACCATCGCCAGTGCAAAGATCCTGATCAATCCAAACCTTCATTTGACACTCCCTTGTTTAAAGCCAATACCGCAACGAGAATATGATACACGGCAATTTTGCCGACAGAGTGTTTTTATTGGCACACGATTTTTGTATCCAGCGAATTGACCTATACGGTGGGCGAAGGGTTACGAGGAGAGGCGAAATTCACGATGGCACGAGCAGGTGGCGAGAGTCCTGAGGCAGACAATGAACGTGCGCGAAATCTCGAAGACAAATTGCTTGAGACCAAGGGCCAACTTGCCCACGCCGTGGCGCAGAACGAGAAACTTTCTTACACACTTCGCGAATCTCGCGAGCACATTTCGTCGCTACGAGATGAGGTCGAAAAACTGACACAACCTCCATCGGGTTATGGGGTGATCGTCGGCAAAAATGAAGATTTAACCGTCGACATTTTGACCAACGGACGAAAAATGCGGGTGACGGTTCATCCGGATATTGATCTGGAGAAAATCGAGCGCGGCGCGGAAGTGGTGCTCAATGAAAGTTTCAATGTAATCAAAATTCGTTCTTCAGAGACGATCGGCGAAGTGGTTCATCTAAAAGAGGTACTCGAAGACGGCATCCGAGCCGTCGTAACAGGACGTGGCGACGACGAGCGAGTTTGTGAACTGGCTGATGCTCTTCGGGGTGTGCATCTTCGAAATGGCGACCTGTTGCGGATGGATCCTAAATCTAATTTACTTCTCGAGCGCTTGACGCAACCCGAAATCGAACATCTACTGCTCGAAGAGGTACCAGATATTTCATATGCCGACATCGGCGGTCTTGATTCTCAGATTGAACAAATTGCCGATGCAGTCGAGTTGCCGTTTCTGTATAGCGAACTATTCGCCGAACATCATTTGCCTGCTCCCAAGGGAATCTTGTTGTACGGTCCACCAGGTTGCGGAAAAACATTGATCGCCAAGGCGGTGGCCAACAGTTTGGCTCAAAAAGTATCGATTGCAAATGGTGGCGAAAAGGCTCGAAGTTATTTCATCAATATCAAGGGCCCCGAGTTGCTCAATAAATACGTTGGTGAAACCGAGCGACAGATACGACTTGTATTTCAAAGAGCCCGAGAAAAGAGTGAAGAGGGTTGGCCTGTGATCGTATTTTTTGACGAGATGGACTCGATGTTTCGAACTCGTGGTACCGGTATCTCATCGGATATGGAGTCGACGATCGTGCCACAATTGTTAGCCGAGATCGACGGAGTCGAAGGTCTACGAAATGTGATCGTAATCGGTGCAACTAACCGCGAAGATCTGATCGATCCGGCGATACTTCGACCCGGAAGACTTGATGTGAAAATTCGAATTGATCGTCCGAACGCTGACGCTGCTCGACAAATCTTCAGCCGTTATCTGACAAGCGAAGTGCCGATCTCGGCCTCTGAAATCGATCAAAACGGCGGCGATGTTGAAAAGACCGTGTCGGCGATGATCGAAGCCACTGTTGTCGAGATGTATCGACAAGACGACGACAATCGTTTTCTTGAAGTCACATACCAAAACGGCGATAGGGATGTGATGTTTTTCAAAGATTTCGCGTCAGGAGCGATGATTGAAAATATCGTCCGACGAGCGAAGAAGTTGGCAATCAAGCGTGTCATCGCTGGTGGTGAACGCGGTATTCAATCGCAAGATCTTTTGATGTCAATTCGTCAAGAATTCAAAGAGCACGAAGATCTACCAAATACGACGAACCCCGACGACTGGGCGAAAATTTCGGGTAAAAAAGGCGAGCGGATCGTTTTCATTCGTACTTTGGCGAACAGTGATACCGACTCGAAATCGGGTGGCCGCGCGATCGAGAAACTGCCACGGGACAATATCTCTGAGGCTTCATTGAGTATCCCAAAAATTTGTGGCATTGAGACCGAATACGGAATAATCGCCAAAGGCATGGACGCAAGTGCCGTGACCGCATCTTCACTACTGATCAATTCGTATGTCGGGCGGTTTGATCAAAATATCGGTTGGGATTTCGAAGATGAGCAACCCGGAAACGACGCGAGAGGTTTCTCGTTGGACGATTCGTTTCCGCCTGAAATCGAGATGCACTTGGTCAACACGGTTTTGACGAATGGCGCGAGATATTACGTCGACCATGCACACCCTGAAGTGTCGACGCCCGAATGTAGAACTGTTGATGAGGCGGTCATCTATGACAGGGCAGGAGAAGAGATAGTTCGCCAAAGCATGACGGCGGCCAAAGGGTTTTTGCCTGACGGCGCAGAACTAATCGCCTACAAAAACAATTCGGATGGCAAAGGCAATAGCTACGGCTGTCATGAAAATTATCTGCTGGCGCGTGAGTTGCCCTTCGCCAAGATGGCGGCATTGATAACCACACATTTTGTGACGCGACAGGTATTTTGCGGTGCCGGAAAAGTTGGCTGCGAATTTGAATCTTTACCGACAGGTTCAGTTGCGTTTCAACTCAGCCAACGAGCAGATTTTTTCGAAGAAGAAGTCGGCCTTGAAACGACCCTCAAGCGACCGATCGTAAACACACGTGACGAACCCCATTGCGACCCCTCGAAATACCGAAGACTGCATGTGATAGTCGGCGATGCCAACATGAGTGAAGTTGCGACGTACCTGAAACTCGGCACGACGGCGATTTTGTTGTCAATGATTGAAGACGACCAGTTGCCTGAAGATTTGCTTTTAATGAATCCAGTGCCCGCTATTCGTCAAATCAGTCATGACCCGACCCTTCGCCAAACAGTTTTGCTCGAGAATGACAGGCGAATGACGGCACTCGAAATACAAGAATCTTTATATCTACATGCCGAACGATACGCGAAGAGTTTCGGACTCGAATCTGTGGGGCAAAGTATCGGAGAAAATGTTTTGCGCAGGTGGCGCGAAGTGATCGAAGGTCTTAGAACCGATCCACTAAGTGTTGGACACATCGTCGATTGGGTGGCCAAGAAACGAATCGTTGATGGTTTGGTAACCAGACATAATTTAAAAGCAACAGATGCAAAACTTAAAGCAGTTGATTTGCAATATCACGATATGCGGCGTGAGAAGTGTCTCGCTCTGCGAGCAGGACTCGAAACCTTGGTCTCTTCTGAACAGGCTTCTCTCGCATGCACGACGCCACCCGACTCTACGCGGGCATATTTCAGGGGCAGATGTCTCGAGAAATGGCCAAATGACGTGGTGGCCGCAAATTGGGACAGCGTCGTCTTTGATATCGGCACTGGTCCACTCAGAAGAATTCCGATGATGGAGCCTCTGCGCGGAACTCGGGAGATGACCGAACAGCTTTTCGCTAGTTGCTCGACGCCACTCGAATTGGTTGCGGCACTCGGTGACGCCGTTTCAACATCGAGTTTTAAACCCAGTAATTGAATATTAAACAAATAAAAATAGTTTGTTTGCCGATGTTTACAAGTCTCGGATTATTCGCTATGGTGCGCCTATGCCTGAAACCACACGCAAGCAGAAGCCAACGAAAGTGCGCGAGAAAACAGACACTGCTGAAGAAACCAAACCTGCGGCCAACGGCGAGAAATTGATCGCAGAACTTGACGATTTGCTGGATGAAATCGATGATGTTCTAGAGTCCAACGCAGAGGACTTCGTCAAGAACTACGTGCAGAAGGGCGGCGAGTAGCCGTAGCCTGAAAACGTATGTCGATGCCAATATTTGAGGCAGGGTCAGACCCCGGTGCTAATTTCGGCGAGCTTCTTCGGCGAGTCGGATTATCTCCATTTGACGCGGTTTCGGTTGAAAATGAATTGATAGTTCCTCACGCCACAACTTGTGTTGCAATGCGATGCAAAGACGGTGTCGTGATGGCCGGAGACCGCCGTGCAACTTCGGGCAATCTGATCAGTCACCGCAGCATGGAGAAGGTTGTTCAGGCTGACGAATTTAGCGGTGTGGCGATTGCTGGTGCAGCCGGCCCAGCAATGGAGATGATCAAGTTGTTTCAATTGCAACTTGAGCACTACGAAAAAGTAGAGGGTCAGACCCTTTCGTTAGAGGGTAAAGCCAACCAGTTGTCGAGTTTTGTTCGCAGCAATTTGCCTGCGGCGATGCAAGGTCTGGTTGTCGTGCCAATTTTTGCGGGATTTGATTTCTTTTCGAACTCAGGTCGTCTTTGGGATTACGACGTCACTGGTGGGCGGTACGAAGAAAAAGATTTTGTAGCCACGGGCTCAGGAATGTTGCATGCATCAACCGTGATGCGAATTGCCTGGCGCCGAGATCTGGCTACTGACGAAGCGATAAAACTTTGCGCCCGAGCATTATGGGAGGCATCGGATGCCGATTCGGCGACAGGTGGACCAGATTCGCTGCGTGGCATCTATCCGGTCATCGCATCAATTACGAAACAAGGTTGGAGTTCGGTAACAGACGAAAGTCTGACCAAGATCTATGGCGACATCGCACTCGAAGTAGGTGCGCGATGAGCATGCCCTATTACGTACCGCCAGAACAATTCATGAAGGATCGGGCAGACTATGCCCGAAAAGGAATCGCCCGTGGTCGCGCTTTGGTCGCACTTGTATACGACAACGGAATAGCCCTCGTTTCTGAGAATCCATCCTCGACATTGCACAAGATCAGTGAGATCTACGACCGAATTGCCTTTGCTGGAGTCGGAAAATATAACGAATTTGATCAACTTCGAGTGGCTGGTGTTCGCGCTGCAGATATCAAGGGTTACCAATTTTCGCGCCAAGATGTAGACGCACGCAGTTTGACGAATCAATATGCTCAGATTCTTAGTCAGGTATTTAGTGAGGCTCCAAAACCTATGGAGGTCGAACTGCTTGTTGCCGAGATTGGTCTCGACAAAAAAGACGATCGATTGTTTCATGTGATGTATGACGGCACCGTTCTTGACGAACAAAATTTCAGCGTTCTGGGCGGAGATTCACAAACAGTCACCGATCGACTTAAATCGGGCTACGCGCCAGAGTCTTCGCTGAAATTAGCACTGCAAAACGCAATCACCGCATTGTCTGGCAGTGATGCAAGTCTCAAACACTCTGATTTGGAAGTCGCCGTATTAGAGCGAAATGGCCGTCGAAGATGCTTTCGCAGAATCGCCGACAGCGAGATTGCAACAATAATTAGTTGAGTATGCGAATAAGCCGGGTCTGACTGACTAGGTTTTGAACATGGATCGCAGGATTTATGGTCTCGAAAATGAATACGGCGTCACCTGTACTTTGCGTGGTCAACGCCGACTTAGTCCAGACGAGGTCGCAAGATATCTGTTTCGAAAAGTTGTCAGTTGGGGTCGAAGCTCGAATGTTTTTTTAGAGAACGGTGCACGGCTTTATCTAGATGTCGGATCGCACCCCGAATATGCGACTCCAGAGTGTGATTCGATTTACGACTGCGTAGTTCACGACAAAGCGGGCGAGCGAATTCTTGAAGAACTCCTTGAGGGCGCAGAACAACGCCTACGCGAAGAAGGAATTCGCGGAACGATTTATCTTTTTAAAAACAACACAGATTCTGCGGGCAACAGTTATGGATGTCATGAAAATTACTTAACCTCGCGAAGCGATGATGTCGATCGCTACCCAGAGGTTTTGATTCCTTTTTTGGTCACGAGACAGATTTTTACGGGTGCCGGAAAAGTGCTGCAGACGGCGCGGGGTCCGATTTATTCGATCGCACAACGCGCCGAACATATTTGGGAGAGTCAAAGTTCGGCGACAACCCGAAGTCGACCGATCATCAATACTCGTGACGAACCCCATGCAGATGCCGAGAAATATCGAAGACTACATGTAATTGTTGGCGACTCGAATATGAGCGAATATACGAATTTTTTGAAACTCGGTTCGACGGCTTGTGTCCTGCGAATGATGGAAGAGAAGCCAGAAATTCTTCGAGACTACACACTGGAGAATGCGACTCGTGCGATTCGCGAAATCAGCCAGGACATAACTTGCAAGCGCAAAATTCGTCTCGCGTCGGGCAGAGAATTATCGGCACTAGATATTCAACGCGAACTTCTTGATAAAGCGCTCAAGTTTTCTGATACGAACGGATATACACCCCAAGAACTCAAAGCTCTCGAAATGTGGGAGCACTGTGTTTCAACCATCGAGAACGACCCGCTGAAACTGAATCGCGAAGTTGATTGGGTGATCAAATATCACTTGATCGAGGCGTTCAGAAAAAAACATGATTTGGCCCTAGATGACTCTCGAACTCAATTGGTCGATTTGCAATACCACGATATTTGTCGCAGTCGTGGGCTTTTCTACAAATTACAAAATCGCGACCTGGTCGATCGCATTTGTGATGACGAAGACATCGACAGCGCCAAGGACCAACCTCCAGCAACCACTCGCGCGAAGTTGCGTGGGGCGTTCATAAAAAGAGCAAAAGAGCGTAAACGGGATTACACGGTCGATTGGGTTCACTTGAAACTCAACGATCAACAACAGCGCACGGTTTTATGTAAAGATCCGTTCAAACACAAAGACGAACGAGTTGAGAAGTTGATCGCCTCGCTCTGATTATCCGAATCGTCATAGCGTTAGAATTAAGACGTGCTGCCCGACGATAATGCGAGTGATTATGTCGGCGAACAATCGTCAGCGACAAGCGCGAGAGTGGTGTTGACAAAACTCAGGTCAATTTTAGAATGGTTCAGCGTGATCGGTGTAGCGCTCGCAGTAGGCAATTGTGATCCGCGTTTTTTTACTGCAACAATTTTATATCTCGGGGAGCGAGTATGGAGACGACGATGTTCAGTGATAATCGTGTGCTGGTAAATAAACTTGCATATCGAATCGGCAATATCGACCGTGGTGACGTTGTCGTTTTTGATCGAGCGATACCAAACGGCAACGAGGTTCAACACGACGATTTGATCAAACGGGTTATCGCACTTGGCGGAGAAAACGATCTCAATTTCCTAAATGCATCGTGTTTATTGACGGCGTCGAGTTACCCGAACCATATTTGCCGAAACGAGACACCGAAATGACGGATCCGGCTGACCGTTGCAGCACCGTAGATATGGAAGCGACGAAGATCGAATCGGATGAAATTTTTTTGATGGGCGATAATCGCCCGCAATCATTCGACAGTCGTATGTTCGGTCCGATCAAAAAAATTTGATCATCGGTCCAGGCATTCGTTTTTGATTTGGCCGATGAACTCTTGGAAAATTCTTTAGAGATCGACTAAGCGCCGAACTCAATTTGTAGGCATCCACCATTCGATCCGTCCAGTCGCTGAACCACCGCGTCGACTCCCATCCGAAAGGCGTTGCATAACACACTCGACATGTTTGAATGTCCAACTGAAGGCCCGCCAATTCAAATCGATGCGCCAAAGCAACCAGGCCACCATTCCAGTCGTTGTGATGCATATTCAAGGCAACAATGCCATTTTGTGCGAGGTTCGCACAACGGCGCTCTGGACCTTCTGAAATCTTAGCCAACCGAATCGAATTGACCAGTTGCAATTGGGGATACCTTTCATGCCAATTGCAAAGCGCCGAATAATTCGGACTACAGAGCCAAACTTTTTTGAAAAATTCTTCACCAACACTTGAAATCAAATCATAAATCAAGTCGATTGAAGACTTCGTCACAGACATCTATCGAGTAGTTTGATTTCGTCGCCGCATTGTGCGAATAACTCTCAAGACTCGGAATCGAGTCGGATATTTCATCGCGATTAAAACTCTTGATCGGTTGACGTCTAAATCGTTTAGTGACGAGCCCGTCGTGATCACAGATAATCTGGCGGTCTTT
>BGOG01000027.1 GCA_003569125.1 Acidimicrobiaceae bacterium | reverse complement strand
AGCCGAATCTGTTGAGTCACCCGCGTCAGACACACCGCAATAAACAAACGCAGTCAAATCGTCGAGCGCGGGCTCTTTAATTAGCGCCAATCAAATTGATTTGGATACGGTGAGACTCAAATGATTCTCATTGGACTTACCGGCGGTATCGGTTGTGGAAAATCCGAGGTTTCGCGCCTGTTGCAAAAACGCGGTGCCGTAATCGTTGACGCAGATTTGATTGTTCGCGAGTTGCAACAACCTGGTCAAGAGATTTTCGTGCGTATGGTCAAATGTTGGGCGACAAGGTAGTCGCATCAGACGGATCTTTAGATCGCGCCGCGGTCGCCAATGAGGTTTTTAAAGATGCTGAGTTGCTAAAGAAACTCAATCTCTTAATTCATCCAGTCGTCCGTCGTGTTATGAACGAGCGGGTCAAGAGTTACCAAGAGACCACGAAGTAGTCGTGTTGGATATTCCACTTCTAGTAGAAAACCCACGAGAAGGATTAGACGGCGTCTTAGTTGTAGATCTCGACCCCGATGTCGCAGTCAAGCGTATTGTTGAACAGCGAAACATGTCGATTGACGACGCCAAGGCGCGAGTTTCTAGGCAATCATCTCGTGAGCAGCGACTGGCGATCGCTGATCATGTGATCGATAACTCTGGCGACCGTGGAGCGCTCGCAAATCAAGTTGATATCGCATGGTCGTGGATCAAATCTCTCAAATGACCGATAAAAAATTTATCGTTGAGTCGCCGTTTACTCCTGCTGGCGACCAACCCGAAGCGATAGCTAAACTAGCCGCGGGTGTCGAGCGAGGGGATCGTTTTCAAACTCTTTTGGGCATCACTGGTTCAGGAAAATCGGCGACGATTGCGTGGACGATTGAAAAAGTTCAACGGCCGACCCTGATATTGGCACCCAATAAGTCTTTGGCGGCTCAGCTGGCGCAAGAAATGCGCGAGTTCTTCCCAAACAATCGCGTCGAGTACTTCGTCAGTTACTACGACTATTACCAACCCGAGGCATACATCGCGTCGAGCGACACATTTATCGAAAAAGATTCTTCAATCAATGATGAAATTGACAGACTGCGACACTCGGCTACTGCTGCGCTGCTGACTCGTCGCGACACTATCGTCGTGGCGTCTGTCAGTTGTATCTATGGCATGGGTGACCCTGGCGAATACCGTGGCAATCTGCTCGAGCTTCACGTTGGGGTCGATTATGACCAACGAAGTATTTTGGCGAGACTCGTTGGTTTGCAGTATGACCGCAATGATTTGACACTGGGCAGAGGAAATTTTCGCGTGCGGGGAGACACGATTGAAGTTCATCCAGCGTACGAAGAAACAGTAACGCGATTTGAAATGTTTGGAGACACGGTCGAACGGATCAGTGTGATCGACCCGGTAACCGGTGAGTCTTTGCGTGACTTGACCGAGGTGGTCGTTTTTCCTGCGACTCACTATGTCGCTGGTGAAGAGCGAATGCGTGTAGCGATGGCAAAAATTGAAATTGAGCTCGCTGATCGTTTGAAGATTTTTGAAGCCGAAGGAAAATTACTCGAAGCCCAGCGCATAAGAATGCGCACGATGTTCGATCTTGAGATGATGAAAGAGGTCGGTTATTGCAATGGCATCGAGAACTACTCCATGCACATTGATGGACGAAGCCCGGGTGAGCCACCGTTTACATTGCTGGATTATTTTCCAAAAGATTATTTGCTGGTGGTCGATGAGAGCCATGTCGCGATTCCACAGCTTCACGGCCAGTTTGCGGGTGACCGCAGTAGAAAGCAAACCTTGGTTGAGCACGGTTTTAGATTGCCGTCGGCGATGGATAACCGACCGCTGCAATTCGAAGAAACAATGGAGAGATTAAATCAATGTATTTTTCTCTCCGCGACACCCGCCAAATTTGAACTTGCGCTGAGCGATCAGATAGTTGAACAGATCGTTCGACCAACAGGTTTGATTGACCCCGAGGTCATGGTGCGACCAACCATCGGTCAGATTGATGATCTTATTGAGATGATCAAATCTAAGACAGAGCAAGGCGATCGCACGCTGGTCACGACGCTGACCAAAAAAATGTCCGAAGATCTCTCCGAATATTTGATCGAGCAAGGTCTGCGTGTTCGATACTTGCACTCGAACATCGACACCATCGAAAGAATTGAAATCTTGCGTGCGTTGAGACTCGGCGAATTCGATGTACTCGTCGGAATAAATCTGTTGCGAGAGGGTCTCGATTTGCCAGAGGTTTCACTTGTGGCAATCTTGGACGCCGATAAGCAAGGTTTTTTGCGCAGTCAAACTTCGTTGATTCAGATGATCGGTCGCGCCGCGCGAAACGTCGACGGTCAAGTGATTATGTATGCCGATAATCGAACCCCGGCGATGGATTTCGCTATTTCAGAGACGGCGCGACGGCGCGAGTTACAGATCGCTTACAATCTCAAACACGGGATTAATCCACAAACGGTGCGCAAGGCGATCGGCGACATCTTGTCTGTTCTTCGCCCCGCGTCTGGCGCCGCCAACGGGGCGCCTTATCCTGGCAAGGGAAAGCGCAAAGATCACGAACGCGACAAGGTGATGCGCGAATTGAGGGCTTTGCCGCATGGCGAATTGGCCCGTCTTATCGCCACACTAGAAGAAGAAATGAATCAGGCCGCCGAAGAGTTGAAATTTGAATATGCGGCCCGCCTGCGAGACGAAGTCAAAGAATTGAAGCGTGAGTTACGAGATGCGCACTAACAGTTTGTAGCCTGCCTGTGATGGCAAATCAGATAGTCGTGCGCGGGGCACGCGAGCACAATTTAAAGAACATAAATGTCGAATTGCCACGCGACAAATTGATCGTGCTCACCGGGTTGTCGGGATCGGGTAAGTCAAGTTTGGCGTTCGACACTATTTATGCCGAGGGTCAGAGACGCTATGTTGAATCTTTGAGTTCGTATGCCCGACAGTTTCTGGGTCAGATGGATAAGCCCGATGTTGATCTGATCGATGGTTTGTCGCCGGCAATTTCAATAGACCAAAAATCATCGTCGCGCAACCCGAGATCAACCGTCGGCACAATTACCGAGGTCTATGACTATCTGAGATTGCTATACGCGCGCATCGGTGTGCAGCATTGCCCGAAAGATATGACGCGACTTTCGCGGCAGACGCCCCAACAAATAGTTGATCGTATTTTAAAGTTTCCGGAGGGCACAAGGTTTCAAGTTCTGGCGCCGGTTGTGCGCGGTCGCAAGGGTGAATACGACACACTGCTACAAGAACTTGCGGCTCAAGGCTTTTCGCGAGCGAGAGTCGACGGCGAAGTCGTCGAAATAAGTGAATTTCTCAAAAAGACAAACGACTGGCAAAATACGAGCAGCATCGAATAGATATCATCGTCGATCGTCTTGTTCGCAAAGACGGAATCGTTCGCAGACTCACCGACTCACTAGAAACTGCTCTGCGATTGGCCGATGGCGTCGCTGAAATTGAATTAGTAGAGGGTGGCGAGCCGATCACTGTTAGCCAACATCTGGCTTGTCCCAAATGCGGAACGAGTTTCGAAGAATTGGCTCCGAGAAATTTCTCTTTCAACTCCCCATTCGGTGCCTGCGAGACATGTCTGGGCCTCGGCACTAAATACGAAGTTGACGTTGAACTCGTCGTGCCGGATCCGAATTTGAGCATCAGCGAGGGTGCGATAGCGCCTTGGAGGTCGGCTCACACGCAATATTTCACGCGGATGCTCGAGGCGGTCGCGGACCGTTTTGAAATCGACCTAGACAAGAGTTGGTCAAAACTCTCGGCCAAAACACAAAAAATCGTGATGAATGGCGTCGACGACAACATGATGATCAAATATCGCAATCGATACGGTCGAACTCGCGAATACAGCACGTCATATGAAGGTGTTATCCCGTGGATAAAGCGCCGCCATGAGAGTTCTGAGAGTGATTCTGCGCGCGAACAATTTGAGAGTTACATGCGCGAGGTGCCGTGTCCGAAATGTAAAGGCGCTCGCCTCAAGCCATCGTCACTGGCGGTGCTTGTTGATGGCAAACACATTTCAGAAGTTTGCGGCATGTCAATCGGTGAATCGGCGAAGTTCTTGGCGAATTTTGAACTATCAGATCGTGACGCGATGATCGCCGAGCGAATCACGAAAGAAATAAATGCTCGACTCGGGTTTCTTCTTGATGTCGGGCTCGACTATTTGACATTGTCTCGTGCGGCAGCAACTTTGGCTGGTGGTGAAGCACAGCGAATTCGCTTGGCAAGTCAAATTGGTTCGGGCTTGGTCGGCACGCTTTATGTTTTGGACGAACCAAGTATTGGTCTGCATCAGCGCGACAATCACCGGCTGATCGAAACACTTCAACGGCTCAGAGATTTAGGCAACACCGTGATCGTCGTTGAACACGACGAAGACACGATTCGATCTTGCGATTGGTTGGTTGATATTGGTCCAGGTGCGGGCGAACATGGTGGTCAGGTTGTTTACAGCGGTCCCGTTAACGGGGTGTTGAAAGTCAAAGAATCGATTACGGGCCAGTATCTCGTGGGTGCACGGCGTGTCGAGATACCCGCGATGCGTCGCCAACCCAACAAAGAATTTCTAACGATCAGGGGAGCCCGCGAACATAACCTTAAAAATCTGAATGTCAAGATACCTCTTGGATGTTTCGTCGCCGTGACCGGCGTTTCAGGTAGCGGCAAGAGCACTTTGATCAGAGATATTTTGTTGCCTTCGTTGATGCAGAAGATCTATAAATCAAAGGACGCTCCAGGACGGCACACAGGTGTAGACGGCATTCAGCATCTTGACAAAGTCATCGACATGGATCAGTCACCAATCGGTCGCACACCGAGATCGAACCCAGCGACTTACACGGGCGTGTTTGATGACATCCGAAAATTATTCGCGTCGACGCCAGAAGCGAAAGTGCGCGGATACATGCCAGGGCGATTTAGTTTCAATGTTCCTGGCGGAAGATGCGAGGCGTGCAGCGGTGATGGCACGATCAAAATCGAGATGCACTTCTTGCCTGACGTGTTTGTGCCGTGTGAGGTTTGCAAAGGTGCGAGATACAACCGCGACACCCTCGACATCACTTTTAAAGGCAAGAACGTGGCCGACATTTTGGATATGCCAGTTTCTGATGCGGTCGATTTTTTTACAAATCAGCCAAGGATTTCGCGTCATATGCAAACTTTTGTCGACGTCGGCCTCGGATATGTACGGCTGGGTCAATCTGCGCCAACTCTCTCGGGCGGCGAAGCACAACGTGTCAAACTCGCCAGCGAACTTTCAAAACGAAGCACCGGGCACACGATTTATTTACTCGACGAACCGACAACTGGTTTGCATTTTGAAGATGTCCGCAGATTGTTGATCGTTCTTGCGCGTCTGGTCGACCAAGGAAACACCGTCTTGGTGATTGAACACAATTTAGATGTGATCAAGACTGCCGACTGGGTTATTGATCTCGGTCCCGAGGGCGGCAATGGCGGCGGCACGGTCGTCGCGGAGGGCTCACCCGAGGTCGTGGCAACCATTGAAGCGTCGCATACGGGCAGATATTTATCGAAAATGCTCGACGTGACTGTCACCCCTAAAAAATCAGTAGCCAAAGGCGTGAAGGCTACTAAGACATCGAAAGTTGCAAAGACGAACAAAACAGTTTCAAAAAAGAAATAGGTTTGGCAACGAAATGCAACGCCCGAGCGGAGTCATCCCAGATAAGCCCGGCTCTTATCAATTCAAGGATGTGCATGGTCGGGTGATTTATGTCGGCAAAGCAAATAATTTGCGTGCTCGCGTCAACAGTTATTTCGTCAGTCCGGACACAATGCATCCTCGCACCCTAAATATGGTGACGACCGCCGTCAGCGTCGAATGGATCGAAGTTCGAAACGAAATTGAAGCATTGATTCTTGAGCACAGTTTGATCAATCGCTACGCACCGCGCTTCAATATTCGGTTGCGCGACGACAAGAGTTACCCGTTTTTGGCGGTAACTATCGACGAGCAGTGGCCGAGGGCATTGGTGATGAGAGGCCGAAAGCGAAAGGGCACGCGTTACTTCGGTCCGTATCCACACCCATGGGCGATTCACGAAACACTCGATCTACTGTTGCGATCGTTTCCAGTTCGCACTTGCTCACCTGCGACCTTCAAACAGCACGAGCGTCTAGGTCGACCTTGTCTACTTTTTCATATCGAGAAATGCAGTGGTCCGTGTGTCGGGAGCGTCACCGCCGAGAAGTATGCATCACATGTAAGAGATTTTTTGGATGTAATGGATGGTGAGAGCGATGAAGTTTGTTCGCGCTTAGAAGCCGAGATGGCAACCGCATCAAAAAACCAAGAGTTTGAGAAAGCCGCAAGGTTGCGTGACCAACGAGAGGCGATTAATTTGGCTCTCGAACGACAACAGATGGTCGGTGAACGCGATGAAGATTTGGATGTGATCGGCGTCGCCGAAGACGAGTTTGAGGCCGCGGTTCAAGTTTTCTATGTGCGCAAGGGTCGTGTCGTGGGCCGAAAAGGTTTCGTCGTGGACAAAGTCGAAGAAGTCACCAGTGCGGGGTTGTCGAGCAGAATCATCGAGCGACTTTATGACGAGTCGCCGATACTCGGTATCCCGAAGATGGTGATTGTGCCCGTTGAGCCCGAAGAGGTAAATATCCTCGAGCAATGGTTGAGCACATTACGAACATCATTGGTCGAAATTCGCGTGCCTCAACGCGGCGATAAACGCGAACTTCATGAGCTAGTTACGAAAAATGCCCGCCAAGAATTAGATCGGCATCGAATGCGACGGGCTTCAGATCACACCGCACGATCACGGGCACTCACAGAGTTGCAAGATCTGTTGAATCTACCCGAGGTGCCGTTGCGTATCGAATGCTACGACATGGCACATTTGCAGGGCACAAATTATGTCGGCTCGATGGTGGTTTTAGAAGATGGTCTGCCGATGAAGCGCGAATATCGTCGTTTC
The DNA here is from genome assembly GCA_003569125.1 of Acidimicrobiaceae bacterium. Lineage (GTDB taxonomy): Bacteria > Actinomycetota > Acidimicrobiia > Acidimicrobiales > Ilumatobacteraceae > BACL27. The sequence continues at coordinate 12,158 of BGOG01000027.1, read as the reverse complement.
AAAATCAAAGATGTTCCAGGCAACGATGACTACGCGGCAATGCGCGAAGTGCTTACAAGAAGACTCAGCGCCTATATCGCCGAGCGTGATCAGCCCGTCAACGAACGTGGCGAGCGTCCGGGAAAGTTCTCATACGCACCGCAACTGCTTTTGGTCGACGGCGGCAAAGGTCAACTCGGTGTTGCCGAACAAGTCGTTCGCGAATTGGGCTTGAAAATGAGATTCCAGTTGCATCACTTGCCAAGCGGTTTGAAGAGGTGTTCATTCCTGGTAGTTCAGAACCCGTCGAGGTACCTCGTGGTAGCGATGCACTGTTTATGTTGCAGGTTATTCGCGATGAAGCGCATCGTTTCGCCAACAGATTTCACCGTGAGCTACGCGGTAAGGCAATGATCACAAGTTCGCTCGACGGTATTGCTGGTCTTGGTGCCGCGCGCGCGGCGAAACTTATCAAGGCAATGGGAAGCGTGACCGCTGTCAAGCAAGCATCTCTAGAAGATCTCGCACTGTTGAGTTGGTTACCTGAATCTGTCGCCAAAGCCGTGTATCAACGCTTCCATCCATGACTTCAGAGGTTCATCTTAGATAGTCTCTCAAGCAGTGGCTGACATATTGTTGATCGCAGGACTATCAGGAGCGGGTCGATCGCTAGCAGCCGATGACCTTGAAGATTTGGGTTGGTTCGTCGTCGACAATATGCCGACCGAACTAATTGACAAGGTCGTTGAGATCGCCTCGGTCGGATCAAAACTTTCAAAACTTGCTCTTGTTGTCGGTACGCCTACCGCTCAACTCGGAGTCGTCGAAGTTCTAAAAAATTTACGCAAAGGCACACACAAGATTCGACTGCTTTATCTAGATGCGACCACTGCCGAACTCGTCAAGCGTTATGGGGCGACGCGGCGAAAACATCCTCTGGCAAACGAAAACTTAGGCGTTGAACAGGCGATTGCCCAAGAACGAGTGATGCTTGAGCCGGTAAAGGGCGAAGCAGATTTGGTGATTGACACTTCGAATTTGACCGTGCATCAACTGAAAACGAAAATCGGCGAGTTGTTTTCGGGCGACCAACAAGTCGACACGATGCAAGTCTCGGTAGTTTCATTCGGATATAAGCACGGCTTGCCGACCGATGTTGATCTCGTTTTTGACGTGCGCTTTTTGCCAAACCCACATTGGGATGAAAAGCTTCGTCCGTTGACTGGTCGAGATGCAGCAGTGGTCGACTACGTCATGTCCCAAGAACTTTCGCACAAGTTTCTTGCAGTGTTGTTCAACATGCTCAGAGTCTTGTTGCCCGCGTACAAAGCCGAAGGAAAAAGTTATTTGACGATCGCGATTGGATGCACGGGAGGCCACCATCGTTCAGTGGTGATTGCCGAGCAGATCAGCGATTGGTTGACCGAAAATGGCCAACAACCCCGAGTAACTCATCGTGACATTCTTCGAGACGACTCGGGGCACTAAGGTTTAGGCATGACAATCAGAGTTGGAGTCAACGGTTTTGGTCGTATCGGCAGAAATTTCTATCGTGCGATCAAGCAATCAGGTGCAGATATCGAAATCGTTGCAGTCAACGATCTGGGTTCGCTTAAGACGATGGCGCATCTTCTTAAATACGACTCGGTGTTGGGCGTTTTGCCAAATGCGATCAGTGCCACTGATGACGGCATCAGCATCGACGGTAAATTATTGAAAGTTTTGTCAAAACGCGACCCAAAAGAGTTGGGTTGGGGCGAACTCGGAGTTGATCTGGTTATCGAATCAACGGGATTCTTCACCGATCGTGACAAGGCTGCCGCGCATTTAGAAGCAGGCGCGAAATGCGTGGTTGTTTCGGCACCTGCAACCAATGCAGATGCGACATTTGTTTTTGGCGTCAATCATCAAGATTTTGATCCCAAGAATCACAAAGTTGTTTCAAACGCGAGTTGCACGACGAACTGTTTTGTTCCGATGATCAAAGTATTGGATGATGCTTTCGGGATCGAGAACGGTCTGATGACGACGATTCATGCGTACACGGGTGATCAATCAATTGTTGATGGTCCACATAGTGATCTGCGAAGAGCCAGAGCGGCCGCGATAAATATCATTCCAACCAGCACAGGTGCTGCCCGTGCGACAAGTCTCGTGATGCAGTCAATGAAAGGTAAACTCGACGGCACATCACTTCGCGTACCAGTGCCAACGGGGTCGATAACAGATCTCGTCGCCAATTTAAAAAAACCTGCCACGGTCGCCGAAATCAACGCGGCATTTAAGGCTGCAGCATCTGGACCCCTGAAGAACATTCTTGAGTATTGCGTTGATCCGATCGTGTCAAGCGATGTCGTGACGAATCCTCATAGTTGTGTGTTCGATAGCGATCTAACGATGAGCATGGGTTCGCTCGTCAAAGTTCTCGGCTGGTACGACAACGAATGGGGCTACTCAAATCGTCTTGTAGATATCACTTCGTATATCGGGGCAGCGCTGAAGAAATAGATGGTTCCGCAACTTGAGGATCTGGGTGATGTGCGGGGCAAGACCGTGCTCGTGCGCACCGATTTCAATGTGCCCATGTCTGGTCCGGATGATGCTCGAATAATTGTCGACGATTTTCGAATTCGCGCGGCACTGCCAACCATCAACTGGCTAATTGAGCGTGGCGCCAAGGTCGTTTGCGCGAGTCATTTGGGGCGGCCTAAGGGCACACCGAATCGCAAATATTCGATGGATCCGATTCGAAAACGGCTGACAGAATTCGCGCCCGGTGTTGAGTTGCTAGAAAATCTGCGCTTTAATGCTGGTGAAGAAACTAACGATCAAGATTTTGTTAGAGAACTCGTTGACGGAGTCGACCTTTATGTCAATGATGCTTTTGGCGCGGCACATAGATCGCATGCATCAATTGTTGGTCCACCCAAAACATTGCCTTCCGCGGCTGGTCGACTGTTGCAGCGCGAAGTTGAGGTGTTGAGTGAGTTGCGCAATCAGCCGAAGCGACCGCTTGTCGCCGTATTGGGTGGCGCGAAGATCAGTGACAAAATCGGTGTGATCGAAGCATTGTCAAATGTGGTCGACTCGTTCGTGATCGGTGGTGGTATGTGCTTTACATTTTTGGCAGCAAAATCGTTGCCGATCGGTGATTCGCTGTGTGAGGCCGATCAAATATCGTTTTGCAAACAGTTGCTGCAATCAAAAGTTCAGATTCATTTACCTGAAGACATAGTCGGCGTCGACAAGGATGGTAATTTCGCGACATTTGGTGTTCGTCTGCCAGACGGCGCAAAGGGGCTTGATATCGGTCCAGGAAGTGCGGCCGCCTTCGCCGACATAATCATGGGAGCGCGCAGCGTATTTTGGAACGGTCCAATGGGAATGTTCGAAGATGATCGCTTCGCCGCGGGCACTCGCACGGTTGCCCAGGCAATGTCTGAGACTCAAGGCGTTCACGGTGGTTGGTGGTGGTGACTCAGCAGCGGCGTTGGCACAGTTTGGTTACGAAAAAGATGTCGATCATGTGTCAACTGGTGGTGGCGCATCATTAGAGTTTCTTGAACTCGGCGACTTGCCAGGATTAAGCGCGTTGCGAGGAGCACCAAATGTCAACTGAGACCCGAAAACCGATCATCAGCGGCAACTGGAAGATGAACCACAATCACTTTGAAGCGATTCAGTCGATTCAAAAACTTGCCTATCTTTTGACCAAAGAAGATTTCGTCGCAGTCGACGTCACCATTCATCCACCTTTTACCGATTTGCGAAGTTCGCAAACATTGATCGATGCGGATGATCTTCGTTTTATCCTCGGAGCCCAACATTGTCATGAATCCGATTCAGGAGCCTTCACCGGGGAAGTCTCGGCGCAATTCTTGGCAAAGCTGAACGTGAAATATGTAATCGTCGGTCACAGTGAGCGAAGACAGATTTTCGCAGAGACCGATGAACTCGTCGCGCAAAAACTTATCGCCGTGCAAAAGCACGGTATGACACCAATTTTGTGTGTCGGTGAAACTCTCAGTGATCGTGAGGCTGGTCGTACCCATGAAAAAGTTTTGGGTCAAGTGCGCGCGGCGCTGGCAAAACGTTCGGTCGAGCATGTCCGCTCAATGGTCATTGCTTACGAGCCGATATGGGCAATCGGAACGGGTAAAACCGCAACTGCCGAAGACGCTCAACGGGTGATCAGTTCGATTCGTGAAGAAGTAGCCAAGATTTCGTCGCCATTAGCTGCCAGTGCGATCAGATTGCAATATGGCGGAAGTGTCAAGGCCAGCAACATTTCAGAAATTATGTCTCAGCCCGATATCGACGGTGTTTTAGTGGGTGGCGCAAGCCTTGATTCGGCAGAGTTCGCGCGCATTTGCCAATACCGGTTGCGCCAAGACTGAATTTTCGGGTTTATCCGTCTCGCGATAGTGTGAAGTCAGTCACGAGGCCATCCGGTCTCGACCTAATTCGACGGGGAGGTCGGAGAATGAGAAAAACTACAAAAGTAGTTCGTCTCGCAATCGCATTAATTACTGTGTCCTTAATTGGCGCAGCATGTGGCGGTAGCGATGATGCAGCAACTGAAGAAACGCCAGCCGAACCTGCGAGTTATCCAACAAGCTTGGATGACTGTGCAGCGGTGAGCTATGACTACGTAAAGCCAGCAACCGTTGGTGGCATGACGATTACTTATGACATCAACCCGGCAGCGGTTTGGGACGACGGTTCGCCAATAACGGCAGCCGACTTCAAAGCAACATGGGAAGCGTCATTGAACACACCAGCATCGATCTCGACGTCTGGCTACGACCAAGTGACTGCGGTAGAAGCAGGAGCAAGTGACAAGCAGGTTGTCGTGACCCTAAAGTCTGTTTACGCACCTTGGCGTGGATTGTTCGGTGGAATCATCAAGGCAGCGGCTGTGAAAAACACGAAGGATGTTTCGGCGGATTTCGCAGACAACATTCCGTTCTCGGGTCGTCCGTACAAGATTAAGTCTTGGAGCCCAGATCAAGTCGTGTTCGAGCCAAACGACAAATATTGGGGCACCGATAAGGCTGTTACCAAGAAATTCGTCATGGTTCCAAAAGCCGATAGCGATACCGAGATTGCAGCAATCAAGGCTGGTGAAGTTGACTTCATCTACCCACAATTCTTTGCGGGTATCGAAGAAGCGGTGAAGCAAGACAACATTCAAACCAATCTTGATTACGGCGGCGATTACGAAGGTTTCTACTTCCAACAGAAGTGTGGACCTTTCGCAGATCCAAACTTCCGCGCGGCATTTTCGATGTCGATAGATCGTGATGCGTTGTTCAAGCAGATCTACATTCCACTCGGTGGTAAAGATTTGCTTCAGTGCGGTCCGATGGTGCCTGGTCAATACTGCAATGGCGATGAGTTCGCCAACAGCTATGACCCAGCAGCCGCAGATGCATTATTGACCGAAAAGGGTTGGACAAAAGGCGCAGATGGCTATTGGGTTGACCCGAGTGGCAAAGTTCCAGACGTTCGTTGGATCATCAACACGGGCAACACACGTCGTGAAAGTACACAGGCCTATTTGATTCCGTTGCTTAACGCAGCAGGTTTCAAAGTGCGCGCCGACAACTGCGATGCTGCTTGTTACTTCCAAAAGCGTTTGCCTGGCATGGACTTTGACATGGCGATGTACATCAGTACAGCACCACCAGACCCTGCTTATCTCACTGGCTCCTTCGCATGTGACTTGATCCCAACTGAGGCCAACAAGAATATTGGTCAGAACAGTCAGGGTTGGTGCAACACGGAGGCTTCAGACTTGATGTATGCAGCCGATGTCGATGCTGATGCGATGACTCGTGCAGACAAGATCAAGCAGGTTCTTGTGCTTATGGCAAAAGATCATGTGATGTTGCCTTTGATGCAGTTTCCAAAGTCGGGTTTCGCCCGCACAGACAAGGTCGGCGGTCCATGGAACGCGGAACTGAACAACTATGCGGCGTTCAATAACATTCACCTCTGGCAAGACCTCGATGGCGACGGACAAATCGTCTTCGGTGCCGAGCAATGGCCAGAGTGTCTCAACCCAATCACCGAGTGTGCAAACTCTTCGTGGATGGTTTGGACGACTGCTTTCCAAGTATTGCCAGGTGCCTACGCAACTACCAATGATGGTAAGTACGCAGTAACCAACTTGCTTGCTGGTGAAGCAAAGGTTGAAGTTAAGAGCTAATCGCTCGAAACTGAGTAGTTCAAAAGTGGGTGCGTCGATTCGGCAAACGTCGGTCGACGCACCTTACTTTTTGTAGCATGTGCCAGTTGAGTTTGTCTGTTCTTGAATTTATGAGAGGCTAGGTGATGCTTCGTTACGCACTTCGTCGGCTCGCATGGTCAATACCGACTCTTTTACTTGTAACATTTCTCGTTTATTTGGCGCTTCGTATAGGTACGAACCCGGTTGAGAGTTTCAAGCGAGCGAACCCTCGCGCCACGCGAGAGAAAATTCAACAATATATCGACGTCAATGGTTTGGACCCGAATTATGTTCTGGGTTATTTTCGCTGGTTGAAAAACTTCTTGACAGGAGAATGGCCGCGCAGCATCAAGGGCAGTCGCGAGGTCTGGCCGGCGCTCAAAGACGCAATGGCGAATACTTTAAGACTGGGTTCCGCTGCAACGGTTGTGGGAATTGTATTCGGCCTAATTGCGGGTGTGCTTGCGGCTTTGCGTCCGGGTGGCAAACGCGACGTTTTTATCAATACGAGCGCCTTCGTCGGCATTTCGATTCCGCCTTTTATCAGCGCAATCATGTTTCAGTTGTTGTTTGCGGTCTATTGGCAACGATGGTTTGGTGAAAGTTTGTTTCCGACATCTGGTGTTTACCCTGCGGGACACAGTGGTTTTGATTTGTTTTTGATGTTGAAGTTCATGGCATTACCGACTCTTGTCGTTGCGATTCAAATTATTGCGACCTACAGCCGATACATGCGCAGTTCATTATTGGATGTGCTTAATTCTGATTACATGCGAACCGCGAGATCAAAAGGTATCAGTGAAATGCGTGTGCTCATCAAGCACGGTATGCGCAATGCGTTGATACCAGTGGTAACGATTGCGGCGTTGGATTTTGGTTCAATCGTCGGGGTCTGATTATTACCGAAAATATTTTTTCTTATCCCGGTATGGGGCTATATTTCTAAAATCATTTGGTGAAGGCGATTTTCCATTGTTGATGCCGTGGATGGTAGTAATCGTCGCATCGGTTCTATTATTTAATTTGATCGCCGATATCTCTTATGCATGGCTTGATCCAAGGATTCGTCTTGAATAAATCAATCAGCCCGCTTTCGCCTCGCCAAATGGCATTGCGACGTTTCGTCTCGCACAAAGCAGCCGTTGTTAGTTGCGTGGTCATTGGTGTTCTTGCTTTGTTCGTTATATTTGCGCCATTGACGGCTCGATACGGCGTAAATCAATCGGTTCAAGAACCACCCAACTCATTTTTAGCCCCGCGTGCAAATGCATGGTTGGGCACGGACGATATCGGTCGAGATTTATACAGCAGATTGATTTACGGAGTGCGCGTTTCACTCTTGATCGGTTTAGCCAGCGCATTTATCTCGGTGACGCTCGGTGCATTAGTGGGCGCTGTTTCAGGTTTTCGGGGCGGAAAATTCGACGACATCATGATGCGAGTAACAGATTTGTTTCTGCATTTCCATTTCTTGTGACTTTACTTGTGGTGCGTAATGTGCTCGGCGCTTTACCGTGGCTCAAGCCGGTCACGGGTGAGATGAATTCCGTACGATTCATAATCGTATTGTTCGGCATTTTTGGTTGGATGGGTGTGGCGCGCATAGTTCGCGGCCAGGTGCTTTCGTTGAAAGAACGCGAGTTCATTGAGGCGGCTAGGCAGTCGGCGCATCGCGAAGATACATAATTTCACGGCATCTTTTGCCGAACTCCGTTGGACCGATTATGGTCGCGCTGACATTCTCGGTGGTCGGGGCGATCATCGGTGAATCTACCTTGGCTTTTTTTGGCTATGGTCCGCAAGCAGGCGACGGCGCAACTTCGCTCGGTATTTTGGTCGGTGCGGCAAAGGGTGCCGTACAAACCGGTTATTGGTGGTTGGCCGTCTTCCCGTGCTTGATGTTGATCATCATCGCGTTGAGTATCAATTTTATTGGTGATGCTCTACGTGATGCGACTGATCCACGACTCGATCGGGGTGTGTGATGGCTGATGTAGTTCTCGCGATACGAGATTTACATGTTACTTTTGAAACTCCATCGGGCCCGCTCGAAGCGGTTCGTGGTGTTGATCTTGATGTTCAAGCGGGAGAAATGCTCGGGGTAGTTGGAGAATCAGGCTCGGGAAAGTCAGTGACTTTTTTGGCATCCATGGGATTATTGCCGACTCGAGCCAGAGTCTCAGGTTCGGTCTTGTTGGCCGGTGAGCAACTGATAGGTGCATCGGCGAAGCAGATGCGATCGGTCCGTGGTCGACTGCTGTCGATGATTTTTCAAGACCCACTGTCGGCGTTAAACCCGGTGCATCGCATTGGTGATCAGATTTCAGAAATGTTGCGCTCGCACCAAGATTTGAACAGGCACGACGCTGAAAAACGTGCGATCGAATTGTTGGAGATCGTTGGTATTCCGCAGGCTGGTGATCGGGCTCGCCAGTTTCCACACGAATTTTCGGGTGGTATGCGCCAGCGCGTAGTTATTGCAATCGCCATCGCGAATAATCCCAAAGTTTTGATTGCCGACGAGCCGACGACGGCACTAGACGTGACGGTGCAAGCACAGATTCTCGAAGTGATCGAGCGAGTTCAAGAGCGTTTCGGCACCGCCGTAGTTTTGATCACCCACGATTTGGGTGTCATCGCGCGCGTTGCTGATCGTGTGAATGTGATGTATGCGGGGCGAAACGTCGAGCAAGGCACGATCGATAGTTTGTACGACCATCCGAGTCACCCATACACGCGCGGCCTGTTGGCGTCGCTTCCGCGCACGGGCAAACAACGATTGACACCGATCATGGGATTTCCGCCGAATATGCTCAATCCACCAAGCGGTTGTGCTTTTCATCCGCGGTGCGAGTTTGCAGCCGAAATATGCAAGGGCGATTTGCCCGAGCTCAAATCTCTCGGCGATTTACAGACGGCGTGTGTTCGAGCGAACGAGTTACCGAAAGCAGAAGTTCTCAAATGACCGAGCAACTTTTGCAAGTTACAAACCTCGTGAAGAACTTTGATCTACGAGCGAAAAACGGATCACGCCGCAAAAAGCGAATCGTGCAAGCCGTCACCAATGTTTCGCTGTCGGTTGCCAAGGGTCAGACACTGGGTTTGGTGGGCGAGTCTGGTTCTGGCAAAACAACCGTTGGTCGTTGTATTCTGCGCTTGATTGAGCCAACCTCTGGCAGCGTCGTATTTGAAGGTCAAGATCTCGGCTCATTGAACTTTGAAGAGATGCGAGCATTGCGACGAAAAATGCAAATCGTGTTTCAAGATCCATTTTCGTCTCTTGATCCGAAAATGACAGTCGGCTCGTCAATTGCTGAGCCTCTGGTTGTTCAGCGCGTACCTGGCGATCACAGCGACAAGGTTGTCGAACTATTAGAACTAGTGGGTCTTTCAGCAGATCACTCGCAGCGGTTTCCACATGAGTTTTCTGGTGGGCAACGTCAAAGAATCGGTGTCGCGCGAGCCTTGGCATTGAACCCTGCCCTCATAATTTTAGACGAACCGGTCTCGGCATTGGACGTAAGCATTCAAGCAGGCGTCGTGAATCTCTTCGAAGATTTACAAGCGCGTCTTGGTATGAGCTATATCTTCATCGCCCACGATTTATCTGTCGTGCGTCACATCGCTGATCGAGTTGCGGTGATGTATCTCGGAAAAATCGTCGAGATCGGTGAACAAGAATCGGTCTATTCGCATCCGACTCATCCGTATACGAAGGCGTTGTTATCGGCTGTGCCATTGCCCGACCCGAAAACTGAGCGGAAGAGAAATCGAATCATGCTCGAGGGCGACGTGCCGTCGCCAGTGAATCCGCCATCGGGCTGCCGTTTTCGCACGCGATGTTGGAAAGCCCAAGACGTCTGTGCTCAAGAAGAGCCGGTGCTTCAATTACGTTCGACAGGGCAGATGTCGGCGTGCCATTTCCCTGAGTCATAAAGGTAGAATTTTGTCATGCGAAATATAGTTACCTACATCACGGTTGTTATCAATGTGGTGGCGATGCTTTCAATGATCGTGGGCGTTTTGTTGCACAGTGGTCAAGGTGGCGGTTTGTCAGACATGTTCGGAGGCGGAGGTGGGGCAGCCCTTGGTTCGGCGGCCGCTGAGCGAAATCTCAACCGAATCACCGCGGTCTTCGCTCTTACTTGGATTGTTACCGTTGTTGCGTTGGGTTTGTTACTGACTTAGTCACTAGTTTAAGCAATTGTTCGGATAGATTTTTATTCCACGTCGGAGTGGCGAAATTGGCAGACGCACCAGCTTAAGGGGCTGGCGCTCGTAAGGGCGTAGGGGTTCAAGTCCCCTCTTCGACACAACTTATTCTTGTTCGCTTTCATGAACTATAAATATATTTTTGTAGTCGTGTTCTATACTGTTCGGCGTGGTCGCTGACAGAGAAGTTAATTTCGACCGAAATGATATATCTAAAAGCGTTTTAGTCGCATTGTTTTCATCATTCTTTGCGATGTCGCCGATATGGGCTTCAGGGCTGAGCGGGCGGCGAGCGGTTCTGTATCTTTTTCTCTTTGGTTCGTTGATTTTCACGCTCGGCTTCACAAAAATTTCGTACATCCACGCCACTGGCTGTCTTGATCGCCGTGGTTTTTAGTTGTCTTTTGTTGTCGGTTGAGCGTGCATCGTTCGTGCACTACCCGATACGAATAATCATTGTCGCTTGGCAAGCGCTAATTATGCTGATCGCCTGCAATCAAAAATTGCGCAAAGTTGTCTCAATTAATTTAGTTGTTTTCTGTGTGTTGTTTCTAATTCTTGAGATCCCGTTTCGTTTATTGACAAGTTCTCAATCATCATCGCAATTTCAATACATCGAACTCTTTCGCAACTCGCGTTCCGACGGCCCAGGCCTTGGCCTTATCCCGAAACGACGAGCACTTCGAGCGGCTTACGAACCACAACTGATCAACCTGAGATGGCCAAAAATCGTGTTTTAATTTTTGGTGGATCCACGACTTATTGTGCTGAAGTGCCAGACCGACTAACTCATGCTTCAGTACTGCAGCGATTGCTCAATGAACGGAAATCAGGTTTAGTCGTTGAGAATTATGGCAAAAGTGCAGCGACTGCGACTGACCGGGTGAAAGTTTTGAAGACGATTAATATTTGAACGAGGGTGATATCGTAATTTTTTATATTGGAATAAATGAATCAGGTATCGGGTTTACACAAAGAGATATACCTGTTGGATTAATTGGCAAGTTACCTGAAATCGGCAATGCGTTACAGAAGCTAAGCAAATATTCACGAATTGCAGATATTTTGTTCCGCAAGTTTGTGGTTGGTGGTATTCAAATATCAGAAGACTCCAAAATTAATGCTGAAAATGAGTTCGCTACTGCGATGAGTGAAGCGAATTCTTTTGCAACTAGTGCGGGCGCCTATTTTGTTCCGGTTTTGCAGGCAAATCTGTTTACTCGCAACCCTTCATCAGATTATGATCAGACACTAGGAAATCTCTATGGAAGTGAACTCGGCACCGTCATGCCCGATATGTATGAGCGCTTGCGTCCAATTGTTTCAAAATACGAAAATTTTGGTGACGCTCGAGCAGTTATGAACAATTTAGAACCATCGCCTTATTTGATTGGATGCATGTCGATGCGCGGGGCGATGTTCGCATTGCGGAGTTTTCTCGAAAAACTTCTTGTCGAAAAACAATTAATTAATTGAGACTTAATGTCTGACGTTACTTTGATGGCTGAAACCGATGGTCTTCGCGACATTAATTTGGTGGCGCTGCAGAAGCGGACATTGCGGGGTGTTGGTTACGGGGCAGGTAGTTGCGGCAGCTTCGCTGTCGGCAGCGGTAACCGTCGGAGCATTTGTGATTCAAGATATTTTGGGGCTACAAACACCATGGGGTGGGTTGTCGAGTGCGACATTCACGATGGGTTCGGCATTTATGTCGCAGGTTCTCGCGCGCGTGATG
>BGOG01000026.1 GCA_003569125.1 Acidimicrobiaceae bacterium | reverse complement strand
AACCTCTTTGTGTGAGCGTCAGCGAATGTCAGTCGGTGATCGAACACGAAAACAAGACACATCGTGACGGCAGAGTCGTTTGGGTTGGACTCGAATATCGCTATATGGCCCCAACTGCACGACTGCTCGGCGAGGTGGCCTCGGGTACATGTGGCAAAGTACAAATGGTCGCGATTCGCGAGCACCGGTTCCGTTTCTTGAAAAAGTCGACAACTGGAATCGTTTCTCTGTGAATACGGGAGGCACTCTGGTTGAAAAGTGTTGCCACTTCTTTGATGTGATGGGATTAATTGCTCAATCGAAAGCCCAGCGTGTGTTTGCATCGGGTAGCCAAGATGTCAATCACTTGGACGAAATCTACGATGGGCGAAAGTCGGATATTTGGATAATGCTTTTGTGATCGTCGATTATCAAAATGGCGTTCGCGGAATGTTGGATCTTTCAATGTTCGCGGAGGGATCCAAGAATGAACAAGAAATTTCGGTTGTCGGCAACCTAGCAAAAGTTGAGGCTCTGATTACGGAGTCAAAAGTTCGAATTGGCTTGCGAAGCAAAGGCGCGAGTGGCGTAAACGAGTACGTTGTCGAGCAGCCAAAGGGTGTTGTTGCGGGTTTTCATGCCGGTGCCTCATATCTCGAACATCTCGCGATGCAGCAGGCAATTCGCTGTGGCTCATCGGCTGAAGTGTCTTTGCAAGACGGATTGAATTCGGTAGCAGTAGGACAGGCCGCGCACCTGAGCATCGCAGAAAATCGCGTCGTGGATATCGCCGAACTTTTTAACTAGCGCGAACTATTTCAGATGCGATTTCGCATGGCTCAATCAAATAACCAGGGTTAGCCCACCATCGACCACGAATATCTGTCCTGTGGCGTATTTATTTCTGATCAATGCAATCGTCGCCTCACCGCAATCTTTTGGAGTCGCCGAGCGCTTGAGCGGAGCAACACGAGAAACATTTTCGTGCTGCGCTTGCCAGTCGCGAGTCCATGGAGTTTCTACCAAACCAGGGGCAACCGCGTTAACCCGCACCGGACCACAGGATTTCGCCAAAAGAATCGTCATGTGGTTGAGTGCCGCCTTGGTCATCGCATAGGCAATTGAACTACCCACAGGTCTGACGCCGGCAATTGAAGTGATGTTGACGACATTGCCATCGCTGCTTTTTTTCAAGTGAGGCATCGCTGCTTTCGTCAACCACCAAGTTCCAAATACATTGACATCAAAAGTTTTCTCAAAGATCTCATCAGTCAGTGCATCTAAATCGGGGTGTGCCACGAGTGTCGTCCATCCGGCGTTGTTGACCAAGATGTCCAACTGACCGAATTTCAAGAGTGTCGTATCGATCAGCCTTTGACCTGCTTTCTGATCACTGATGTCGGCTTGAACATATAGCGACTCGCTGGGCAGAGAATCTGCGACTTGTTTTCCTGCTTCGACAGAACTGGCAGAATTCACGACAACCGTCGCCCCAAGATCACTGAGTCTTCGTGCGATTTCTTCGCCGATGCCCGAAGAAGAACCGGTGACTATGGCGATCTTGCCCGACAATTCGTTGCGTTGTGACTCAACCATTTTTGCTCCAATTATCTGATTTCGTTAAATAAAAATATCCAATATTTTCGATCGCAATTTATCAACTTCGCCCGTCGCTTGTTCGTGCCTATCCATACTGCTTGATAGTTTCAACAAACCGTTAATCCCGAAATAGCGCATGGGCTCGACTTCCCATTTGCGCGACGGATGGTTGACCCACGCCAGTTTCGTTAACCGATGGTCGTCACCCGAGATTAAGTGGGCAAGCGTTCGAGCCGCCAAATTGGTCGCAGCCACTCCATCGCCGACATACCCGCCGAGCGATGCCAACCCTGAACGTGGATCAAAATTAACTGATGGTCGCCAGTTTCGCGGCACTCCGAGTGGTCCACCCCAACGGTGTGTAATTTTGAGATTTTTCGTAATCGGAAAGATTTCGTACATCGAGGCGATGATTTGTTGATGTATTCGATGATGCATGTCGTACTCGGGTTTGACACGAGACGCAAAATGATATGGAGCACCGCGGCCACCAAAAGCAATTCGGCCATCTTTTGTGATCTGCACATAGATAATCATGTTTCGAGCATCGTGGTAGGTTTCGCGGTTCTGCCAACCAATTTGCTCGCGTTGTGATTTGGTCAGCGGTTCAGTGGCGACCATATACGAATACAGCGGCGCAAGAGTCCTACGGTGGTGCTTGATCCGTGATGTGAAACCCTCCGTTGCGCGCACGACGACTTCTGCACGAACTATCGCATCCTTGAGTTTGATCTGTCGAGAATTTATTTCATTGACATGAGAGCGCTCGTATATTTTGACATTATTGTTCTCGACGACTTTTGCGAGCGCTGTCACCAACTTCGCGGGGTGGATCGCAGCACAGTGAGGTGTGTAGGCGGCCGCCATTAGGTCTGGGATTGATATACGAGTTCGAGTTTCGGCGCTCGAGAGCAAGCGCGAGTCGGACTCGTCAAAGCCGTAATCGTGCATTGTTTTGACCTCATCGGTGATTCTTTTGCACTGAACCGAATTAGTTGCACCTTGGATCGTGCCGCCGCGGTGGTAGTCGCAGTCAATTTGTTCGTGGTGGATGACTCTTTCGATTTCATCAAGAGTCGCAAAACTCTCGCGATAGATATCAACAGCCGCCTGGCGACCGGATTGTTTTGCGATTTCCGAGAGGGTCATCGGTAGAAATCCGCTGCACCAACCACCGTTTCGACCGCTCGCACCGAACCCAACTTGATTCGCCTCGAGGATTGCTATGCGTGCATCTGGCTGAAGTTGCTTCAAATAATATGCCGTCCACAGACCGCTGAAGCCAGCACCAACGATCGCGATATCAACGTCAATATTTTTATTCAGTGAATCACGATCAATTTTTGAACCCGCTACCGACTCGTGCCAATACGAGTTCACGCCATCGCGCTCCATAACTTTCGCAACTCGGGCTCCGGGTCGGTCAACACGACGGTTTGATTGTCGACTTTCAAGGTCGTGCGCTTCGAAGTTTCATACTGAGACCATGAGACTTTTCCGGTCTTGGCAAATGACAGCAGTTCGCCAGAAATCCGATCGGCAATCGCACTACGCGAAGAATCATTGCCTGTAAAAAGCTCGACCCCTGGAGCATTTAAGTTGTCGAAGACGAATGGAATATCTAATGCGTGGCAAGAACCAAATGCGCCATCAAAAACAGGTGTCGACCATGTGAACCAATACATCCAAGTCGGAGTATTTTTAGCACTGAGGTTTTCGCAAAGTCGCCATGCGGGAGCTCTAAAGTTCTCGTCTGTTTGAAATGCTGCAACCATTTGAGATGGCGAGTGGTCTTTGCGATGTTGGGCGTATACATCCCAAACCTTTTCGGCGTCAGCTCCAAAAACTTTTTGAAAGTAGACAAGCGCACCAGCATCATCAAGAGTTGCAGATTCTGGGTGCAGCACCGTCCATAATCTGTTTTCATCATGGTTCGTTCCGACGACGAGCGGAATACCCGACTTGGCCACCGCTTCGTTGATATCTTCAGGCAAACCCGAACCCCCACATGTGGGAGTAAAAGTTGAGATGTAATTTTCTACATCGGCGAACATTTGAGCGGTGGCGTCGATCATTTCTTGAACCGAAAGCTTTTTCAAATCAGAAATTGAATCACAGTTAGCAAGATTGAGATATTGCTCGAGCGCAACGACCGATTCAGCCTTGGTTCGCAGTTGGCGAAGTGATGGACTCATTGCCCAAGCCTTGTGCACGAGCCCAGTAACCAGTGGCGAGGCAGTCAACGCAACGACACTGCTACCACCAGCCGACTCTCCGAAAATCGTCACATTATTCGGATCGCCACCGAACGACTGAATATTTCGGTTTACCCATCGCAACGCGCTGATTTGGTCTAAAGTTCCGAAGTTGTTTTCTCCGAGAAAACCGAATGGTCCAAGACGATAGTTGATACTCACGACGACTACATCACCACGGTTGACAAGTGACGATCCGTTATACCAACTTGTAGCCGCCGTTCCGTTGGTGTAGGCGCCACCGTGAATCCAGAACAGAACTGGTTTCAAATCAATCTTCAAATCATTTTTCGAATCACTATTAAGATTTTTCGTCCAAATATTCAAGTACAGGCAATTTTCGTCAATTGGGATATTCTTCGTGTTCAAAATTTCTTCCATGAATCCAGGAACTTGCGGCGATTGTGCACCGAAAGTTGTGGCTGTGACGGGCGTCGAGTAAACCAAAATATCTTTTGGTGCTTCGAAACGCTCGGCGGTTGCGAATTGAATCCCTAGAAATTCGCTCAAACCAAATTCAAGATCATTGCCTGTAAACGAACCCGATGAATTAATCACTGAAGCCATAGTTCAAGGTTAATGATTGTTAACTACGATTGGCTCATGCGGGAAACCAAAGTAACTGATCGGCGGAGCGACCTACTCGCAGGTTTATGGTCTTGGTTCACGGCTAACTCGGCCATTGGTCCAAAGTCGCGCCGTGGTAAAAAATTCGGCAAATTTGGCTCGGGTTCGATTATCTTGTTTCCGACAACGACGATTTTCAACGAAAACTATATTCACATCGGTAGTGACACGATGATCGGCGAGCATGTTGCACTTTCTGCCGGAATGATGCCTGGGCAAGAATGCTTGACGAACCCAGTCGTGCGCATCGGTGATCGTTGTCTTATTGGTCGCGGCTCCGGGATTGTGGGTCATTTGTCGATAGATATCGGCAACGATGTGTGGACGGGTCATCACGTTTACATCACCGATCAGAGCCACGGTTATGAGGATGTTTCAATGCCAATTTCTCTACAATCTCAACCCGAGCGGGCCGTTTCAATCGGCGATGGTTCGTGGCTAGGTCACGGAGTAGTCGTATTGCCCGGTGCGAAAATCGGTAGACACGTGGCGGTCGGCGCGAACTCAGTCGTAACGGGGGAGTTGCCAGATTTCTGCGTGGCGGTTGGATCACCCGCTCGTGTAATCAAGCAATATACGCAAGAGGATGGCTGGAGTAACGAGCCAAAGAATTTAAATCGAGAGGTCTAGCGGTGGTTTGCAATTGGACATTCTGTTGTCAGCAGCAAACGTAGAAATCTTTTCGCTAATTGGCAAACCTTTGATCGGCGTCTCTGAAAACTGAAGGTTGATACCGTTTCTGAGATCGTCAGCGAATGAGCGACGGTCGGCGATATATATCTCATAGTCATCCAACCACAGAGTAACTATGGCGATACCTTTCGGATCTGATGGCAAAGATTTTCGAAACTCTTCAACAAAAGACTCAATCGTGTCGGTGGCTTTGTCGACAAGAGACGCACGCTGAGCAATCGCGTCAGAACCCAAGTTGTCAACGAGTCTGTAGTCAGCCAATTCGATTCGTTGTTGCTCGGCGATTAAACATCGCGCTTGGGCCCTTACGGCCCACTGCGTATCTTCAAATTTATTGACCACTTGCTTTGACGCAAAAAATAAACCGTAGACCCACATGGATGTGATCAAAGCAATCACAACAACAAGCAGACCTCGTACGAATAATCTCACGAGTATTTAGGCTAGGCGACTACGTCAAAATGGTAGAACTATATGGTGAAAAACAATGTCACAGCTGTCTTAGCCGATCCAGAAATCTCAGACGGCGGCAACACCAAGACGGGTGAAGAATCTCGACTCAGAGAAGCCGCCAGATTAATAAAGATAATTGTAAAATTTCACCCGAAACTCTTCACTATTGCGGTGACTGGTGCAGCAGTTTTCGCGATATGCACAGTTGGCTCGTCTATCGGTGTTCGTTGGATGGTCGATCGAGTCATTTTGCCGCGTTTCAAAGAGGGTCAGTTAGATACCACGGCTTTTGTCATAGGCGCATGTTTGGTAATCGGCGTTGGGTTATTGCGAGCCGGTGGAGTCGTCGTCCGCCGAAGTTTCGCGGGTAAAACCGAATGGCGAACAGCAGAATCAATCACAAATCTTGTTATTGATCAGGTCGTGGCACAGCCAATCGCATGGCATCGCAAACGGATGACAGGCGACATTGTTGCCCGATGTGGCGTTGATTCTGACGCGAGCGTCGCGATACTCGCACCGTTGCCATTTGCTTCGTCGGTATTGGTGATGATGTTGGTCTCATCGGCGTGGATGCTTTCTGTTGATCTTCCACTTGGAATTTTGGCAATTGTGGTTTTTCCGATTTTGCTGACGCTAAATATCGGTTATCAAAAGCGAATCGATCGTTACTATGCGCTGGCGCAAGACGAACTTGGTGCCCTGTCGGAGGCGGTGCATGAAAGTTTTGACGGTGTGATGGTCGTCAAATCATTTGGCGCCGAACGTCGAGAAACACAACGCCTGGCAGTGATCACTTCACGCCTGAGAAACGCACGCATTGAAGCAGTTGCAGTGAGGTCAATGTTTGAGGCCGCGATCGACGCGATTCCGTCCTTGATAAATATCACGCTGATCGTATTGGGTGCGATGCGCGTGAAAAGCGGCGCAATGAGTATCGGTGACCTGACGAGTTTTATTTATCTGTTCACGCTTCTGGTGTTTCCTTTGAGAATTATCGGATATCTCTTCTCGGAGATTCCTCACTCGGTTGCGGGATGGCGTCGTGTGCGTGAGGTTCTAGACGAGCCAGTCGGTCAAGACCCGAAAGTGATCGTCAATGTTGCGAAATCTGGAGTCGCGATAAGTCTCACCAATGTAAGTTTTTCGCACACGCATGATAACGAAGTCTTGAGCAATTTATCGCTCGAGATTTTGAGTGGTCGAACCGTCGCGATCGTTGGTGCGACCGGCTGTGGCAAGACGACTCTGTTGCATCTAATTGGCGGTCTTATTGCGAGTGACTCTGGAGACATTTCACTGCAAGCGGGCGGAGTTGGTCTCGTCTTTCAAGAAGCATTTCTGTTTGCTGAAAGTCTGAGATTTAATATCACTCTTGACTCACCAATCAACGATGACCAGATCGCCAACTCATTGCGCATTGCCGAATGTCTCGATTTTGTAAACGATTTGACCAATGGTTTAGAAACGATGATGGGCGAGCGAGGCGTCAGTCTGAGTGGCGGTCAACGACAGCGAATTGCGTTGGCACGGGCGATTGCCCATGATCGTGCGGTTCTATTGCTAGACGACACCACTTCGGCGCTAGATCCCGCCACTGAGGCACGCGTGGTTTCGAATCTTCGTGAAATGTCGGGCAGTGTGCCGAACAAAACGACGGTCGTAATTGTTGCATCGAGACCGTCAACTATTGCGCTCGCCGACGAGGTTTTATATATGCGCAACGGACAGATCGCCGATCACGCGCGTCACGATGAGCTGTACTCACGCAATAGCGACTATCGAGAACTGATAAATGCATTCGAGCACGATCGCCATGGATGAATCTATGGGCAGATTCGGCACGGCCAAGACAATTTCACGCGGGGTCGGTATCGCTCCCGCTTTGGGCAGAGGATTGGCACTTACTTTTTTTCTTTCAGTAATTGGTTCTTTGGCGAGGGTCGCCGTGCCAATTTTGATTCAACAGAGTATTGATAATGGTCTCGAACCTGGCAATGTTCGAGTCGGTTACATCTGTGGTTTGGGGGCGATTGCAGCGGTGACAGTCGTGTTGACGGCGTGGGCTTTGCGAACCGCAGTGATGAGACTGGGCATCAGTGCCGAACAAGGCTTGTACACGATTCGAGTCAAACTTTACGATCACATTCACCGACTGAGTTTGGCTGACCATAATGAAGAGCGTCGTGGTGCGCTTGTCTCGAGGGTCACAAGTGACATCGAAACTTTGACTCTATTTTTTTCGTGGGGCGCCTTGGTTTGGTTGCTGGATGGCTCTTTGATGGTTGTTGTCGCGTGCGTGATGCTTTCTTACGACTGGATATTGGCTCTAGTTGCATTCAGCGTGTCCGCGCCTTTGTTTTTTGTTCTGAGATCTCTGCAAAAAAGGCTCGTGGGCGCCTACGACCTGGCCAGGCAGAATAACGCCGAGCTTCTTGGCGCCGTGAGTGAACTCATCTCGGGCACCGAAACTTTGCGAGCATACGATGCCCACGCACCGTTGGTGATGCGTGTGAAAAAAGCGGTGAAAATTCGATCTGACTCACAAATCAAAGCCGGTGTGATCGGTGCTTTTTTGTTTCCGTCAGGTGAGATTTTTGCCGTTTTTACAATCGTGGCGATTGTGTTCGTGGGCGTGTTGCGCGGCGTTGGTGGAGGGCTGTCGGCCGGGGCAATGGTTGGCTTTTTGTTCTTGACTTATCGATTTCTTGAGCCCATCGCCGAATTCACCGAGGTCGTCGACCAAACCCAAACGGCAGTCGCAGGCTTACGCAGAGTCCTCAGCGTGTTGGATACTCCGACGGGACCACCTGCCTCGTTGAGCCCGATAGCGATACCAATAGGTCCGATCAGTATCGAATTTCGCGAACTGAGTTTTGCATATAGTTCAAGGCTCGATTCTCAAGATGATGATTTGCCGGTTCTTCGCAACATTTCATTGGTCATTCCTGCACAACAACACATTGCGTTGGTTGGTTCTTCGGGTTCGGGCAAAACTACCCTCGCGAGATTGATTTCACGTCTTGCTGATCCGACGATTGGCAGTGTTTTACTTTCTGGTGTGAACCTGCGCGACATTGACAACGACGAACTCCGGAATCGATTGGTTGTTGTACCACAAGAACCTTTCTTGTTTGCCGAGACCATCGCCTATAACTTACTTTTTGCTCGGCCCAACGCGACTCAAGTCGATCTGCTGTACGCAATTGAAAGACTTGAGTTGACCGAGTGGATCGATTCGTTGCCGAATGGTCTCGAGACTCACGTCGGCCAACGCGGTTCATCACTCTCTGCAGGTGAAAGGCAATTGGTGGCGCTAGCACGAGCATCGCTGACGAGCCCCGACGTACTGGTTTTGGATGAGGCGACCTCAGCCGTTGATGCCTTGACAGAAGTGCAGTTATCTCGTGCACTACGAGCAATCTCCGCCGGTAGAACGACTGTTTCAATAGCCCATCGATTGTCAACTGCTGCTCGTGCCGACCGAATTTTGTTGCTTGAGCACGGCACGATAGTTGAGGATGGCTCGCACGAAGAATTACTGAGTCGCAACGGACAGTACTCTAAATTATATGAACAATGGCTCTCGTCATCTTCGAGCCAGACGAGTTAGTGAAATTAGCCGTGCTTCGTAAACCACCTGTTCGTGAACGAGCAATTCGGTTGGCAATGGCTTTGTTTTTAGTCGTGCTAGCAACCTCGTGCGCACAAAACGCAGAGACGGATGCTGTTTGCGATCTGGCGGATAGATGGAACCTTGCCAGCACCGCTTTCGCGGAGATTAGTTCAGATTTAGAAACTACGAGCCCTGGTCGGTTACGCGAAGTTTTCAGCGAGGTGGTCTTGACCTTGGGCACCTTGGCCGAAGTCGCACCGATTCAACTTAGCGAATCAATCAACAAACTTGCGGAAACTTTTGAATCGTTTTCAGCTGCGCTTGAAACTCTCGATTGGCAAGGTGGGATGATCGCCAAAGATGCAGCCGCCACGAGTGCGGCTGTACGTCTGGCAAGCGACGAAATAGAGCGTGCACAGGCCAGTCTTGGAGAGTTCATTGATACCGAGTGTCAAGTCGAGATTGCCAATGTGATCAATAAGATCCCGAATGTCGGCACAACTTTGCCTGACCCCGTACTGCAAGATGAGACCAAAGAACTTCCGGATGTAAGTTTTGATAATGATCAAAGTGTTGTTGCTTCGTTTGGTTTTCTCGTGACCGAACGCTTTGGTGTGGCCATTACGAACGAACAGGCATTGTGCATTGGCGCTTCTTTGATGAACAAAAATGTCACCAATAATTCTCAGTTGGACAAGAATTATTGGAACCTACTGCAACTTGCATTTGATGAATGTCTGGTCGCTGTCAATGTTGCCGAGTTCTTAAATAAGTAGTTTTATAATTTTTGGTAGTGTGGTCTAATGGAACTTTTACTAATTCGTCATGCACAACCTCTATGGGTAGACGATGGTTTGTGCGTCGACAATCCACCGCTCACAAAACTTGGTCAACGGCAGGCTGAACTTCTCGGCAAGCGCATGGCCCGGGAGCACCTAGACCATATATATGTGTCACCGTTGTTGCGAACACGACAGACTGCGGAGCCAATCCTCAGAGAACTCAAGCGAGACGAAGTAATTGAGCCTTGGCTTGAAGAGATTCGAAGCCCTATTTGGAATGGACTACCAAGTGAAAAAGCGTCAAAGGCTTATGAAGAAGAACGTGCTCGACCAGGTCGAGAGAGATGGCACGGATTAGAAGGCGGCGAGCCAGTCAAGGATTTTATTGCTCGGATACACACAGGCGCGGAAAAATTTCTCGGCGATCGCGGAATCTACAGAATTGAACACGAATTACCAATCTGGCATATTGAAAAGCCTGGCGAGCGAATTGCTTGTGTTGCCCACGCCGGCACAAATAGCGCGGTGATCTGTCATTTGCTGGGTCTGGCACCGACACCATGGGAGTGGGAGCGTTTCGTGCTTGGTCATGCATCGATTTCAAAACTTGAAGCATTCAAAATTGGCGATGGATATGTGTTCTCATTGTCGCCACTATCGGATCTTGAGCACATTCCTAGAGAAGATCGAACTAATTAAGTCAAAGGTGGCGGAGGATCTCACCTCTCCGCCACCCGATAATCGAGCCTGCTATTACGGTTGTGGGAGCACATCCGTAACGTCACAAGCATCGACAGCTTTTACAACTGGATACGGACTAACTGCCGCTCCGCCTTTAGGGTGAACTTCAAAGTGCAAGTGAGGCGAGCCGGCATCGCCGGTCGAACCCATGTAGCCAATGATCTGACCCGCTTTGACTACCGAGCCAATTGAGATGCCTGGTGCAAATGCATCAAGGTGCGCATAAAAGAAATACGTGCCGTCAGATGTGGTCAAGCGAAGAGCGTTACCACTAAGCACTGCATCGGCACCGTACATTTTTGTGATGGTGCCATCCATGACTGCATAAAGAGCCAAGCCTTTCACACCCATGATGTCGACACCTTCATGTTTTCGACCACCTGAGCGAGTCTGTTGCCAAGTATCGGAATAACTACAGCGCCCTTGAGCGGGAAAAGCACTGATTTGTGGAATTCCGAGTGTCTCCCAATCAGGAAGAACACCCAGAGCGATCGCAGTCGGCAAATCAACCGCCGAAGTTACTTTGAGACCGCGACTCGCTTGAAACGCTGCGAGTGAGATCGAAGTTGCCACACCAAAAATTGCATCGACGCCGCCCTTAACTTCAATCGAATTCGCAATTAATTTTTCTTGCACGAGACGCACGGCATCACTTCGCTGACCACGAGACGGAAGAGTGTCGACGGTCAACATGCCGGTGCTCGCTACTTCTGCTGGCTTGGCAACTGGTGCTGTTGCAGCAGAAGTATCTTGTTGCGCCGAAGCCTTTACTGCTGAACTAGCCGCTACAGGTTTTTCGACGGCTGATTCTGGGATTAGTCCAAGCGCAAACGCAGTCGCCGTATCGAGTGCTTGGGTGATTGGTAGAGATTTAGCAGATTGAAATTTCGCAATTGCAATTTTTGTGGCTAAACCGAAGACGCCATCGGCACCACCTTTAACAGGCACGCCATTGTTCGCCAGAGCCTGTTGTAGTGACCAGACTGCATCGCTTTTGGTGCCGCTTGTTGGCAATGCAGTTGGATCGAGCTGTTGTGGGGCGATAAGACCAAGAAACTTTGCCGTTCGTTCGTCGAGCGTGCCAGTGGCTTTGAATCCGACTATGCGCTGAAAACTTTTGAGTGTGTTTCGGGTGGTGGATGAAAACACACCATCGGCACCCCCTTTGAGAGTGAAGCCTCGCGAAATGAGAGCCTGCTGCAATTGAACTACCGCAGCTCCTGATTCGCCCAAAACTGGTAACGACTCACTTGCCGCACTCGCCGATGTAGTCGACATCGCGACGCTGAGAACTGAACCCGCGACCAATGAGATAACGGTCTTTAGTACACGACTCTTTTTGAAAAACATAACTGCTCCCTTGTGAGATCGGATCCCTTTCGAGACCCGATTAAGGGATCGGCAGCAGTCGGCCAGACTTTAGATTTTTCTCACCTAAAACGCTTAATTGACCACTTTAAGTGGTTGTTTTAAAAAATCGACATCAAGAAGCGTCAAATATGGCTTTTACTAGCTACCTAAAGTGTTGAGATGAACACAATTATTCGGGTATTTGTATCAACTTGGCGAGTTTTGGATGTATTTTCCAGAGATTTAGCATCTCGCGATATCGCTTGATCTCGGTTTCGTCGGGGAGTGCACCAGTTTTGACAGCGCGGATCATGAGATTTCGAGGCGTATGTTCATCGCCAACAAACTCGATTATCTCGGTTCGATAGCCCCTTAAACGAAGGATTTGGGCTCTCAATGCGTCGGTCAAAATATCGCCAAGCCGCTCTTTTAAAATTCCGTGCTTCGTAACTATCGACCATGGTTCTGGAACATCCACGAGTTGTGTTTGCAAATCATGGTGGCAGCAGGGTGCGATCAGCAACAACTTTGAATTATTTTTTATCGCCCAGGCGATTGCGTCATCAGTTGCGGTGTCGCATGCGTGAAGGGCGATGGTGATATCGGCTGGAGCGATATCGGTCTCCGATATTTTTTCTGCGCGAAACTCGATCGAATCGCTGATCTCAAGTCGACTTGCGATCGCCGTGTTTCGAATTCGAGATTGCTCTCGTATGTCGATGCCGATCACTTTTATTTTGTGATATTCAGCTCGTAGATATTGATGGGCCCCGAACGTGAGATATGCATTGCCACAACCATGATCAACAATCGAAAGAGGCTCGGTTTCTGTTATCGAGATGTGCCCCGAATCGACCGCACTTTTCAAAGTTGGAACAAGAATCCGCAGAAACTCCTCACCTGTAGGTACTTGTCTTGCTTGGTAGGTTTGACGCGACCTTGCGAGTCAGAGATACCGATTTCGCGCAAGAACGCATCATTCGGGTCGAGCAATCGAGTTTTCTGTTTGTCGTGAGTCAAGGACTGTGACTTTTTGCTCTGTTCTTTGAATACCTGAGCGTCACCTTTTTGGTGAATCGAATCGTCATTGTTTGCGAAATACTCTCGATCAAAATATTCGCGAAACCCGAATTCATTTGTTTGCTGATCATCTCTGACCCGAGATCAATGTTTGTTGTCTTAGAACTAGTACCTGAAATTTCGATGATTTGTAATTTAATTTCGTCCTTCATTCTCACCGGTCTAATCTCGACCTTGTCGGCGTCGGGCGTCATGTTTCTTCGCCGACCAGACAAGACGGCGCGCACAAATGTTTCGGCATTGTTGATCAAGGAGAACGCCTCGGCTGTGGCCTCTTCGAATTCAATCGGCACTTATTTTCTCGATCTCTTAAATTGTCGTTCGTTGGCGCTGATTGCAACGCCAACCAGTAGATGTTCGGCGAAAAGTGTCAACTCCGCGCACTAAATCAACCATTGGTTTAGTACCGGCCTTACTGCGGCGTCGCTCGATAGTCATATTGCCGTGGGCGACACCGTTGCCCTCGTCGGCAAAAAACGCCATGACTAGCGGTACTTCGATTATCAAATCGTTATTCGAGAACTGCTCAACGAAGCTCTGACGTATCTGCTCAAGTGAAGTCAGCGAAGTCGCATTGGTTATAGAAATGACGGCATCATCAGTGAAATATCGCATTACCGCGTCGATATCAGACCGACTCAATGCGTCTGCATACATCGTGATTAGTTGGCGCAAGTCGAAATCGGTGGCCAGTGATGCTGGTCGGGGAGCATCGTCATCGTTGGGTTTTGTCGTGCCATTTGATGATTTAGATGAACGCCTTGAGTCACGAATGTCATCGGGCGATAGACCAGTTTCAGCGGCAGCCAGTTGTCGCATCAACCTAATGAACTCTTTTCGTTTAGCACACCTTCATGAGCCGCATATTGCACAGCCAAGCCGTCGATTAGACCCGAGATGCGAGTGGCAGATTCGCGAGGGTGTACACAGTGAAATTCACCCGATTCGTTTCCGGCCCTGAGTACTTTTTCGAAAACGGCGATCGACTGGGCGTCAAGTTCTTGACTGATAGGTTTCATTTTCGGATTCCGCAGGGCTTCACCCCATGCATCAATCCACAACATCCATTCGACGTCGTCGCTACCTTCTGGTACATAACTCTCGATCAATCGCCACAATTGGCTATCGCGGTTGGTGCCGAGGCACTATCGCGTTGCATATCGGCGAGGTCTTTATTGGCGTAGTGCTCAAACGCCGATGCAAGCAGTTCTTCTTTTGACGCAAAATGATAGTGAATCAAACTATTCGAAACGCCAAGTCGCTTGGCTACATCTGAAACTCT
>BGOG01000025.1 GCA_003569125.1 Acidimicrobiaceae bacterium | reverse complement strand
AAACCGATAATCCACCAACGTGAGCCAATGGCAAGCATGACAACCAAAAATCATCGGCGTTACAGCCGAGGCGAGACCCACCAGCAATCACTGCTGCACTAATGGAGGCGTGCGTGTGAACGACACCTTTTGGGTCACCAGTCGTTCCGGAAGTAGCGATTACCAGTGCGTCATCGTCGCCAACTCGAACCCGTGTTCAAGTCTGATTTTCTCATCTTCATTTGTGACGACATAAGACGCACCAAGTTTTCTGACGAGGTGTTTTTTTGCCGACTCTGGGAGCCGCTGATCGACTGTAACACGCATTTCCGTCATCCCAGATGCGATTCAAACAATCTAGAAAATATTTGCTCGGCGCGATGTCTAGAGCAATGAGTGATCGCACTGCATCATCGTAGATGCTTCTTTGTTAAGTTATACCCGTGCAACAATCACTCAAATTATGGATAACGGGCGCGCGTCCGCGAACTTTGCCCGCGGCAGTTGCGCCTGTTCTTGTCGCGCAGCATGTGTGTTTATAGACACAAATAGTGAGAGGGCTTGGCCAAATAGTTTCTTGGCATTGATCGTGAGCTTGGCATTGCAGATCGCGGTGAATTACGCAAATGATTATTCAGATGGTGTTCGAGGTACAGATTTACAACGGGTTGGCCCAATGCGTCTCGTCGGTTCAGGCGCAAAGAAACCAGTCGAAGTAAAGCGTGCTGCATTTTTCGCATTCGGTGTTGCGGCGTTATTCGGTTTGATACTTGCAGTAATGACAACTTGGTGGTTATTGGTAGTTTGGTATTGCTTGCATCGCTGCCGGATGGTTTTATACGGCGGATCAAACCATACGGCTATTATGGATTCGGCGAGTTATTCGTGTTCGTCTTTTTTGGCGTAGTGGCCACAACAGGAACGACCTATGTAATTATTCAAAAAGTCACTCGCACCAGCATTGTCGCTTCAATTACGGTGGGATGCTTGGCATGTGCGTTATTGGTTGTCAATAATCTGCGAGACATACCGGGCGACACGGTCGCAGGCAAAAAAACTTTGGCCGTGCGTCTCGCGGCGATCGCCAGACTCGCCGAATGTATTTCGCATTGATTGCCATTTCTGGCGCAGCCATAGTCTTGCTTGCTGTTGATCACTCGACTTCGTTAATCGGTTTAATCGGTTTGCTGGTCGCGCTCCCCGCGATTCGAAAGGTTTCTAAAGGAGCAGTCGGTAAAGATCTGATCGATGTACTCGGCATCACTGGTCGTACTCAAATTGCTACGGCGTTGGCTCTGAGTATCGGTCTATTTCTCGCTTAACGTTTGAGAAAGTTTCGAAGAGCGTCCAAGAACAATCTCTGGTTGTTCGAGATGCGGCGAGTGCCCAGAGTTGGCGATGATCTGTAATTGAGCGTTATCGCCTACGGCCTCGGCGATTCGCGTCGCAAGCTCGCAAAACTTTGAATCTTTTTGCCCTGCAATAGCCAAAACGGGCATCGTCAGTTCTTGCAATCGACTCCATGTCGGTTGTTGTTTTCCCGCACCGCAAAGCCGAAGACTTGAAGCAAGCGCGGTAGCCGTATTTTTTAGTCGCAGTTCGCGTTGGTTGGTCGCATCGTTCAAACCATCGAACAGTGGTAATGCCAGCCATTGATCAATGAAGGCAGGAACCCCGATTTGGGTAATTTTCGTGGCGAGTTGCTCGTCACTCGTGACTCGGTCTTGTCGCTCGGATGTCGTTTCGATACCTGCAGTGCCACTGATAAGAACAAGTCGCTTGACTTTGGTTGGATGCGACAATGCCGCTGTCAGACAGAACCGCGCCCCAAGTGAGTAGCCAACGTATGTTGCTTCGCCACCTACTTCAACTAAAGCGTTTGCGCCCGCCTCAAGGTTCAGTGAAATGTCGCTCGACGCGCCATGGTTCGGCGCATCAACCAAAACTATTTTGTTTTCACCGCCAAGACTTTGCGTGACCTCTCGCCAAGACTCTCGGGTCTGCGTGAATCCGTGAACAAAAACGACAGGCTGACCGAGCCCGAAAGAATCGCTGGCAAGCATTTGTTATTCAACTTTTGTCGGGATAATTTTGTCAAGACACGCTCGAATGTCTCACTGTCTTGAGCGCCTGGTACCGACCATTGTTCATTGAACACATATGTGGGCACCGCGGTGACCCCGAGTTCTGTCGCTCGAAGCAAATCTGAATCAAGTTGTGCAGAACCAAGATCTGAGTTGAGAAATTTTGTTACTTGAACCGTTTCCAGACCGAAGGTCGAAGCGATTCGGTCAATGTCGCAATGTCAGAAATATCTTTTCCGTCGCAGAAATATGCGATCATCAACAGTTCTTTCAATATGGAGTGGTCCAGGTCCGTCGTTTGTGCAAGAGCAATTAGACGATGCGCGCGAGAGGTGTTGGCACGAAGGGCGATATTCATATTGAAATTGAGTCCTTCGGTGGCGGCGATTTTTGTGACATGAGAGAGAATCTCGTCGGCGCGTTGCGCCCCACCAAACTTCTTGGCGTAAGCGTCGCGAACTGGTGTCGGGGCATCTAATTTGGCCGTTGGATCAAGTTGAACGGACGATAGATAATCTCAAGATTCAGGTCTAATCCGGCCGTTGTGAGGTTTGCCACAGCCCGATCAAACCTTTGTTTGCCGATATAACACCAAGGGCAGATCACATCGGAGAAGATTTCTACTCTCATTGCTGCCACGATAGAGGCATGGGATCATCTGCGGCGACTGCTGCTACTTTTTGCGCCACTCTTGTCGACGAATGGCTCAGATGTGGGGTTCGACATGCTGTCGTTTGTCCGGGTTCGAGGTCGACACCACTGGCGATTGCCTTGGCTGATCGCGCTGAAATAAATTTACATGTGTTTCACGACGAACGCAGTGGTGCGTTTGCTGCCTTAGGGATCGGCAAAGAATCTGGAACGCCGGCAATTCTGTTGTGCACTTCTGGCACTGCAGCGGTTGAGTTTCATGCCGCTGTAGTCGAGGCGGATCACGCGCAAGTACCGATTTTGGTTTGTACAGCCGATCGTCCGACCGAGTTACAAAACGTCGGTGCGCCACAAACTATAGATCAGCAAAAACTCTACGGCGAATCAGTTCGTCTGTTTATAGATGCTTCGGTCGCGCAGACTCGCGAAAGAAAAATGTGGCGCGCTTTGGCACGAGAAGCGTGGCACTCATCTTTGGGAGAAAATTTAATTAAATCGTTCGGACCAGTGCACATTAATTTGCAATTCAGAGAACCTCTTGTTGGTGAAGTTGGCGAATTACCAAAACTCTTGAAGACTCGTTCTGATAAAAGTTCTGCACAAAAACTTTTCGGCTTAAATTTCGTAACCCGCGGTTTCAAAAGAATAGGTTTTTGCGATTAATCAACAAACCTCGCGTAATAGTTGTGGCAGGTGCCGAATGCGGTGACTCAATTGAGTTGTTGAGCCTGGCGCACAATATGGGTTGGCCCATATTGAGTGATCCTCGAAGCGGAACTCGTGTCGAGGAAAATCAAGTTGTGATTAGTGCAATGGATTCAATGTTGCGCAACGAGAATTTTGCAAGGTCGCAACGTCCAGACGTAATTTTGCGGTTTGGAGCACCGCTTGTGTCAAAGGTTGTGAATGCTTGGTTGGCTAATAGCGGCGCCCCGCAGATTGTTGTCACTAAAACGCCGGTATTGATCGATCCTGAGCAGAAAACAAAAATGCATCTCGTCGCCGATGTGAAATTTGTTCGTGATTTGGTTTCGCCAAATCGTACAAATAAAGATCGCTCATGGCTGGCCAGTTGGTCGGGCGCAGAAGCAAAAGCCCAACAGGCTATAAATAGCGCGCTCGCCGATGAGACAACCATTTGCGAACCTGCGATTGCTCGTACTGTCTATCGGTCGATATCTGACCATTCGAATCTTTTTGTTTCTAGTTCAATGCCGATACGAGATGTTGAATGGTTTGCCCAACCACGATCTGGGCTCAAGGTTTTCGCCAACCGTGGTGTCAACGGAATCGATGGTGTCGTTTCGACTGCTGTGGGTGTCGCGATCTCGAGTAATTCACCGACTTTTCTTTTGATTGGCGATCTTGCCTTGTTGCACGACTCCAATGGGTTGATCAATTTGGCGTCCCGCAATATCGATCTACGGATCGTCCTGATCGATAATTGTGGTGGTGGTATTTTTTCTTTTCTTCCGCAGGCGACGGCGATGGAAAGCACAAAATTCGAGAAGATATTTGGCACGCCGCACAACTCGGATCTCGTATTGATCGCCAAAGCGCACGGGCTACAAGCGACGACTGCAGCGTCACTCGACGAACTGACCGATGAATTAATGATTCGTGGTCCCAGACTTATATGCGTTGCTACTGATCGCAGCGAAAATGTAAGGGTGCATGAGCGAATTAATCAGATGGTCTCGGTCGCGATCCAAAGTATCTAATCTGTTTGTGTTATCGCATTCAGCATTGCTTGAAATTTCGCGTCAGTCTCGGCGAATTCGCTGAGTGGCTCACTGTCGCCGACGATTCCACCACCGGCAAATAGTCGCGCTTGAAGCCGGTCGTTTGTGATCTCGGCGCAACGGATAGAAACCGCAAAACAACCGTCGCCATTGGCGTTGACGTATCCAACCGCCCCGCCGTAGCGACCGCGATCCATACCTTCAACTTTGCTGATGTGCTGCAATGATTCTTGGCGCGGGTGACCACCCAACGCAGGGGTGGGTGTCAAGGCGTAAGCAAGTTCGAGCACTGAAGGTCGAGGTTCACTTAACTTGCCTGAAATCTCAGTGCCCAAGTGCTGGACATTTGCTATTTCGACGATCGATGGCTCTGGCTGCCAATCAAGATATGAACACCAAGGCAACAAAGTGTCGTGAACCATGTCAATGACTATCCGATGCTCCAGTTGATTCTTTGTGCTGGCTATTAGCTGTTCGGCAAGTTGATGATCTAGTTGTTTATCGCCCGTGCGACGCGCGGTGCCGGCAAGTGGGTTGCTCATCACTTCTTTTCCATTGACCGAGACCAACAATTCTGGCGAGGCACCGAGAAAGCCATCGATGAGATATCGATAACTTGATTTGTAGGCGTCTCGCAGCCGCAACAAAATCGTCTCTATGTCAATCTTCAGATCACTAGTGACGACAAGATCACGCGCGATCACTGCTTTGGCAAACTCGTTGTTGCGTACGGCATCGCGGGTGAGCCGCACCGCCTCTAAATAATGCTCTACCGTTACTCCCGGCGATACTGAAAAAATCGATGGTGTTGGTCTGTCAGCGAGAGTTTGATCAAAATCGGGCACCGCGTCGTCAATGATCGTTATCCACTCCTCGCCATTTTGTGATCTGCCGACGACGACTCGGGGGATCACGAACTCATGGTGTTGGTTGATGTCAAACGGTATGCATCCGAGTGCTAGAGGGCCAGGGTTTTCGACCTGCGAAGAATTTTGGTGCTCAATTGCGGCGAGCGTTGACAAAACATCTCGTGGATCAACTCGAGCGGCGACGCCTTGCGCCGCAACACCAATTTCGTTTCTAGCGAAAAGAAAACCATCGTCTTTGGCGAATCTCGTCAGGTCCAAACTCTCTGCAATTTCTGAAAATAATTTAGTAACCGCTCGCATTTCTAATTTCGTGTTGCAGAAATTAGTTGTGTGAGTCCGCCTGATAGTTGTTCGTGTTTGACTTCAGCGAACCCTGAACGCTCGAGCATCTCGACAATGACCTCAGGCTTGGGTAAGTAGGCGACACTGCGAGGTAGATATTTGTATGCGGCGCGATCTGAAAATATGCCGCCAATCAATGGCACGATCTTGCCAAAATAAATTGAGTTTCCAAAGCGCACAAATCTATTGGTAGGCACACTTACATCCAAGAGTGCTATGCGCCCCTTGAATCTTGTGACTCTGGCGATCTCGGTAAAAAATGTCTGTAGGTTTTCAAGATTCCTTAGTGCAAAGCCACATGTGATGCCGTCAACACAAGCATTCGGAAACGGAAGCCGCTGGATATCTGCCTGGCTTCGCGGCGAGCCACTTCGGTCAGCCTTCAACATCCCCAAAGAGATGTCTATTGAGAGGGCGGTCAAGCCTGATTTATTCAGTTGAACGCATAGGTCACCCGTTCCACTTGCAAGATCCAAGACACGAGAACCCGAAGGTAGGCGCAACGAGTCAATAGTTCGTCTGCGCCATTTGGCGTCCAACCCGAAGGTCATGAGGCGATTGACGAAGTTATAACGCGGGGCGATGGCATCGAACATTTCTTGTACTGCAGTCACTTTTTCTGCACCTTGTGGCAGATCGTTGCGATCCCACTTGCGCCTTTGTTTTGAAGACGAATTCATGCCCTGCATCCTACGCAAGAATATTGATCTGCCGATAACAAATAGCGATACTTAATCTGTCAAACTACTTGAGGAGATTTTTATGATTGATTTTTCATTTTCACCTGAAGTCGAAACATTCGATTGAAGGTTCGTGAATTTATGGATACCCAGGTTCGTCCGCAATGGGAGGCGACCGACGAAAAAGATCGCGCCGCCGTCGTGCGAACAATTGTCAAATTGCGTGGCGTGGCTCGCAAAGATTGGAATCTTTGGTTGCCGCATATGCCCGCAGAATGGGGTGGC
This sequence comes from Acidimicrobiaceae bacterium, assembly GCA_003569125.1. Classification (GTDB taxonomy): domain Bacteria; phylum Actinomycetota; class Acidimicrobiia; order Acidimicrobiales; family Ilumatobacteraceae; genus BACL27. Next base: position 12,297 of record BGOG01000025.1, on the reverse strand, counting down.
ATGGGTCTCGGGCCGACGGCGATGGCTGCTGTGTCGGCCGAAGCGGCCAAGGTGAGCATCGGACCATTCGTTCTAAACGCGCAAGCACCAGACGAAGGCAATCAGCACACGCTTTTACATTGGGGCACCGAGGAACAAAAAGAGACGTATCTTCGACCTCTGTGTGAAGGTACGACAAGAAGTTGTTTTGCGATGACCGAACCAGAGGTCGCCGGTAGTGATCCGACTTTGATTAAGACCCATGCCTACAAAGATGGCGAAGAATGGGTTGTCAATGGTCATAAGTGGTTTATCTCGGGTGCGCGCGGTGCGAAGTTTGCATTATTGGTCGCCCGCACTGAGGATGATCCGGATTTGCCACAAGCGGCGAATTCGTGTTTCATTGTTGATATCCCCAGTGAGGGCTTCAACATAGTTCGCGATGTCGAAACGATGTCCGGTGGTCATAATCACTGCGAAATAGAAATCAAAGATTTGCGTGTGCCAGCAAAAAATATGTTGGGTGGTCGTGGACAGGGACATCTTTTAGGCCAGTACCGCCTCGGGCCAGCACGCTTGGCTCACTGTATGCGCTGGATTGGCCAGGCCGAAATCGCCCTTGACATGATGGTGGATCGCGCGCTCAAGCGTTACTCACACGGATCGATTCTCGCCGAAAAGCAAGGCATCCAATGGCTGATATCAGATTCTGCGATGGAGTTGTACCAATGTAAGTTGATGGTCTTGCATGCGGCCTACAAGCTAGAAAACGGTCACTCGTTTATTTCAGAAGTTTCAATGGCCAAACATTTCGTGGCCAATAGCTTGTGGAGAATCATCGACCGCGCGATACAAGTTCACGGTGCTCTTGGCTATTCAACCGACACGCCACTTGCGCATATGTTGCAACAAGCGAGGTGGAGTCGCTTTGCCGATGGCGCAGATGAGATTCACCAAATGCGAATCGCGCAACGCACTATCGCCGCATACAAAGATCACGGGTCTACAAAGACTGCAACGGGCGATCTACCACTATGAGCACGGCAAAGCAGCACATCACTTTTGGTGTGTTTATTCCGCAGGGCTGGAAAATGGAATTGGTTAGTATCGCCGACCCAGTCGACAAATGGCATAAGACGATCGAAATCGCACAACTTGCCGAAAAACTTGGCTACGACTCAATTTGGGTTTACGACCACTTTCATAATGTGCCACGACCCGCGCACGAGACGGTTTTCGAGTGCTGGACGGTGATGGCCGCGATCAGTCAGTTGACAACGAAGATCCGTCTCGGACAAATGGTCGGATGCAATTTATATCGTGAGCCGAGTCTGTTGGCAAAAATAACTTCGACGATTGATGTAATTTCTGGTGGTCGACTTGACTGGGGTATCGGCGCGGGATGGTACGAAAATGAGTGCCGAGGTTATGGATTCGACTTTCCAGAACCGAAAGTTCGAATTGCGATGTTGCGTGAGTGTGTCGAAATAGTTCGCTCTATGTGGGCAAATGAAGAAACAACTTACGACGGAAAACATTACAAAATGGTTCGCGGTAATTGTGATCCGAAGCCTTTGCAAAAGCCGCATCCGCCAATCTGGATTGGTGGTGGTGGCGAACAATTGACGCTCCGCGTGGTCGCTCGTTACGCCGACTATTCAAATTTTGGAGGAACTCCGGAAGAATTCGCCCACAAAATCGAGGTTCTCAAAGGTCATTGTTTGGCGGTCGGACGCGACGAGTCTGAGATTCAAAAGACTTGGTCACCAGATGTATTTATTCGTCGCACCGAAAAAGAACTTAAAGAAAATGGCTCTCGTAGTTTGCGTGGTGATGCGTTTGATAATTGGCAAAATGCGAATTTGGTCGGCACTGTTGAACAAGTCACCGAAAAAGTTCAGAAGTACATTGACATGGGCTGTAGCGGGTTTGTGCCGTGGTGTGCGGATTATCCGAGTACCGAGACTGTCGAATTGTTCGCCGAAGTTATGAATAACTTCCGCTAGATATTTTTCTCGCTCTACGATTTTTCAGAGGTAGTAACGAAAAACGACTTCGGCGACACAAGACGGTTTTTTGGCGTCCTCGACCTCAAAAGTTGTTTCAAGAGTCACCTGAACACCGCCGGTTACATCTTCGACGCTCAAGAGTTTGACACCTGCACGCAATTTTGACCCAACTGGTACCGGGGACGGAAAGCGAACTTTGTTGGTTCCGTAGTTGACACCCATTGCTACACCTTCAACGCCAAAGATTTGCGGAAGAAAGACAGGACCCAGTGACAGGGTTAAGTAACCGTGCGCAATCGGACCACCAAACGGACCAGCTTTGGCGCGATCAACATCTATGTGAATCCATTGATGATCTCCCGTTGCATCGGCAAATCGGTTCACTTGATCTTGGGTGATCGTCAAATAATCTGAATATCCGAGGTGATTGCCGACCAACGATTTGAGTTCGTCGACACCCTTAATAATGAGTCTTGTCATAGACAAAGTTTGGCAGATCGGGTGGCTCGCAAACTAATTGGCGAGTTTTCTCAGATTCGAGTTGGCTATCTAGCGATACCAGATTTGTTGATGCGATCTGCTTTGTGTATGCAGCAATAACGCGCACAAAGCGATTTCAAAAATCAGGCTCGTTGTGTTTCCGCCACTGATCTTTCGATAGAGACTCAACTCGCCGCCCATTCGTGAGGCGAGATCGCTCAGCGCCCAAAAGCGAAGTACGAAGGGAGAGAATGCGGCGGCGACGCCAAACTTGTAGCCGAGTTTGCGGTCATTGGCCATAAGTAATCCACCGAAAACATGTAATGCGACAACTGCCAGGCCGATTAAAAAGCCAAACCAATAACGATCCCGAAGGTATCCAAGATAATCGTTATGGTCGACGACGCTCATCAGGGCGAAAAATCCATTCAGGTAGAGCAGCATCGTTGCGATCTGCAGTGTTTGCGGTTGCATTCGGTCGAACCATTTGCGCCAGTCGATGTTCAGCATCTTTCAATTGTGGCAGATCTGATCACAAAAAATCGGTAGCCTTCTGTCGTGCGGACCGCATTTATCTCACTTGTAGGAAGACCGAACGTCGGTAAGTCAACATTGTTGAATGCGCTGATCGGCAAAAAAATAAGCATTGTTTCCGACAAGCCACAGACCACACGCACGCGTGTTCGGGGAATCGTCACCACCGATGATTCGCAGTTGGTGTTCGTAGATACACCTGGACTGCATAAAGCAACTACAGCGTTGGGTGAGCGGGTAAACGCCACGGCGCTCGAGTCGATGCGTGATGTGGATGTAGTTTGTCTGGTACTTGATGCGACGCAAACGGTCGGCACAGGTGATAAGTGGGTCAGTGAACAACTTGATGTATCCAAGGCGATCGTCGTTTTAAACAAGACAGACGCCGTTTCACCAGCCAAGGTTTTGGCTCAATTATCGGCATCATCATCGTTCGGTGCCTCCGAATATTTTCCGGTGTCAGCCAAAACTGGTGAAGGAGTCGATGCGTTGTTGTCGGCTTTGCGGCTTCGAGCCGTCGACGGCGATGCAATGTATCCGGCTGAAATGGTTTCGGAGACTCCGCAGGCACAATGGATCGCCGAACTCGTGCGTGAGCAATTGCTGGCCGTGACTCGCGATGAGTTGCCATATTCGATCGCGACACGAGTGACCGAGTGGGAGTGGCCGCGAGTCCGTTGCGAGATTGTCGTTGAACGAGAAAGTCAAAAAGGAATGGTCATCGGCAAGTCGGGGCGTTTGTTGAAGACAGTCGGGATAGAGGTGCGCAAACAAATGCCAGACGGTGCGTATCTAGAACTTTTCGTCGTTGTTGATAAAGATTGGCAGCACCGCGCAGAGCGTGTTGAACGATTGGGTTACTGAATCTACAAATGACGATTAACTCGAACTACTAGCTATTTCGGTCGGCGAGCAGTGACACGTAGTCGTCGTAACTGACTGTCTCGCCAGGTTTACTCAAATCGCCACGCCCTCGTGGTATGGCAATTGGTGTGCCGTTGACACTGAATTGTGCTTGTCCGATACCGGGGCGACTTGTAATTGTGAGCACGAGTTGCGCGATCGCCAGACGCTGGTCAATCGGCGAAAGCCCTGCCAACAAAAAATTATTGGCGTCGATTGAGGCGATTCCCTTGTTGACATTTATCGTGACTTGAAGTGAAGTTGCAATTGCACTGCGCAAGCCCGAGCCCGTGTCACCAGATGGTGGTCCGGCAACCAATGCCGAAAGCACTTGAGTTGTCGTGGCTGGACTTACGATTTTTATATTGGTTGCAACCAGCCGATTATTAATGATGTAATAAAGGTCAACTGATTCGTCGACGATCGCACTTTGTTCATTTTTGGATCCTGAACTGGAGCCGTCTCCATCTGTTGCAACCACGATCGTAGTAGTAGTACTAGTAGTAGTAGTCGCATTCAGTTCAAAAGGAATATTTGCTTCTGATATCTGGACGAATTCGCTCGAAGTCGGAACGCCACAAGAAGTCAGAAAAATCGACAACAACATAATCTTGGCGTGCCGAGTAGAAAATTTCCCCGACATAATATTAAATTTCTTTGTCATTGCTGGTTTGATTTTTCGTTCTCATGAGGAAGCTTTCGAGAGATTGAAACTATGAATCTTGCACCACCAGCGCTGTTGGTTTCAACCCATGCTCTACCGTTCAGTGCACGGGCGTGTTCTTGGACGATTGCTAGACCCAACCCACTGCCAGTGCTGTTACGCGAAGATGTACCACGTGCAAATCGTTCGAAGATTCGATCACGCTCGCTCTGCGCAACTCCGACACCTTCATCTTCGATACTGATACGCAGTTCACCACTTTCGCTGGTCACCAATATTGTCGTTGCCCCGCCAGCGTGGTCACGTGCATTCTCGAGAAGATTCAACACAATGCGTTCAATTCGACGACGATCCAAAATGGTTTCGTCGGTCGGATCGAGCGTTGATGTGAACTTAATATCTCCAAAGCCGTGTCTCTTCGCTATTTGCTGCACAAGTTTGGCAAGGTGAATACTCTCATCGTTGGATGCGCTGGCACCCGCGTCAAGCCGAGAAAGTTCGAGAAGATCCATTACGGTTCGGTCGAAGCGTCGCACCTGGGTGGCGATGATGTCGAACGCCTGCTGATTTCTTTTGCTGAGCTCTTCACGTTTTGCCTGGAGCACTTCGACGGCGGCTGATAAGGCGGTTACTGGTGACCGAAGCTCATGACTGACATCGCTCGCAAATCTCGTCTCGCGCTGAATTCGGGATTGCACTGCATCAACCATGTTGTTGAATGATGTTGCCAGTCTGGCAAGTTCGGGATCCTTCTCGTCTGCCAGACGGATGTCGAGACCGCCTGATGCAATGTCAGTTGCAACAGAAGCGACACGCCGCAACGGGCGAAGTACGCGACTGCTGATACTCAACCCGAGCAGACCTGCGCTCAAGGTGATCAATAAAACCCCAAGGCTCAATGTGTTGCGAATGGTCGAGAGGGTTCGAGCGACATCGGTGAGTGGAAACGCCTCAAAATATTGGGCATCGATTGCCTTGATATTTACGCCAACCACCTCGTAGGGCTCACCGTCGAACGAGAAGCGTTGTCGTCCAGTTACTCCCGACAAAGTCTTTGCGACGAATTCGGTGGGCATATTGGATTGCGTGAATCTCAACGGTTCTTGTGGATAGAAACGAATCCGACTCGGAAAGATGAAGTACGGCGTAGCCTCCACGTTCACTTCGAATATTCGACATCAAATCGCCAGCGTCGCCAGAATTGAAAGAGACTACCGTTCGTACGAGTGCCGCGTTATTGAATGCCTGGCGAGTCGCGAATTCTGTTCGTTGTTTTAATAAGTAAGATCGGGTTGATGCATAGGTAACGATGCTGAGAGCAAGAGCCGCCGCGAATGAAGCAAGACTAAAATACAAGATCATTCTTCCGCGAAGACCACGCCAATTACGCAGCTTTGCGATTATCGACGCTCTTGTGATCGCCAACGGTCGATCAGCAATTTCTGACATATGGTAATCATTACGGATTTTCACGAAACCCCCACCGACGGGAGTCAAGGGGGAGCATGACATCCCGCCGGTGCGTTAGCTAGATACTGCCGACTTGATGTGACAAATCATGAGCAAAACTGTGCTTTTTATGTAACAATTTCGTTTTATGGGGCAGAATGTGAGCCATGCAGAGGCTTTTGTTTATTGAGGACGACCACCACATTCGTGCCGCATTAAAACTCGCGCTTGAAGACGAAGGCTATGAAATCATCGAAGCATCGGACGGGCTGAAAGGTCTTGCCGCGTTTGAATCAAATACTGTCGATCTTGTGTTGCTTGATTTGCGTTTGCCAGATTTGTCGGGTTTTGAGGTTTGTCGAATGTTGCGAGCCAAAAGCCTCGTGCCGATCATCATTGTTACCGCTCAAACCGATACCCATGATTTAGTGGCGGGACTTGAGGCTGGTGCAGACGACTATGTTACAAAGCCGGTTGTCGCCAAAGAACTTGCTGCTCGTATTCGTGCCGCGCTGCGAAGAACCACTCTGTTTTCAACTGCGAACTCAACCAACGATCGATTTATTGTCGGCGATATCGAATTCAGGCCGCACCAAGGAATAGTTTTGAAAAATGACACCGAGTTACCGCTGACCAAAACCGAGTACCGCTTGTTGCAGGTTTTTTTTGAGAATCAAAATAACGTTTTGTCCCGTGATCAATTACTTGAAATGGTTTGGGGCTATGAGTATCTCGGCGATAGCCGGTTGGTAGACGCTCACATTCGTCGATTGCGTGTCAAGATCGAAAACTCGCCCGACGATCCGAAAATCGTCGTCACGGTGCGCGGAACGGGTTACAGATTGCTGACCGCGTAATTCAAGAACTCCTGGGCGCGGGCGTTGCTCTTGGTAAATTCCATCGGTGGCAACATTGCGATTATCGTTTTGCCGTATCCTTTTGTCACGAGTCGCGGATCCAGTACTGCGACAACGCCCAGATCAGTTTGAGTTCGAATCAGTCGACCGGATGCTTGCGCGAGTTTCGTCGCCACAATCGGAATATCAATTGCGGTGAACGCGGATTTGCCGTGAACTTCCCGTCTTGCGCTCATTAGCGGATCTGTCGGAACAGGAAAAGGTAATCGATCAATGATTACAAGACTCAAAGTTGAGCCAGGTACATCAACGCCTTGAAAGAAACTTTGTGTCGCGAACAGACAGCGCGACTCGCTTTCGGCAAATTTCCGAAGTAGTTCCATTTTTGGTAGATCGTCTTGCTTTAAAATTTCGAAATCAAGTCGTTCGCTTAGATCGCTGTATGCAGCGTTCAATCTTGCATAACTAGTGAACAACGCGAGTGTTCGTCCACCCGCGGCATTTATCAATTGCTCTATTTCGCCGTGCACCGCCTTGTCTCGATTGCCTTGTGCTGGATCAGGCAAATGCGCCGCACAATAAAGCAGGGCGTGGTTCTCGTAGTCAAAAGGACTGGCCACATCGTGCACATCAAACTGTTCGGCGGGAAGTCCGATTCTTGCCGGCAAGTTCGTTGGTATCGTCGCGCTTGTCAAAATCGCCGTTCGCTGTGACCATACTGATTCGTAAAGCGCGGGGCCCACATCGAGTGGTCGCATTTCAAGTGAGCATCTCTCGGTTGTACCAGAAACATATGCGACATATCCGGCGCGGTCTTGAAGTGCCAGATCTAAATCTCCGACGAATCGAGTGCACAAAGATTGAGCACGAAGTTTGCGTTGTTTTGCCGAGTCATCGCTTGTGGCAATCGTGCGCAATGACTCAAGTGCTTCGTTTACGCGTCCCCGTAACTCGTTGAGGATCTCTCTCAATTCTCCAGCGATCGGCAACGCGATGCGCTGGTTCAATAGCGGCGCAAGTTGGTCGCGCAAGCGGCTTGCACTCTTGGCGAAATTCGCTGATAGCGCATCGTCGCGAATTATCGCTCTCATCGACGATCCGACGCCGGTAATCCGACTTGGAGATATTGCCAAGCCTGATGAATCGCTGACGACATCTTCTAACTCGTGTGCCTCATCAAAAATAACGACGTCATGTTCACCGATGATCGTGCCTTCGGCATTGATATCAAGTGCGTAAAGCCAACCGTTTACAACAACGATGTCCGATGTTTGACTCTGCGTGCGCATGCGCTCGGCGAAGCATGAGTCGCCCTGAGGACAACGCGATGCACCCGGGCATTCTTCGCTCGTGACACTGACCATTGACCACGCCTGTCTCTGAGGTTGCCAATCCAGTTCGCCTTCATCGCCTGTTTGGGTGATGTTCGACCACTCAATAAGTTTTTTGATATCGGCTTTTGTTTTGACGGAGACATCACCGAGTTCCAATCGGGACTGCGCGCGATCAGCCAATTCGGCAATTCGCTGTTTACAGAGATAGTTGCTTCTTCCTTTTAGAACTGTCCAAGTGAGCGGGTGGTCGAGGGTCTCGTTGAGTGCACTCGCCAGCAGCGGCAAATCATTTTGTGAAAGTTGATCTTGCAAAGCTTTTGTGACTGTCGAGACCACCACACGTCGCCCTGACTTCACGGCTGGCACCAGATATCCGAGTGTTTTGCCTGTGCCCGTGCCGGCTTGAACGATCAAATGACGATCATTGCGCAAAGCCCGACCCACGAGGACCGCCATCTCGTCTTGACCTTGACGCTCTTCTGAATTCTTGATCGTCTGGGTTACTTGATGAAGAGCATCAAGAATTTCTTGGTCTGCAGGGTTCGTTGGCATATTTTGCTGATCAGTGATTGATCAGTGCGAGCGCCGCATCAAGTTCGACAGCATCGAAGTCGGGCCACGGTCGATCGGTGAAATAGATTTTGGCATTTGAAATTTGCCATAATAGAAAATTAGAAATTCGGGACTCACCCGATGTACGAACCAAAACATCAACTGGCGGCATTGATAGGTCGTAAAGATGTTTCGAAAGGTTCTCGATATTCAGACTTTCGCCGCTTGTCACCAAGTTTTGTGCCGCGCGAGTCAGTTCGGCACGAGACCCGTAGTCGAATGCGACGGTCAAGACCATGCCCGTGTTATTCGCCGTATCTTGAATCGCTTTGCGAATCGCTCGTTGCACGTATGCGGGCGTTTTTGAGCCAGGCTCGTCGAATGGCCGACCAATCCAATTGACACGAATATTGTTCTCATTTAGTTCTGTAATCCGTCCGAACAGTTTTTTATGAAGTCCGAGAATATGTTTCACTTCGGCGCGAGGACGTACCCAGTTCTCGGTTGAGAAACCAAATACCGTCAAATAATCAATATCACGCTTGGATGCCGCACGCACGACATCAGACAAAGTTTCTTCGCCTGCAGTGTGACCAGCAGTGCGGGGCAAACCGCGCTTGCGTGCCCAACGACCGTTGCCGTCCATAATGCACGCAACATGAACTGGTTTCTTGGTCATCGTTAGAACGCTACTAACTTCGCTTCAAGTAATTGAGTGATGAGCACCGAACAAGGCATTGTTTTTACTATCATTTGGAGGCATTTGAGTGAATTTGAATAAAGCGCGGAAGGACTCGACCAAAGTGTCGTATTTGAGAAACTTTCAATCGAAACTAATTGTTCTTCATTCATTTGTATTCGCAATTCTTTCGTCGTTTTATATTCTTGTTTTCTCCGCCAAAACCGATTTGAATGATTTTGACGCAAGATTTACAGCGATGATGGCTAGTGACCAGATCCGTCACACTCGAAGCATTCTGAATCTTAGAGGCGATTTTCTGTTCGGGTTAGGAAATCTTCAACAAGGTTATTTGTGGAGATTTGATCCGGTCTCGTTTTCTCGGGGTCGCTTTCGGGCAGATATATAACCCATATTTAGTGGCGGTAGTAATTTCGATGCTGCTATTTATTTGTAGTTATAGATTTTCGCGCAAATTCGGTGCAGCCGAGAATGTCGGAGTTTTTGTTGCCTACTTGGTGCCCGTGAGTACCGTCTGGTCGCATGCGCACGGTTTAGTTGACAATCAGAATTACGCACTAGTGCCTCAAACCGCGTCGCTCTTGCTGTTTAGCATGTTGCTTCTAATGTGTATCGAGAGCATCGGTCACGGCAATTTCAGAAAAATGTTCTTTGGTCACTTGCCTCTTTTGCGATGGTCATTTATATGTCTGCAGTGCTCACGCAAACCCTAGTTTTGACCTTCGGTTTAATCGGTTCGGTTTGTCTTGGCAGTTATATCAAGATGTTTATCGACCGGCAGTTTGATGTAATTCTAAAAAGGTCGATTTCGCTGCTAGTTATATGTGTAATTCTGTGGCTTTCGGGCGTGGTGGATTATCTGAGCGGTTTTATCGCAATACGGCAGCGACACAGAATGCCAAAGAATCGTTCACCTCCGTCAGCACTCAGAGAATTAAGAACCTTTATTTACGACTTCTTTTTTCCTGCTTCGAATGGTCGCGTCACCCAGGTCGTATGTCTATTGATTGCAGCGTTTGTTGTTCGGGGAATATTCGTCAAAAAAACTCGTGACACCCTCTATTTTTCGACGGTGGCATTTCTTGTGGTTCTATTTGCTTACAGACTTTGGCAAAGAGAATGGCAATTCGAGTCAGGGCCACGTCATGTATATTTGGTTTGGTTTGGAGCCCCGTTGTATGCAGCGGCTGTTGCCCAGATCGTAATTTCGACACTTTCTCTCGTTTCGAAATCGAATCGATTAGTGAAGTTTCTGCCAATCAGAGAATTTTTAACAAGAAACCTGGTTTTATATACCTCTTTTTGTTTTGGTGTCCGTGTCTTTGACCTGGGAGATGTGCGAAACATTGGAACCCAGAGCCGACCGTTGACGATCGATTTAGATAAAAACTGAAATTTTCTATCGAGTGAGATCGGCTTGCCACCAATAGTCAATTCAATGGGCGAGTCGTAGATGTGATGCCAGAACAGATTTTGAAGCGCTATTTATGGGTCGTATTCCTGCAATTAATGACATCTCGCACTTGATCACACCTCTCTCGTTTGCCTTTTTATGAGCATTATTTGTTTGATCCAGAGACAACGCAAATCAGAAATCACTACAGTTCGTGTCGCGTAACGCGCAATTTACAGCATGTTGGGTGTGAGATTTCTTCGTACCGAGTCTTTGGATTCGCAATTAGGTGACTGACCGAACAAATTCTTACCACCACGACAACTTGCGCGGATGATTATCTTGTGGAATTAAAAAACACAATTTGGGAGATTATTCGCCAACACCATACATTCTTGGTGGATTCGCTAAACGCAACATTCGAGACTATGGACAATAAAAACTTTTCATTGACCGAAGATGTCGTTGTTTATAAATTTATTGATGACGATCTTGTTGTGGCGAATTCTTCAAAATTGTACTTGAAGGCGGTGATTTGAGAATTGTTGCGAACTCTCGTGGTAAGTCGATGTTGGTTTACCACTCGAATTCAGTAGTTGTCTTTCATTCGTCCCTAACGATAAGAGTTCAGACCTGCCCGATTCGTTTCGTGTGAATGGAATTTGGACCGGGCTAAATTTTTGATAAATATATCGATGTCACCGCTCAACTCAGTTACGGTGTGTTCACCATACGGATTGTCGGCTGAAAGATCTGACGAATATAAGACTTTGACCGAAAGCTAAAAGAGATGTCGGGCGAGGTTCACCCGATTATAAGTTCAGCGTCGGTTGCCCACCAGGCGCTATTCAGGTGAGAGAATAGGGATATGCCCAACACGAAACGCGGACAGTCCTGGAGATTTGTCGCATGTCCTCGTGTTGCAGGTACTTTGTATGAATGGTTGGCAACAACCGCCGAACAATGGAAGATTCAAATAGACGCTCTAGTGCCGCGCGGTTAGCGGGGAGAACGTCAGATATTTGACGATTTGTCCGTAGGCGGTGAGAATATTGTTGCAGATAAATCAGCGATATGTGCGACGATTGTTCATCACAGGGCGTGTCAGCGCACTGGCGACAAAGTTTCAGTAATTTCTTCAGATGGTTTGCTGGTGTTATTGATACTTGTCCTGATGGTCAGCAACGGTTCATAAATGCTGTGGCGCAACTCAGCATTAATCAAGTAATCGATGAAGCAAAAACTTGCGGCGACTATCATCGCGCCTGCGTCTGGCGAACCTGATTTGACTCTAATTTTGGGATCTCCGACAAAACTACCGAAATTCTCTGTTTGGGAGTTGGCCTACAGCGAAATCGTATTTCTTGATGTGCCATGTTGCGTTGCGACGTCGAACACATTCAGATGGCGATAAATGATTTTCAGCGACGCGACCGTCGATTT
>BGOG01000024.1 GCA_003569125.1 Acidimicrobiaceae bacterium | reverse complement strand
CTTTGATTGCGATATGAAGTTTCTTTAACTGATGAAATGGAACAGATGGATAAATATGGTGCTCGATGTGATAATTCATGTTCCAATAAATCCAACGAGTCAGAGGACCCATGTAGACGGTGCGGGTATTGAGGCGGTGGTCGGTCACATCTTCTGCGAGCCCGGCGTGTGCGTGACACCAAGCGTGACCACCAACCAATGGCCATAGAAACTTGGTAATCCGACAAACATCAGGGGCTCAGCACTACGAAGCGAGATACTCGTGAAGACTGTTGTCAACAAAATTAAAATGTATATTCGCGAGGCCAAATAGAAATTCGAAAAGTTTCTGCTGGCTGAAACTCTTTTTGATTGTTGGTCATTTTGCCGAATGCATTTTGTAGCCACTGCTTGAACTCATTAGGTACCGCCGATATACCAACGAGTTCTAAGAGGTATTTATAAAACGGAACATTTCGCTTAAATGCGATCTCGGCGTCTCGACCGACGATGATCGTGTCAGAGTGGTGACGCGCGTGACTCCATCGCCAAGTCTCCGGTTCACGAAAAATCATGAATGATGCGATGTAATAGACGACGTCATTCATCCACTTGGTGCGAAAAGCAGTGCGATGACCTGTTTCGTGCCAACGTGAGTCGCTCATTGATCCGTAAAGCACACCATAAACCGCAAAAGTTGGTATCGCCCACCAAGAGCCCCAAGAAAGATGAGCCAGCCAGCCAAATACGCCGAGTGCGGCGAACCAACTAGCAACATGAGCGACCGCCAAACCATTGTTTCGTGCCATCAGTTGTTTCAACAGTTCGCGATCGATGTTCGGTTTGTAGCAATCTGCATCCACCAAACCACTTTTTTCGGCTGTTATCGAACTGGGTCCACCTACTGTGTAATCACGCATATGTCAAGAATAGTTCAGATTGACAACGTGATTCAATATCGTGCTGAGTTAATTTGTCGTTTTGTGTTGGGGTCTGTCATGGCGCGTTATCACAATGGGGTCAAGCGAATGCGCTCAATGCGGTAGTGCCGAATTCGCTCGGCACATTGATCGCAACGATGATAGGCATCGGTGTTGTAAAAGTACTTAGTTAATATCTTTGATATTTTTAGTTCGGCGGGTAGCTAGCGTCGAGTTTCATCTTTTCGTTGAAAAATGCAGACGTTTGCGCAGTCGCCGTGGTGTGGGCTGCCTGGGGCATAAACATCCACGACATGAACCACTGGTCTTGAAATTTTGCCAGAGTCAACAGCGCCGTCAATCGCAGAAGCGAAACCGCGCGCTTCAAAGTGCTCGGCATTGATGCCGATCACAAACCAACCGTCTTGGCGTACGATCTGAATTAATCTGAGAAAAGTTTCTGGGCCAAGATGCCCATGAGTAAAAGTACCTGCACTAGTCATCGCGTCATAAGTCCGTTTCGGTAAAACACCAGTTAGATCCACCTCGTCTAGATTCCGATAAACGGGTGTTTGATCAAACCGCTGTGTCAGAGCAGCCTGAGTCAGCATCTCGGGTGAGATGTCGTAGCCATCGATAGTTATATCCGTTCGTAGACTCACCAAATAACTTCCGACTGCGCCCGTGCCACAGCCGATGTCGATCACTGCATCATTGACTGATCGTGGTACGTGCTCTGAGAATAGTTCAGCAACTTTGCGAGGATAAATATAATTATTGGCGGCAATAAATGTTCGTTGTAACTTGTTGCCCAAGCCGCGTAAAGTCGCCGACTGTCTTCCGGTGTCTTTACTGCATATGCATCGGAGAGGTCGATGAGAATCTCGGGAGAGGCTCATTTGTCTCGGTCACTGCTCAAGAGTACCGAATCGCGATGAACGGTATTTGGGTCAAGATTTATGTGCTAACTTTTGCTGATTGACCGACATTCACGTCGATCAAAATTATGGGGGTTTTATGGAAACAGGTTGATTTTGAGGGCAAAGATCTACTCGGCGAAGTTACCCGCAGAGATTTGTTGCGTGGTGCCGGTGCATTAGTTTGTGATGGGGGGTGTCGCTTCAACTTTTGGCGCGTCGCCGTTGAATGCGATGGGTCGCCCATCGGCGATTAGAAAAGGTGGCTCGTTGCGAGTTGGAGTGGTGGGCGATATCAAAGACCGACTTGACGCTCATTACATTGTTTCGATCCCAGACATTGTTCGACTAAATGTTGGGTTTGAAACCTTGATGACTTACGACCCAAGTTTTCAGCCCACTTATGCAGATGGCTTGGCAGATGAAGTAACAACAACTGACGGAATCACTTGGATCATTCGTGTCAAAAAAGGTGTTGAGTTTCACGACGGCAAATCCTTAACCGGCGATGATTTGGTTTATTCATGGCAGCGTTTGTCCGACCCGAAGGCGGTTCACTCAAAGTCTTTGCGTCCGTTTTTGAACCCCGCTGGTGTGTCAAAAGTTGACGATCGTACCGTGAAATTGACACTGCTTCAGGCGAACTCAGATTTTAGAGTAACGCTGTCGACTTACACTTCGACGATCGTGCCAGTCGGATATGAGAACTTTGCCAAGAATCAAACTCAAGTTGGAACTGGTCCTTACAAATTAAAGAGTTTTACACCAGGTGTTGAAAGCACTCATGTTCGCCACGCCAACTACTGGGATAATGGCAAGCCGTATTTGGACGAGGTTCGAATTCTTTCGTTCGCTGACACGACGGCGCTCACAAATGCGCTTCAGGGCGGACAGATTGATGCAGCGATAAATGTTCCGGTTGCGATGTTGCCAACTCTCAAGAAGGACAAGAAACTCGAGGTGTACTCAAATTCGGCAGGAAAAATTACACCGATTTGCTTGGTTATCGATATGGATCCATTCAAGGATGTTCGTACACGTCAAGCAATGAAGATGCTCATTGATCGTAAAAAGTTGCTTAAGCAAGTATTGTCGAATAACGGACGACTCTCCAATGATGATTACAGTCCAGCAGACCCAAATTACAACGCAAATGCTTACCCGATGCAAGAGCAAGACATCAAGGGCGCACTCAAACTTCTTTCGGCTGTTGGATTTTCGAAATCCAATCCGGTTGTGTTTGACCTAAAGGCTCCGGATGATGATGCGGCTTTGAGCGGTTTGGCGAAAGCGTTCGTCGAGCAGGTGAACACTGCATCAGGTGGAGTTGTAAAAGCAACAGCAACAACCATTGCTGTTGGATATTGGGACACCACATATATGGCCAAAGGAGTGAATGCGTTTATGACGTACTACAACCCGAAGCCATACTTCCCACAATTCTCGGGAATGGTGTTCTCTTATCCCGAGACGCACTACCCAGAACCTGGCAGCACGGCGAAGGCAACTTATTATGCTGCTCTCGCCGAAGTTGGCCCGAGGCGTCGCGCTGCTTTGGTCAAGAGATTGCAAAAAGAGGAGCATGAGCGCGGTGGGTATATTATTCCTTACTTCGTAAATGCTTCTGATGCCTATTCGACCAAGCTGCAAGGTGTGAACAAGCGCAATGCGGCGCTGCCACTTGACTATTACGGTATGCATTTCAAGAATCTGTGGTTGACAAAGTAAAGATCAAATAGTCGGTGTGCCTTGGTTTGATTGCTGAGGCACACCGTTCTGATAATTAAATAAATATGCCGATTCTAAAATTTATTCTGCGTCGTCTAGGGCTCGGCGCTCTGACTTTATTCGTGGTGTCGTTGCTTATTTTTTTGGTTACACAGGCCTTCCCATCAGATCCTGCCCAGGCAATTCTTGGACGCGAGACGACACCAGAAAGTTTGGACGCATTGCGTCAAGAACTCGGTTTGTATCGACCGGCGATTGAGCAATTCAGTGATTGGTTGTTCGGCATTCTGCGTGGTGATTTCGGCAAATCATTCGTTACACAGATGCAAATCAGCGAATACATCGCTGCACGAGTCGGTAATTCGCTTTTCTTAATGGTTGTTGGGGCATTTTTTTCGATCCCGCTTTCAATTGGTGTTGGTGCATACTCGGCGCTCAAACGTGACAAAAAATTCGACACCGTTTCTTCGACGACATCGCTGATTCTTGCCGCGATCCCTGAATTCGTTATGGGGACCGCATTGATAATGCTCTTATCGACTTCAGTGTTTCATCTTTTACCTGCGATCACACTGATTGACGCAGGAGAGGCTCCGTGGGCAGACTTGGGCGGAATCGTGTTGCCGGTCTTGACGCTGGTTCTTGCCGTCACACCATATGTTTCGCGCACGATGAGGGCGTCAATGATCGAAATTCTTGAAAGTGATTATGTTGAAATGGCCCGACTTAAAGGAATGTCAGAGCGAGTAGTGCTGTTGCGTCACGGTTTACCCAATGCGCTAGGACCAGTGTTTCAAGTCATCGCACTCAATTTGGCGTATCTAGCCGGGGGCACTGTGATTGTCGAACGCTTGTTTAACTTTCCAGGTATCGGGAGTGCTCTTGCCGATTCGGTTAGGGCAAGAGATTTGCCCGTGATTCAATTTCTGACTCTGATGATTGCCGGGGTCTATGTCTTGATGAATTTAGTTGCCGACGTGGCGACTGTTTTGGCGACACCACGATTGCGCACATCACTGAAATGAGCAAGGTCTCCGAGTCTTTGACAAGTGTGCATCCAGTCGGGTTGATGCGCAAAGCACTGAAACTGAGACGAACGAAAATTGGGTTAGTGGTGCTTCTCGTAATAACAGGGTTGGCACTTGTAGGTCCTTTTGTGGCGCCCCATACTCAAACAGAATTCATTGACATGCCGAATTCACTGAATATTCCTGGTGCATTATTCGGTACCGATTATTTAGGTCAGGATGTTTGGTCGCGATTTTTGATCGGTGGTCGCTCGATTTTGTTGCTTTCACTTGGTGCGACTTCGCTTGGGCTCGTCGCTGGCATCAGTCTGGGACTTGTAGCGGCACTATTCAAGGGCAAAGTCGACGAATTGATAATGCGAATTTTCGATGTGATTCTGTCATTCCCACAGATACTTCTTGCGTTGTTGCTCGTGTCGATGTTCGATGCGAGTCCGTGGCTTACCATTTTGTCAGTTGGGCTGTCGACAACGCCGCGAGTCGGTCGTGTTATTCGTGGCGCCGCGCTATCGGTCGTCGAAAGAGATTTTGTTCACGCAGCAACTGCACTTGGTGAGTCGCGTTTCAGAATTTTGTTTTTTGAGGTACTTCCTAATGTAACGGGGCCATTGTTGGTCGAAGCCAATTTGCGATTTACCTACTCGATCGCAACGATCGCATCGTTGGCTTTTCTTGGTTTCGCACCAGATCCAACTGCCGCGAATTGGGGAACAATGATCCAAGAGAACAGCGCGGTAATTGTTGTGCAACCATGGGGCGCAATGCTCCCCGTTATTGCCATCGCGTTGTTAACAATTGGAACTGGTCTATTTGGTGACGGATTGTCTCGAGTTTCTGCCGGTATTGACCGCGTTGGTAAAGGCGATTAGTAATGTCTAGCGGTCTTCGAATTTCTAATCTGCGAGTCGATGTCTCGGCGATCGGTTGCGACATTGTTGATGAGGTGACCTTAGAGATTCTTAAGGGCCGAGTCATGGGATTAGTTGGCGAATCTGGATCAGGAAAAACAACTGTGGGATTGGCAGTTCTTGGCCATACGCGTCGTGGGGTTGAAATTGCCAACGGTGAAATATTTTGTGGAGAAACCGAGATCCTCTCGCTCAATAGTGACGACAAACGCTTTATGCGCGGAAGTCTGGTTTCATACGTTCCCCAAGATCCTGCATCCTCGCTCAACCCGGCTTTGCGAATCGGCATACAACTGCGCGAAATTCTCGATGTACATAACTTTGGTGGCTCGAATGATTCGCGCACTCTTCGAATCAAAGAGATGATGACAGAGGTCGCGTTACCAACGGATGACGAATATCTTGACCGTTATCCCCATCAATTGTCCGGTGGACAACAGCAACGAGTTGTGCTGGCGATGGCATTCGCTTGTCGTCCGTCAGTGATTGTCCTTGACGAACCGACGACTGGTTTAGATGTGTCAACTCAAGAACATGTTTTGAAAACCGTTCGCGAACTCGCCCGCGTGCACGGCGTCGCGGCGTTGTACATTACGCATGATCTAGCAGTCGTCAGCGAGTTAGTAGACGATGTAGCGGTAATGTATGCCGGTCGAATTATTGAGCAAGGCTCAGTCAAAGATATTTTTGAAAATCCTGCTCATCCGTATACGCGCCATTTGGTTGCCGCGGCACCTGACATTGCTGGTGATCATCAGATATTGGGCCTTGTGGGTCGTGCGCCTTCACCTGGTAAGCGCCCGAACGGTTGTGTGTTCGCGGATCGATGTGAACTGGCCAGCGACGAATGTCGTAGTCAATTTCCGATTTCGGTTCAAGTGGGCGACCATCATTCGGCGCGATGCATAAAGATTGGCCTGACGAGTTTAAGTGCAACTTCGGCATCGCGTGCAAAAATTAGTCAAAGTACAGGTGAAGTGATTGCCGATATCAGTGATCTTTCAGCGGGTTACTCTGGCAACCTTGTCGTGCAAGGCGTATCGATTCAAATTCGGCGCGGGCAATGCTCGGCACTAGTTGGAGAATCAGGTTCTGGCAAGACCACTGTTGCAAGATGCTTGGGTGGTCTACATTCTGAATGGACCGGCACAATTTTGTTCGAGGGACAAGAAATCGCTAAATCTTCACGTCAGCGCCAGATTGATCAGCGTTTAGGAATTCAATATATATTTCAAAATCCCTATGGTTCGCTCAATCCACGACGAACCGTCGGTGATTCAATCGTTCGTCCGCTCGAGATCTCGGGTAGATCAGTGTCCGATATAAATCAACAACTTTTCACGGTGTTGGATCAAGTTTCATTATCTGTGTCTTATGCGAATAAATATCCTGATCAGCTTTCGGGTGGCGAGCGTCAACGCGTGGCAATTGCTCGAGCACTAATAAGCAAGCCTGAACTTTTAATCTGTGATGAAGTTACAAGCGCACTCGATGTGTTGGTGCAGGCATCCGTTATCGATCTTTTGTCTGATTTACGCAATAATCTTGGTCTGGCAATCTTATTTATTACCCATAATTTGCCACTTGTACGAAGTTTCGCTGATGAGGTTGCGGTGATGTCCGAAGGAAGAATAGTTGAATATGGTCTGACTGATTCGATAATTGATAATCCGAAGAACGAATATACGCAGCGACTAATTTCAGCGACGCCAAGTATTGTTCGCTCAATGAAGTGATTCATTCGTGACAAGATCTCGATTGGTGGCTCGTGGTTTTGAGTCGGTAGCCGAAGTATTTGATTCAATCCACTTCGTCGATTCACCCGGCGCTTCGTTCGCTGCAGTTGTCGATGGGGCGCAGGTTGTTGATATCTGGGGTGGTTCAAAAACTGATTTGACACCGTGGATCGATGACACGCTGTGTGTAATCGCCTCCGGAACAAAGGGTATTTGTGCAGTCGCGGTGATGATGTGTGTTGAGCGCGGATTGATCAATCTAGATGCACCGATCAAAACTTTATGGCCTGAGTTTTCGCGAGGTGGTAAAGGTGATGTGCTGATAGGTGATGCGCTGGCACATATCGCCGGTGTGCCTGGTCTTGAGCGCGAGATTTCGCTCGCCGAACTTTCTGATCCGATTTTGATGGCGAGCCTTGTCGCACAGCAGCACCCATTTGTTGCCGTTGGTTCCCCGTCATATCATGCGATGACATTCGGATGGATTGCGGGGGAATTGGTTCGACGCACTGATGGGCGAAGCATTGGTAAATTTGTCAAAGACGAAATTGCTGGACCACTCAAACTTGATCTTTATATTGGTGCTCCAGACGAGGCGGTGTTGAGAATTGCTCAGACCACGCGTTCAAGTGATTACTCGTATTCTGCTTTTCTGCCAGGTTCAATGCCCGACCCTCGACTTGCATACGTTTATGGGATGATTCCTCCTGAGCGTGGTACCGCCGACTTTGCCAAAATTGAGTTGCCAGGTGGTGGAGGAGTTGCGAGTGCGTTCGCGATGTCAAGACTTTATGCAATGCTCGCCAACGGTGGCGAACTTGATGGTGTGAGATTGTTGAAATCTGAGACGATTGAGTTGGCTCGTCGTCAGCGTTCTGAAGGAAACGATCCGCTCGGCGGAAGATTTTTGCGTTTTGGGGTTGGATTTGAATTGAATCCGAATCCGTCGTGTTTGGGCATGCCTGCTGATGCTTTCGGTCATACTGGCGCTGGTGGGTCGACTCATGGCGCTTGGCCAAGTTTGCGAACGAGTTTTTCGTATGCCATGGGCGAATTCAAATCAGAGAACAATGACGGGCGCGCAAAACTCCTACTTGATGCTCTTCACAGTTGCGTTGCGGGTCGTTAACGGCCCTGCCAATTTGGCTTGCGCTTTTCAGAAAACGCAATGGTGCCTTCTTTGGCATCCAGTGAATCAATCGCCGTGCGATATGCATGATTGCCACGAAGAATCGACATTGCGTCAGCGCTCGCGACGGTTTCTAACGAGCGCATAAGTTCTAGAACTGCAGTGACACTCAGCGGTGCAGACTGACAGATGCGTTCAGCGAGTCGGCGTGCCGCAGGCATCAGATCATCAGCAGTTGCAACCTCATTGACGATGCCCCAAGATTGCGCCTCAGTCGCCAGCATCCGTCGTCCAGAAATCAACATCTCACGAGCGATGTTCGGTGGCAAAATCTTCGGCAGCCTGATTGTCGCATTGTCGGCGATTAATCCGAGCGTTGTTTCTGGAAGAAAAAAAGTTGCATGATCTGCGGCGACTATAAAGTCGGCAGCCAAGGCGATCTCAAAGCCACCGCCAACAGCCATGCCGTTGACTGCTGCGATTATTGGTTTTGGGCGAAACTTAAGTTCGCAGATTCCTCCGAACCCGCCAATACCGTAATCAGATTCAAATGCTTCGCCTTCGTTAGCCGCTACCAGATCCCACCCTGCAGAAAAAAACTTTGAGCCACTACCGGTCAAAATTGCTACGCGCATTGTCGAATCGTTCATGAATGACTCGAAGATTTTGCTTAACTCTTGGCTGGTAGATGCGTCAATCGCGTTTGCTTTTGGTCTGTCGATGGTTACTTCTAAGAATTCGCCATCGCGAACGACTTCAACGCCCATCAGATTTGTGCGATCATTAGCGCGTCAACAGCGACTGCGGTGTCAGGTGTTACCAGCACGGGATTCAATTCAATCTCAACAAGATCATTATTCATCGCGGCGCCCACAACACTTTGAATTAGTTGAATCAATGCATCAAGATTGCCTGCGGGTTTGCCGCGAAAGCCGGTTAAGAGAGGTGCTATTCGCAGTTTGGAGATTGCAGATCTAATCTCAAGGTCACTTGCGGGTGCTAACAAACACGCAGTGTCGCGCCACAATTCGGTATAGATACCGCCAGCGCCAAGGGTTATTAGCCATCCAACAGGTGCATCACGCCGAACACCGACAAGTATTTCTGCGACAACATCAACAACTGTTTGCTCGACTAAAAATTCAGATATCGAATCAGGCATTAGAGCCAGGGCGTGGTTAAGTTGTTGTTCATTAAGCAGACCTACCTTTACGGCGCCAGATTCGCTCTTATGAGCCAGACCCAAACCTTTGAGCGTGATCGGAAAACCAATTCTTGAAACAGTTTTTAATACACCATTGCGAGTGCACTTTTCTCCGATCGGCACGTTCACATTATTTTTTCTGAGAAGCAATTTTGCGTCGGCTTCGTCAATGATTTTCGTTGCGCTAGCAGCCTCAACGGCTGCAGGCGGTTGACCAGAGTGATGATCCGCGAGCCAGGCCGCGGCGTCAAGTGCAACGAGAGCATCATGTAGTCCTTGCAACACGACCAAGTTGGCCGCGTGAGCGGCATTGCGAACCTCTTGGGTCACACACTCCGGAAGTGTCGCCACGATCACCGCGCGTCGATTCGTTGTGGTTGCGGCATCGGCCAGTGAATTGGCGGCCGTCACCCATGTCTGAGAATCATGATCGTCTCGTGGAGGTGTATCAAGAATCAGCAAAGTTGCATCTTGTGGACCGGCCATGACCTGTGTGAACGTATTCGCTGTCGCAATTCGGTCGCCCCACATGAATGTGTGATAATCAAATGGATTGCCGATTGTTACAAGATCTGTCAATGTTGAACTGATCCTTGTATGTTGATCTTTTTCAAATGGTTCAAAGACCAATGATGTCTTTTCGCAAAGATCAGCAAGCAGAGAAGCCTCACCGCCAGAACACGAAAGTGAAACGAGTTTGTTGCCCGTCAACGCACCACCTTGATGTAATAATTTCAAAGTTTCGATCAACTCGACCGGCGTATTGACCATCGCCACACCGCATCGAGAAAAAAAAGCCTCGTATGCGCTTCGGTGACCAGACAGAGATGCTGTATGCGAAGCGGCAATCATCGCTCCTGCATCGCTACGGCCTGTTTGTAACGCGACAATTCGTAAGTTGCGTTGATCGGCTTTTAGCGCAAGTTTGGCGAAACGAATCGGGTCGACGATCGCTTCGATGAACAGCCCGATTGCTGTCACACGGTTGTCGGCGATGAAAACTTCAAGGCATTCTTCGACTCCGGCCGTTGCTTGGTTGCCCACGGTGACCAGATACGCGAGATTGAGATCTCGTTGCTGCAACGATATATTCAGCCCGACGTTTCCGCTTTGACTGACGATCGCCACGCCACGATCTAAATGCCGACAGCCATGTTGGTCGGGCCACAGCGCGACACCGTCCAGTGCGTTGATCAATCCATAACAATTCGGTCCAAGTATCGGCATGCCATCGGCGGCGGCCACAAGTTCTGCCTGCAGTGCCACACCGTCGACACCAGATTGCACGCCAGACTCGGCGAAACCTGATGCGTAGCAAACCGCGCCACCTGCACCCGCCCTAGAAAGTTGTGCGACTACATCAATTGTTGCGTGACGATTTACGGCGATAAACGCCACATCCGGAGCGTGCGGTAAATCTGTCACGGACTTGAAGCATTTGAGACCAGCCAATGTCTCGCGAGTCGGATGAACTGGCCATAGTTCTCCTTTGTAGCCAAGTTTGCGACATTGTTCGATCACGCTTTGCGCAGGACTTGTGCCAAACAGCGCAATTGAACGCGGGTTAAGCGTTCTTGAAAGAAGTTGCTCAGCCACCATGGGGACGCAACAAGGCTCGCGAAATAATGTGTCGTTGAATTTCGCTCGTTCCATCCCAGATGCGATCAACACGAGTGTCACGCCACATCCGCTCTAACGGCAATTCATCCATCAATCCCATGCCGCCAAAAATCTGTATTGCTTCGTCGGTGACGAACTGGCACATCTCGCTAGAAAAAACTTTAGCCATCGCCACCTCGGTATCGCTGAAATTTCCGGCAGCGTCGTTGAAAGCGGCTCGCAAAGTCAGTAGTTCTGCCGCGTCAAGTTGAATCTGCATATCTGCAAGTTTGAAAGACACGCCTTGAAACTTGCCTATCTGTTGGCCGAACTGTTCGCGCGTTGCGGCCCATTCGACGGCGAGTTTTAGCGCGCGCCGAGCACGACCAACACACACGGCTGCCACCTGCAACCGAGTTGCACCGAGCCATTCGTTGGCGGCATCGAAGCCGTTATGTTCTTCGCCCAAGACATTTTCGCTTGACACGCGACAATTATCAAAATTGATAATCATGTTGTGGTATCCATTGTTTGAAATGCAGTTGTAGCCCTTGACGCGTTCACATCCCTTTGTGTCGAAGTCGACGAGAAATCCGGTGATTTTCTTTTTGATTCCTCGTGATGTCTGCTCTTCGCCGCTGGCGGCAAATAAAATTACATAGTCGGCCATATCTGCATGAGAGATGAAATGCTTGGTTCCGTTGATGATCCAATCTTTGCCATCTTTCGTGGCGGTGCATTTCATGCCGCGCACGTCTGAGCCAGCATCGGGTTCTGACATCGCCAGACACTCGACGCGCTCGCCTGTAATTGTTGGTACAAGATATTCGGCGATTTGATTGTCTTTGCAGGCTCGCAAAATGTTGCTTGGTCGCGCCACGACATAATGCAGTGCATATGAGGTGACCCCGAATTCGCGATCAACGAGTGTCGTGTCGAATGAGTTGAGTCCGCCACCACCGAGTTCGGTCGGCATATTGCATGCATACAGTCCTGCGTCGATTGAGCGTTGTTTGATTTGTTTGACGAGGTCGGGCGAAACTTGACCGTCTCGTTCGACTTGCTCTTCATATGGAATCAGTTCACGCTCGGTGAAAGTTCTCGTGGTATCAACAATCATCTCTTGTTCTTGAGTCAGGCGAAAGTCCATGGTCTAGTCTCTCAGTTCTTGCGCTTAATTTTCATAATTCGGCCAACTTCGGGCGGGGTAGGAAGAGATCGATGACTGGCCAGAACGGCTTCCAGTGCAAGCGACACAGAAGGTTTAATCGCTGAAGCCTTGGCTGCTGTCGAGTCGACATGCACGAGCATTTGCTCACAAGTTGATAATCGTTGGCTAGTTGCGACATTGAACATTTCGTGGTTGAAGTGCAATCGTTTTGCGTCAAAATCAAGTATCTGTGTCGTGACCTTAAGTGAGTCATTGAGTGCCGCTTCGCGCTCGTAAATAATGTGCGTTTCGACCGTATAAAACGAACTGCCAGCCGAACGGTATCCATCATCTACGCCAATAAATTGAAATAACACATCCGATGCCCAGCCAAAGACCGTCAAGTATGCAGCCTCTGTCATGTGGTCGTTATAGTCGACCCACTCTTGGATCACTTTGCAGCGATAAACATCCAGCGGAGCGTTAATCTTTTCGCCAACTTGCCAGGCGTTAACTTGCTGTCTTAGAGCTTCGGTCATTTAACGCTTTGACCGACGAATCGTCCAACGCCTTCGGGTTTTGGCAAGTTCGCGTGGGCCTTGGCGATGGGGGCAAGCAGAAGCAGCAACTCAGCACCGATCGGGCACGCTTTTTTTAGTTTTGTATCGACATGCAAATAAATGTGTTCGCCAGTGGCTACAACCGTGCCGTCAGTTTGTGACATCACCGAATGCAAATGAACTTTTTTCTCATCCAGCAAAATAACTTGTGCTGTTACGACGATTTCGTCGCCAACTTTGCTCTCGTTGATATATCTAACATGGCTCTCGAGCGTGTAGAACGATCGACCCGTCGCCAGATAGTCATTCGAAAATCCGATTGATCTGAAAAAGACGTCCAATGCTTCGCTAGAAAGTTGCATGTATCGACTGTCATTAGTGTGACCGTTGTAGTCCGCCCAGTCGGCGGTAATTCGACGACGTTGCACTTCAATTGGTGCATCGATATTCACTGGGGCTTCCGTCGCACCACTGAACAATTTCTTTTCATAGGCCGCCAAGGTTTCGCCCGCTCCGAAGCCGACTTGTTTCAACCCCTGCATCACGGCGACCAAACAATCATCGCGCAAAACTTCTAGTTCTCGAATTGTTCGACTTCCGGCTTGTGCATCCGATTGCGAAACGATTTTTCAAGCAAGACATCATCCAGTTCGGGAACATTCATCAATTTTGTCCATGGCCACTTCAGTGTCGGCCCAAACTGCGCCATAAAATGTCGCATCCCGGCTTCGCCCCCCGCGATTCGGTAGACCAAAAAAGTTCCCATAAATGACCAGCGCAGTCCTGCACCAAAACGAATCGCATCATCTATTTCTTCGGCAGTTGCGACACCATCATTGATAAGCCACAGCGCCTCACGCCACATCGCCTCCATCAACCGATCAGCAACGAATCCATCGATTTCTTTTTGTAACATCAGCGGGCGCATACCAATTAATTCGTAGACATCTCGTGCTCGTTCGCGGGCCTCAAGTGAAGATTTCTCACCTCCACAAATCTCGACAAGTGGCAGCAGATAAACGGGATTAAATGGGTGACCGACGACTAGTCGTTCAGGAAAAGTCATGTCGCGTTGCAACTGAGTTGGCAATATCCCAGATGTTGAAGAGCCGAACACGACGTGGGCGGGGGCGACTCTGCTTGCCCTTGCCAACAACTCTTGTTTTAATTCGACGCGTTCTGGCGCACTTTCTTGAACGAAGTCGACGCCCGTCGCGGCTTGCTCAGGTGTGTCAACAAATGTGATCGTGCCCTCACGTGGCAGTGGCGCCAGCGTTAATTTGGCATATGCGCGGCGGGCATTCGCCATGACTTCGCCAATTTTGCGTTGTGCTTGCGGGTCAACGTCGTAGATTTTGACGTCGTAACCATTCAGAACAAAACGCGCTGCCCATCCGCCACCGATTACCCCGCCGCCTAGTAGGCCAATCGTTTCAAGTGGCGTGCTCGCTTTCACGAGTTTTTTGTAAGTTGAAGTTTCTTACGAACTGCGTCGGGACCTATGACATTGACGTTCATGTTTTCGAGAATGTTCACTGCCCGCGAGACGAGATCGGCATTCGACGCAAGTTCACCGCGCGACAGATAAATATTGTCTTCTAAACCAACGCGTACATTGCCACCCGCAAGGGCAGCCATCGCAACGAACGGCAATTGCATACGACTGATAGAGAACGCAGAGAAAATTGCCCCGGCTGGTAATTGATGCACTAGTGCCATGAAAGTCGTCGGATCATCCGGTGCGCCGTATGCGATGCCCATACAAAGTTGAATCATCACTGGGTCATCAAGCAGCCCTTCGGCAATTAAATCTTTAACCATGACCAGATGGCCGGTATCAAAAACTTCAAGTTCGGCGCGCACGCCAAGTTGCTGAACCTGTTTGGCCATCGACCGTAAAACACTGGGAGTATTGACCATGATGTAGTCGCCGCCCGAAGAAAAGTTCATCGTGCCGCAATCCAGTGTGCAGATTTCTGGTCTGAGACGCGCAACATGGGCGAGTCGTTCGGTCGCACCGACCATATCGGTATTGGCTGCATCAACCGGCAAGACTTTCTCGTCTCCACCAAGTACGAGGTCTCCACCCATGCCAGCCGTGAGATTGATAACCACATCCGTATTCGAAGATCTAATTCGGTCTACAACTTCGGCATAGAGATCGACATCTCTTGAACCTTTGCCGGTTTTTGGATCACGCACATGAATGTGGACAACAGCCGCGCCTGCTTTTGCCGCATCAATCGCTGATTCTGCTATTTGTTGCGGCGTGACCGGAACCTTTTCGCTCTTGCCGGTGGTTTCGCCTGCGCCAGTGATAGCGCAAGTAATGAAGACATCCCAATTCACAGCATTAGTTTATAAGCCGTGACTCAGCGAGGCGAAATCCTATGGACACCGGATGTTGCCAGAGTTGCCCAAAGTCGCATCCAAGTATTTGCAGAGTCACGCGATTTCGTAGATTTGCATGACTGGTCGATTCAACATCCCGAGAGTTTTTGGGCGAAGGTCTGGGAATATTGCGGTGTTGTTGGCGAGCGGGGTGAGCGAATCATTCAGCGGACTGAGGCTCCAACCGACCCGTCACGAGAATTTATTTCAACAAGATTTTTTCCCGATGCAAAATTAAGCGTCGTCGAGAACTTTCTTCGTAATTCGGGCGACGGTGAAGCGATCATCGCCATAAACGAGACAGGCAATCGAACAATCCGCACATGGGATGAATTACATATTCGCGTGGCTCGTCTCGCAGGCGCACTTGAAGATCTTGGCGTGCGGGCAGGTGATCGCGTTGCTGCGTGGCTACCAAATGGCATCGAAGCGGTAGAGACGATGTTGGCTGCTGCATCAATCGGTGCAGTTTTCTCTTCTTGTTCACCGGACTTCGGCGCACAGGGTGTGCTTGACCGCTTCAGTCAAATCACGCCAAAAGTTTTAGTTGCCACTGATTCGTATATATACGGTGGCAAGAAGTTCGATTGTCTAGAACGATTAGCCGCAATTAGGGCAGGTCTGCCGAGTGTGATCGAGACTTTGCTGGTTAGTTCGACAATTGTGAGCGACAAAGCGGCGCTGACCAACTATGAGACTTTCATTTCAAGTTTTACAGGCGCGCCAATCTCGCCGAGAAGATTCAGTTTCGATCATCCGTGGTATGTGCTTTATTCTTCTGGCACGACGGGTGTGCCGAAATGTATTGTGCACCGCACTGGCGGGGTGCTAATTCAACATTTGAAAGAGCATCAATTACATTGCGATATTGGTGATGGTGACCGCGTCATGTATTTCACAACAACAGGCTGGATGATGTGGAATTGGCTCGTTTCGGTATTGGCCAGCGGTGCGACCGCGATCTTGTATGACGGCTCACCGAGTTACCCGTCGATGACCCGACTGTTTGATATTTGTGAAACCGAGAAAGTTACTTTGCTAGGTACCTCTGCCAAGTTCATCGACTCGGCTCGCAAATCAGAGATTAATCCAGCGGCGTCACACGATTTGAGTGCGCTACGAACAATTTGCTCGACGGGTTCTCCACTGGCGCCTGAGGGGTTCGGCTGGGTATATGAGAAAGTTTCGAAGGATATTCATCTGGCATCGATCTCGGGAGGCACAGATATTTGTGCATGCTTTGTCGGCGGCGATCCGACCAGTTCGGTCTATGCAGGTGAGATTCAGCGCGCGTGTTTGGGCATGGATAGCGATGTGCTTGACGACTCAGGTAACTCGTTGAAAGAAAGTTTTGATGTTGCAGGCGAACTTGTTTGTCGTCAGCCATTTCCGTCAATTCCGTTGGGATTTTGGGGCGACGGCGCAGAAGGTTTCCCGGATCCGAGTAATCCCGGGGCAAAGTTTCGTGCCGCATATTTCGAGAGGTTTCCCGGAATGTGGAGTCACGGCGATTTCGCATCTTGGTCGCGAAATGGAGGCATGACGATTCACGGACGCAGTGATACAACGCTCAATCCTGGCGGAGTACGAATTGGAACTGCCGAAATTTATCGCGTTGTCGAACAACATCCAGATGTGCTCGAGAGTCTTGTGTTTGGTCAAGATTTTGAAAATGATGTGCGGATTATTCTTGCGATTCGACTGTTAGCAGACGCCAAAATGTCAGATGAGTTGATCGCTGATCTCAAAATGCGTATTCGCAATGCGTGCACGCCGCGACATGTGCCGGCAGTAGTGATCGCCGTTCATGACTTGCCACGCACTCGAAGCAATAAACTTGTTGAACTCGCGGTTGTTGATGCAGTCAATGGTCGTCCGGTGCGTAATGTTGAAGCCATTGCAAATCCAGAAGCGATAACGGCGATAGTGGAGGCTTTGAAGTGAGTTTTGATACCAAGGATTTGGTCGAGCAAATTGCGGAAAATGGGTATGCGATTATCCGTAAATTCATTGATCCAGAATCAATTCTTGAGTTACAGGAACAAACCAAATGGCTGTATTCGGAGGGTTTGAAACATTACGCGTCATTTCGTCATGGAAACTTGAGTTTTGAAATTTTGCCAGAAAAGCATTTCGGCAAGCGCTATTTAATTCAGGCCTACTGGTTTGCGTGGATGAGTAAATATTTTGAAGAGTTTCGACGGCGTCCCGAATTTCTTGAGGTCATTAATCCGCTTCTGGGTGACAACATCAAGCAAGTCGCACAACAAATCCACTGGAAGCCGCCCGGTGCGCGGTTAACTGGTTATCGGTTTCATCAAGATTTGAGATTTCGCGAGAGTCGCGATGCGTATCAAGACATTGTCAACGACACGGTGACCGTCGGCATCGCTATTGACCCCGCAACTTCAGAAAACGGTTGTCTAAGAATCGTGCCGAGAAGTCATAAAAATGGTTATCTCGGTCTGTCAGATAATGGTGACGGGATGATTATGAAGGGTTTGACTCACGATGACGAACTGCGTTCAGTTGGACTTGATCCGAGGACAATTGTCGATGTCGAACTCGAGCCTGGCGATGCAGTCATTTGGGGTCTGCTGACAGTACATGGCTCACTCCCGAATTCGTCGCAACACGATCGGGCTTTTTCGTTGTCGAGTTACGTGCGCGGAGACACTTCTCAGCGCGGTGAGTGGGCATTTCGCGACGGTGTTTCAACCCCACTTGGCGACATCCCGCAACTTTGCAAGTATGAGAAACTTTATGAAAATCTTGAACCGCAGTACATCGAATCTGATTGGTATCTCTGATTCGAAGAGTTAGTTAATTGTTTGGCGTCAAATTGCGCAACGGTAGATAATCCTCGAGGTCAAGCGGGTCAAAACCACTTATGAAAAGCGCATTGGTCGCGCCAGCGATTGTCTCGTCATGGGTTGCGTATTTAAAAGCATCACGAAGATTCTGCAACTGCGTATCTGTAGTTGTTGCGCTGGTGATTATCGGCAAACAGGGTGAGATTGGCCCGGTACAAATTTGAAACAGATTATTAATTTCTGAGGGCATTACGCGCCGCAAATGGGCGAGTGTGACGCTGTCGATTGAAGCGACATCGGCTTCGCCGCGACACAGCATTCGAATACTCTCAATGTGTGAACCCGAGAGTTTAAAATCTCCGCGCCAAGTCTCTTGCGGGCCATGAATAGCAGCAATCAAACTTATCCACCCAGAAAGACTTTCAAGGTCGTTGACTGCCGCGACAGATCCTTGAAAATCAAATGGTGTGCCGTCGACCCTCCCCAAGACGACGCTGCGATAAAAATGACTCGCTGATTCTGCAGTCGTGTGTCGAAATGCGCCAACGACGCGAACTTTCTCTGATAGTCGGGTGATTAGCGGCCATCCACAAGTGTGGCTGATTATTAGTTCATCTTGAAGCCAAAGTTTTTGAGGATTATCCGTCCACTGCAACTTCTTTGGAAGCCATTTCGCCCGCGAATGGACACGACCCCAGAGTTCATCCCATGCCCAGCGTGTGTCGTCAAAGGGGTAAAAGGCTAGTTCTGCGATTTGACGCGGATTGTGTGTCACGACAGACCAACCTTATTACTTGTGCTGGTCTGCATCGCAACATTTCAATTGAACCACATTGTTCTAGAATTATTCGGTGCGCGTATTGAGCAAGGACCTTGCAACAAAGTCAGCGCTCAGTGTTATTTTCTTTGCCGTCGTTTTAGCAATATGCGGACTGCGACTGACAGATATTGCGGTCATAATCTTGTTGACCTCTACTCAAATATTTGTGGGTGCGTTGGTTTGGTTGGCTTATCGATCTAAGCATCAAGTTTGTTTCGCAGAGACCGTTGGAATGGGTGCGGCGATTGGCTTTGCTTTGGCTCTGATTTCGAGTCAACTATTTAGAACCCTCTTGCCGCGATCCATCACCTGGGCGATCCTTCCTTTGATCGCCGTTGCCATTTCGCTTAAAGCGATCAAAAATTCGTCCTTAAGTCATTACAAAAGTCTTCGCAGCCTCAATGAGATATGCATTATTTTTTCGGGAACACTCATCGCACTCAGCACCTCTTGGTACTGGCTGATACCAACCGCTGTGGCGATGAGTGTGCTCACAACTTGGGCTATTTTGCGAAGCAATCAGCGAGTTCAAACTCGTGCTCAGCAGGTTTTGCTGAATCTTTTCGGAGCAGTCGGCTTTGCGCTATCACTAAACGCGTTGTATGGTTTGACTTCGTTGGAGAAGATTCGCAATCCAGTTTGGTGGGTTTGGAGATCGCCAAAATTCAAGATCCCGACGTTTTATTTGGTGAATCAATGATGCATTCAGTCGGGATGTTCGGAAATAGTGACAACATCTTTTTTGCCGGTGCAAAAATTCACTATCACTGGTTGTCGTTCGCATGGAACGATACTTTGAATGCGCTTTATCAGACCGACTCGTTTGTTGTTACTGGAATAGCCGCACCACTAATCGTGCTTTTTGTGATTATGTGTTTAGTTGCGGCGTTCGCTGGAAGGTTCGTGAACAGTCGAGTGAGCGTGCCTGTTTTGGTTCTCGCTATTTCGGCGATGTGTGCCGGTCCGCTTCCGTTTGTGCGGACACTCCATCCATATTCATATTCGTTCAATTTTTCGTTGATTTACGTATTTGCAATTTTGATTCTTTTGCTAAGCACTGATAAGTCGAAACTTATTACGAACTCTCTTTTGCTGTCTATATTTATTGCAGTATTAATTGGAAGTAAAGTCTCTTCTGCACCAGCGGTTATCTTTGGCTTTTTGATCGCGACAATTTATTCGCTAATTAAGAGACACAAACACGCGAAATACGAGTTTCTGCTTTCTTGTGTCGCGGCCACGGCGACGCTGATTGTTTGGTACTTGATTTATTATTCATCAACCGCCGAGACGCCAAATTCAATCAGTATGGGTTCGGTGTCATCTTTGAGCAAAAGGCTTTTTTGGTTGATGGGCTTCCGGTTGTCGCTTTTACTATTGGGGTGATGAGTATTTTATTTTTAATCACTTACTCGTTCGTTGGTGTATTTTGGGCTCGAGCGATCTCAAGTTCAACGACACGATTTGCGTTGGTATTTTCGCTGGCAGGCGGGCTAGCAAGCCTTTTTCTTGGAGTTCTATTTTTTGATGTAGGAGAGAATCTTGCCTATTTAATTCAAATCGCCATTGCATTAATTCTGCCAATTTCGATTGTTGCGATTTGTGATTCTCAGCATCTTGAGCCACGAAGATCCCGCGAAATTTTTTTTAGTGCGCTCGTTGGTGCTGGTGCAGCAAAATAAGTTGGAGTGTTTATGCTGGGGTCACTGGTAATCGTGCGCCGGTTGCTGTTAAATCCTCTTTAGCGATAGCCATTCCGCTACTTGGCGGTTTATTGCTTTTTGTTGTTGTGCGGTTCTTGTTCAGATTTACCGCGAAAAGGGCAATGACCATGGTCGCAGTTTTACTGATCTCATCTGGCACGATAGGTAGTTACGCAGCGTTCGCCTCCGGGTTTTATCAAGATGGCGTGAGCTACAACTTGCTGCACGTAGACGAAGCCGACACTATTACCGGTTCATTGGCTTACCGCGAAATGTTGATTTGGCTGCGAGATCATTCGCGAACCGATGACATAGTCGCGACGAATCGGTATTGTTCTGACTCATATCAATCGCCACCTGATTGTTTGGCACTTTGGAACCTAACATCGGCTATTTCAAAACGTCAAATGCTCGTTGAGGGCTTATATCCTTCGCAAAGCGATGATTTGTCTTTAGAACGAGAAAAACGGCGACTATTAATAAAGCAATTCGTAGATGGTCCGAGCGATGCGACTCAGGTTGCGTTACTCAGCTACGACGTTAGATGGGTTGTTGCTGATTTTGCTGCGACGCAAAATCGTTCTTGGGATGGTTTTGCTGATGTACGGTTCACGAATACTGCCGGTGCAATTCTTGAGTTAAAGAAAGCTATGGAGAAGTAATTGATTCCGTTTCAGAAAAACCTGCGCCTGTTTGCATTGTTCAGGGCGACCGTCACGCTCAATTTACTCTTCGCTCTATTGTTCAGATTTGCCGAAGTCAATTCACGAGATTTGGTTTCTGTTCTGGTGGTTGTAAACATACAAATTCTGATCGGCGGTTTGATTTGGGTTGGCTTGGGTACAAGACCGTCGATTGACATATCTGAGTTCATAGGTATGGGTGGTGCGTTGGGTTTTGGATTGTCGCTTCTTTCGAGTCAAGTGTTGCGAACGGTGATGCCATTTTCAATTTCGTGGCTAGTCTTTCCGATTTTGTTGTTGTCGGCGTTGCAATTATTCAACGGCTATTCGATCGGTTATTCATTGTCGAAAGTCAAAGTTTCAAATGAGCTTTTTTTGCTCTTCTCCGGAACGCTGATCGCTCTGAGCACCTCGTGGTATTGGTTGATTAGTTGCGCCGTAGCTGTGTTTCTTTGGGTCGTGCTCCACTATTGGCGGGCATCCAATCGAGAGTCGGGTGCGTCTAATTCAAAGCGTCAATCAGTGTTGTTGGTGGCTGCTGGATTGGTGTCGATTCGCGCTGTTAGTGACCTTTCGTCTTTGGCAGAAATTCGCCATCAGCTGTGGTGGAATCTGCGTTTTGGGGTGTTGCAAGATCCAGATTTGATTTTCGCCGAATCCATGGTCAACTCAACGAAGAATTTTGGCAACCAGGGCAATATTTTCTTTTCGGGTCTCAAGTTTTATTATCACTGGTTCGCTTTTGCATGGGAAGCAACATTGGGTTCGATCTCTGATTTGAGACCGTTTGTGGTTACAGCGATAATTGCGCCAGCTGTTACGTTGCTCGTGGTTTTATGTCTAGTTTTTGCCGTTGCCAAGAAAATTTCAGGCAATGTTTTTGCTGCACCCTTCGCCATGTTTGCAGTGGCAATGATGTGTGCTGGTCAAATCACGTTATTCAGGATTCTGCATCCGTATTCATTTTCGTTCAACTTTGGATTGATTTTTGTTTACTCGTTGGTCGTATTGATTTTGACTAGTGATGAAATTCGGCGCGTAAATATCGTGACTGCAACATTCTTGATCTCGTTGTGTTTGATCGGCAGCAAAGTCTCTTATGGTCCAATTTTGGTGGTTGGTTTAGCGGCCAGTTTTGTTTGGTCGCTATTTGTAAGACAGAATCGACAGATTTCATTGCTGTTTTTAATCTCCAGTGCCTTGGCGGTTGCTGTCTCATTCACCGTGATCTACAAAATTGGTTCAGGTTCAGGTTCTGATTACCGAATTTCGTTCGGGGACATTTTGAGACAAAAGGCAAACCTCGGAAACGGGGTCTCTTTCGCGATCGTTTTCGTCACTTTTATCGCAGTGTTTGCTCATCTGATGGCACCCACTTTTGGATTGGTGTTTCTTAAAGATATTTTCCACAATGAGAAACGACTCGGTATTTTGTTCTGTATCGCTGGCGGACTTTCAGGAATCGCTTTCGGCTTTTTACTTTCAGACCCATCGGAAACTGGTGCCTACTTTATTCAAGGTGGGCTTGCATTGTTGGTTCCAGTTTCGGTTGTAGCCTCATTCGCCGTATTCAAAGACGTAAAGATAATTAATAGACGTACTCAATATTTCTTGATTACCGGCTTTGTTGTTTGTCTAATCGGTGCTTGGTACTGGCCAATTTTCTATGATCGTGTTTGGGTAGGCGATGACCATTATTTACTAACTGATTTGCGATAATGATTCGTTATTTGTTTCGATACTTGGAGTAGTGGCTGCAATCTCAATGCGACAATTCGGTATCAACATCGAGTTGAAAAGGCTCCTGGCGCTATTGCTGCTCGTATCAACTGCGGGTTCGTACTTTGGCGATGCGAAAGCCTTCAGCGACAAAGGGGTTTGGGCTGCTCGAAATGTGCGTTTCGAACCTGCAGACATAATTTCTGGATCAAACAACTATCGCAAGTTGTTGCTTTGGTTACGAAATAACTCTGATCAGAATGACATTGTTGCTACCAATCGTTTTTGCACATTAACAACAGAAAGACCACCTTTTTGTACGGCGCAAGTGGGCGTTGCCGTCTGCCATCGCAGGTAGGCAGATGCTGAGTGAGGGCAGTTTGGACTGTCAATATTATTTCTGGAATGGAGGACGAATTGATGACCAGACGCAATTTGGTTGCTGATTTTATCGATAGACCGACAACTGAACGCAGAACTTCGCTCCTTGAATTTGGTGTGCGTTGGGTTGTTGTTGATTACGCGGTCACTAAGACGCGCGACTGGGGAGATTTTGCACAAGTGCGTTTCGCCAATAAGGCCGGAGCAATTCTCGAACTCGCACCGTAAATATTGCTACAAGCAGTTTGATCACGGGTGAAGTCCGCGCATACGATGCGAATCAGCAATGGTCTTGACACCAAGTACCGTCGCTGCCAAGCGATACGGGAGTTTTTGCTCCACTGAAAAAGAATGCAATCGCTTGAATGCTCCTTGCATCAGCGAAATAACTTTTTCATTGACTTCGTCCTCGTCCCAACTTAAGTGCGCAAAATTCTGACATTGTTCTAAATAGCTACAGGTGACACCACCCGCGTTGGCATAGACATCGGGAACGACGATAATTTGGCGGTCTTGTAAAACTTGATCAGCTTTTGGAGTCAGTGGTCCGTTAGCGCCTTCGACAACGAGTTTGGCTTTTATCTCGACGGCGATCTTTTCATCGACGGCATCGCCCAACGCACAAGGCATCAGAACATCACAGTCAACAGAAAATATTTTGTTGGCCCCATCAATACTTTTGCCAATCACATCACCCTGTCCGCTTTCAATGACACTTCTGGCGCCACCCTCGAATTTTTCATCAACAGCAGCGACGTTGATTCCAGAAGAGTTATATATCGCGCCACCGACATCAGCCAACCCGATAATTTCGCGCCCCGAGCATGCGCAAGTCGTGCCGCCCACGCCCCAACTTGTCCATATCCTTGAATCGCAACTCGAGCATCATTTAGTGAGAGACCGATTTGCGCACCGGCGAGTGAAGCAGATTCAACAACACCGCGACCAGTTGCCGACTCGCGCCCAAGTGAGCCGCCCAATTCGATCGGCTTGCCGGTCACGACACCAGGCACGATATGCCCAACACTTGCCGAGTACTGATCAAGTACCCACGCCATCACCTGCGAATTCGTGCCGACATCGGGTGCCGGAACATCTTTGTCTGGGCCTAGAAATGGAATCAACTCAGAAACGTATCGACGCGTTGATCCGCTCAAGTTCGCCGAGAGATAAAGTCTTCGGGTCAATTGCAATGCCACCTTTGGCTCGCCTAGTGGCAAGTTCATGATCGCAGTTTTAAGCGACATGCCAATCGCCAGTGCAACTACCTCATCGCGAGTCACGCCGGGGTGGTAACGAATACCGCCCTTGGCAGGACCGCGAGTCGTGTTGTGATGCACACGCCAGCGATCAAGTGGTCTCGTGTTCCATTGTCGCGCCTAAACGGAATAGAAACTTCCAAGACTCGACGGGAGCATGATGGTCTCTATCAATCCATCTTCTAGGCCGAGCCACTCGCCGGCCTGTCGCATCCGAAGTCTGCTGAATCTAGCGAGAGTTCTTTTGTCATTTTATTTGTCATTTTATTTTTCGTAGACGGGGCCATTACCAATTTTATAAGCTCAACCAACGCCGCTGGAATGTCGTGCGGCGACACTGGATGACTAATCAAATAGCCCTGGGCCTGGCTGCAATCCAAATCGGCAAGCGCATGAAGCTGCTGGACGGTCTCAACTCCTTCAGCGACAACTTCAAGACCAAGCGAATCAGCCATCGCAATAATGGTCTTGACTAATGTTCGTGAGTTTTGATCGGTAGCAATATTGCTGACGAAAGTTTGTCAATTTTTCAGGCGATGAATCGAAATCGTTGCAGAAAAGACAACGAGGAATAGCCCGTCCCAAAGTCGTCAATTGCAATACGAACACCAAGCGCAGAGAGATTGCGCAAAGTTTCAAGGGCTTGTTCAGGTTGAGTGATCATCACGCTTTCGGTGACCTCAAAGCCAAAGTTGTTCGGCGGGCATATGCGAACGAATCAACGCTTCATTGACTATCGCAATAAATTTAGGATCATGTAATTGTCGCGCAGAAACATTCACCGACATGGTTGCTTCGCGTGAGCAGATTCCCTCGTTGATCCAACCGCGCAAATGAATGAGAGCTTCGAGCAATGCCCATGCTCAATCGGCATAATAATCCGGTTTCCTCGGCGATTGAGATAAATTCAATCGGCGGAACACTCGTACCATCTTGCATATCCCAACGCATCAGCGCCTCGAAGCCTGTGACGTCTCCTAAACCAATATCAATAATCGGCTGATGAACAAGTCTCAGTTCTTTTCGCTCGAGTGCCCTATATAGCGCGGTCTCTTTGGCGAGTCTGTCCTTGACCCGTTGTTCCATCGCCTCATCGAACACTGCGACACAATTTCTGCCCGCGTCTTTCGCCCAATACATCGCTGAATCTGCATTGCTAAGCAATTCAGCCGCAGATTTGGTTGCATCTTTTCGGTAGGTTGCCACTCCGATACTTGCCGAAATGAACACGTCACCATGGCTCAGCAAAAATGGTTTTACCAACAGTGCAAGAATTTTGTCGGCTAAAACTACCGACTCGATTGCAGATTTTGTTGAGTGTCGACAACGACGAACTCGTCCCCAGAAAGCCTGGCGATTAAACACCGTTGATCGAGAGTATCTCTGAGGCGCTTCGATATCTCAATGAGCAACGCATCACCGGCTGTGTGCCCGAGATCATCATTTATCGATTTGAATCTGTCGATATTTAGATGCAAAACAGTCGGCTTAAAATCGAGTTCTTCGACTGTCTGTAATGCATTTGAAAGATGTTCCAACGCGATTTCCCGATTGGGTAGCGATGTCAGCGAGTCGCTCTGTATTTTTGTCCGCAATCTTTTGATTTCTTGTCTATTGTTTCGCAGTTCAAGGGTCAATCGAGTAAGCAAATAGAGTGCAAAAATGAGTATCGAGGCGAATCGAATTGCTTTATCGGTTTGAGTAATTGAATTTTTGTTGCTGAGATGAATCATCCAAGCAACCGACCAAACGGCAGAAACCACGGTCGCAACATTGAATTGTGTGTACGAAATTGGCTGGTCGGTCTTCCCGAAACTTCGCCTTGCGAGCACGACTAATGCGAGTAAAAGCAACGCATCAATCGCAATTAGCCACCACGGTTGGCTACCGATTTCAAACATCAATAAAACGGTACTACAGATCTTTCTGTGTATAACTCGTTTTATGGATAGTCTGAAGTCTCGATGAGTGTCTCAGTGGCTGCGGTGACGGTTGTCGTTCCAGGTTCGCATTTGATGGCGAGTTTGCTGGGTGAACGAGATGCCTATTTGAGACTGATTGAAAAGAGTTTTCCAAAAAGTTCAATATCCGTGCGCGGCAATGAGATATCAATTTCTGGAGAAAGTAGCGACGTCGTTGGTTGTTTGTTCGAAGAACTGACCGGGTTAATTCAAGGCGGCGAGAATCTCGACCTAGTTGTTGTTTCGCGGAGCATTGACATGGTGCGATCGAACGAAAGACCAACGTCAGTGCTGACAGAAGATATTGTGCGTCTAAGTCAAGGCAGACCGGTTCGCGCAAAGACTTCTGGGCAAAAACGATATGTCGATGCAATTCGTGACAATGTAATCACTTTTGGTCTTGGCCCGGCGGGAACAGGAAAAAGCTGGTTGGCGATCGCGATGGCGGTGCAGGCTCTGCAGACAAAGTCTGTACAAAAAATTATTCTCACTCGGCCAGCGGTTGAAGCAGGTGAGCGACTTGGTTTCTTGCCAGGCGATCTGATGGCCAAACTCGATCCGTATCTGCGTCCTTTATATGACGCCTTGCATGACATGGTCGGTGCAGAAGGCGCGCTCAAACTCGCCGAAAAACAAATTGTCGAGGTTGCGCCACTTGCTTATATGCGCGGTCGAACTTTGAACAATAGTTTTATTATTCTTGATGAAGCACAAAATGCCACTCCCGAACAGATCAAGATGTTTTTGACGCGAATCGGTTTTGGGTCGAAGGTGGTCGTTACGGGTGATACGACGCAAATCGACATCCCCGATAATCGAAGCGGGCTGACTGGTCTTGAGAATATTCTGCAGGACATCGAAGGCTTAGCGTTCGTGCATTTGGATACTCGTGATGTTGTGCGTCATCGAATCGTCGCTGACATCGTGGCGGCATACGAGCGCAAGCTCGGCGCGACGGCAAATAGCCGTGTCTGAACCGCACGTTAAAAGGACTGGTCCGCAAAAAGTTGGCGGTGATGGTGATATCGAGGTTTTTTGTGCTGATGAACAGAACGATGTCGCGATCGACGTGCCACGTTGGAGGCAGTTGTCCGAAGATATTTTGCGGTCTCAGGGTGTGCGGGGCTCTGCAGAATTGACTTTGATGTTCGTTCCTGAAACTGCGATCGCTGGCTTGAATGAACAGTACATGGGCAAAGTTGGCTCTACGGATGTGTTGGCGTTTCCATTGGATGCCGTTGAATCATTTCGATCGCCCGGGCCAGGTGCAATGTCTCGTGGGCCAGAGCGCGTGCCGATTGATTTGAATGATCTGCCAATTTTGCTTGGTGATGTGGTGGTTTGTCCGATGGTCGCGAGTCGTCAAGCGCCGACGCATGCCGGAAACCTTGATGACGAAATCGCGCTGTTGATCGTTCACGGCATTCTGCACGTGCTCGGCTTTGATCATGACACAGATGAAAAAACCAAAAAGATGCAAGGCTTTGAGCGAGATCTTTTGGAGAAACATCATTGGAATTCGCCCATGCCTGAATCATTCAGCAAGGTGTACGAATTATGATATTTGCAAAGTTGCCAACGAATAGCGACATCTGGATGTTGGTTGTGATCATTCTTTTGCTCGTCGGTTTGATATTTCTCTCGTTGGCAGAAATGAGTCTGTCTCGAATTACGAAACCAAAAGCACAAGCACTCGTCGACCAAAAAGCAAAAAGCGCGAAGTTAATTCTTAAACTTGCGGCAGAACCTACTCGGTGGGTAAATCCACTTTTATTGACCGTAAATATCTTTCAAACTGTTCAAGCCACTTTGACTGGTGTCGTCGCAGGGCGTCTATTTGGAGCAGCCGGTGTACTCATTGGCGTGACCCTTAATGTGATTATTTTTTTCGTCCTCGCTGAAGCCGTGCCAAAAACTTATGGTCTCTTGCATCCGGTGCGGGGTGCAACCATCACCGCTAGGCCAGTGTCGGCAATCGTCGGATTTTTGCCGCTACAAATAATGTCGCGTTGGTTGATCAAACTCACTAACTTGATCGTTCGTGGCGAGGGCCTCGCCGCTGGTCCATTTATCAGCGAACAAGAGTTTCTTGGAATCGTCGAAGCAGCCGCCCATGACTCTGTGATCGAGCATGAGGAGCGAGAATTAATCGAATCAGTAATCGAATTTGGTGACACCGTTGTTCGTGAAATAATGGTTCCACGACCCGACATTGTTTCGATCAATGACGATTTAAGCGTGACTAAGGCGCTTGACATAGTTGTTGATAATCAACTCAGTCGACTTCCAGTATTGCGCGCCGACGACGACGACCAAGATGATCTGGTGGGCGCAGTTTTCGCCAAAGACCTCATCGCCGCAGAACGTAACGGCAAGGGAAACGAATCAATCAAGAATTTCTTGCATGTTGTACAGGTTGTTCCCGAAACTAAACTGGTCTCTGATCTGATGCGTGAAATGCAAGCAGATAAGTTTCATCTGGCGATGGTCGCCGACGAATATGGTTTGCTCGCGGGTCTTGTCACCCTTGAGGATTGCCTCGAAGAACTAGTTGGCGAGATCGGTGATGAACATGATGATGATGATCTGTCGGTTCAACGACAGCCCAACGGAGATTTTTTGGTTGCGGGTGTGACGACGATCAATAAAGTCAATGAGATCCTCGAGTCACAAATAAGTGAAGAAGAGTATGACACCGTCGGCGGGCTTGTTTTCGGTGAGCTCGGGCATGTGCCGGCGGTTGGTGAATTTATCATTCAGCAACAATGGAGATTCCGCGTCGAAGAATTAGATGGTCGCCGTATACAGACGGTCAGAATTTCACTCACGACTTAGATCCGATTAGTCTCGGCTTATGGAAATTTCACTTCGTGGTAAAACTGCACTTGTAACAGGCGCCTCCCGCGGTATCGGGGCCGCAATCGCAAAATCTTTCGCTGAAGCCGGTGCGCAGGTGATGCTTTCATCCCGCAAAGAAGACTCGCTTCGTGCGGTTGCCAAAGAAATTGATGGAGAGACGGAAGTCTTTGCGGCCAATACTGGTGATATCGAGCAAGGTCAGGCTTGCGTTGACGCAACGATGAAACGCTTCGGCAAGATCGACATTTTGGTCAATAATGCGGCGACTAACCCATATTATGGCGCGACGCTCGGCGTCGATTCGTCGCGATTTGATAAAACTTTTCAAGTCAATCTAAAGGGTCCGTTGTTTTGGAGTCAAGCAGTTTTCAACGCGTCGATGCAAAAAAGATCCCGGTGTAATTTTGAACATCGCTTCGGTGGGCGGCCTTCGAGCCGAACAAGGTCTTGGTGTTTACAATTTGACGAAAGCGGCGATCATTCATTTGACGAGTCAACTCGCGTGTGAACTAGGCCCAACACGCGTGGTTGGTATCGCGCCTGGTCTGGTCAAGACATTATTTGCGTCGGTGCTCGTCGAAAACTTTGGCGACAAACTTGCAGCGGCACTGCCTACTGGGCGTCTTGGTGAGCCTCAAGATATTGCGAACCTTGCACTCTTTTTGTGTTCAGATCTGGCTTCTTGGATTACCGGAGAGACTTACGTAATCGACGGCGGTGCCGGAGTCCGCTCGGGTTCGATGTAGATTTTTGTTGCCTTAAAAATGCGATTGTTGGTTTTAAGACTCACCACTAATTATCAAGTCGTTGAATAATTTCTCAGAAAGATAATAGGCTCCGCTTTTGGTCAGGTGTCCGTAGTCCCAAACGATTAGATCAGTTGCAAGATTGGGCCCAACAAGTGTTCTACATTTATCGAATTTACATAAGACATCATCAATGGACACAAATGATGCACCTTGAGGATACTTAATAATTTTCATTTGCTCATCAATACCTAATGGATCGTTATCAACTGGTGCACGTTCGGTTTCAAGTGGAATCGGCAACCCTCTGTTTGTGTACAAATTTTGGATTGTGTGGGGCAGTCCTTTGTCGTATGTCGGCACCTGACCTATCACAATAACTCTGCTGACACCCAATGATTGAACAAAGCTTATGTAACTAGTTAAACCTTTTCCAAATCTTCTTGCCTAGCAAGTTTTGCCCAGTAGGCGTCAATTATCAAATCTCTGGCTTCACTAATCTCAAATGCTCGATTTGTGCGTCATAAATCTCGTCGCAAATTTGTCTTTAGAGGTTCGATCGACGCTGTACCAATCACACCAGCCCGTACTGATTCCTCTCAATTCAATGCCACGTGTCTGTAAAAATGGTTTCAAACCAGAGCGCAACGCCCCCGAATGGAATCACCGATCAAATAAACCGATTGCTCACCAGAGTTCGGCAGATTAAAGCAACCTTGACGCTTCAGAGTCTGTACCGTTATCTCTTTTCGAAATCGCAGACACTTGAGGTTTGACTGATTACCCCAACCTTTACTTGTGTATCGATCCAAAATAAAATTCTCATCTTTATAGTCAATCAAGGTTGCTCGTCCGACAAATGTAAGAATTAGTACTGCAAACATCAAAAGTGCTAACAACCTTGTCGGATAGAAAAGACTTTTGCGAAAGGGACTTTCTATCAATCTTGTACTTAGAAACGCAAATAATATCGAAACTATTAAAGTAACGATTAAGAGTGTGAAGTTTGTTCGAAGGGGATTTAAGGTACGCATCACGAAAAGTAGTGGGAAATGCCAGAGATACAGCGCGTAACTTATTGATCCGAACCATACCAATACAGAGTTAC
>BGOG01000023.1 GCA_003569125.1 Acidimicrobiaceae bacterium | reverse complement strand
GGCTTGCTTGACATTTCAAAAGCCCGTGGCGATATTTTTTTGAATCAACTTGAATCACGACTCACAACTGCTGGCGCCAAAGTCTTGCGTTTTCGCAAACCAACATTCACCAAGCCAGCACCAGTTGATTTGCGCCACGAGATCGCAACTAAATGTACGTTAGTCATTGAAGCCCTCGCCGATTGAGGCAGTTGTACGTCGTGCAGTGTGCACGACATAGCCGATCTTGAAACTCGCGGTGTGCCAGCGATGTTTATCGCCTCAGATGTTTTCGTTCAAGCCGCGCAATCACAAGCCAACGCAATCGGCTTTAGTACTGTGCAACGAGTGTTCGTACCGCACCCGATTCAAGATCGCACCGACGACGAGATGCGTGCACTTGCCGACTCGGCTTACGACTCGATCGCCGCGGCGATTACAAAACAATAACTCGCTGAAAAACTAGTTAATCCCAGGCGTCGTCTTGGTTGTATGGTCGTGCGCGGGTTGGTGCGCTGTCGCGCTTCCAAACTAGAACACGCCGACGAAAAGTAACAAACTTCTTTGCCTGCTTGATTGAAACCTTTGCTCTCGACTGTCACAACTCCGCGATCTGGTTTTGAAGACGAAGGCTTTACTTCGAGCACGCGAGTCTCGGCATGAATCGTGTCGCCGTGAAAAGTCGGATGCTTGTGTTGCAAAGTTTCAACTTCGAGATTGGCAATCGCCGCGCCGCTCACATCGGGCACGCTCATGCCAAGAACGAGCGAATAAACCAAGTTGCCGACAACAACATTGCGACCCTGCACGCTTTGTTGTGCGAACCAATCGTTCGTATGTAATGGGTGATGATTCATCGTGATCATGCAGAATAAATGATCGTCAGCCTCGGTGATTGTTTTGCCTGGCCAATGTCGATAAACATCGCCGACAACAAAATCTTCTAAGTATCTTCCAAAAGGTCGTTCATGAATAGTCACGAGTCACACGCTAATTGCCGCGACGCCGTTCTTCACGAATCTCGCCCGACACTGGTATCTCGTCGGTTTCGGCAAGACCGTAGCGCGGATCATATTTCGGCAATGTGACTTCTCTCGTGCGGTCAGTTGTGGCATTGCGCTCGACCCATTCAATTCGACTTGTACGGTTTTGGTTTCCGACGGTTGCGTATCGCTTGAGCGACTTCAATTCGCTGGCCTGTTGCAGAGCATATTTTCCGAAACGCAAACTTAGATAACATCCGCCACCGACAAGAATTGGCAACCAAA
Organism: Acidimicrobiaceae bacterium; assembly: GCA_003569125.1. Lineage (GTDB taxonomy): Bacteria > Actinomycetota > Acidimicrobiia > Acidimicrobiales > Ilumatobacteraceae > BACL27. The sequence continues at coordinate 20,287 of BGOG01000023.1, read as the reverse complement.
ATTGCACAAGGCGATAACTTAAAACACTGACAGTGGCTGTCGTCGTCGTCAAACCAAAGCCAACAAGTGATGGAATATAAATACTTTCGACTAGACCGAGCCCGCCTGGTGTGATTGGTATTGAAGCGAAAATATTTGCAAGACCAAATGAGATCACCAAACCAACAATGCTCACTGATCCACCGAAAGCGCGAACGAACACATATAGCGCAGCAATATCTAGACCCCAGTTAAGCAACGCCCATGACAAAACGCGAACCAACAAACCCGGCTCGGCTCTCAAACCACGCAAACGATCACCAAGATGCACGGCTACTTCACCAGCTTTATCTTGGTCAAAATGAAGTCGGCGGGCGATCCATCGCATTACCCGCTCGGCACGACCTTGACGATCGACTAATCCGACGACGACGCCAGCAGCCACCACCATGATGATCACGCCCACAATCGCGGCAGTTCCGTAGAAAGCGTTTACTCCACGACCTGGTATCGACACGATCAGACCTACCCACAAAATCAAATTGAGCATTACGGCAGACCCGATGCCGGCCGTCGCCAAAGCAAAACCAGCGTCCCGACCGTCGGCGCCGGCGAGTGTAATCATGCGAAACCCAAGCGCATTGCTCGCAGCCGAACCGCCAGGCACGAGACTGCCGAGTGAACGCGTCGAAAGTTGAATTCTAAATAACGTCCAGATGCTTACTTTGCTCGCGTCTTCGCCGAGCGCGACATGCGTCAACATCGAATAGAAAAACAGCGCAGCAAACTCGAGAAAAATACCTAATAAAAGCCACTCTGGTTTAACCTCACTAAGTTTTTTGAGAGCATCACCGAATCCTGGCACGATCGGTATCACGAAAATCCAAAGAATTAGAGCAAATATTGCCCATCGCACCCAACGTAGTGACGCACGTAACGCAGTGAACCTGAGTCGTTGCGGGACGAAACTCATCTGCCCATATTAGGGCTTGATGAAGACAATTTAAGAACAAATAAGTATCGTTTAGCAAATGGATAACACTTCAAATACACCAGATCTGATTATCGCTGCGAGAACAATAGAGATTGCATCCGCAATCGTCGGCAAAGGTGTTCGCACTCTCACCGCAACTGGTGGACCAGACACACAACAAGTTCTCGCATACGATCTTGCGCACGCAGGCGCAGCAGTTGAAACTGCACGATCAATGCTCGACTACGGTGCAAAGGGCGAACTCGAAGCGACGCTTACATGTGCTTTCGTTGCCGACATGGTACATGATTTAGTTTCACGATTAATCGGCCGTGAAAAACTTTGGGGTGTTGACCCGTCGTCGCTTGCAGAGTCGCATGACTTCGTGCAGAAATATCTTGACCCAAGTTTGCTTGCATCGCTTGCCAACAAACCAGGACCGAAATATTTGGACGACGACAATGAGATGGTGCAAGACACTTTCAGAAGTTTCGCCACCAAAGTAGTTGCACCGCACGCCGAACATGTGCACCGCGAAAATCTAGATGTGCCGGAAGACATTATTTCTGGTCTCGCGGATATCGGTGCGTTTGGTTTGTCGATACCAAGTGAGTACGGCGGATTCAGTGAAGGTGGCGACGGCGAATACATGGCGAGTTGTATCGCCACCGAAGAACTTTCTCGTGCATCACTTGGCATTGGTGGTTCGCTGATCACTCGTCCAGAGATCCTCACTCGCGCACTTGTCAAGGGTGGCACAGAAGCACAGAAACATGAGTGGTTGCCAAAACTTGCAACAGCAGAAGTAATGGTTGCCGTTGCTGTGACCGAGCCCGACTATGGCAGTGATGTCGCGTCAATTAAAACGACAGCAGTAGCGACAAAGCAAGACGGCAAAGACGGTTATCTGATCAACGGAGTAAAAACTTGGTGCACATTTGCCGCTCGCGCAAATGTTCTGATGTTGCTCGCCCGCACCGACCCGGATCGCACGAAATCTCACAAAGGATTGAGCGTCCTGATCGTGCCCAAGCCTCGCGGCGACGCTCATGGTTTTGTTTTCAATCAACCATCAGGTGGCAAAATGGAAGGTCGACCGATTGACACGATCGGCTACCGCGGAATGCACTCGTACGAAATCGCGCTCGAAAACTGGTGGGTGCCCGCAGATCATCTGATTGGCGAAACTGCCGGTCTGGGCAAGGGTTTTTATTATCAGATGGAAGGTTTCGAGAACGGTCGCCTACAAACTGCTGCACGTGCTGTTGGTGTGATGCAAGCCGCATATGAAGCGGCCCTTGACTATTCGCAGAACCGCAAAACTTTTGGCAAAAATATCGCCGAGTATCAATTGATCCAAGTCAAACTCGGACGCATGGCCGTCGTGATTCAGGGCGCTCGACAATTTAGTTATGCGGTCGCCAAGATGATGGGCAAAGGCGAAGGAGCGATGGAAGCCAGCATGGTTAAGGCTTATGTTTGCAAAGCCGCCGAATGGGTGACGCGTGAGGCGATGCAAATTCATGGAGGCTACGGCTACGCCGAAGAATATTCTGTGAGCAGATTATTTGTTGATGCACGCGTGCTCAGTATTTTTGAAGGTGCGGACGAAACTTTGTGCTTAAAAGTTATTGCGCGACGAATGGTTGAGGACGCAAAAGCTAGTTAGCTAGCGCAATTATTGGCTGACGAAATCAATCAAGTCGTGCAGACTTTTGATTCGTTCGCAATCTGCACCATCATGAAACCCATATGGGTCAAGCAAAATCGGCGATAAGCCGGCGTTGCGAGCACCACCAACATCGTTGATATACGAGTCACCGATATAAGCGATGCGCTCACGCGGCACATTCATCACACGAATCGCCTCGTCAAAAATTTCTGGTTCTGGTTTAGCCACACCCACGACATGCGAGTCGGTAACAATCAAAACAGGCACGCCGGAACCCTCGCCTACTTGACAAACATTTTCATTAGCCAAGGTTCGTTCAATTTGACCGCTGGCGTTCGACACGATGCCAATGCGAATGCCGAGCAAGTGCAGACGCCATAATCCGGCAACGGATTCGTGCAACGGAAACCGCCACAAAAACGCCGAGAAAACTTTTAGCAATGCGACTGCGGCCTCTGCAACTTTTTCTTCTGGCACACCAGCCTCGCGCGCGTATGCCTCGCGGTACGAACTCCAAGAGATTCGTTCTATTGAGTCGGCGGCCTGCGATGCCGTCGCGGCATCAATTGCCGCCATGCCCGCGTAGTGACAACGCACCAACGCGCCAAGGCTGGTCGTGCCGCCGAACGGCTCGAGCACCATGCCAGTCGTGAGTGGATCAGGAACGACGAATACACCACCTGCATCAAAAAGCAAAGCATCAAAACGCTTGGTCATAGTCTTGGGCTCAAAAATTTTTTGCGATTAGCTATTTGGTGCGCTTCAAACCAGCACGACCACCGCGCGAAATAAATTTCAAAGCCATTTTGCGACTTGCTTCATCAATCATCTCTTCGCCGAACATAACTGCGCCTTTGCCTTCGCCTTCGGTTGCAGTCGTATACGCATCCAAAATTGCCCATGCTTTGTCAAATTGCTCTTGAGTCGGAGAAAACACTTCGTTCAAAATTGAAACTTGATCTGGATGCAACGCCCACTTGCCGTCATACCCGAGAGTTCGTGTGCGCTGACAGTAATTTCTAAAACCGTCAGAATCACGAATGTAGAGATACGGTCCATCAATGACCTGTAAACCATTGGCACGACCTGCCATCAGAATCTTTGAGAATACATAATGAAAGTGATCGCCCGGATATTCTGCGATTTGCACCCCGCCAGTTAGCACCGGCATCTCCATGCTTGCTGCAAAATCGGCTGGTCCAAAAATAATTGTTTCAATTCGAGAACTCGCGGCGCAAATTTCTTCGACATTGATCAACCCGCGGGCAGTTTCGATCTGTGCCTCAATGCCGATATGCCCAATTGGTAGGCCGTTTGCAATTTCAACTTGGCGCAACAATAAATCTGTCGCCACGATCTGCGCCGCAGTCTCAACTTTCGGCAACATGATTTCGTCAAGACGCTCGCCTGCACCAGCAACAACTTCGATTATGTCGAACGCCGTCCACTTTGTGCTCCAGTCGTTGACTCGAACACACATAACTTTGTCGCCCCAATCTTGGGTGCGAATCGCAGTCGCGATCTTTGCGCGCGATGCTTCTTTTTCTTTCGGCGCTACGGCATCTTCGAGGTCCAAAAACACCATGTCGGCCGGAATGCCAGGACCTTTGCCCATCATTTTTTCTGATGAACCTGGGATTGAGAGGCAACTTCGGCGGGGTAAATCTCGTGAACGTGATGACATATTTAAATACTAGTTAATCGACGGTCACATTCACTAGCCACGAGCGCGACTACATCGCACTAGCCACGAGCGCGACTACATCGCACTAGCCACGAGCGCGACTACATCGCACTAGCCACGAGCGCGATTACATCGCGCGGCGCAGGAGTTCGGTTGTTGGTGGGCACTCGGCAACGAATGGTGTCGTAACATCATGCGACACGCCGTTAGGAGAAATAATTTGCGTGACAAGCGATACAGGCACAACATCAACTGCACTTTGGCTATCGGCACCGATATCGGTGAGCATGCCCGTCCACAATGCTTCAGGCAGCCGCGTGCCACAAGATGTAACTAACCAAACTGGTTTTTGCTCGCAGTACGCAAGAGCCGCAACGCCATGACTGCCACCGCTACACAAAAAATCAGATGCACCCGTCGCCAACGCTTCGACAATCACGACATCGCATTGCGAAATTACTCGCGAGAGGTTTTCGTGCTGAATCAAGGTCGCATCAACATCAATATTTTGCAAACGATCAACAGCCGCGTCGCCATCGCCGTTGCTCTCGACGATGAAAATTTTCAGGTCACCGCGGGGTGCCAACGCATGCAAAACTGCCGTAGGCCATCCAACAACGCAGACAACTGCATCTTGTGGCACTAGATCACGCAAAGTTTTTATTGTTTTGTCGGCCTCAAGTTCGTCTTCGCACCGACGAATCGCAGCAAACGGATCGTTCGCCCCGAGCACATGGCTACACAACCACCACAACGGCCCCGTCGTCGGATGTCTCTGCACAATCCGACGCACCGCCAGAACTATTCCCGCGGGCTCGTGACTTAGGCCACCCAAGGCCGCAGCCGTTTCACGCACCAATGAAACAGGGTCTGCCCCGCGTGCCCGCGCCACATATCGCAAATGCTCAATCGGGTGCATTTCCGAAACGCTACTGCCGACTTGCTACGGTCGGTGTATGAATTTACAACCTTCTCTCGACACCCGACTGCAACCTCTCAATGGTGAGGCCCGTCCACTTGAACAGTGGCTGACGACATTTCACTTGGCGACGATCGTGCTCGACCCGTTCACAAATGAAAGTGCGTGGATCTTGCCGACTGCCGTGCGAATTTTGCGACAGTTCGCAGGTGCATCAGTTCGAACGAACTTTGTAATCACCGCATCTCAAAAAGAAGCCCGCGAATTTCTCGGACCACACGCCGACGAATTTCTGGTGTTTTGCGATCCAACGCGCGAATTTGTAAAACAACTCGGCGCAACTGAATTGCCTGCATTTGTTTATATCCAAATTGATGGCACCATCCCGGTTAGTGCCCAAGGATGGAATGCCAAAGCCTGGAGCAGTGTCGCCGAACACATTGCCAACGTAGTCTCGTGGAGCAAGCCGAGTATTCCGGTTGCAGGAGACCCTGGCAGCTTCAAAGGTTCACCTGCACTCGTCTAACTATGTTTGGTCAATAACCTGTAGTTGTGGCATCTAACAATCCGGAGCCGTTTGTAAATTCAAAATTATTGCCGCTCGGGCCGGACAAAACTATTTATCGTAAAATTTCGGGTGAAGGCACCTCACAGGTAAAAACCGAACTCGGAACCTTCGTTCGCATTGACTCATCAGCGATTACTTTGCTCACGCAAACTGCAATGCGTGACATCGCACATTTGTTGCGCACCGAACATCTACAACAACTTGCGGACATTCTCAAAGATCCGCAAGCAAGTGCAAATGACCGCTTTGTTGCACTCGATCTTTTAAAGAACGCGAGCATCGCCGCTGGCGGTGTGCTGCCGATGTGTCAAGACACGGGCACGGCGATTGTCAAAGCATCAAAAGGTCAAATGGTTTTCACAACTGCCAGCGATGAACAAGCAATCGCCAGGGGAATCTACAACACATATCAAACATCTAGCCTTCGATACAGCCAGCTCGCGCCAATATCTATGTACGAAGAAGTAAACACGAATACGAACCTTCCTGCAGAAATTAAAATCTCGGCCGTAGATGGTGACGAGTTTAAGTTTTTATTTATTGCCAAAGGTGGCGGCTCGGCTAACAAGAGTTACTTGTTTCAAGAAACCAAAGCCTTGCTTAATGAAAAAGTTTTGTTGCCTTGGCTGTTTGACAAAATGCAGACCCTCGGCACTTCGGCGTGCCCGCCATATCACCTTGCAGTTGTAATCGGCGGTACATCGGCAGAGTATGCGCTTGAAACTGCAAAACTCGCCAGCACAAAATATTTAGATACTTTGCCGACAACAGGTTCACCAGCAGGTCATGCATTTCGGGATACTGATCTTGAAGCCAAAGTTCTTCAACTCGCACAGCAAACTGGCATCGGCGCACAATTTGGTGGCAAATACTTTTGTCACGATGTTCGCGTCATTCGTCTACCGCGGCACGGCGCAAGTTGCCCTGTGGCAATGGCAGTTTCGTGCAGCGCCGATCGTCAAGCGCTTGGCAAGATCACCAAAGATGGCGTATTTCTCGAACAACTCGAACAAGACCCCGCACGTTTCTTGCCAGAGGTGACGCACGACGAACTTTCGACTGATGTCGTGAATATTGATCTGAATCGTCCAATGAGTGAAATTCGCGCGACGCTTTCAAAATATCCGGTTAAGACTCGAATCATGTTGACCGGCCCGATGGTTGTCGCTCGCGATATTGCACACGCCAAACTCAAGCAGCGACTTGACTCTGGTAAAGGTCTGCCCGATTACCTCAAACAATTCTGCGTTTACTATGCCGGCCCGGCGAAAACCCCCGAAGGTTTCGCATCCGGGTCTTTTGGCCCGACAACCGCTGGTCGCATGGATAGTTACGTTGACGAGTTTCAAAGTGCAGGCGCGAGTTTGATCATGCTCGCCAAAGGCAACCGTTCAAAACAAGTCACACAGGCCTGTAAAAATTACGGCGGTTTTTATCTGGGATCAATCGGTGGGCCCGCCGCACGACTCGCGCAAGACTGCATCACCAAAGTCGAAGTGCTTGAATACGAAGAACTCGGAATGGAAGCCGTCTGGAAGATCGAAGTTCAAAACTTTCCGGCGTTCATCGTCGTCGACGACAAAGGTAACGACTTTTTTGAAATTGTAAACGCAACGGCGCTCGGCACACCAGTTCAAATTCGTAAATAGTGTCGCTGGTTGAAGAAAGAATCTCTTGCCCGCTCGGCAAGTGGAGTGGTGAAGCTGGGCATTGTCAACTTTGTAATTTGCGCATCGAATCAACTCGTCGAAGAACTTGGTGCTCAAACAAATGTGCACGCGAGTGGCAACGCAATCACATCTGGAGATTCGCTCGGTCAGCCGCCAAGCGTCGTGCGAAGTATCGCTGCCAACAACCGGATTGCACAGCCGAGCGACGCGACTGCGAAGTCAATCACATCTCTGCGCGCGACGGCGGCGGCTACGGCCCTGGTTGCCATCATCACCTGAGCCCAGATAAAAATGGTGTCGGCGGTTTAGAAGTTTTGTGCCGAGCACATCATGCAAAAGTTACCGCCGCCCAGGCCCGAGCACGAGCAGAATTGCGTCGTGTTGCCCGAGAAAATATGACGTCCGATACCAAAAAGCCAGTGAAAAAAGATGAAAAAAAGAAACCGGTAAAAAAGCGAAAACTAAATAAGTGACTTCATCGCATCTCGAGTTGCCGCAATTTCATCTGGATCATTGCTGAACTCAACTGCCGCAAAATCTGTCACGCCGATACCAGCAAGATCGGCAACTCGCTGTTTGACTTGCGCGGCTGTGCCGGCAATCACGATGTCGGCTGGGCCTGCCGCACCTTCGTGATCAAGCATCGCTCGATAACTCGGTAGTTGTCCGTAGATTACGAAAACTTTTGCCGCGATTTCTTGGGCCTTCGCAATATCTTTTGTCACGCAAACCGGTAGCGCCGCAATAACTCGTGGCGACTTTCGCTCGGCTTTTTTCGCGGCATCAACAATCGTCGGCACCGTCAGCGACTGCAAAGTTTTTGGCCCGGTACACCAAGTCAGCGTGCCGTCGGCGAGCGTGCCTGTGACTCGCAACATTTGCTCGCCGAGCGCGGCAACCACAACCGAAAAAGGCGATGCACCAACACCCGACAACGAGCCGCGTGTTGTCAGCGTTTCACCAGCGAATTTAGCCGCCTCGCAACGCGCCAACGGCATCAGAATTGAAAGATATTCGCGCAGGTGGCGAACCGGCTTGTCATATGACAAGCCCAACATGCCTTCGATCACGACTTTGTGACTCAGCCCGATGCCAAGACAAAGTCGGCCGTTTGACACGGCGTTGACAGTGTGGCTCTGCTGCGCAAGGGCAATCGGATGACGTGGATATGTCGGCACGACACTTGTGCCGATTTCGATTCGAGGTACTTCGCGACCAACAATTGCCAGCGCAGTTAACGCATCATGTCCAAAAATATTTGGTGCCCAATAACTAGCAAACCCGTCTCGTTCAACTTGTTTTGCCTCGGCAACGACATCGTCGATTGTTCCTGAGTTGACCGTTCCACCGAAAATTCCGATTTTCATTGTGCGCCCTTAACTAAGTGTTGATCTGAAATATTGTCAGGCGAAACTATACAACGACCGTCGTGAATTTATGGCAGCGTGGTTTGAGTCGGTACAACTGGTTTGACTTCGCCTGTAGCGACTGTCGTTTGAGTCACTGTGCTAACGACATCTGGCATCACACCTTTGCCAGCGGCCGAGTCATCTCTGAACTTTGAATCAAGGCAGTCACCTTCACGAAAAGGTGCGATGTCAAGCGCTCGGGCGACCGCTACGGCAAAAATACTCCGTCCATTATTAGAGAGGTGCACACCATCTGGCGCCAGAACTCCGTCTGATTTAGAAATTGTCGCCCAGTCCAAGATCGAGACACTTTTGAATTCAACCGCAAAATCATCAAGTACCTGATTGACATCGCGTTGGGCATCTCTGAACAATGAAGTGTTCACCAAGAGAATCGGACGCGGCGTCAATTTCTCGATAATTTTGCGCATCTGTTTGCCATACGACTCTTTATTGCCTTCATAATTTGAGCCGAGAAAAACTACGGCGGCATCCCAACCAGATTCGGCATTCATCCGTTTATCTAATACACGCACTCCGAATTCGGCGAATCGACTGGCCTCGGCTTCTACTGCAACTTGCCAACCCAACGGCACGAGCGCATTGCACATCTCATTGCCATAACGCTTCGCAGTTGACGCCATGATTGAATCGCCAATCATCAAAATTCGATTGCCGCCGGCTTTGGTGCCAATCAGCCCACCCTTTATATCTGGCAAGTCAAGTTCGAAACCTTCGGGAAGCGTGATCGCGGTGCCGAAGTCATAACCAGGAATTCGACCGACACCTGACAACACCCCTGAACCGTCATTGCCACCAGTCAACGATGCACAACTTGCTATCAGCAAGAGCCCAACTAAAACCGAAAATTGTTTTTTAACTTGCTTCAAACTGCCGTCACTTCGACTCGGGCATCATTGAAACAAGCTCCACTCGCAAGATCATTTAGTTCATCGCTTGCAAACGCATTCGCCGTAACGCCTTGATTGGTTGCACGCAACCATAATCCTTTGGGTATTGCACAAACACCAGGACGCATCGTCGTATCGACCACCAGATCAATTTCTAGAGAAGCTTTGTCGTTGTGCACTCGCACTCGTGTTGCACCGCCAAGTTCGCGAGCAATCACATCTTGCTGATTCATAAAAATCGCAACTCGTGGCGGATCAGTGTCGGCAAACATCGAATTAATAGTATGCGAAGTCGCCGGGCTGAGCAGAACAAGCGGATATTCGTTCGTCGCCTCACGAAACTTCGGTAACGGCAATTCGCTTTGCCCAGCGAACAATTGCGCGCGTTTACTTTCAAAACTTGGCCAAGTGTCGCGAAACTGAACTGTTGTGCCAGGTTTGCGAAATTGCACTGGTTGGCTTTTTTGGCTTGCAATTCTCTCGGCAATAATTTTAGGATCGGCGTTGAACTCATCAACGCTAAAACCAAGACGAGGTGCGAGGGCGGCGGCAAATTCGTTGTTCGTTAGCGACTCACCAACACGATCAATTATCGGCTGAATCACTTGCGCCGAATACGAACCATATGAACCGACTACGTCGTGTACTTCGAAATGTGTGGTCGCTGGCAACACAACATCTGCATACTTTGCCGTATCGGTCATCACTTGGTCGTGTACTACCGTGAACACTTCTTCACGCGCCAAACCTGCCAGCATTCCGACTTGGTCAACAGCGGTGACTGCCGGGTTCGCACCTTGAATTATGAAAACTTTTGCCGGCACTGGCCACGCACCAGTGTCTCCGCGCAAAACTCGAGCCACATGATTCATGTTTAGTTCGCGACGAGACACTCGCTCTATATCTTTCGGCCACGGTGCCTTTACGTCAACCAAAAAGCCGTCACTGGTTGAAGCAAGAATGCCCGAGCCAGGCGTGCCGAAGTTGCCTGCCACGACCCAAAGACCAAGTACCGCCAACACACTGCTACCGCCGTTGCGGTTGCGCTCAGGGCCATAACCCATGCGCAAAACCGCAGGCTTGACGGTGCTCATCAAATCTGCGAGTTCGCGAATTAAATCAAGCGACACACCACAAATACGGCTCGCATCTTCGAGCGAATATTTGGTGGCCGCCGCCAAAAACTCTTTGCTGCCCGTTGTGTGCTCATCTAGAAACTGAGTTGCGGCTTTGCCGGTTCGCACCAGTTCGTTTGCCAACGCATACGCCAACACCACATCGGTGCCCGGCTGTATCGCAAGATGTAAATCAGCTCGAGATGCCGTTCCAGTGATTCGTGGGTCTACAACGACTAACTTTCCGCCGGATTTTTGAACTTTTGCCAGCAACGGCAGCAAATGCGTGCCACTCACCGCAGGGTTGGCGCCCCACACGACCACGAGTTTTGCTTCGGCAACATCAAGCGTGTCGATGCTCAACATTTCGCCAAAGACTTGCTCCCATGCGGCGCCATATGTCGCTGCACATATCGTGTGCAAGATCTCGGGCGCTCCCAGGCGAGCAAAAAGATGCGGCATCAAATAATTGGCTTCAAGTTTTGGTGATGACGAGTTGTATAAATACGGCAATACCGAATCAATACCGTGACTAGTTGCGGCTGCCTTAATTTTCTCGGCGATCAAGTCGAGCGCTTCATCCCAGGTTGCTTGACGAAACTCACCCGCACCTTTTTTGCCGACCCGAATTAGTGGCGACATTATTCTTTCTGGTGAATACACGCGAGCAGCATGATGTTTTACTTTTTTGCAAATCCAACCATCAGTTAGTGGATTCGACAGTTCATCAACCGGTGCTGCATCAACTTTTGTAATTCGGCCAAGCGTCAGGGTCACTTCAAGCGAGCACGCATCTGGGCAATCCAGCGGACAAGCAGTCCGCAATAAAACCTCACCCGCAACATTCTTCATTGGTCTATTATCGCACGACTTCAGGTCACACGAATTAGTTATTAACCAGTTGACTTTTCTGATGAAAGTTCGTCGAATGTATCAATATTTCGCAATTGCTTGAATTTGAACCACCAAATGCCGACGATACCAAGCGTGGCGATTCCGCCACCAATTACTGTTGCTGGCACACCAACTGCTTGAGACATTGCACCAGATTCAAATGCGCCCAGTTCATTGGTCGCTCCAATAAAAACATTTTCGACAGCCGAGACTCGACCTCGTTTATCGTCAGGTGTCACTAGTGGCACGATTGCTCCGCGCACAAACACGCTGATCATGTCACCCGCACTCAAAATCATCACTGCAAAAAATGCCACCCAGTAGTTGTGCGTCAATCCGAGCACGATTGTTCCTGCGCCAAACACGCCGACAGCGATCAACATCGCTCGACCAACATGACGCCGAATTGGCTTGAACGCCAACAACGCGGCCGTGCTGGCAGCACCGATACCTGCTGCGGCGCGCAGCCAACCGTATGCAACATCACCAACGAGTAGTTGATCTTTTGCAATCACCGGCAACAACGCAATCGCCCCACCAAATAAAACTGCAAAAAGATCCAGCGAAATCGCCGCCAGCAAAATTGGTGTGCGTTTAATAAACCGCAAACCTTCCATTGCCGTATGCAGAGTTGGCTTTTCGGTTTTTGCCGGTTGATCTGAGATTATTTTTAATTTGATCCGCGAAATCAGCATTATTCCAAGCGCGATCAGACCTGCTGCAGTCGCATACGCAATCCATGGCGCTGCGGCATACAAAAACCCCGACATCGCCGGGCCGACAATCATTGCACCAGTCCAAACCGTCGAATACATTGCCACCATTTGGGGCAAACCATTTTCTGGAGCGATCATCGGGCCGATCGAGCGCATTGCTGGTGAAACAAACGCTCGGGATGTGCCATAAAAAACGGCGATTACAAAAATAGGTAGCACACTTGTCGGATTAGTTAGTGAATACATCACGAGTGCCACGGCACATGCAAGTTCTCCGAACATCGCTATCACTGCAACTCGGCGACGGTTGTATCGGTCGGCGACACTGCCCGTGACAAAAACCAATAATGCAATCGGCAAAAATTCGGCAAGACCAAGCCAACCAATATCAAGTTCGCGACCTGTGATGTCGTAAATATGTTTGCCGAGTGTCGCAGCCTGCAACATCAAGCCGATATACAAAGCCGAGTTCGCAATTATGAACGATTTAACCGCTGGAGTTTGAAACACCTGGCGAGCCGAAAGTTTGATTGCTTGATTGGCTTCTGGTTCATTCACAACGTCAATACCGTACTTCTTTTTGAGCCATCAGATACATATCTATAGTCTTTACCTATGGCACTTTCACAACTTGCACAACAAACCCGATTTATTGATGGCCTCGGACAAGCCGAACTTGTCAGCAAAGGCAAAGTTTCGGCGCTCGAACTTCTAGATGCGGCGATTGAACGAACCGCTGAATTCAATCCACCAATTAATGCAATCAATATCACCTGGTTTGAACACGCTCGCGAACTTGCTAAAAAGTTCAAATCGAATTCAAAACATAAATTTGGTGGCGTGCCATTTATTTTAAAAGATCTCGGTGCACCATATGCGGGTCAACACATGTCGAATGGCAATATCGCGCTCAAAAATGCCAACTACATCGCACCAACCAATTCATTATTGGTTCAACGCTTTATTGACACGGGTTTAATCACTTTCGGTCGCTCCAACTCTCCAGAGTTTGGGAGCGTGCCGGTAACCGAGCCTCTTGCGTGGGGCGCAACCCGAAACCCGTGGGATCTTTCGAAATCACCAGGCGGTTCAAGTGGCGGTAGTGCAGCAGCGGTTGCCGCCGGCATAATTCCGATGGCCCACGCCAGCGATGGTGGCGGAAGTATTCGCGTGCCCGCCTCATGTTGCGGTCTAGTCGGTTTAAAAACTTCACAAGGGCGAATCTCACTCGCACCATTTGGCGACGAGGCAAACTTCAGCGTTCACTTTGCAGTGACTCGTACCGTGCGAGACACGGCTGCGTTACTTGACGCGACACATGGCCCGGGCGTCGGTGACCGTGTGATCGCCGCGGCACCATCTCGACCATATTCGCAAGAAGTTGGCGCAGACCCGGGCAAACTTCGTATTGGTTTTCTTGATCATCATCCAGTCGGCGGTCCAATGGATAATGAATGCGTTCAAGCGGTGCGTGACACTTGCAAACTTCTTGAATCTCTCGGACATCACGTTGAGGGTTCATGGCCCAAAGCGCTAGAGCAGGCAGACTTCGCCGGAAAGTTCACCGCGATGTGGTCGACAAATATGTCAATTGCTCGTGACCTTTTAGGTCAGATGCTCGGACGCGAAGTTGTCAAAGACGACATCGAATTCATGAACTGGGCAATGGCAGAATTTGCGGGCACAAAAACTGCCCCTGATTACGCCAGATCAGTTGTTGCCGCGGTTAATTATCGGAGACTGGTTCAACAGTGGTGGGCAGACGGCTGGGATCTTTTGGTTACATCGACAATGGCGCGACTACCAATGCCACTTGGCACGATCAAAAACGAACCAGAAAACCAAATGAACTCGTTACGACTCGCCGGCGAATGGATTCCATTGACACCGCCATTTAATACAACCGGTCAACCAGCGATCAATGTTCCATTGCAATGGACACCCGAAGGTCTTCCCGTCGGCATACAACTTGTTGCCGCCTACGGACGTGAAGATTTATTGATTCGTATCGCGTCACAACTCGAAACCGCCCAACCTTGGGCGCACCGGATTCCGAATCTATAAAGATTTAGTCAGCGGTCGAAGTATCGGCTTTGCAAAGACGGCATAACCGACCATCACAACGGCAAAAATAATAAACGGCCCGCGTAAACCAAAATATCGCGCGCAGACTCCGCCGAATGCGGCGCCAAAAGGCACTACTCCCCACGAAACGGTTCGAAACGCAGCATTCATTCGGCCGAGCATTCGTGTGGGTGTGAGTTGTTGGCGAAGCGTCGAGTTGATTATTGTCCATAATCCGTTTCCCATTCCCATCAATACAAACATGATCACCGCAATATATTTATCTGATGTCATGGCGATACCAACCGACGAAATCGCCCAGACCCAAAGTGCCACCCCGATTGTTTTTGTCGGACCAAATCGATCCGAGATTTGCGAGACAAAAAATCTGCTCAAAATCGTGCCAAATGCCGAGCCCACCGAAAGCGCGGTAAAAGTTATGTTGCTGCTGTGCAAAATATCAGACGTGTAAAGAACAAGCAACGCACCTGATGCAAAATAAAAAAAGTTGAGCGCCGCCAAAATAAACGTCAGTCGTCGAAGAACGGCGTTGTCGCGCAGAAAGCGAATGCCGTCGAGCATGTCATCGCGCAACCTTGTTGTAGCTGGCTCAACGGCGTGAACATCAGGGATGCTCTTGACCAATGCAGCCGAACCGGCAAAAGCAAAAGCATCCGCCACAAACGGCAACGACGATGATGCGTTAAATAACACGACACCGAGTGATGGGCCGACAAATTGGGCGCTCAGCACTTGCACACTCGTAAATCGGGCGTTGGCTGTGAGAAGTTCTTCAGGTTTGACGATGTCAGGAATAATCGCCTGGGCACAATTTGTATGCAGCGTCTCACAAGTGCCTAGCAAAAAAGAACAAATATAAAGAACCCAAATCGAAGTTCGATCGGTGATGATTGTTGCAGATAGGCATGCAACGATCACGAAGCGCGAAATATCGGCACTGATCATTAGTTTGCGTCGATCTCTTCGATCAGAAATCGCGCCAGTGAACAATGAAAACAAAAGCCACGGCAACTTTGTGGTGATCGTGATGCCGGCGATCAGCACTGGGTCTCGTGTCAGCAACGCCGCCAACAATGGAAATGCCGTGAGAAACATGCCATCACCAGTGCACGACGACGCAACAGATAACCACAGAGATCTGAAATCTCGCCCGAGCGACTTATCGTTTTTTCGCTCACTCATGGCTTTGTCTTAACTTACTAGTAAAAATCATTGCGTAGCCATAGCGACGCGATCGTCACCTTCAGGGTTGCGCCACGATCGCCCGGCAGGCTCAACAATCACGCGCTGCAACGCCGAATCGGTAAATGTAAACGGAGACTCAACGCCGCGAATCACCGATGACCCGCGCAAATAACCAACCGTCATACCAAACACGCCAAAGAACACAGGCACTGTTGCAGGTATCGCACCAGAGCCAACTGGCAGGTCGTCGTAATACAAAGACACCTCGCCTTTGAAACGACCAGTTGATTTGAATTCAACTCGCAACGTGTGTACTCCGACTGGCACATCAACTTCTGCCGAAACAGAAAAATAATACAGATCTAAAAAGTTATGCACATAATGCAATCGCTTGTCTTTGACATAAACGGCATAACCCCCTGCGCTACTACCTTGGGCAATAATCGCGCCCTCAATACCGCTGGCAGGCACAGTAACTTCAGCCAAAATATCAAACGATCGATTGCGCAAATTAGGTGCAACCAATGGCGGTATCGCACCAATGCCTGGTCGATATTCGTATCGCTCTTGTCGATATCGCTTGTCGCCGAACTTTCCTGGTTGATTATTCAGCGGCAGAATTTGTTGCTTGTCGGCGAGATCCCACCACAACGCAATCATCTCTTTCAATTTCTCAGGATGCTGTGAAGCAAGATCATTCGTCTCTGCGAGATCTTTTTCAACGTGGTACAACTCCCACTGCTCAGCGTCGAAACTTATATTCGGGTCAGTGCCGTCGTAACTTGGCGTGCCAGGCAAACCAGGCAATTGATGAAACACGACCGCTTTCCATCCGTCGTGATACAACGCGCGCGAACCCAGCATCTCGTAACACTGCGTCACGTGCTTGCTCGGTGCTTCGCATCGCTGAGTGTGTGCGCAAAACTCACGCCTTCAATCGGTTGCTGTTCAACACCAGCAATATGAGTCGGCGCATCAATACCAATTAGTTCGAGCAACGTCGGCATCACATCTACCGAATGCAGATACTGCGTTCGCACTTCGTTTTTAGCCGCGAGTTTTTTTGGCCAGTGGATAATCAATGGGTCGGTGACTCCACCTTCGTGGGTCTCGCGCTTCCATCGTTTGAACGGTGTGTTGCCCGCCCACGCCCAACCCCACGGATAATGATTGTGCGCCGCTGGAGTGCCGAGCAAATCAATTCGCTTGAGGTTCTCTTCGAGACTTTCCGGCATGAAGTTGAAATAAAACATTTCATTGAACGAACCTTTCGGTCCGCCTTCAGAACTTGCGCCGTTGTCGCTCATCACGAGAACAATCGTGTTGTCAAGTTCGCCAAGTGACTCGATGTGTTTGATCACTCGACCAACCTGAGCGTCGGTATGCGTCAAGAAACCTGCGTAGACCTCCATCATTCGTGCATAGAGTCTCTTTTCGTCGGCGCTGAGACCCGCCCACTCTGGCACCCAATGTGGACGCTCACTGAGAACCGTGTCGTTGGGCAACAAGCCAGATTTTTTCTGACGTGCGAATACTTCTTCGCGCCATGCATCCCAGCCGTGATCAAACTTTCCGCGATATGCGTCGATGAAACTTTTCGGTGCTTGATGTGGTGCGTGACATGCACCAGGTGCAAACCACATGAAGAAAGGTTTTTCAGGGTGTGCTGCGCGCAAGTCATTGATAAACAGTTCTGCTTTGTCAGCCATGTCTTCGGTGATGTGATAACCCTGCTCTGGTGTGCGTGGCGGGTCGACTTGATGGTTGTCGTAAACCAAATCTGGGTGATACTGATCAGTTTCACCACCAAGAAAACCGTAGAAGCGTTCGAATCCGCGACCGAGTGGCCATCGCTCGCGGGTTGATCCCATTTGGTTTTCACCTTGCGGCGAAAGATGCCATTTGCCAAGTAGATACGTCGCATAACCGTTGCGCACGAGAATTTCAGAAATCATTCCTGCACTCGCAGGCATGATCGAGTTGTATCCCGGAAACCCAGAAACAATATCGGCGACCCGACCCATGCCCACGCTGTGCGGGTTGCGACCGGTTAAAAGTGCGGCGCGTGTCGGCGAACACAATGCAGTCGTGTGATAGTTGCTGTATCGCAAACCGTTAACAGCAAGCTGGTCGAATGTTGGCGTGGCAACATCAGAGCCATAGCAACCAAACTGCGCGTAGCCCACATCGTCGAGCAACACGATGAGAATGTTCGGCGAGCCTTCGGGTGGCGTCGTTAATGGTGGCCACCATGGCGTCGAATCATCAAAAGTTCGCCCAATTTTGCCCTTGAATTCGTTCGCCATATCAAATCTCCATGTTGATTCGTTATCAAAAATTAGCCGTTACTCACGAATTCGATCGCATCAGGAAACTTTCGGATTTCTAGTACCTGCGAGCAGTTATCATTACTACTACCAGCACTCGTAGCTCAACGGATAGAGCATTTGACTTCGGATCAAAGGGTTGGGGGTTCAAGTCCCTCCGAGTGCGCCAATGAAGCAGACTCGTTTACAACCCAAATGCTCGAATTGCCCTTGAACGCTCAGAGTTGCCTTTGGATAAGTCTCCGCCTCTATCCCAGTACTGAAGCTCTGGACGAATGCGTTCCATATTGCGTTTCCACCAATCTGCTGATTTGAAGTCCGGTAATCACGAGTTGAAGAAAATAACTTGCTCCACTACCACTATTTAATGTCCCTGTACCATTGCACAGAGTTGCTTGTGTAGCTGCAGAAGTGCTCTGACCTCTTTGCCATTTACACATCTGGTTAAGTTCATCATTCGATGGCAAATACCAGTCGCTCTTGCGCCAGTTGAAACGCTGCGAGCCGAGTAACCCAAACCCGATGCACAATTCGAATTGGTCGTCATTAGTACTGTGTTTGCATAACCCGCACCAATCGCTTCGCTAAAAGAACTTGCCGTGATTACGTTCTGCAAGTTGCACCAAGGGGGTCTCCGCCAAGTCACTCGAATCTGCCTCGAGATAAAGGCACAAACCACCTGTTGGACTGCCCGTTGAAGTAAACCCTGAACCGCAGTTAAAACCAGTAGAAGCTACGTAGAACACGATGCCGCCGCCTGGGCCTGTGTTGCCAACGACGCATGTTCCACCTGTTGCGCATGTAGCGACTGGTGTTACCGAGTTTGATGCTGCTGATGCGACTGATGTGCCAGCAGAGTTTGTTGCTTTGACGGTGAATGTGTAAGCGGTGCCGGTTGTTAAACCTGTAACTGTGGTGGTGCTACATGTTGCTGAAGTTAATGTGGCAGTGCCTCCTGCGGGACTAGATGTAAACGTATAAGTCGTGATTGTTGCGCCGCCGTTTGATGCTGGTGTGGTGCAGGCAACTGTTACCGATGTTGCACTCGCAATGGTTGCTGTGCCAATTGTCGGTGCACCAGGCACAGTTGCTGGTGTTACCGAACTTGACGCGGTCGATAAACCTGATGTGCCAGAAGTGTTTGTTGCTGTGGTCTTAAAAAAGTATGCAGTTCCGTTTGTTAAACCTGTAACAACACATGAACCTGACGCACCTGTGACTGTGCAACCAGTCGTATATGTGCCACCAGAAGTTGTTGATTGAGTGATCGTGTAACTAGTTGGAGTACCACCAGAACCAGCAGCAACAGTAACCGTGACTTGAGTGTTGCCTGAAACACCGGTTGGTGTGGCTGGTGTGCCGGGCACAACACAGGTGCAACTGTTGTGGTTGTTGCCGCCGATTCGGAACTACCAGAACCACCAGTAGAGATTGGAGCTATCGAAGCAGCAGCCGAACAACCGCCTGCACGAGCTTGCCCACCACTACCCCAATACCAAGGAATGCCAGAACCATCAGGACAAGTACCACCTAAATAACCTGCAAACGAACCAACCGCACGCGACGCAACAGTCGTCGTTGTAGTTGATGAACTAGTTGATGTTGTAGTTGACGTTGTTGCAGTTGGCACCGTAGTAGTAACAGCAATAGTTGTTGTAGTCGTAGCTGTAGTTGTTACTGACGCAGTGTTTGTAGTCGGGCTAGTTGTCACAGTTTTCGTTGAACCAGAACCATCACCAGCAGCACCAGTAGTTGGTATCAAACTAATTATTTGTATTCCAGCAGTTTTGACTGCATCACTAACATTTCTTGCCACACCTTGATCTTTGAGTTCCCAAGTAACAGGATCAGTATTTGCGCCACAAACACCTGATGCCCGATAACGCAGCACACCAGTTTTTTCATCCGCGCAAGCCAAAATTTGTTTGTTGACGGTCACATCGGCAACAGCACTGTTCTTAGTTGAGCATTTGCCATCTTGAGCCAAAGTCATTTCACGATTATTGTTATTAACACAAATCTTTGGCGACATACCTGTGTCTAGCCATTCGACTTTTACTTCACTGCCAGACGAACAAGAATTATCTGCGGTGTCACGCAACACCGAAGTTGATTTATTTACACACACCGAAATCAAACCAGGAACCTCAACAGGCAACACGACGGCCACATTCGAGCCA
>BGOG01000022.1 GCA_003569125.1 Acidimicrobiaceae bacterium | reverse complement strand
CAAACGTAGGAATGTACACGGTGCCGATTGCCTAAAAAGTTAAAGACTGTTTACGCCTGCGAACTTGATCCGTTAAATGTCGCCATACTCAAAGAGAATATTTTTCTTAATTCAGTTACCGACAAGTTGTGATATTACCTTTCGCCTGCGGAGAGTCAGCCGAAATAGTTGATGTTAAATTTCGTGATTGGCCTATGGGGATGCGCTACAACTTATTGAAGGGGGCGACCCCATTAAGTACCAGGTTCGGTCAAAGAACTAACACTGCGAAAGTTGTTCAGTTCTCGTTAGATGATTATTTTTTTAAAATTTGATTTATTACGACCAAATAAGATCAAAATTGATGTGGACGGCAATGAACTTACGGTGCTGCGGGGCATGAAAGATCTTCTTCGTGGCGCGTCTGAAGTTTATTTTGAAGATTCAAAATCTAAATCGTGTCAGGTATTCGTTCAATTTTTTATTAGAGGTCGGTTTAAGAAAATCAAGTCAAAACTCACACAATAAATAGTGCAGATCAAATCGTTGTTGAAGATATTCTATTTAAAAAATAGCCCTGGCTTAGATTTAGGAATTTTAAATTCGTGGCTTTGAGAGCGGTTGAGTTGTGGCGGGGCGAGATTGATCTTGTTTCGCCGTTTCGAACTTCGTTTGGCACTGAGGCTATCGCGCGACTTGCTTTATGTGCATGCTGTCGGCGAGAGTCACGCGGTTGGGGCGAATGTGTAGCGATGGTTGAACCAAACTATTCGTCTGAATATCTTGAAAACTTGTATTCAAGTAATTCTTCGCGATTTTTGGTGCCACTTTTACACGCAGGCTCGTCTGCCGCAGACTTTATTTCAGGCAGTGCACCAATTCGTGGTAACTCATGGCAAAGGCATGTGTTGAAGCCGCGCTCTTAGATCTCACGTTACGCGAGCAAAACGTTTCTCTCGCGAAATTCTCGGGGCGACAAAAACCCGTGTCGCCTCAGGTGTCTCGGTAGGTATTCAAAATAGCCTCGACGATCTCGTACGCGTCGTTGGTGAATACATTGACCAGGGTTATTTGCGCGTGAAATTAAAATAGAGCCAGGATTGGACATCGAACTCGTGCGCAGAACTCGCGAAGAGTTCGGCGATGAACTGTTGCTACAAGTTGACGCCAATGCCGCCTACACGGTTGCTGACGCCGAACATCTCAAGAAACTTGATCAATTCCAATTTGCTATTGATAGAAAAGCCGTTGCCCGAAGATGATCTCGCAGGTCCATTGAGCTGGCAAAAGTCATCAACACTCCAGTTTGTCCTAGATGAGTCGATCACTTCGTTGACACTGCACGCGGCGCGCTCGATTTGAATGCGTGTTCGATAATCAATATCAAACCTGGTCGAGTCGGTGGCTACCTCGAGGCGAAAAAGATTCACGACTTGTGCGTGTCGCGCGGTGTGGCCGGTTCTGGTGCGGCGGAATGCTCGAGACGGCATTGGTCGGGCTGCAAATTGGCGTTGGCTGCAATGCCTGGGTTTACGCTGCCAGGGATATCTCAGCCTCTGCTAGATATTTTGCTCGCGATGTCACTACGCCATTTGTTTGGATAACGGCCATATTTCTGTGCCCAATACTGCGGGAATCGGTGTCGAGCCCTTGCCCGAAATGTTGGGAAACCTCAGAAAAATCGCAACTTTCGAAATTACACCCGTCTAGTCATTCAAAGTAAAGACGATATTCGTCTCGGGCAAAACGAAGCGTCTTTTTAGCAACGAACCGACCGAGTTGTAAACCGAAACAATTTGTATGTGATGCCGTAGCGGTAGGCGATTGCTTTGCGTACGGCGACTGCTTCATTGCCAGTGACTAGATGAGCGACACCCAAAATAAGTCTGCGCATCTGCTGCTACCTTGCCCTTAATGTCACAGATTTGAACTTCGATTTTTGGATTATTGCGAATCCGTTTTACTTTTCCCGCATTGGTTCAGTGATCACACAATATGTGTTCGCATCATCGCCGAACTTGGCGAACCACACGGCGGTTCGGCACGCGTTCGCCAGACGCGCGAAAGTAACTAATGAAATATATTTTTCATCGTTTATCGGTGGGCTCATGGGTCTTCAACTAGCATGGTCGTTTTTTGAAATATTTACGGCACGATAGGTTGCTGGACGCCATCAAGAATCGAACCAGAAAAAATCACTCCCTCGAAGCGGATCGCTCAAGGTCTATAATTTAAGTATTGCGAAGATTAAATTGGCGCGCTCGTGAGATTCGCTTCAGTTAGGTTTGTGTTTTGTAGATCTGCCTTTGTAAGATCGGCGCCGACTAAAAATGCTTTAGTCAGATCTGCGCCGCGCATATTCGCACCAATCAAAACAGCACCCGCATGTTCGCCGAAGACAAATAGGCACGAGAGAGTTTTGCCCCTGACAGGTTTGCGCCAGCCAAGTTGGCGTTTCGCAAGTTGGCGAAAGACAAATTAGCGCCAGATAAGTTTGCGTCACGGCAGTTGGCGAAAGACAAGTCTGCGCGGGCAAGATTGGCGCCAGCGAGATTTGCCCCGGACCAAATTCGCCCACGACAACTTGCTACCGCGAGTTTTGCACCTGCAAGATTTGCGCCTGCCAGGTTTGCGTCAGGCGTGATTTGTAGCCGTTCACTTCTCTAGATGATCGGGCTGGGCACAAGCAGACAAGACCAGCAAAACCAAACTAAAAGCGGCTCGTCTAATTGTCATTGAATCCCGTTTAAAATTCGAAAATTGTCGGGGAGGGGGGACTTGACCCCACGGCCCCTCCTGGTCCCAAACCAGGCACGCTACCAACTGCGCCACTCCCCGGACTGACTAATGCTACCGACTTACGAGCCCGCGAACTGTCGTCAGCAAATGTTTTACGTCTTCACTATCTACATATCTTGCGATGCCTGCACGAACGACGCCACACTATTTGTCAACAAGTCGCTCGACAATCTCCATCGCATATGAGTCGCCTGACCAGACTGCAATCTTTTTCGCCGCCAATTCTTGGCGACTTGATCGGGGGTCATCGAGCGACAGTAAACGAAAACCGTCGGTGCACGCGACGCCAAATCATGTGGGGGCCCCAAACTGTCACACCAGGCGTTGTCGAGCAAGCATTCAAGCAGTGGCGCAAAAACGGCGCTCTCAATCTCGGCGAGTTGTTGCATATTTTCTTCGATCAAAAATCGTGCCGCTGCCTGAACGGCGGCAATGCTTTCAAAATTCGGTGTGCCAGTCTCGAATTTCTCGGTCCGGTGTCGCTTGCGGCACGAACCTTGGCAACTGGTAACGAGTTGAGCAACTCAGGTTCGATATACATCACACCCGCGTGGGGTCCATACCACTTGTAGGGAGAAGTCGCGAGCACATCGCAGCCGAGTTCGCGGATGTTGATCTGCTTGTGCGGTGCGAGCGCAACCGCGTCGACAAAAACTCGAGCACCGTGTTTGTGGGCGATCGCGATCGCCGCGCTCAAATCAGGCATCGTTCCGATCAAGTTTGAAGCACCAGTTATTGCCACCCACTTGGTTTGGTCAGTCACAAGTTTTTCAAAAGCATCCATGTCAAGTCGGCCGGTTTTTGCATCAAACGGTGTGAGCACATGCTCGGCACCAGAGAGCTCGCACGCAATTCGCCACGGTGAAACATTGGCTTCGTGATCAAGTTGCGTGCCAACTATTCGATCGCCAGGTTTTAATGTTCGTGCAATGCGCGAGTGAAACGCCATGGTCATCGTCGTCATGTTGGCTCCGAGACAAATACCAGAAGCGTCTGCACCAAGAAATTCACCAACGACTGAACGGGTCGATTCTAAAAGTGCATCACACGCATCCGCCGCCGCAAAATAACCACCAGTATTCGCGTTTGAGCCGTGCGCCGCCCAATCACTCATCGCATTTATTGCAACATCAACCATCTGCGTGCCGGCAGGTCCGTCAAAACGAGACCAGCCGTCTCTCACACCTGGAAAGTGATGTCGCAGTGAATTATTTTGCGCGTTTTGCAATTTTCGCCAGGCGCTTGGCAGTCTTGCCTATCGGTTCGATATTGCGTTGATCTAGATCGCCAATTTCAAGACCATTAGAAAAACGCACTCTGTAACGCAACCAATTAAAACCGTTGGCGAGGATAACTTTTCCCTCGCTACCCAATGCCACGCCGTTGAGTTCAACCGTCGTGCGCACCGTGTCGCCCATGCTTAAGTCGAGCTGATTTTGATGTGGATTCGCCAACGCGTGTGGCTTCCAACTCTGCTGTGCATTTGAAGTAGACGGTGAACTAGATGTAATAGCCATAGATACAGTTTGCCACAGATACACTGCTCGGCACTGTGAAAACGACAATCGAAGCCTTAGATGGCAATAAAATCAAACTTTCAATAGAAGTCGACGAGGTTGAATTCGACCGCTATTTAGACGGTGCTTTTCGAAAAATCTCAACTCAAATCAGAATCCCGGGATTTCGTCAAGGTAAGGCGCCCCGCCAATTGATTGAGGCCCAAATCGGAAAAGAAGCCGCAAGATCACAAGCGATCGAAGACGCGATACCAGCCTCACTGGCTCTCGCGGTGCGCGAGCACGACCTCGACATCATCGCCACGCCCGAGGTGAATCTCACAGGCGGACAAGAAACCGGAAATGTTTTGTTCGACGCCACATGCGAAGTTCGTCCAGTTGTGAATGTCGCGGGATACGAAGGTTTGCGCGTCGAACTACCGGCTTTGATCGCATCAGACGAAGACATCGAAGAAGTTGTTACTCACGAGCGCAAGCGACACGCGACGCTCGTGGATGTTGACCGACCAGTAAAAATCGATGATCAAGTAACTCTTGATCTCGTTGGTTCTCGAGACGGCACACCGCTACCTGGTTTGAACGTCGATGACTGGTTATATGAGGTCGGCAAAAATTGGGTCGCCGAAGATTTTGACAAAAATATCATCGGAGCAAAATCCGGTCAAAAACTTGAATTCACCTCGCTTCCATCCGGAATGTCCGAAACCGCAGATTTCGTTGTCACCGTCAAGAAGGTTCAAGAGCAAGTTCTGCCAGAGTTGAACGACGAGTGGGTAGCCGAGCACCTGGCCGAACACGAATCAATCGAAGCATGGAAGTCGGCAGTGCGCACGCGCATCGAAGAATCTCGTTTGAATCAGGTTCGCAACACGGTCGTCGAAAAAACAACTTCGGCACTCGCTGAGTTGGTCGAGATCGAAGCGCCAGAAGCGATGGTCTCAAGCGATCTACGAGGGCGTGTGCAGAACACGCTCAAGCAATTCGAATCGCAGGGCATCTCGATGGAGCAGTGGCTTTCGATCACGCAACAGACAGCCGAACAATTTGTCGATGCGCTGAAAGAACAATCGACACTCGCAGTCAAAGTCGACATCGCTCTGCGTGCCGTTGCGCTTGCACAAAAACTCGACGCAACCGAGGACGATTTAGAAATGCAGTTCGAGCGCATTGCTGCTCAAGTCAAGAAAAAGCCTGCAGCAATTCGTAAGGCATACGACAAAAATGATGCGATCGCCGATTTGCGGGCGCAAATTTCAAAGTCAAAAGCGATTGACTGGCTACTGCACAATTCGAAATTTGTTGATGACAAGGGCAACACGATCGACACCGATACGGTTCTCGGTGAGCACGATCACGACGAGATTGAGACTGTTGAATCTGAGCAAGTTGACACAAGTCAAGATGCACAAGAACACGAGCACGAGCACTAGTACAAATACCGAATAGCCATCGCTCGAATCAGCCGATTTATTGGCTCAGCAAAGCCCACATAACCAGTCTCGTACGAACTAGCGTATTTACTCAGCAAGACAATGTCGCAGTAACTAAACCGAAGTATCAGAGGTGTTTGTGGATTTTGCAAGAAATTATTACGTTCCAAGCGTCACCGAGCAGACAAGCCGTGGCGAACGCACGTACGACCTTTACAGTCGGCTGCTCAAAGAAAATATCATCATCCTCGGAACGCCGATTGACGACACCATCGCCAATTTAGTTTGCGCGCAATTGATTCACCTCGAGAGTGAAAATCCGGACAAAGACATCAATATTTATATCAATAGCCCTGGTGGCGACATCTCGGCGTTGTTCGCGATCTACGACACGATGCAGTTCATCAAAAATGACATAGCCACGATTTGCTTGGGTCAGGCTGCTTCGGCCGCCGCCGTATTGCTCGCCGCTGGTACAAAAGGCAAGCGCCTGGCACTGCCACACTCTCGAGTTTTGTTGCATCAGCCATACGCGCAAGTTGGTTACGCCCAGGTGACGGATCTTGAACTCGCCGCTCGCGAGATTTTGCGGATGCGTGAAATTCTCGAAGAAATTCTTGCGCATCACACTGGTCAACCAATTGATCGGGTGCATAAAGATACCGATCGTGACTTCGTAATGGAGGCCCAGGCGGCAAAAGACTACGGAGTCATTGATGAAGTGATTTCGACTCGAGCATTCGCAGATCGTTCCGGACCAATTCGTTGAAGTTTGAAACGGGGCACTGATGGCAAAGTTTGGTGATTCTGCAGAACTTGTAAAGTGTTCATTTTGCGGTAAGTCGCAAAAACAGGTCAAGAAACTTATCGCCGGCCCCGGTGTTTATGTTTGCAACGAATGCATCGATCTTTGCAACGAGATCATCGATGAAGAGTTAAGCGATCAGTCAGAAGTAAATTTCGAAAAACTTCCCAATCCGCGTGAAATTCGCGCTTTCTTGGATGAATACGTGGTAGGTCAGGAGACAGCGAAGAAAGTTCTCGCAGTTGCGGTGTTCAACCACTACAGGCGAATTCAATACAAGCAGAATTCATCGACGCGTCGAGGCGACATCGAACTCTCCAAGAGCAACATCATGTTGCTGGGGCCAACTGGTTGTGGCAAGACACATATGGCGCAAACATTGGCTCGGCTGTTGAATGTTCCGTTTGCGATTGCCGACGCGACCGCGTTGACAGAAGCCGGTACGTGGGTGAAGACGTCGAAAACATTTTGTTGAAACTTCTTCAGGCGGCAGATTTTGATGTCAAGAAGGCCGAGTCCGGGATCGTCTACATAGATGAGATCGATAAAGTCGCGCGAAAAGTGAGAACCCATCGATCACCCGCGATGTTTCTGGTGAAGGTGTGCAACAAGCGCTGCTCAAAATTCTTGAAGGAACGGTGGCCTCTGTTCCGCCACAGGGCGGACGCAAGCATCCGCATCAAGAGTTCATTCAAATCGACACGACGAATGTGCTGTTTATATGTGGTGGCGCGTTCGCCGGTCTAGATCAAATCATCGCATCGCGCATCGGTCAAAAGGGCGTTGGGTTTCACGCACAAGTGAAATCGAAGTCAGAGAAAGATCCAGGAGAGTTGTTCGCGCAGGTGCTTCCCGAAGATTTGCTCAAATTCGGCATGATCCCAGAATTTGTCGGTCGCTTGCCGATGATCGGCGCAGTGAACAGTTTGGATCGTTCGGCGCTTATAAAAATACTCACCGAACCAAAAAAACGCGTTATTGAAGCAATATCAAAAGTTTTTTGAATTTGAAGATGTCGTACTTGAATTCACCGTCGACGCTTTAGAAGCCGTTGCCGATCAAGCCTTGTTGCGCGGCACGGGTGCTCGCGGGTTGCGTGCGATTCTCGAAGAAGTTTTACTCGAGACGATGTACGAGTTGCCTGGCCGCACCGATATCGCAAAAGTAGTAATAGATTTAGGAGCAGTGAACAAGACATCCACTCCTTCTTTGTCGCAAAATCGACGCCGGCAGTTCGTCAGCGTCGTGCTGCTTCGTAATTTAATTTAGATTACCGTCGTGCAATATTTAGACGCATTGCGCTACCTTGACGAGCGTTCAAACTATGAACGAACCGGGCGAGTCGATTCACCCTCTTTAGAAAATATCGTCCGATTAATGGATGCAATCGCGAATCCGCAGCACGCTTACAAATCAATTCACATAACCGGGACAAATGGCAAAGGCTCAACCGCGCAAATAACGACGAAACTCTTGATGGCTCATGGTTTGCGTGTCGGTACTTATTCGAGTCCACACTTGGATCGCATCAACGACCGAATCTGCATCAATGGTGAGCCGATCAGTGATCATGATTTCGGTCTGCAGGTTGGCGCGATTTCTGATCTCGAAGTCATCGCTGGAGTCCGCCCAAGTTTTTTCGAAATAATGACGGCGGCTATGTTTCGCTGGTTTGCTGATGAAGCGGTAGATGTCGCAGTAATTGAAGTCGGAATGCTGGGTCGTTGGGATGCGACAAATGTGATCAATTCAGATGTCGCCGTGATTACGAACATCGCACTAGATCACACTGAATATGCCGGGCCAACGGTCAAGCACATCGCAACAGAGAAAGCCGGAATTATCAAAACGTCGAGCATCGTTGTTCTTGGCGAAACCGACGAAGTTCTTCGCAAAATTTTTCTTGAACCCCCCGCTAGGGCACGAATATCTCGGGGAGACGATTTCGGATGCGAAGATAATCGTCTGGCAGTTGGCGGGCGTCTTGTCTCGGTGCGCACTCCAAGAACAATCTATGAAGATGTGCTTGTGCCGTTGCACGGTGAGCACCAAGGCGACAACGCGTCACTTGCGATTAGCGCGGTTGAAGCATTTTTTGATGCAATTATTGCCCCAGATGTGTTGGCAGAGGCGATGCACAGCGTGGTGATGCCGGGCAGATTTGAGGTTCTCGCACATCAACCGTTGGTGATTTTGGATGGCGCCCACAATCCGGCTGGCGCAAAAGTTTGTGCAGAAGTATTTTTCGAAGATTTCAATATGAGTGGTCGCAAGATTCTCGTAACCGGTGCGCTTCGAAGTCGAGACCCGGATGAATTGTTGGCAAGTTTTCGCGCAACTGAGTTCGACGTCGTGATTACTTGCACACCACCGTCGCCACGAGGTCTGCCTGCTGGCGAAATGGCCGAAGTTGCGAGAAGAGCCGGGTGTGATGAAGTGATCGTTGCCGAATCGGTCGAATCAGCGTGTGAAATTGCGCTGAAAATCGCTCAAACTCAAGACGCAGTGCTCGTTGCTGGCTCGCTCTATATTGTCAGCGCTGCTCGGCCGTTTCTATTGCGCAGAGGCGCAAAGCCGCAATAGCGTGCGAGCCACTCGATAAACCTTTAGCCTGAAGGCATGTCAAATCGCACACTTGTTCTTTTGAAGCCTGACGCAGTCGAGCGTGGCTTGATCGGTGAGATTCTTGGTCGTTTCGAAGCAAAAGGTTTGGTCATTTCGTCGATGCAGTTGCGAACCTTAGACAAAGACATTCTTGCGCGTCACTACGAAGAGCATCAAGGTAAAGGCTTTTACGCAGAGTTGGTTTCATTTATGTCGCGTGGGCCAGTTGTTGCACTGGCACTTTCGGGCCCCCAAGACACATGGGAGATCGTGCGATCGATGATGGGTGCAACTAATCCACGAGCAGCGGCTCCCGGCACGATTCGCGGAGATTTGGGAACATTATTCACCGAGAATCTCGTGCATGGAAGTGACTCAGCGGAATCCGCCGCCAGAGAATTAGAGATATTTTTCCCAGGTAGCGAGAAGAAGATCTCCTAAAATGGCGGGAGGAAATCCTCTCTCGGTGGGCAGAGAAATCGCGGTTGATTTAGGCACTGCCAATACTCTGATATTTGTCAAAGGACAAGGTCTCGTCTTGAACGAACCTTCTATGGTCGCGGTTGACACTCGAAGTGGGGCAGTAGTTGCCGTCGGACACGAGGCAAGGCGAATGCGAGGTCGCACCCCGAAAAACATCAGGCTCGTTCGCCCACTGAAAGACGGCGTGATTGCTGATTTTCCGTTGTGTGAGGAAATGTTCAAGCAATTTCTTCAACGCGTGTCGACAAGTCGTTGGATAAAGCCGACGTTGATGGTCGCGGTACCTTCAGAAGTTACGGGTGTCGAGCGACGTGCTGTGCAGGATGCCGCCGAGTTTGCTGGTGCAAAACGACCCGTCTACATCATCGAAGAAGCAATGGCCGCGGCAATCGGCGCAGGTCTACCTATTCACGAGCCGAGCGCCAACCTAATTGTTGATATCGGTGGTGGCACTACTGAAGTCGCTGTCATCTCATTAGGCGGAATAGTAACCGCGACTTCAGTGCGTGTCGGTGGTGATGCGCTGAACAATATTATTACTGCTGGATTCAAAAGAGCTTTTAAAATTGATATCGGAGAGAACACTGCAGAAGAGGTAAAAATTCATCTTGGCTCTGCGTGGCCACTTGCGCAAGAGGTCGTTGGCGACGTGGGCGGACGCGATACCGCCACTGGTTTACCGCGCACCCAAGAAGTGACAACAAATCAAGTCAGAGAAATTCTTGATGAAGGTGTAAACAAAATTATTGACGCGATCAAGAAGACCCTCGAGCGCACCCCACCTGAATTAGCGGCCGATGTAATCAGCCATGGTCTGCATCTTGCAGGTGGCGGTGCGCTGCTTACGGGTCTTGTCGAGCGCGTCACCCACGAAACAGGTATTCAAGCGTTTATTGCGCGAGAGCCGTTGCTCTCGGTGGTCATGGGCGCCGGTTTGTCGCTCGACAATCTTGACTATTACAAGGGATCAGCAAACCAAGGCGAAGCTTAGACAGGGTGAATCTTAAAGTGAAAGACTTTTGCTTTTAATGGCCTCACAAAACACCACTAGGCGGCGGGCGATCATTTTGTTGACCCTGACCTCAATCATGTTGATCACGCTTGATCTGCAAGATTCACCAAAAGTAGCCGGATTGAGATCAATCTTTGGAACTCTTTTTTACCCGGTCGAGGGAGTAGCGAGGGTCATTACACGACCTGTAGGAAACGCCTGGTATGGAGTCACGCATTACAACAAATTGCTTGAAGAGAACTCGTTGCTTAGACAACAAGTCGCGCAACAAGAAGGCGCGACGGTAGCCGCCGCCGCGTCAGTGCGATTGTCGCAGGAGTTGCTCGCTCTAAACGGGTTACCTACCTTGGCGGGAATCAATGCAGTCACGGCACAAGTAATTGGTGAGTCTCCTACAAGTTTTTCGCAGACAATTGAAATCAATCAGGGGGCCGAGAGCGGTATCCGCGTGGGTATGCCAGTTTTGAATGCCGCAGGCTTAATTGGAAAGATCACAAAAGTTTTCACAAACCGTTCGTTCGTGATGCTGATCACCGACCCAGATTTCTCGATCTCTGTGAAAGTAGTCAGCACAGAGCGAAAGATCACTGGCTCCACAGTGCAAGGTATTACCAGTGTGACCACATCAACCGCCGTGCCACTTGAGCCAGTTTCGAATACTCCCGACTCCGAAACAACCACGACAACAACCACGACAATTCCGATCGAAGGCTTCACCGCCGTTGTGACAACGTTGCCAGCGACGCCAAAAGGTTTGACCTCGATCACGATCCCGTTGGCCAGCGAACTCGCGGTTCGAGAAACGGGTGTTATCCAAGGTAACGGACCAACCCGTCAACCGACCGTGAGGTTTATTGATAACTCATTGCGGTTTGGATCTATCGAAGCTGGTGCGCCGATTGTGACTGCCGGTGGTTCGCGCAGCCTTGCACCACCAGACGTTTTAATCGGTGTCGTCTCTCGTGTTGTCGAGAGAGTTGGATCTGCGGGTCCATTGCTCGAAATTAATATCGCCGCAGAATTGACAAATTTGTCGTTCGTAAGAATTTTGTTGTACCAGCCGATCACAGAAAAGAAATCTCCTTGAGTCGACTGCTAATAATTTTGGCGAGTCGCTGGACTCGTTTAGTTCTGGTGCTTCTCGTCGTTTTGGCTCTGCAAACAACTATGTTCAAAGAGCTTCGACCATTCGATGTTGCAGCACAAGTAATGTTGCTTTTTGTTGTCTGCGCGGGGATTCAGTTTGGAATCGGCGTCGGGGCGATTGTTGGTTTGGTCGCTGGAATGATGTTTGATTTTGTAGTTTCGACGCCTGCTGGGTTAGGGTCAATCGCACTTGGCCTTGCGGGTGCAACCGCCGGATTATATTTATATTTTTTTCCGAGTCCGATTTGGTGGCTACGACTTGTGTCGATCGCCGTCGTTTCAGCGATTGGCGAAGTTTATATTTTTCTCGCGCAGGCAATGATTGGTTTGGGTGCCGTGCTCGAACTTAGGGTGCTAAGAATTATTGCGGTCGTCACGGCGATCAATGTGTTTCTCTCACCAGGATTTTTTTGGATAACGCGATGGACGCTAAGCGAGCGAAAGAAAACTAGATAATGTCAAAGCAAATAGACGGTCGTGCGCCGAAGCGGTTGATTCTCTTGGGCCTCGTAGGGATAATCTTCTTCAGCATTTTGGGTGCACGTCTTTGGTTTTTGCAGGCGGTTACATCTCGCGATGTTGAAGTAATCATCGGAAAAGTTCGAACAAGAACCATTAAGTTGTTGCCCGAGCGTGGTCGAATATTCGACTCGGCTGGAAGAGTAATTGCGGATAATAAGCGAACGCTCGTAGTCACGATTGATCATTCAGTTACCCGCAAAACGGCACAACGAAATGAGTTGGCTCAGCGACTTTCTGGACCGCTCAATGTTCCGCCTGAGGTTTTGATCAAACGAATGCTTGACGAGCGATATGGTCCGTTTGAGGCAATACCTCTGCGAGAAGGTGTGTCAGAAGAATTGGCACTCTATTTGTTGGAGCGAATCGAGGACTACCCCGGAATCTATGTTCGCGAAGAGTGGCGGCGAAATTATCCTTACGGGGCGCTAGGTGGGCACGTGTTGGGTTATATGGGGGCGATCCTCAAAGACGACCTGCTCTATTACAAATCAGTTGGCTATGACCCCAACGAACGAGTCGGTCAATATGGAGTTGAGGCAAGTTACGAAACGTCGCTGCGCGGAA
Organism: Acidimicrobiaceae bacterium; assembly: GCA_003569125.1. Taxonomy (GTDB): domain Bacteria; phylum Actinomycetota; class Acidimicrobiia; order Acidimicrobiales; family Ilumatobacteraceae; genus BACL27. Next base: position 19,168 of record BGOG01000022.1, on the reverse strand, counting down.
AGCCAGGTTACGTGCGTTACGAGGTCGACGCTGTAGGCACGATTCTTAAACTCATTGAGCGAGTTGAGCCGGTTACCGGTTATGACTTGCAACTTTCAATAGATCTAGATGTACAACAGTTCGCTGAGCAAGCTCTTGAAACACAGTTACTTGTACGACGCCGTGTTGAAGCCGGACAGATCAAGATGCCCGACGGAACACCCGATCCCCGATATCCCGAAATCAACTATTACAAAGCACCGGCTGGATCTGTCGTGGTGATGAATCACAACAACGGACGCGTGATTGCAATGGCTTCTTATCCAAGATTCGATTTAAGGTGGTTCGACGGGGGACTTCCGAAAGACAAGTTTTCGCAATTGTTTCCGATAACCGACGACCCAGACTTATCGATACTTGTCAACCGTGCCGTGTCGGGTCGATACAACGTTGGTTCTACGTTCAAGCCTCTCGTTGCATACGCGGCGCTTGCCTCAGGGCAGTTGCCCAACGGCGATAAATACACCTTCGAGGACCGTGGTATCTACAAACTTGAAAGCATCCCCGAAGAAAGATGTCAAGATGGCGTCAAGTGTATTTTCAGAAATGCAATTTGTCGTTCAACTGGTCTTCCTTGTCGATACGGCGAGGTAAATGTTGAGGCAGCGTTAGCAGTATCGAGCGATACTTTTTTTTATAAAATCGGCGAACAAATTCTCACCGAGCGTGGATATGCACCGATTTTGGAGCAAGAAATTCGAAAATTCGGTCTTGGATCTCCGACAAATGTCGATTTGCCGTTCGAATATTCAGGAACTATTCCGAGTAAAGAATTAAAGAAACGACTCGCCAACATGGGAGTAATCACCCAAGATGCCGGTCAGGCATATTATGTCGGTGATCAAGTTTTGTTCGCAATTGGTCAGGGTCTTTTGTCGGTGACTCCATTGCAGATGACTCTGGCATATTCGGCGATTGCAAATAGCGGTCGCGTTTATGAGCCCCGTGTAGCAGTTTCGTTGCTCGCCCCCGGAACGCTGGATGCACGCCCAGGGGTTGCTGATCTCACAACAACACAAGTCGTCAAAAATCTGGTGCCTCTTTCTCCGAAGCGTCGAATAGAAATGACAGAAAGAATCAGAGAGCCGATTGTCAAAGGAATGGCGCGAGCCATAACCGGACCTGGTGTCACTTTCGACTACTACCACAAGACCACTGGTGAGAATTTGTTCAGCTCTTACAACTATGCGGCGTTACCAATCGCCGGAAAGACCGGAACAGCGCAGGGATTGAACAACTTGCCATGGAACGACTCTTCAGCATTCGGAGCATTTAGTTTGGACTCAAATTCTCCATATACGGTTTTCGCATATTTAGAAAAATCTGGTTACGGCTCACAAGCAGCCGCGCCCGTCGTTAAATGCATCTTCACCGCCCTCAACGGCGGATATAAATACGATTCGGTTTTGCCGGCTGACCCTTTGGATAAAGCGAGCAACATTGTGGCAAGCCCGAGTACTTTGCGTAACCCGCTTTGTCTTGTCAGCGGTGCATCGGATATCCGAGAGTAGCAATGTCAAAATTCATACCTCAAATACGAGCATCACAGTGGTTCAAACAGTCATACGACGTCGTCTCAGTCTGGAAAAATATCGACCTGATTTTGTTGTCGGCGGTGACATTGCAGAGCATTTTCGGTTTCTTCACTGTTTATTCAGCCACGCGACAGCGACTTTTAAACCAAGGATTTGATCAGTTTTACTATGTTCAACGTCAGGTTGGTTTCGTCCTGTTTGCGGCAGCGCTGATGCTCTTGGTCATGGGTATTGGTCATGATTGGATTCGTGAGCGCGGCGTGTATTGGTATGCGGGCTCTCTATTTTTGCTGTTTCTTGTTCTGGTTATAGGCGCGGTGAGCAGCGGTGCAAAATTGTCGTTCGACCTCGGTCCAATATCGGTTCAGCCCGCCGAGTTGATGAAAGTTGCAGTACTAATTCTGATCGCCGCGTACACGTCTGACTCTGCGCGAGACGAAATCAATTATAGAGAATTGGTTACTGCCGTGTTGATTTTGTCGTTTCCGTTCGTGCTTATTTTATTACAACCCGATCTCGGCTCGGCGACGGTTCTTGTCGCGGGAGTCGTGGGTATTTTATTACTCTCTGGTGCCAAACGTTTGTGGGTCATAATGTTCACCCTTTTAACAATAGTTTCGGCTGTTGTTTTGGCAATTTCAGGAATCATCGATAATTATCAACTTCGGAGATTTGATGCATGGTTAAATCAAAACTCAAACGAACCAGCACTTCAGAAAATTGTTTTGCAGGTGCGTTTCGCAAAGCGTGCAGTTGCGAGCGGAGGATTTTTCGGTAAGGGCTATCTGCAAGGGCCACTCACAAACGGAGCATTTATTCCGGTTCAATTTCAAGATTTTCCTTTTTCCGCAATTGGAGAGCAATTTGGAATGTTCGGTGCATCAATTGTTCTGGCGCTTTTTGCGGTCATCTGTTGGCGGCTTTGGGTTATTGCAAAGGCGTCGCGAAATCGATTCGATCAACTTCTAGCAACCGGATACTTCTCGATGTTGCTATTTCAAGTTTTTCAAAACATAGGCATGACCCTCGGAGTAACACCGGTTAGTGGTTTGCCACTGCCTTTCATCTCCTATGGCGGGTCGCATCTCGCCTCAAGTGGGCTACTAATGGGCTTGATGCAAAGCATTTATATGCGTCGTCTCCGCTAAATCCAGATCCGTCTCGCGGGAGCGGTTGGGCAGTAGCCTTAGGCACGGGGCGGAAGTCCCACCAATTCGATTTTCGCGAAGCAAGTGCGCTCAGTCTCCTGAGTTAGCGCAAAAGCGCGATTGGCGAGACCTTCAGGCGGTCTTCGTTTTATTAGGTCTAGAAGGATTTGCAAGATGAGTTACCCAGAGTTACCAGAGCACCCAAGAGAAGGTCGGCTAGTTTCGCCCGAAGCCGCCGACGCAGCCCTCGTGCGTAAGCCCCAAATCGGTGACACCAGGCCCGCACCGATTCAGCCAGTCGCACCTGACGCCGAAGTTGACTCACGTAGTTCAAAAAAGATTGGCCTGTCAAAGCGAGGTCGACAGAAATCTAGTAACCAGTCGGCTGACTCATCTCGCGATTCTTCGTTGGATAATCCGCAAACTAGTCCCCAAGATGGCGAAAAATCGGCTCGACGCAATCGCCGCGGAGGTCGTAATCGTCGTCGACGCACCGCCAATGATAACTCGCGGTCAAAATCAGTATCCACAGTCGAAACCGACGCCGAATTAATTGAACGTCGCCGCGGAAAAGAGCGCAACGGCCGTCCACTCGGTAGATACATGATGGTGGTTCAGGTTCGAAAAGATTTCACCCAAGTCGCAATGCTCGAAGGTCGAAGTTTGATCGAACATTATGTCAGTCGCCCAGCCGACGACAGCGAACAAATTCACGGCAACATCTATTTGGGTCGTGTGCAAAATGTGCTGCCAGGTATGGAGGCTGCTTTCGTCGATATCGGTACACCAAAAAATGCCGTTCTATATCGCGGCGATGTTCAGTTTGACAAAGAAGACGTAGTTGAGCAAGGGCCAGAGCCGCGCATTGAGCATGTGTTGCAGGCTCGTCAACTTATTTTGTGCCAAGTCACGAAAAATCCAATCGGCGCCAAAGGTGGTCGCCTAACTCAAGAAGTTTCCCTTCCAGGACGGTTCGTCGTCTTGATCCCAGACTCGCGAACATACGGAATCTCGAAGAGATTGCCAGATGACGAGCGTCGTCGCTTGCGCTCAATTTTGGATCGCGTCAAACCCGAAGAACACGGGATCATCGTGCGCACTGCAGCCGAAAACGCGACTGAGCACGAACTTCGTACCGACATGACGAGATTGCTCGCGCTTTGGGAAGAGATCAAGGAAAAGTCGAAGAAGTCAAGTGGACCAACTTTGTTGTACCGAGAGCCCCCGCTGGCGGTTCGAGTAATACGTGAAGAGTTCAGTAGCGATTACCGCGGAATCATTATTGATGAGCGAGAACTTTACGAAGAAGTTCGTCAATATATTGGCGACTTCAATCCAGAATTCTTAGACCGTGTCGAGTTCTACGATACGCAGGCCGAAGGTTTGTCGTTGTTCGAGAATCAGCACGTTCATGAGCAGATTCACAAGGCTCTTGATATCAAGGTCTGGTTGCCTTCGGGTGGTTCGTTAGTCATTGAACACACCGAGGCGTTGACCGTAATCGATGTCAACACTGGCAAAAATGTCGGTAAAACGAATCTTGAAGAGACGGTGTTCTCGAACAACCTTGAAGCCGCTGATGAGATCGCGCGTCAATTGCGACTTCGTGACATCGGTGGCATCATCGTGATCGACTTCATCGACATGGAGATTCGTGAGAACCGACGCAAAGTTCTGGATCGTTTCAAAAATGCGCTTTCTCGCGACAAGACCCGCACTCAGGTATTCGATATCTCAGAACTAGGTCTCGTCGAAATGACTCGCAAACGAATTGGAGAGGGTCTGTTGACAAATTTCGTGGATTCATGCCCGACTTGCGAAGGTCGTGGAGTGATCGTCGACCACTCAATGCTCGACTAGTAGATTTGGCAGGCCAATAGCACAGAATGCAGAATCAGTAACGAAAACCGCGCAAGTTCAGAATTTACACGGATAGGATCAAATCCAATATGTACGCAATAATTGCCTCAGGTGGAAAACAAGAAAAGGTCGCTAAAGGACAACAAGTTCAAGTCGAACTTTTGGGCGTAGCGACCGGTGCAGAAGTTTCATTCACGCCAGTCATGCTCGTCGACGGTGAAACAGTACTCGCAACCCCTACTCAACTTGCCAAGGCTTCGGTCAAGGGCAAAGTTTTGGGTGAAGTGGCTGGTGTCAAAGTCGACGGCTTTATGTACAAGCGTCGAACCAATCAGCGACGTCGTTTCGGCCATCGTCAGCGCTATAGCCTTGTTGAAATTACATCGATTGCGAAAGGCTAACTAATGTCAAAAACCAAAGGTGGCGGTTCTACACGAAACGGCCGCGACTCAAACTCTCAAAGACTCGGTGTAAAAGTATTCGACGGCACGCTGATTAACGCGGGCACGATTCTTATTCGCCAACGCGGAACAAAGGTTCACCCAGGAAAAAACGTCGGCAAGGGTAGCGACGACACATTGTTCGCTCTCGTGCACGGCAACGTAAAGTTTGCAGAGCGTCGTGGCCGCAAAGTTGTCGACGTCAATCCTGCGAGCAACTAGTTACCAGTACGAATCTCGCTAGTTAACTATTTAACTAGTCAGATAGTTAGCTTGTCAGTCAGTTAGCGCGTTGCGAATCATCGCAATAAACCGTTCGCGATCTACGCGCAGAACAACACGGCAGTTATGGCTTCTGCCGAGAACATCTAGGTGGTCAATCACAGTTTGACCGCGAGTATCGCCGTCGCCCAGGTGAACACGAACGTGTCTTTGAACTTCAAAACTCGACATTGACGAGTCAATTGCAACACTCATCGCGATCGGGTCGGGCAAATCAAAACCATCAAGTTTCGTCTCTGTGCGACAGAACTCGCGCACCTGTCGTTGAATCGACATCGCGAATTTGCCCAGGTCGCTGAGCGCACTAAATTCGGTTGCGAGTTCGTCTGAGATGACAGCGTCAGCGACCGATACATCCCAGCCGACCATCTCAAGAGGTAACTCTGAGTCGAAAACAATTCGCGCCGACTCTGGATCAGCCCAGACATTGAACTCTGAAGCAATAGTCACGTTGCCAGGCAAAACTCCGGTGCCTCCCATGATTACGCAACGGCGCACCCACTTGGCGAACTCGGGCTCGATCGAAAGTGCCAACGCGATATTCGTCAGTGGTCCGAGAGTTACTAAATCAATTTCTCCTTTTGCTGATCGAAAGGTCTCAATAATTTGGCGAACTGCATCTTGCGATGTTGGCTGACGACCATTCAATTTGAGGCCGATATCTCCCATGCCGTCAGTGCCATGAACATTTTGAGCAGAAGCGAAAGATCTGACAAGCGGTTTAACCGCGCCGACATGAACCGGAACTTTCACCCGACACATTTCGATCGTGTAAAGCGCCGCCTGCACGCCCAGATCTATCGGCACATTGCCTGCGACTATTGAAATACCGATCACATTTGTTGTCGGGCTTTTCAAAGCAAGGATCAGCGCAACCGCATCGTCTGAGGCCGTATCAGTATCGATCCACATTTTCTGCTTCGAAACTATTTGTGTCATCAGGTCACCAGGTTAAGGGCTATACGCCGATGCCTTGGGGTAGTTGCGATTCTTGCCAGCCGAGCAAAGTAACACCTTGCCGACATGCGAAGCGGTCGGTCATGCCACCAACGTATGTGACAGCCAAATGCGTGGCTTCGGCGCTGTTGGGCTCGAAAAGTTCTCTTTCTCCGGGTGCGTACATCAATTTCGGATTGACAACATAGTGCTCAACAAGTGCGCGCAACAATCTCACAACAGATTCGGCTTGGGCCCGCGACTCGCGGCGCATGTAAATATTTTCGTAATTGAATTTTCGAAACGAGGCGAGCGCATCGGCGCACTTTGATGTCATCGCAATGCGACCAGTTTGTGCTGTCGCTTCAATCATCGCCCCGATGAATGCGCGTAATTGTTGGTCACGCTGGGTTCCACACGCCTCGCGAACTTCTTGTGGCAACTGCTCGCTAGTCACCACTCCGGCAGCAACAGCGTCTTCGAAGTCGTGACAAACATAGGCGATGCGATCTGCCCACGACACAACTTCACCCTCGGGGGTTTTGGGTGCGGGTCTAGACCAAGAGTGATTTCGAATGCCGTCGAGGGTTTCGCTACACAAGTTGAGCGGCACCAGAGTCACATCGGCGCCCCAAACTGCGTGGTCGTAGCCGCCGTCAACAAACACCGACAACGCATCTTCGCTCGCGTGTCCGCCAGGGCCGTGCCCACAGTCGTGCCCGAGTGCGATCGCTTCGGTCAAGGCGATGTTCAAACCAACTGCTCGAGCAACAGAACTCGCAACCTGAGCAACTTCGAGAGCGTGCGTCAGTCGCGTGCGTTGATGATCTTGTGGAAACACGAACACCTGGGTTTTGCCAGCCAACCGTCGAAATGAAGATGCATGCAAGATTCGATCTCTGTCGCGCTCAAAACAGGTGCGAAAATTATCGGGCTGTTCTGAAATCGCGCGGTTGCCAGCACTAAAACTTCGGGTCGCATGAACCGACAAAGTTTGTTCTTCTCGTTCTTCTCGCTCGCGCCTTTCAACTAATTTTGTGGCGCCAGTTCCGGCCCAAGAATCTGAATGTGCAAGTCGTATTTCAGATCCATCAACCGAACTGTGCCCGTGCATTGTTTGCGCCCAAGACTCGCTATGCGATCGCGGCGCCAGATCTTTTGCCATCGCACAACCTTAGGCAAAGGGTGAGTCATTGGTCGTGCTAGTAGCCTTAAATAGCCCGGTTCTGGCTAGAAGTCAAAACCAGCAGACTCAAACTGGAGACAAATGAGTGCCTTTGTTGACGAAGCACAACTAAATGTTCGTGGCGGTGATGGCGGTAGTGGCTGCGTAAGTTTCCGTCGTGAAGGCCCAGTTGTTAATGGCGGACCAAACGGTGGAGATGGCGGCAATGGCGGTTCAGTGTGGCTTGTTGCCGATCGAAATGTTGCAAGTTTGTTGGCTTTTCGCGACCACCCGCATCGTCGTGCGCAAGACGGTGTATCGGGGATGGGAAAAGATTTGCATGGACGACGCGGTGAAGATCTATTGATCGGCGTTCCAGAGGGCACCGTGGTCAAAGATATGTACTCGGGCGATTCGCTTGCCGATCTCGCCCAACACGGTTCGCGCTGGTTGGCTGCTCAAGGCGGCGAAGGTGGTCGTGGCAATGCAAGATTCTTGTCGAACCGTCGCCGTGCACCAAAATTTGCCGAGCAAGGCGAGCACGGTTTTGATCGTTGGCTGAAACTTGAAATGAAACTAATGGCCGATGTCGCACTTGTGGGGTTTCCGAACGCAGGCAAGAGCACATTCATCAGTTCGGTTTCTGCCGCAAAACCAAAGATCGCCAATTATCCATTCACGACTCTCGAACCACACCTCGGAGTTGTGCGACTAAACAATACGACCGAGTTCGTGATCGCTGACATTCCAGGAATCATCGAAGGCGCCAGTCAAGGCAAAGGGCTTGGCGATCAGTTTCTTCGACATATTGAACGGGCTCGAGTTTTATGTGTGCTCGTCGACCTTGTTTCAATGGAAGAGATCTCGCCGAAAGAACAAGAAGAGGTTTTGTTGCGCGAACTCAAGGCGTATCAACCAGAACTTTTGGATCGTCCACGATTGGTGGTCGCTACAAAAACAGATTCTGCGCCGGCTGAGGTTCTTGACGCTTGGAGCGGCGACAAAATTTCCGCCGTTACAGGTGATGGCGTTCGGGAGGTTTTGAACAAACTCGCTGTGCTTGTTGCTGAGGCACGCACGACAGAACCTCCACCACAAGGCCCGGTTACATTTCGTCCAGAGCCACAAGGCACGCGCGTCGAGCGAATCAACGCCAATGAGTTTCGTCTGCACGGTCGTGATATCGAGCGATCAATCGCGCTCAATGACGTAACCAATGCCGATGCTCTTAACTACATCGATGATCGCATGGGTCGCCTTGGTGTGCCGAGGTTATTGGCACGCGCTGGTGCGACGCAGGGCGCTGTTGTCTGGATCGGCACATTTTCATTTGACTACACACCGGAATAATTGAAATGCGCGTCGTAGTAAAAATTGGTACATCCTCGATCACTACTAGTGAGGGCAATATCAACTCGTCTGCGGTGAGTGCATTATGTGACGAGGTCGCCAGTTTACGAAAACTCAACCATGAAGTTTTGATCGTTACTTCTGGCGCCGTTGCAGGCGGTGTGGCCGCACTCAGACTGGGTCAACGGCCAACAGACATGCCGACTTTGCAAGCGCTCGCGGCCGCGGGGCAAAGCCGATTGATGCAGGAGTACAACGTGCAACTCGACCGTCACGACCTCGTTGGTGCTCAAGTGTTGCTGGTGCCAAATGACTTCATTGATCGACACCAATATTTGCATGCGCGTCAAACTCTTGTGCGACTACTTGAATTGGGATGTGTGCCGGTAATAAACGAAAACGATGCGATAGCCAGTGACGAGATTCGTTTTGGTGACAACGATCGAATTGCGGCACTAGTTGCCCACAGTGTTTCAGCGGACGTTTTGATTCTGCTCACCGATCTGAAGGGTTTGTTCACCGCCGATCCGAGCGTCGACCCAAAGGCGACTTTCATTGAAACAGTCAAAGCCGATGATGAGCTGCTCTCTGTGCGGGCTGGTAGTTCGATCAATACTCGCGGTAGCGGTGGGATGGCTTCAAAACTCGCGGCGGCGCGTATCGCCTCGTGGTCTGGCGTGCGAACGGTTATCGCTTCAGCGAAACGGGCGAATGTCGTGGTTGACGCCTTAAACAAAGTGGCTGATGCCGGAACGCAATTTTTGCCTCGCGAGCGTGAACTATCGGCACGAAAACTTTGGATTGCATTTGCTGCCCAACCGTCAGGCTCGGTAACAGTTGACGACGGTGCACGCGACGCGCTTGCCCGAAAAAATGTTTCGTTATTACATGCTGGCGTGACAGCAGTGACCGGTGATTTTTCCGCTGGTGACACGATTGAAGTCAAAGATCTACGCGGGTTGGTTATCGCTCGTGGTATGTCAGGTGTTACTGCGGTGCAGGCAGGCGCAAGTGCTGGCTTGCACAGCCGCGACCTAGTTGACGGTGTAACTCAAGAAGTAATTCATCGCGACGATCTGGTGATTCTGATCGGCTAGAGCACTAACTAGCGATCAAGTTTTCGACTCAAAAACTTGCGAACCTCATTGACACCAAACGAATACAGCATTGCCCAATAAATAATTACTCCGACTATCAGGCCGCTGAAAACTTGTGTCGTCGCATCAAGACCAACTGGCGCTGTGTGATCGGCAAGCAACCGCGAGCTAGAGCGCACGCCGATTGCCATTACGAGCGCACTCAGCAACATCGGCACAAGACCAACCAGCAATGAAGCAGCCTTAAAGCCAGGCGACTCTCGCTGCATCACAAATAATGCAACTACTGCCGAGATCAAATACGCCAGAGAAAATGCCAGGCCTAGACCCAAAACGTCAAAACGTTTGACCAGCAAAATTGCGAAAACAATATTCAAAATATTTTCAAACAAGTTGATCAAAAATGGAGTTCGAGTATCGTTTTTGGCATAGAAGCCTCGCAATACAAACAGATAGACAGAAAAACCCGCCAGACCAATAGATAATCCAGTTAGTGCGCGCGCCGTATTTTGTGTCGCCGATGAGTCAAAACTGCCGTGTTGCAACAACATTGCGACCAGTGGTCGAGCCAATACGAACATGCCGAACGCAGCCGGAATAGTCACGAGTGCAGTAAGTCGCACACCAGAAATAAACTTCTCGTGAAATCGCACGGTGTCGAGATTTACTGCGGCTCGAGCCAGGTCAGGCACGAATGTCGTCGCAATTGAAACAGCCAGCAAACCGTGTGGCAACGAGAAGAATGTGTAAGCCTTTGAATACGCATCCACGTTTCCACTGCCTGGACTAGCCAGGTTCTTGATCACGACCAAGGCAATTTGGTTGGCAACGACATAGCCCATCGCCCAGCCCGATAGTCGTATCAATTTTTTGACTGCTGGATGTTTCAGGTCGAGGTTCCACCTGAGTTTAGAACCGCTTCGTACAAGTGCGACGACCATAAACATTGTCATGGCGATGATTCCAGATGTCGAACCAAGGCCCAAAAGCAATCGCAATGAATTGTTGCCAGCCACTTCACCCATGGTTGGTGGTTTCATCGAAGTTGTGCGGGGGATAGCCAACAGCGCGAAAATAGTCACGACGTTGGCGATAACCGGTGTCCATGCGGCTGCAAAGAACCGTCGCTTTGAATTTAAAATCGCACTGGCGATCGCCGTCAAACCATAGAAGAAGATCTGCACGACAAATAGTCGCGTTAAATTCGTGCCAGTAGATCGAAATAATGCAACGTCGATCTCGCTGGCTGGATGCAACGAAAACACACGAAAGATCAATGGCGATGCAATCAGAGCAAGTGTCGTTATCGCGGCGAGCGCAACAACGGCGACGCTAGAAATTGCGTTGACGGCCTCGTCGTCGCCATCTTGGATGTAACGAGTAAATAGTGGCACCAACGATGCAGCCAAAATTCCGCCAAGTAAAAGTTCGTAAACAACGTTGGGTGCATTATTTGCCGCGTCATAAGCATCCGCTAAAGCGGTTTGCCCGATCATCGCGCCGAAAATAATTATCCTGATCAGACCCGTCGCACGACTCAACGCTGTGCCACAAGCCACGGTAAGGTTCGCGCGCCAAAGTGTTTGACTGCCTTGGGGCGTTGCCATTGCGTTTAATCGTATTGCGATTTGTGGCTCTGTTGCGCTTCGCCTTAGCGAGCCTGAACCGCTAGGGTTGTGCGGGTGAAACCACGATTTAACGATGTTGCTACGGTGCGTAGCGGGCTTAAGAAGGTCAATTATCTAGCAGACGACGGAATCGCCGGAGTTGTGTTTCTGGCAGATCGTCTCGGCAAACCAGTTTTAATTGAAGGGCCAGCCGGAACGGGCAAGACTCAACTCGCCAAGAGCGTCGCCGAACTCACGGGTGCGCGTTTGATCCGTTTGCAGTGTTACGAAGGTCTTGATGAGTCAAAGGCACTGTACGAATGGAACTATAAAAAACAATTGCTTCGTATTCAAGCCGATAAAAATAGCGATTCGTGGAGTGAAGTTCACGATGATATTTTCAGCAGCGAGTTTTTGTTGGCGCGACCGTTACTTGAGGCGATTACCAGCGAAGAGCCGGTGGTTTTGTTGATTGACGAAGTCGATCGCGTCGAACTCGAGACCGAGGCGTTGTTGCTTGAAATTCTTTCGGAGTATCAAGTTTCGATTCCAGAATTGGGCACGATCACCGCCAAGCAGATTCCGCTCGTATTTTTGACTTCAAACAACACTCGCGAGTTGTCAGAAGCACTCAAGCGACGGTGCTTGTATCTGCATGTTGATTACCCGGATCTCGAGCGCGAAAAAGAAATCGTGCTCAACAAGGTGCCCGATATCAGCGAAAACTTGGCTGACCAAATCGCGCGTATTGTTCGCAGCATCCGTCAACTTGATCTAAAGAAAGCACCGTCAGTCAGCGAGACGCTCGACTGGGCGCGAACATTGATGTTGCTGGGTATCGAGACGATCGACGCTCAAGAAGCAAAAGAGACTTTGCACATCCTTCTTAAATATCAGACAGACATCGCAAAAGCAGCCAAAGAACTCTCCGTTACTAAGTGAGCGTGCACAATGCCCGTGCTTGACCTGATGTCGGGTTTCATCGTTGAATTAAGAAACGCTGGATTGCCCGTGAGTTTGACGGAGAACCTGGATGCGATGGAAGCCGTCAAGGTCATTCCGATCGAAGATCGGGACGCGTTCAAATATGCACTAGGTGCAACTTTGGTCAAGAACAACGCTCACTGGCGCGTGTTCGAGACGATTTTTGAAGTTTATTTTTCGCTGCGCGGTCCTGAATATGCGATAACTCAAGACGGTCAGCCAGATGACTTCTGGCGTGAGATGCAAGAGCAAATGGATCAAGTCAAGGGTCAGGGCGAAGGCAAAGGCTCTGGCGGTGGAATGGACTCGCTGACACCAGAAGAAATCAATGCGATGCTGATGCGCGCACTCATGAGTGGCGACCAGGCGATGATGCGTGCGCTCGCCAAACAGTCGGTGCAGCGTTTCGCGGGCATGGAGCCCGGGCGACCAGTTGGTGGCACTTATTACTTGTATCGCACACTTCGCAATTTAGACCTCGACAATATGTTGCAAAAATTGATGGATGCAAATCGTGATTCGAGTCAGCAAGATCTGACATCACTTGAAGAGCGTCTCGAAAAAGACGAGTTCGAAAGTCGGATCGAGCAATTTAAGCAAGAAGTCGAATCTGAAATTCGTCGCCGACTTGTTGCCGATCGAGGTGCTGAAGCAATGGCAAAAACGTTGCGCAAGCCGCTGCCCGAAGACGTTGAGTTCATGCACGCAAGTCGTGACGAAATGCAGAGTCTCAAAAAAGCGCTTTACCCGCTGACGCGTAAACTTGCGGCTCGTTTGGCGCGCAAACGACGTCACGGACGAAAGGGTCCCTTAGATTTTCGTAACACCGTGCGACATTCACTCAGTTACGGCGGAGTGCCTGCAGACCCGAAGTTTCGCTATCCGCGCCCGGCAAAACCAGAATTGATGGTCGTCGCTGATATTTCAGGAAGTGTGGCTGCGTTTGCACGATTTACCCTGATGTTTGTCTATGCAATTCAGAATCAATTTTCGAAAGTGCGTTCGTTCGTATTTATCGATGGCATCGACGAAGTCACAAAGTTTTTCAAATCAACCGAAGATATCGGTGAAGCAATCAATCGCGTGAATACCGAGGCGGATGTTGTTTGGGTCGATGGTCACAGTGATTATGGGCATGCATTCGAAGTCTTTTGGGAGCGTTACGGCAAAGACATAAATTCAAAAACGACGGTTCTGTTGCTCGGCGATGCGAGAAACAATTATCACGCGGCGCAATCGTGGGTTGTCAAAGAAATCGCCAAGCGCGCGCGACATGTTTATTGGCTCAATCCAGAGCCAAAGTCATATTGGAATACGGGTGACTCGATCGTCGGCGAATACGGTGCACACACAGACGGCGTCTTTGAATGTCGTAATTTACGTCAACTCGAAGGCTTCGTCGAAAATCTGACCTAAGTTTTTAACGTCTTGATTTTGCGGCGAATCACGATTATCCAGCCTGCCAAAACGAAAATAGAAAATGTGAACCACTGGAATGTGTAACTCAGATGCGAGCCCGTCGACAGCGCAGGAGCCGCAATTTGAGACAAACCGGCGAATCGGCTGGCTTAGATTCGAGTACTTCGACAAATATCGGCGCCAATTCAGACGGCATCTGTTTGTTCAGTCGCTCTAGGTCAATATTGCTTACTTCTGCTAGTTCACCTTGCGTCGGGTCGCTGATGCGAAAGCGTCGACGAACCTCCGGTGCGCGCACGCGACCGATTATTTGCACCTGACCACTGGGCGCTGGGCCAATCTCTTTGGCTAATGGTATAAATCCACGATTGATTAGCAACAATTGATTATCGGCCAATCGAATCGGAGTCAACGGGTCTTTGCCCGAGTATCCCCCTTGAGCGCGGTTGACAGCCTCAACCGTCTCAGCGTCAATGTATTCGCCAACTACGAGAACAGTCCGCCACTCGACGGTCTCGGGAGTTTCTGCACCGTTGTTTATCGCGCCGAGAAGTTTTTCTACTGAAACAATCGGATCGCCGATTCGCTGTTTGACAGTCGCATTGAAGTCAGTTTTTCGTGGTAACGACTGATTTGCCAAAAAGCCAAGTTGATCATCAACACCACGGTTGCAACAACCGTCACATGCAGCAGCAACCAAATTGGCCGAAATAGAAACTTATACATCTCGCTCAATCGTATCTATTGAGATATTGCTAGTAATCTTTGAACTATGTCACCGTCGAAGAACATCGCCGCGAAATCATTCTTGATCTGGGATGGCGATTGTGCTTTTTGCGCACGGTGTGTGCAACTTATCGAAAAACGAATCCAGACATCAGCAAAAATCATCGCCCACCAAAAAGCAGATCTAAAAGTTCTCGGCTTAACAACTGAGCAATGCAATCAGGCATTGCAGTGGGTCAACAGTGACGGCCAAATTCGCTCAGGTAGTCGAGCAGTTGCACAACTTTTGAAGTCAGCCAATCGGGCATGGCCAATTCTTGGCGTGTTAATTGACTTGCCAGGTATCAGGTTAATTTCATCCGCAATTTATAAATTAATTGCCAAGAATCGACAACACTTGCCAGGCGGTACAGCGGCATGCGCTTTAGACTCGCCTGAATAACACCCAACTCCAATCGCGTGTTGATAGTCAGACTATCCCGCTATCGTTGATTAGGCAATGCCACGAAAGTGGGAGCGCAAGAAGTTGCATCAGGAGTGGCCAATTTGGTCCGGCAACCGGGGTTTAGAGCCCACGGTGCCAGCTCACCTTCGGGTGGGGATGTGGTTCCGCATCTGCGGAGCAACGGCCAAACTCTGACGCAAATTTTTGATCTTCTGCATTTACGAAAAGCAAGAGAGGATTAACCAACGATGCGTTCAGATTATCCAGCGACAGGTGCATGGTATGTCGGCGCGGCTTTTGGTACCCGAAAATTTTTAGAGTTCCCGAGTGATCGCCCCGTGGCACTTGACAGCGGCAAAACTTTGCAGCAGGTAACGATCGCCTACGAAACTTGGGGCGAATTAAATAGCGACAAGTCGAATGCAATCTTGTTGTGTCACGCGTGGACAGGCGACTCGCATGCAGCAGGCAGTGCGCAAGACGGCCAGCCCACACCTGGCTGGTGGGACGGATTGGTTGGTTCTGGTTGCGCGATTGATACTGACAAATATTTTGTTGTTTGCACCAACTCACTCGGCGGATGTCAGGGTTCAACAGGTCCTGCGTCGATGCATCCGATAGACGGCAAGCCGTATGGTTCGCGATTTCCCGTGATCACGGTTCGCGACATGGTGCGCGCTCAAGTTCGCGTCAGCGACATGCTTGGGATCGATGTCTGGCACTCGGTTATTGGCGGATCAATGGGTGGAATGCAAGTACTCGAATGGGGAATCACATTTCCGCATCGCGTCAGAACGCTTGTGCCGATTGCGACTTGCTTGCAGGCCACTGCTCAGCAAATTGCGTGGGGTGCGATCGGTCGCAGATCTATTCGCCTTGATCCAAAATGGCGCGGTGGCGATTATTACGACGCGGCAATCGGCGACGGCCCTTGGCAGGGCTTAGCGATTGCTCGGATGGTCGCCCAAGTTACATTTCGTAGTGACAACGTGTTCACTGATCGTTTTGGTCGAGAACTGGCAGACACCGATGCCGACTATAACGGTCTTGGTTTGTGGGACAAGTTCGAAGTTGAAAACTATCTAGATCACCACGGCGACAAACTCATTCGGCGCTTCGATACCAATAGCTATTTGATCATCGGCAAGGCGATGGATCTTCATGATGTCGCGCGCGGTCGTGGCAGCTTGCACACCGCCGCTTCACGGATAACGGCACCTGTTTTATCGATGGGAATTTCTAGTGATATTTTGTATCCGACATACCAGCAAAAACAAATTCGCGAGATCATTAACGAAACGGGTGGATCATGCGACTATGTCGAGATTGATTCTCCACACGGTCACGATGCGTTTTTGATAAACCTAGATCAGGTCGGCAAGCCAATCGGCGAGTTTTTACAAAACTATTCGTTGTAGGGTGCCGCGCTACTTTTTAGAAAGTGCATCGAGCACGGCCACGCATCGGCTTGTCGCAGGCACACGTAACAGCGCGTTAATTCTCGTCTCGCCATGTTGCACAATTACATAGTGGCGCCGTCGGTCTTCTGGTTTGTCGATCGGATATGACATCGCCCACTTGCCCCGTAGTCGTATGCTCTTGCGTCCGCGACCAGTGATGAGCAATGCATCACCATCAACGAGTATTCGCACATCAAGCCATTTATCGCTGTTGTCGCTATCCAGACAAATTTTCGCCGTAAACCTCAGGCCATCACTCGAGACCCACTGAGTTTCTAAACGATTGATAATCCGTAGCAAACCAAAACCCACGGCGAAAAAAGCCACGACTGAAATCGCATTATAAATATTGCCAACCATTACCGTCTAGTTTGCCATCTTCACCTAGAATTCAAGAGTCGATGAATAGTTACTTAGGTTTATCCGTTTCGTCACTGGCACTGTGTTCGTAAGGGCGTGATGTCTTTAAAACTGCTGGGTCTAAGCATGGTCGCGATTGGTATTGGTTTAGTAGCCGTGACAATTTGGTTTTGGAGCGCCGCTCGGCCAGACCCTGAAGTTCTCGCCCCTCTCGAAATCATGGGTGATCGAAACTTCGTCAATGCCACTGACAAAGATAAATCGCGCCTGTTGAATGCAGTACGGCCCAGAGTCGACAAAAATCAACAATCGGGCCCGTTAAACAACTAGTTTTGTGACATGGCAGAAGCATTCGAACCATCTGAAATGATCGCGAGATTTCGCGACCGAGCGGCCTCGGTCAAGCGTCGACCGTTGCCACCTGTCGCAGGTGAAGAGCGTCAGCATTTTTTGGCTCAGGCTCAATCTGATTTCCAAGATTTCGCGATGCTCGGCGATGCAACTGCAACTCTTGAGGACGGGGTTTTGACTCTAAGAATTGATTTGCGTCCACCAGATAAATCAAAGTGAACATCACTGCGTTCTTACGCAAAAAAATTACGGCTTTTCCGGTCATCGCAGTTTTTATCGCAGTATTTGCATGGGGTATTGGACCGCTTTTGTTTTTGGCCCCGGCAATTTCAATAAATTCAATTTTATTTTATCGGGTGTTATTTTGGCCGCCGTTGCTTTATTTGATCGTGCGACGAAATGGTTCGCGCATCAATAAGGGGTTGTTGCGTTCGGTATTGGTCCCTGGAATCTTGTTTGGCACTTCGACGATTTTTGGTTTCACGGCGATCACGACCACTTCTGTTGCTAACGCCACGATTATTGGCAATATCTCAACTGCGATGGTGCTATTCGTGGCACCAAGTTTCTCAATGAACGGGTCTCGAAATTACAGGTCGTGCTTGCTCTGACAGTTTCGCCGGGGTTCTGGCGATCGTGATCGGCGCCGGAAACACCGGAGGGTCAACTCTTTATGGTGATTTTCTGGCATTGATCAACGCAATCACCTGGACATTTTATTTCGTATCATCCAAACGTCGTCGCGTAGACGGTGTGGACACCTGGCAGTTTTTGTTCGGCGTCAGTGTGATCCAGGTTTGTGTTGTCGTGCCGTATGCACTGATCACGAGTAACGACATCCTTGAGATTTCATGGCGCGATCTCGGGTTCTTGATTGCAATGACTCTTTTCTCCGGCACAATCGGTCACAGTTTCATGCTTTGGGCGCAGAAATATGTTGATGCTTCTGTCTCATCAATGATTCTGTTATTGGGTCCCGTAATTTCATCCACTGGTGCGTGGCTCGTCTACAAACAACAGATTCGCTGATGCAAGTGCTCGGTGGGGTAGTTGTTCTTGCGTCGCTGGCTGGGGTTGTGCGATTGTCAAGCTCGGCAAAGATAAATCAAGAACTGTTGAGTACCGCCGACCCGTTGCTAAACTCAAATCCTTAAGTAAATGAAGTAATGCGAATAAATGCGGACGTGGCTCAGTGGTAGAGCATCACCTTGCCAAGGTGAGGGTCGCGGGTTCAAATCCCGTCGTCCGCTCAATGGTTGACAGGCAATTATGAAGTTATTCCTAAGGCGCAATGCGCCACTGTTTTACATGTTGCTGGCGATGATCGTGCTTTACGCACCTTGGATGGGTCGCGGGTATGTGAACCTCGAGTATCCATTTTCAATGGCGGCTCGCGGCTTTCCGATGGGCGGTATGCAGCCCAATCGACACTTATTTTTCTATTCAAGCCAATCCGCTTGGGTATTCGTTTGTTTTAGCGGTGATCTACAAAATCTTTGGCTACCACGATTGGTTCTGGCTAGCCAAGTTGCCTTCACTATTTGGCGCACTAATGATTCTTATTTCTGGGTGGATGCTAACTCGTGATCGTTGGCACGGTCGTCGCTCACTGTTTTATTTCTGGACAAGCCTGATAATTCTTCATCCAATGATCCTTGCCTTTGGAACCGCAGCAACCGCCGATGTTCTCCCGGTCGGGCTACTCATGTTGTCACTTGCCATCGCTTTTAAATCTGCCGATGGTCAAATTTTCAGTAAGTTCTTGGCGGCTCTATTATTTGGTTTTGCAATAATTACCAAATACAACTCAGGATATTTCGGACTCGCATTTCTTTACGTAGCGATCTTTGGTGAAGTTGCCATAACTAGGTCGGCAAAGTTTATTCGCCGAGATATTGCAATTTTCGCACTCGTCCATTCGTAGTTCTGGTCGTTTATATTTGGTGGTGTAACGATCGGTATGG
>BGOG01000021.1 GCA_003569125.1 Acidimicrobiaceae bacterium | reverse complement strand
CACGGTCAAATCGATATCGGTGGTCTCAACTAACACGACAAATTCTGACGCCGTCGCCGTATCTTGACTCGAAGATCCTCGTATCGGTCGCGCCGAGATACCTTCAATGAGATCCCCTGTGGCAGGAGAATACGTGCCTTTGTCAGTAGTGATTGACCACTGATTATCAGTTGATTTAATAACGATCATCGAGTTTTTTATCTTTGTTGAGGTAGCGCAAAATGGACACACCGAGTTAATTCTCGAGTCCAGCGAAGTGAGATCAATACTTCCGGCGCCACCTGTCCATGCTTTGGGATCATTGCAGGATTCTTACAGAAACGAAAACTTCCATGTTTCAGCCTTCAAATCAATTTCTACATAACGATCTTTACCCGGCCATTTGAGTCATATATGTGGACGATTACATGATCTGGGTCAGTAAATTCAACCGCATACGGCAAAATGCTTGCCCACCGATTTTGGAATAAACCCCCATCGAATAATTTACTGAACCTGTCTGAAACGAGGCACCCAAAGCATCAACAATTTGTCGCAAAGATTTTTTTTGCCAACTCAGAGTTTCCTTTTGAGCTTCCGCCAAGAACTGCGTGGCGAATGCCCGAAAAATTTGGTGAGTTACTTCACCCTGATTCTCTAATTTCACAGTTACTGGGCTCAAACCACTGTTAAACCGTTTCGATGCTTCTACAACCAAACCTTCACAATGTCCGGGAGCACGAGCCTGATTAACCATGCGAGCCCAAGCCGCGGCCTCGGCGATTGGCTCACACGGATTTGTAACTGCATCAACACATGCTTCAGCGCCAAACATTGCGAATAAATCGGAGCCATCAAATTGCTCTTCACTTGAAGTTGATTCAAAGTTTGGAAACGAGTAACCATCGGACGCAGGCACAAGAGCAGTGGCAACTGGCTCTACCAGCTTTGGTGCACTCTGTGAACTTCCTCCAAAAAGCCGCAGGACGAAGCAACAAAAACTAGAGTCGCAATCAATGAATAGGAAATTTTTTTCACGGCATAGAACTTACCAAAAGTGCAACTCAGCCAAACGAAACGGCCCCGTTCAATGGCTAAATAAACGCTGAACACTAGAGTTGCCCGATGAATACGAATATGAAGTGGGTCACCTGGGATCAAGCGGCGACGACTGCGCTTCTTAGTTTTGTAATCACCGTGCTTTTGCGTCGACTGCCAACGACTAAATGGCGCACGCGAATTATCCCAATGACAACCGAACTTAGTTTGATCTCTGCGCTGTACACACTTTGGCGACTGGCGATGAAACTATCGCTCGATCAACCCAGTGAGCAATTGAGCGCGCTCGACAAATTAATCACTTTCAACATTGGCTGCACATGCCTACCGAACTTTCGTTGCAACAATTTGTTTTGCAATACGACTGGTTGGCTCAAGCAACTAATTTTTACTATGCGGTGTTTCATGTGCCGGCAATGATTTTGTTTCTTGTTTGGATATTTATACGACACGGAGATAAATACCCGCGATGGCGCAGCAGTCTGGCAATGCTGACAGCCGCATGTCTAGTGATTAGATATATCCGGGTCGCCCCACCGCGCTTTTTACCCGAACTTGGTTATATCGATCTCGCGACGCGCTTCGGGCTCTCGGTATACGGGCCAGTCGGCACAGGAGTTTCAGATCAATTCGCGGCGATGCCGTCAATTCATGTTGGTTGGGCGGCAGTTGTTTCGTTTGGCATTGTCAATGCATCCAAAAGTCGCTGGCGATGGCTGTACCTATTACACCTACTTATAACGATGTTCGCCGTGTCTGCAACAGGCAATCACTGGTGGCTAGACGGTGTCGCGGCGATCGCATTGCTTGGCATCGCCTTATCGATCGACAAACGCGTCCGAGATTTTGCCAACAAACCTTCACCGCTAAACTTTGCGGATGCGAGTCAATCAAGTAATTGACATCCATGCGCATATTTTGGTTCCCGGCGTTATGGGTTCGTGTGGATCGGCAGGCCCCGAGATGGGTTTTCGCGATAACGGCAACGAATTTTTTCGCGCGGGAGACTATTTTCTAGAAAATGTAAAATTCAACAATAGTCCATTTTCTGTTCCACAAAAAAGAGTTGAGAAAATGGCACTTCTCGGAATCGATCTGCAACTCGTATCGCCTAATCCGATTACTTATTTTTATCACCAACCTGCTCGTTCAGGAATTGCATTCAACAAGAAGCACAACGACGAAGTGGCGAACATCTGTCGAGAACATTTTCAGTTAATAGGCGCCGCTGCACTGCCGTTGCAAGACCCCAAAGCCGCGTGCGAAGAATTACACCGAGCAGTTGAATCACTAAGCATGGTCTGCTCATACATCGGCACCGATGTTGACGGTGTTGCGCTTTCAGACCCACGGTTCGAAGAATTATGGTCAGAGCATGAGCGGCTAGATGTGCCCGTGATAATTCATCCTGGACCGCGAGGCTCTTATCAGACGCCCGATAATTTTTTCAACAAATGGGAGCTAGATGTTATTTATGGCTTTGCGATTGACGAAGGCCTTGCGGTTTCGCACTTATTGTTTGCAGGTGTGCTTGATCGACATCCAAAATTAAAAGTTCACATAGCGCATGGCGGGGGGTTCGCTCCATACCAAAAGGGCCGCTTGCAGGCGGCGCTCGAAAAACGACCTTTCGGCAAGGGCCTGCTAAATCGATCTTTTGATGCACAGTGGGCGCAGTTGAGTTTTGATACCGCCGTGCACCGGCTTGATGCGTTGCAATTTCTCGTCGACACCGAAGGCTGCGACAGAGTTTTACTTGGCTCAAACTTTGGTGGCTGGGATGCAGAAGACGGATATCGACAGATGGTTGAACAGTTGAAGATTTCAGAAGATGGTGTAAATAAGATTTTGGGTGGAAACGCGAAGAGAATTTTTAATCTTTAATTTTTATGCCATTAGATAACACAGATCTTTATCACATTGCGTGGGTCGTCGAAAATCTCGAACTATCAATGAATGCGTTCGGCTCAACCGGATTGCAGTGGGCAAAGCCAACAATTCGCACTGTGCGAATAAAAACCCCGACAACTGAGATAACCGAGTTTTCGATTTTTGTAACTTATTCAATTCATGATCCATTACATGTTGAACTGATCCAAAAATGTGTCGGCTCTCCATGGGATCACGTACCCCATGGCGGCCCGCACCATCTCGGATGGTGGGCACACGATTTCAAAAAGTCAATTGAAACTCTCGTCAGCGAAGGTCACCAACTTGAATCGTGGATGGTCGACTCAGATGATCAACCTGCTCGCTTTGCATACTTACTGAATCCTTCTGGCCAACGAATTGAAATTGTCGATATTGCAGCGCGCCCACAATTACAAGCGTGGTGGGCCGGAAGCCCATACCCTTAAAAATCATTTGGATTGACTGTCTTAGAAATCTCAAACCTTGTCTTGGTGGCGATTTGATACACATATATATGTATCCTTTGATTACTTCAAAAAAGGAGAATCCACTTGCGCGCGGTACTGATTAGCGGCGGAAACGTCATTGATGGCACGGGCTCACAGCCCCAACCAAACACCGACGTATTAATTGAGGGCGACAGAATTGTTGGCGTCGGCAAGAACCTCGTAATCGATAAATCTAAAGAATCTGAAATACGACGAATTGATGCAACTGGACTAACAGTGATGCCCGGATTAATCGACGCACACACTCATATCACTCTCGGCGAGCCACGAACCAATGACGAACTTTTTTTGCATCGCGACCCAGCAACCGCTGCGATTCTTGCCGCCTACAACGTCAGAAAAGTTCTGCAAGCCGGCGTCACTTCAATGTTCGATGTTGATGGCATATTCAACATTGGCCCAGCACTTCGCGATTCAATCCGCGCTGGAGTCGTTGAAGGTCCGACAATGAAATCTGGCAGTTATGCGTTGATGACAGCAGTCGGTGGAACCGCAGGCAAACTGATTCCTGATTCTGGTACGGCTGGATATGCCGAGGTTGTGCGCAACAAAGAAGAAACCGTGCTTGCCGTACGTCGTCAAGTTAAAGAAGGCGCAGACTGCATCAAAATTCATGTCACTGGTTTAATACCCACACGGTCGGGCGAGATACAAGTCTGGACTCGCGAAGAATTGAAAGTCGTTTGTGACACAGCGCATGATCTGGGTGTGCGGGTCACTGCACACTGTCGTGGCGACAAAGCAACACTTGATTCTGTCATGGCTGGCGTTGACATAATTTGGCACGCATCGTTTCTCGGTGATGCGTCGCTTGAGGCGATTATCGACAAGAAAGTTCCGGTTGGTCCAGTTTTTACGTTTCTCGCAAATCTTTCGGAGTTTGGTCACAAGGCTGGGGCAACTTCGTCGGCAAAATCAATCTTCGCCGGAGAACTCGAAAACACTGGTGCAAAATTGCGCCAGGCGTACGACGCCGGAGTCAAACTGTTATGCGGCTCTGAAAGTGGTTTTTCAATGACGCCGTATGGTCATTGGCACGCTCGCGAAATGGAAGTTTTCGTCAAGCATCTCGGAATGACCCCACTTCAAGCGATTACTTGTGGCACAAAAGACAATGCGGTCGCACTAGACGAAGATGGCGAAACTGGGTGTATCGCCGCTGGATATCGCGCTGATGTTTTGGTTCTCGACGGCGATCCGTCAAAAAATATTTCACTACTTGGTGACAAAAGTTTGTTCAGACATCTTCTTTGTCGCGGAAAAGAAGTCGATCTCTCGCCTATCGAGCCGCGCGCGATGCTTCGCGGCGAGCAGGCATCAGGCTGGTCAGATGTTGCGCTCACTAGAGAGATCGCCTACTCATAGTGAAAAAGGCGATCGTCACAGGCGGCGCGCACGGAATCGGCAGAGTGATCGTCAATCAACTTGCGTCAGAAGGATGGCATGTCGGAATTCTTGATCTCAATGTTGCCGATGTTGAGCGTGACGAAAGTTGCCGAAAAATTGTGTTGCTATTTCTGCAGATGTGTCAGATGTAAATTCGGTAGAGAAAGCAATAAAACAGTACGGCTCAACACCAGATTTACTCGTCAACAATGCTGGAATCGTTCGCTTTGGGCCGTTACTAACGCTCGCGCAAGCCGAGTTTGAAGCCGTGGTGCGCGTCAATCTGATTGGCACCTTCACGGTCTCGCGTCAAGTTGCAGCGTTGATGATTGCCGACAACAAGCCCGGAAACATAATCAGTATCACATCGATGAATGGTGTTGTGCCTGGCCCAAATAGCGGTGCCTATACATCTACAAAAGCTGGCGTTGCTTTGCTCACCAAACAGATGGCACTTGAATGGGGTCCACACGGAATTCGCGTCAATTCAATTGCGCCCGGGCTAATTGATGCCGGCATGAGCAACGCAGTGCATGCTGATCCAGAAATTAGACAAGCACGCGAGAAGCGAATCCCGCTTCGTCGGCTCGGAACTGCACAAGACATCGCCAACCTGGTTTCATTTCTCGCTTCTGAGCAGTCTGCGTATATCACTGGAGAAAATATTCTTGTAGATGGTGGGGTCACAATGAGTATCTTGTCGACTCTCCCACGACCAAAGAGTGTTGACTCAGTTGGGCCATCAGAGTAAACAATGAAACCGATTAAAGAAATGTCGGTTGTCATAACAGGCGGCGGTTCTGGAATCGGCGAAGCCACTGCGCGATATCTTGCGGCTCAAGGTGCCAAAGTAACTATTTGTGGTCGCAGAGAAGATCGAATTAAAAAAGTCGCCAAAGAAATTGGTGGCAACTGCGCGTGGGTTGCTGCAGATGTCACTAGTAGTGCTGATCGCCAAAAACTTATTGATACAGCGATCGCACACGCCGGTCGGATTGATGCTTTAATTTCGAACGCCGGCAACATGGAGCGCAAGCCAGTTGAAGAATGGACCGAAGAACGACTTTTACAAGTTTTTAATGACAACGTGATTTCGGGAATGATGTTGACCCAGGTCGCGCTTCCACATCTTGTCGCGACCGAAGGGGCAATCATCTTCATCGGCTCTGTTTATACAGTGCGTGCCTACCCTGGTGCGGCGCCATACGCGGCAACAAAAGGTGCCCTTGAAGCTTTCGTCAAAGTTTTGGCAACAGAACTCGGGCCACGAAAGATTCGTGTTAATGCAGTGCGACCTGGTGCAGTGCTGACCGAGATCAATCAGCGTGCCGGACTCTACGACGATGAGGCTGCGGCAAAACGACTTGAATCGATTGCGAATCATCACGCTGTTGGGCGTATCGGTACTTCACTCGAAATTGCCGAAGGAATCGAATATCTAATCCGAGCCGAGTGGGTAACTGGTACCGTACTTTCGGTAGATGGCGGAATGGGGTTGGGGGTCATTTCACAATGAATTCACAAAATGTCTTGACGGTAACTAACTACGACGAAGCAAAAGAAATTTACCGTCACAAAGATTTCAAGCAGGCTCTATACGACGCTGGTGAAGTCGTGATGGAAGGAGTTCTCGTCAACCTTCATGGAGACGAGCACCGCGCGCGACGTCGACTTGAAAATCGGCTTTTTCGTCGCGAGACCCTCGTGCATTACGAAAGAGATTTGTTTCCACAAGTGATTCAAGAAACGCTCGAACCATTCGTAAAGGCTGGTCGAGCCGAACTCGTCACGCTCTCTCACCAACTGATGATGAATCTTGCGGCACTTAATGCGGGCGTTGATCGGCCACTTAAAACCAAAGAAGAGACGGCCAATCTTTACAACTTCATGATGAAGTTCATTGAAGGTGCGACACTAGCTCACACCACTCGTGACCCTGCTGAAGTGACTGCAGAAATCGAACAAGCAAAGTCTGAGTTTGATACGCAGTTTTTGGCGCCATCCATTGCTCGACGACAAAAACTTATTGCCGAGGCAAAAAATGATGAGTCTCAAAATTTGCCAAAGGATATCCTTACCGAACTCCTGAAAAATGAAGACTCGCTTCATCTTCCGCACGAAATAATTTTAAAAGAGATTGCATTTTTTCTTCTTGCTGGAGCTCACACCTCGGCAACCGCGTTTGTTCGAACTCTGGATAATTTATTTAATTGGCTCAAAAAACATCCTGAAGATTCGGCATTGGTTGCGAACGACAAGTCGTTCGTACAACGCGCAATGTTTGAGACCATTCGCCTGAATCCATCTAGCCCGACCGCGATGCGTCGTGCGTTGTCAGATGTGACTCTGAAATCAGGAACCGTCGTTCCAAAAAACTCAACCGTGACCATTGATTTGATGTCGATTAATCGAAGCGCCGAAATTTTCGGAAATAATGCGAACGAGTTCGACCCACATCGTCAAATTTCAACACCAAATGTCGCTGCCTGGGGTCTTTCGTTTGGACACGGAATGCACGCGTGTATCGGTCAAGAACTCGCCGCCGGTCTGTCAGAAAGGTCGCAAGAAACTTCTGACTACGAGTTTGGTTTAGCCACCGTTGCGGTTCAGGCGATGTTTGATCGAAAAGTTGTTGCCGACCCTGGTCAGCCAGCCAAAATTGACACAACTACAAAGCGTCCATATTGGGGTTCGTATCACGTGCTATTTGAAAAATAGCTTTCGCCCACGCACGAAACTGCTTGTTAATTAAAAAGACACAAATGTCGGCGATCACACTTTCTAGTTGGGTTGATGCCAAAGCGGCTCTGCGCAACCGCGATCTTCGACAAGGTCTTTACGACGAAGGCATCGCCCTGATGCACGGTGTGATCGTAAATTTGCACGGCGCCGAACATAACGCCCGCCGTCGACTCGAAAATCGATTGTTTCGCCGCGATACTTTTGCGTTTTGGGAGAAAGAACTGATCCCCCACAACATTTCCGAAAGTATCCGGCCGCATCTTGTCGGCGGCCGGGTAGATCTGTTGCAACTGGCGCGCTTGACGATGATGCGCATCTCGGCTGGGATTGCCGGCATTGATCTAGGTACCGACCCAGCGAGGTTTGTTTTGTTGGCCGACATCATGGCGAAACTTGCGCGCGCATCAAGCGTCAACCACTTCATCGGTGACAAACGATCTGTGATCGAGCAAGGCAATGTCGCACTTGCACTCTTTGCAAAAGAATTTTTTGAGCCAGCAAGAAAAAATCGCCTTGCACTGATTGAGCAAGTATCCCGACAAACAAAGTTGCCAGACGACCTACCAAAAGATGTTTTGACGACCTTGCTCGTGAATCATGACAATCTTGAAATTTCTGATGAATCGCTACTACACGAAATCGCATACTTCCCATGGGTCGGTTCTCACTCAACATCTGGTGCGTTCGTCAACATGATGGATCATATTTTTGAGTGGATCCGCCAGCACCCAAACGACCGAGAAAAATTAATCAAAGATATCTCGCTGTTACAACGATTTGGCTTTGAGTCACTTCGTCTCAACCCTGCCAGCCCAGAATCAATTCGTGTGGCAATCGCCGAGACGACACTTGAATCTGGTGTTTTAATTTCAAAAGATACCCGCGTGACTATTGATATGCGTGCTGCGAATCGTGACGAAAAAATCTTCGGTGTTGATGCGCAGCAATTCAACCCGTTTCGAAAAGTTCCAGATGGTACGGCCCCGTGGGGCCTTAGTTTTGGTTCAGGGTTTCACGCGTGCATCGGTCAAGAACTCGTCAGCGGTCTTGACAGTCAACCTGCCGAATCTGAGGTTTCACTGACCGGAGCGATCGCCACGATGGCACAAATTGTTTTGAGTCACGGAGCAATATTTGACCCGCAAGACCCACCGCGACGCGATGAGCAATCAGCACGCAAAAACTGGCTCTCGTATCCGGTTATTTTTCGCTCACCAACAACTCTCTGAAACCAGATAGCCGCTACTCCAAACTGATTGTCGAACCGCTCTCGTCATAGATGGTGATGGCTTCACCAGGACAATTTCTGGCAAGGCGAATCAATACTGACAGTTGCTCTTGCGTCGTTTCACTCACTGGCTCGGCAAGTTCGTCTTGATCGAATTTGAAAATTTTTGGTGCATCGCTGACGCATTTGGCCGAACTGATACACAATTCTTTTTTACTTCGACTCGGTAGTTCATAAGGTCAGAATACCTCTACAAAGTTACGGCTTCTACTTGCGCATCAGATGCGCGACAAGCCCACAATGCACTGCGCTTAATTAATTGCCGATGAGTTAAATGCGCAACAGATACAAGGTCATGGCCCAGGGCGTTGTACACAACACGACCTGGTTTACTTTCGTTGACCCATAAAGTTGGCTGAGTCGACTTGCCATCAGTTGATTGCAAAATTACTTGTGATGAATCATCTCGCAGAAGATTTGAGTACATTTCGTCGCGAATACTAAATGATTCAACTCCTGCGACGATCACATGGTCGGCACACGGCGCAACACTTAATGCACCAAGCGGTGGATGCGATGACTTCTGCCAATCCCAAGAACCACCAACCCACTTGGGCCACTCACTCCAATCATCGAAACAAATTGTTGCCGTATGCATCGCCAGCAATCCCGTGCCGCTGTTTTTATGTCGCAACATCGTCTCTCGCCAACGCTGCGAAGTGGCCCGCGACCATATCTCACGATTTTGTTGCGAATAGCGCGGGTCTTGCATTTGAAACCAACACGCCAACACAGTTATCAGGTCATAAGTTTTTGTCTCGAGCAATTTAATTGAGTCAGAAATATCAAACACAACATCCGAAGCGAAACCGACCTCGTCTAATGTTTCGACTACATGCGGCACACTCTTTTCGAAGTTATGTGCCCATCCGCCAGAAAGTATTAGATTATTTTTTATCGACATAACACCTCTTAAACTAGATAATTAGATTACGCAATCAAACTAAGCAGCGCTTCCGGAGGCTTCCATATGGACTTAAATCATGAATTCATCGTCAATGTACCAATCGCCAATGCCTGGACAATTCTCACCGATTTAGAACTCATCGCACCCTGCCTGCCTGGCGCACAATTGACCGAAATCGATGGTGATACTTATTTCGGTAATGTCAAAGTCAAGGTGGGGCCGATACTCGCCCAATTTGAGGGTCGCGCCGAGTTTCTTGAGCGCAATGAAGTCGAGCACCGTGCCGCTCTCAAGGGCGAAGGCCGCGACAAATCGGGCAAAGGCAGCACCTCGGCAACCATCACGGCGCGACTTGAGGCCGTCACTGATACCTCAACGAAATGTCTGGTTCATACTGATCTCGCAATTACGGGCAAACTTGCCCAATTCGGGCGTGGTGCGCTTGCTGATGTAAGCGACAAGATTCTGGCGATGTTCGTTGAGAACCTGAACAAGCTGATCGCTGCATCTTGATTGGCGAGATTGCCAACTTCACCCATAGCGAGCCCATAATTACGCCGTATAGGCTTGAAAGTCGTTAACAACTAATCAAGGGGGATATTAAATGACAAGTTCAAGTCCATTTAGGTTGCGCCGCGGTATCGCGTTGGTTGCAACTTGCTTGCTCGCGCTTACTGCGTGTGGCGGTAGTTCAGAATCAACTGATACGACAGTTGCTGCTACCACTGACACAGTCGCCGCTGGTGAGTCAGCAGCAGACATTGCTGCCGCTCGTGTTGCAAAATACTTGCAGACAAATTCCACACTAAACATCGGTGACGCACCATCTGCAGCACCAACAGGTAAGACAGTGTTCTACCTCGAATGTGGTGTAGGCGTTTGTGCCGAAATTAAAGTTGGCGTTGAAGCAGCAGTCAAGGCTCTTGGCTGGACATTCAAGACGACTGCTCACCAAGACACACCTGAGAGCGTTTCTGCTGCATTTGATGCCGCAATCGCCGCAAAACCAGATGTCGTTTTTTGGAGCGGAGACCCACGCGAGTGGATTAGTGCACAACTCGAGACTCTTGCGTCAATGAAGATTCCGGTTATTGCATGGTCGCTACCAGAGGCTTACGAGCCAGGTGACGTTGTCGCAGCAAACATTTTGTCGGCTGATGATTACTACTTCTATGGCGTGTTGATGGCTGACTACGCAGTTGCCAACAGCAAGAACAAGGACATTCGATTCGTCGGATTGCCAGTGTTCCCGGTTCTCTCACTCGTTCAACAGGGTTTCACCGATGAACTTGCGAAGATTTGTCCAGAGTGCAAACTTGAGACACAAGAAGTTGCGATTGCCGACCTTGGCGTGAACTTGCCGGGTCAGATTGTCTCTGCATTGCAGGCCGACAAAAATCTTGACTTCATTGTTTACGCCTTCGGCGGAATGATGTACGGAGTTCCAGATGCACTTGATGCAGCCGGATTGATCGATCAGGCGAAAGCAGTTTCGCAAGCTGGTGGACCAATGAACTTCGACTTCATCGCCAAGGGTCGTCACCAATTGGGTGAGGTCGCTCTTGCTTCTGAACTTCTCGGATGGCGTGCAGTTGACATGGCAGTAAGCCTCTTGTCAGGTGGCAGCGTTTCGAAAGCACCAGCAAGCGAATCAATTGAAGGTCGCCCTGACATCGGTTTGAACGGTTTGCCATTGCAAATCTTGCAAGCCGACACGATCAAGGATCCAACAAAAGCTTGGCCAGGAATCGAAGGCTTCCAAGATCAGTTCCTTACTCGTTGGGGAAAGAAGTAATTAGAAACTAGCTAGTCAGAATTCGGGGTAACTGTCGAACAAGATTTGTTCGGCGGTTACCCCTCTGACGTTTATACGATTCTCATATCATGAATGAGCCTGCTTCAATTCTCGATATCCGCTCAATATCGAAAACGTACCCTGGCCAACTTGCCCTCGACAATGCTCACCTTCAAATTCGGCCTGGTGAAATTCACGCCCTGATCGGTCAAAATGGTTCGGGAAAATCAACACTCATCAAATTGATCGCTGGCTACATCAAAGCCGATCATGGCGCAAAAGTTTTTTTTAATAATCAACAAATTGATCTCTGGCAACTTTCGCCACAACAACGAACACAAATCAGAATTGTTCACCAAGATCTTGGCTTAGTAAATACCCTTTCAGCAATCGAGAACCTCGGTCTTGGTCGTGGCTATGAAACTGGTTTTGCTGGACGAATTAAATGGCGCGCCGAAGCAAAACGATGTCAAGAGCTTCTTCTTCGTTTTGGCTTGGCGCCAGATGTTCGAAGCCCACTTGCAACTCTGACTTCTGGTGAACGCGCAGCAATCGCAATCGTGCGCGCATTACAAGACTGGAACTTTGACCAGCCGGGAATACTGATCCTCGATGAGCCAACCGCGGCCCTGAACCGAAGTGAAGTTGACGCACTGTTTCGAGAGGTGCGTCGAGTTGCCAGTCTCGGAGTTGGTGTAGTTTTCGTAAGTCACATTCTTGATGAAGTTTTGAGCCTCGCCGGCAAAGTAACTGTTTTGCGCGACGGCAAGGTCGTGGCGGCTAGCCAAGACGTTCAACAACTTGACGCAATGGATTTGGTGCAACTAATGGTTGGGCGCGAACTCTCTTTAGAGCGAAGCGGGGCAAAATCTCAGAGCGGTCATGTTGTTCTAGAAGCAGAAAACCTATTCGGCATCACACTGCGCGGTTTAAGTTTCAAATCTCACGAACGCGAAATCATTGGTATTGCCGGACTCATCGGTTCGGGTCGTGAAGAAGTTGCAAATTGCTTGTTCGGTGTCACACCACGATTCATGGGCAAAGTTCTCGTAAATAAGAAGAAAGTTTTTGCTCATCCTCATCAGTCAATCAAAGCCAGAATGGCTCTTGTGCCAGCCGATCGAAAACGAATCGGTCTCATTTTGTCCGAGCGGCTAGAAGATCACATCGCCTTACCGAGACTGTCACCACTTCGCAAAGGACTCACGCTCAACTACAAACGTCTGAAATCTGACGTCACAAATTGGGTGACTGAATTGAAAATTGACCCGCCAATACTTCGTCGTAAAATGGAAAAATTCTCGGGAGGAAATCAGCAAAAAGCAGTTCTTGCCCGTTGGTTGCGCACTGATCCGAAAATATTGATCCTGGACGAGCCGACCCAAGGCGTAGACATCGGCTCAAAATCAGCCGTGTACGACCGTGTTGAAAAATTTGCTGAACAAGGTGGCACTGTAATCGTCGCATCTTCGGACACTGACGAATTAGTTCGCCTATGCGACAGAGTTTTAATCATGCGTAGCGGGGTCGTCGCATGTGAACTATTTGGTGACGAAATCACCGCATCTCGTATCGTGACTGAAACTCTTGGTGCTACGTCAAATAGAGTGAGTTCGCGCGTCGTGCCCCGCCGAATAACAACAAAAGTAATTCGCGATACATCGCCTGCGTCAAGTTCTCGGGAGAAGCAATGAAGATCAACGAAAAAACCGGCGAGGTCAAGGCCCGGCTCGTTCTCAAGAAAAATAAGGTCACGCGAAAGTGGCGCGTCAAATACGAGCGCACAGATCGTCTCGATAAAATTGACAGTCGTTTTGATACTCGTCGTTCACCGTTTAAGTTGAAAAAGCTTCATCCGCGCAACATCGGTGTTATTTATCTTTACGCGGCGGCGTGGTTACTGTTTTCAATTTGGGTTCCAAGCACCTGGCTGACTTGGCTGACACACCGCTCAGTAATCAATCAGCAATCGATCCTCATCGTCGTCGCACTCGGACTACTCGTACCGCTGTCGGCTGGCGTCTTTGATCTCTCGATTGCGGCAACGGTCTCTGCATCGGCCGTTACTGTGTCGTGGCTTTTAGTCGACCGACAGTGGGGCGTCATACCGGCGATTCTGGCGGCACTAACGCTCGGCATTTTGATTGGGTCGCTGAATGCATTCTTGATTGTGCGAGTAAAAATTGATTCGTTCATCGCAACTCTGGGTGTGAGTTCGGTGCTCACTGCATACAGCGTCTGGAGATCAGGCAACAGATCGATTCTTGGACTACCAGAATCCTTCAAATCGATCACCGATGAGTTTGCATTTGGACTCACACGAACCGTCGTAATCGCCGTGGTTCTTGCGTCAGCACTTTGGTTTATGTTCGAACACACCGCGCTGGGTCGGTATTTCTTTGCGACAGGCGGGGGCAGAGACGCTGCACGCCTCGCAGGTGTGCACACCGATCGATTCATCTCAGGGGCGATGATTACTTCGGCGATATTTAGTGCAGTTGCTGGCGTCTTACTTTCATCTCAGTTCGGCTCGATTCAGGCTCAATCTGGCGCACCGTATTTGTTGCCTTCGTTCTCTGCGGCTTTCTTAGGAGCAACACAATTCAAGCGACGCTTCAATGTTTTTGGAACCGTCCTTAGTGTCGTCGTACTGCAAAGTGGCGTCAAAGGATTGCAACTCGCCGGTGTTGGTTCTGTTTGGGTTGAGAGTTTATTTTTCGGTTGCGCACTAATCATCTCGGTAGGTCTCTCGACATTTCAGAAACGAGTTCACGGTGGCCAACGTCGCTGGTGGCGTCGTGAAGAAAGTGGACCCGAATATTTGCTCGGCAGATTATTGGGATGGGGCCCCCGCAAACTCACCAACCCAGCCAAAGACCCATCTAGCGAGAGTGGCGAGAATCAATGGTGGCACGATCCATCTGATTCAGAAGCCCACCACCACAAGCCATGATCAATAATCAAACACCCACCAAAGGAAACCACTGATGAGTCTCGTTGGCGCAAAAGTTCTCAGAAAAGAAGACCCTGCTCTGTTGACGGGTCACGGCAAGTTTGTTGATGATTTTTCGCCGCCAAATAGTTGTTTCGGTCAGTTCGTGATGTCTGATCAAGCGCACGCCAAAATAATTTCAATTGATGTCAGCGAAGCGCTGAAAATGCCGGGTGTCCTGGGTGTTTGGACTGCCGCCGACTTTATCTCGTTTCCCAATCTGCCTGGCGGCATGCCCGATTTTGAGCGACCTGTCCTCGCCCATGATCGAGTGCGTTGGGCTGGCGAGCCAATAGCAATAGTCGTCGCGGAAAATCGATATCAAGCAGCCGATGCAGTGCCGACGGTAATCGTCGAATACGAAACCCTCGACGCGGTCTCGTCGGTTGCCCAGGCCACTGCGCCAGGTGCGCCTTTGCTGTTTGACGCACATCGCTCAAACGTATTGACAAAAGTACCGATGCTCGATGACCTCGAGAAACATTTTGTGAAATCATTTTCGCGGGCAAGCCTTCGCATCGTCAATCAACGTTGCGCGGTTGTGCCGATTGAAACGGTTGGTTGTCTCGCTGACTGGACGCTCGACGGTTTGACGATTTGGGCAACGACCCAAGCACCGCATCATCTGCGAAACAAACTCGCATCATGGCTTGATACGCCACAAAATCTTTGTCGAGTCGTCGCCCCTGATGTTGGCGGTGGGTTCGGCGCAAAAATAGTTTGGTATCCAGAGTTTTTTGTTGCGCCGCTTTTGTCAAAATGGCTGCGGCGGCCTGTGAAATTTATGCAAACTCGTTCAGAGTCAATGGTTCAGATGACGCACGGCCGAGATCAGGTCCACGATATTGAGGTTGGTTTTGAAAAAAATGGCAAGATCAATGCACTGCGAATGGTGATCAGTCAGAACCTCGGCGCATACGGCGACCCGACCGGTCTCGGCCTTGCCACATTGACCGGGTGGATGGCCGCAGGTTGCTACAAGATTGCTCACGTCTCAACTGGGTTTCGAACTGTTGTCACGAATACAACTCCGGTTGCCGCATATCGCGGAGCGGGTCGACCCGAGGCAACGTTCTCAATCGAGCGAATCATTGATCTGGTCGCGCTAAAAACAAATGTTGATCCGGTTAAGGTTCGACAAATTAATTTTATTCAGCCAAATGAATTTCCGTATGAGACTCATAACGAAGCGGTGATTTACGACTCCGGAGACTTCCCACAGGCACTCGATGAATGTTTGCGACTACTTGACTACGACGCAGTCAAGGCAGAGCAGGCGAAAAATCTCGCCGACAAAAATGCCCCGCTCATCGGCATCGGGTTTTCGTGTTGGCTCGAAATCGCTGGCTTCGGGCCAAACGGTTCACTTGAAGGCTTCGGACATCTGGCTTCATGGGAGTCCGCACAAATTCGAATTGCGCCCGATGGATCAGCGACGATTTTCATTGGTTCATCACCACACGGGCAGGGCCATGAAACTTTTGTTGCACAAATCGCTTCCGATGAATTAGGCATTCCATTTGAGCGGATAAGTGTGATTCACGGTGACACGGCAACGGTGATCCAGGGAGTCGGAACAATGGGAAGCCGCGGTGTACCAACAGTTGGATCGGCGGTAAAAGTAGCCAGTGAACGACTAATGGTCAGAGCCAAAAAGATCGCCGCTCATCTTCTCGAAGCAGCCGAACAAGATATTGAAGTCAAAGATAATGCTTTCAACGTGCGAGGTACACCCGGGAAAAAAGTCAGTTGGTCCGATGTTGGTCTGACAAGTTTTCAGCCACTGCGCCTTCCTCCAGAGTTGCAGGCTGGCACTCTCGAAGAACGATTGTTTCACGAGAGCCCGAACTTTTCTTACCCTTCCGGCGCTTACGCCTGCGTGGTCGAAGTCAATCGAAAAACTGGCAAGGTCAAAATTCAAAAAATGATCGTCGTTGATGACTGCGGCACTGTGATCAATCCGTTGCTCGCCGAAGGCCAAGTGCATGGCGGTGTCGCTCAAGGAATCGCCCAAGCACTTTATGAACAGGTTTGCTATGACCCTTCAACAGGTCAGCCGATAACCGCAAACCTTATCGATTATCTAATTCCTTCGGCACCAGATCTACCTAATTACATTGCTGGTCGCATCACAACGCTTTGCCCGAATAATCCGCTTGGCGCAAAAGGCATCGGTGAGTCCGGCGCAGTCGGAAGTCCACCTGCCGTAGTCAATGCTGTGGTCAACGCATTATCTTCTTTTGGTGTCGAACACATCGACATGCCTGTAACGCCTGAGAAAGTTTGGCACGCAATGAACGGGAGAAAATAAAATGGCGATAGTCAGAATAAAAATTAATGGAGTAATGCAGCAGCATGATGTTGAAGATCGCACATTGCTCATTCACTACATCCGTGAAAATTCGCGACTCACGGGGGCACATATTGGATGCGATACATCCAATTGTGGTGCGTGCACCGTGTTGCTCAACGGCAGCGCCGTCAAAAGTTGCACTGTCCTCGCTGTTCAAGTTCAAGACGAAGAAGTTACGACGGTCGAAGGTCTGTCGGGTGACTTCAACGGGTTGAGTCCGGTTCAAGAAGGATTCAGACAACAACATGGTTTGCAATGCGGATATTGCACGCCTGGAATGGTCATGGCTTCAACAGCACTGCTCCGCGAGAATCCAAAACCAACTGAAGACGATATTCGACACGCGCTCGAAGGCAACATCTGCCGTTGCACCGGCTATGAAATGATCGTCAACTCAGTTCGTTGGGCGGCAGAAAACGGTGGCGGCAAATGATCCCGGCACTATTCACGCATGTGCCTGTAACAACGATAAAAGAAGCCAGCGACGCACTCAATCATTACGGTGATGATGCGAAACTTCTTGCCGGTGGTCACTCACTCATACCGTTAATGAAACTCAGACTTGCTACCCCGGGGTATCTGATTGACATTGCACGAATCAATGATCTTCGGGGCATTCGAGAAGATAAAGACAAATTAGTTGTTGGAGCTCTGACAACACACGAACAAATTGAAAACTCCCCGCTGATTAGAAAATATGCGCCGATAATCGGTGCCGCCGCAAAACTTGTCGGTGATCCTCAGGTACGCAACCGAGGCACAATCGGCGGATCTGTCGCCCACGGTGACGCAGCCTCCGACCTGTCGGTTGCACTGTTTGGCGCGAACGCATCTTTCGTCGCCACTGGACCCAACGGCAAACGAGTAATTTCTGCCGTTGATTTTTTTCTTGGATTTTGGACAACCGCACTCAACCAGGATGATGTGCTGACAGAAATCCATATTCCGTATGCGCCATCAACAAATTGGAGTTATCAAAAATTTACGATTCGTTCGCAAGACTGGGCGGTAGTTTCTGTGGCAGTCAGCGGGTCAAACATAATTCTTGGCGCGATGGGAGAAATTCCGTTGCGTGCCGAGAAGTGCGAACAAGCGATTGCATCCGGAGCCGACTTTGAGCAAGCAGCAAGTTTTGCCGACGAAGGCACCTCACCGAGCTCAGATATTCGGGCATCGGCTGACTATCGTCGTCACTTGGCAAAAGTTCTGGTTTTCGACGCACTGACTGAAGCCAAGAAACGGTCGTAGGTGATCAGCCTCTGGTTGCTGATTAACAGTCGTCTACGGGTTAGCAGTATGTTGTGGCTATGCAGGTAAATGGCTTAGAAATAGGACCTGGCGCACATTTGCCAAATGCCGACTTGAGTGGCGCAGATTTATCGAATGCCGATTTGAGTGGCGCAGATTTAATGCACGCGAATTTGCGCAAAACCAACCTTACGCACGCCAACTTGACGAACGCCAATCTTTCAAACGCAAACTTAGCCAAGGCAAAACTCTCAAAAGCAAAACTTAATGGCGCCAATTTATCCAAGGCGCATTTACATCAAGCGAACTTAACTAATGCGCATATGTCTGGTGCGAATTTATCTGGCGCCGACATTACCGGGGCAAATATGACTGGCGCTGATTTATCAGGCGCAACAATGCCCGACGGCAAGATGCACAAAAAAACTCACGCCTAATCTCGGCCTGAGCAAAACGGTGTAAATAAACTTCTTTGGGCTCTGAATGACGCCGGTCGATTGTTGCGAGAGTTGATCACTCTCGCCACCGACGCATACAGCAAGCCCATGAGTCTTATTTGCGGGCATCGTCTAATTTATGGGCATCGCCTGATTTACGGGCGTCGTCTGACTATCGGCGACACCAGGAAATAGCCGTAGATTGGGCTGATGCTTATTGAATTTGGCGAGGGCACGGCAAAGAAACACGCGGTAGTCGTCGGCGCTGGATTTGGTGGCTTGGCCTGCGCCAAAAAGTTGCGCAAGTCCGATGTCTATTCGGTGACGCTGATCGATAGAAATCCATATCAATTGTTTTCGCCTTTGCTCTATCAAGTGGCGACGGCATCTTTACCCGAAGATGACATTGCGTTTCCGGTTCGCACCGCCTATCGCGAAGTGCAATTTGTTCGGGGCGAAGTAAAAAATGTTGACGCAACCGCAAAAGAAATCATGCTTTCTAATGGCAAGATAATTTCTTATGATGATTTGATTATCGCGGTTGGTTCAGAGGGTGCAACTTTTGGTATCCCGGGCATTGCAGAACATGCTTTTCAAATGAAGTCGGTAAGTGATGCTCGTGAAATTCGTCGCTCGTTACTTCGTACATACGAAAGTGTCGAAGATGGATTGTTGCCTCTCGAAAGTCTCAATGTCGTGATCGTTGGTGGCGGGCCGACCGGTGTCGAGCTCGCTGGTGCAGTCAGCGAACTACAAAAAGAAATTAAGCGCGAGTTCGAGCACATCGCACCAGAAGCATCCGTGACACTTCTTGAGGCGGGGCCGCGACTATTGCCGAGTTTTCATCCACGCTCGAGTAAATACACTTTGAAGACACTCGCCAAAATGGGTGTACATGTGCAAGTTGATGCCGCGGTTGTTGAAGCCACAGCACGATCGCTGCGACTCAAAGATGGCACAGAAATTGTCGCCGGCACCCGCATTTGGGCGGCAGGCGTCGTGGCGCCACCAAACTGGAAGTTTCTTGGCGAAACAGATCGTGGCAATCGAATCAAAGTCAATTCAAATTTGCAGTTGAGTGACTCAATTTGGGTAGTTGGCGATGCCGCCAGTTTTCCTGATAGAACTGGGCGCCCGCTTCCGATGGTTGCTCCGGTTGCAATTCAGCAAGGAAAGCATGTCGCACGTCAGATCAGGCGACGCGAGTCAAGTAAATCTCTCGAGGTTTTCAAATATCGAGACAAGGGTCAGATGGCGACAATCGGTCGCCGAAAAGCGGTCGTTGAAATGAATTCATGGTTGCGGTTTCAGGGTTC
Organism: Acidimicrobiaceae bacterium; assembly: GCA_003569125.1. Taxonomy (GTDB): domain Bacteria; phylum Actinomycetota; class Acidimicrobiia; order Acidimicrobiales; family Ilumatobacteraceae; genus BACL27. Next base: position 8,742 of record BGOG01000021.1, on the reverse strand, counting down.
ACTCGCCTGGCTCACGTGGCTCGCATTGCATCTTGCTTATCTATCGGGTGGCCGCAATCGAACAAGCATTTTTGCAGACTGGGTTTGGAACTACATCGTTTGGACTCCGCGCCGAACTATCACTGAGTAGTTGTTCTCTCATCGCGAGTGCTAGAAATTGCAGAGGGGTAAAGATGCCGAGATTACAGCAAGTGCCGCGCGACAAGGCCGACAAGTCGGTGTTGCCTGTTTACGATTTGTTGTTTGGGGACCGAGATCCAGTCGCCTCACCAGGAACAGCCACGGGCACGCCTGGCGACTGGTGGACGGTATTCGCTCTGGTTCCAGAAGTGTTTGAGCACGCAGTTCGCGGGTTCGCGCTATATCGAAATCCCACACGAAAAATTGACGCAAAACTTCGCGAACTTGGACAAACTCGAGTCGGCTGGGCGCGCGCAAGTCAATTCGTATATTCACAACACTGCAAATCTTGCAGGTCCGCGGGCATCGAAGAAGATAAAATTCAATCAATCGCCCATTGGCAAACTGCCGAGTGTTTCTCGCCTGTCGAACGTGCAATCCTCGCCTACACCGATGCGCTCGTCTACGACGGTGGAAGAGTTAGTGATGGTATTTTTGCCGCACTGCAAAGTCACCTCAGCGACGAAGAGATTCTTGAGTTCACTTACATCGTGGCGATGTACGACATGCATGCGGTGATGAGTCGTGCCTTGCGCACAGAATTCGATGATCGCGATGACCCGATTGTAGAAATAGATGGACCAGACGGCCCGCGTATGAAATTGAAGGTGCAATGAAACTTAAAAGTGGTGTTCATCATGTCGCTTACGCATGTCGTGATGCCGAGGCGACGCGACATTTTTATGAGGACATTCTTGGGTTCCCCCTCGTGCATACCGAGGTGACGCAAATTCCCGACTCTGATTCGAATTTTCGACATTTGTTTTTTGATCTTGGCGACGGCACATGCATTGCTTTTTTTGATCTGCACAATATGGGCGAAAAACCTGACTGGCGTTCAGATGTATCGACGGGCAACGGATTGCCTGTTTGGGTCAATCACATCGCTTTCACCGCCGATGAGCAAACCCAAGAGCAGGCTCGCGCGGCACTCGACGCAGCAGGCATCAAACCAATTATGGATGTCGACCACGGGTGGTGTCACTCGCACTATTACCTTGACCCCAACGGCATCATGATCGAATTTTGTCGCGACACACCAGGTTTCACGGTTGACCCGGTCGCAGCCCGCGCTTCGCTATCGAAAAAATTATCAGGCAGTGAATAATGCCAGGCGATCGTTCCATCCGCTAATGACTCGATCGACCGGTGTGTAAAGCACGCCCTCGAGCACGCTGCCGTAGACAGACCTGAAATCTGTAGTAACTGCTAGATCGCCATCTTTCAACCGATTGAGTGGGGGTTGGTCGCCATGAAAGCCACCGACAACTCGCTCACCAATTATGAATACCGGTCCAGATGTACCGTGATCAGTGCCGTTTGAGGCATTTGCACTCACACGCCTGCCGAATTCGCTGTAGACCATAATCGTCACGTCGCGGCTGCGGCCGATTGTTCGCATCTGCGACATGAATTTTGAGATTGAATTCGAGACGGAGCCGAGAAGTAGTGACTGTGCCGATAATTCGTTGGCGTGAGTATCAAAACCGCCAAGCGAGACAGACCAAACTCGCGTCGGCACTCCTGCGGCAATTAATTTCGCTGCAACATCTAATTGCGCGCCGAGGTTTGATTCGCCACCAGCATTGCCGCCGATTACCGTGGGTAAATCAGCCGCCGGTGGTGCCGGATTCTTTAAAATTGGCGAGACAACATCGGCAACGGTAAACAGGTCACGAATTGAACGCGCGGCGGTTGCCGAGAGTTGACCATCAAGTTTTGTTTTCTTCGATGTTTTTGCATAATCTTTCGCGAGCATGCCAGTTGGTGTTACCAATCCACTGAGTGGCAACACGGTGCCTGAGCGTTTGTCACCTTGAAATAGAGCCGGCATTGTCAAGCCGAGACTGATAGCAAGAAACGGATTCTCGGGTTGTGTTTCGATCCACCGCCCGATCCAACCAGTTTTTATCGGTGTGCGTGACGCACTTTGCCAAATCGCCATCGAAGAAAAATGTGAGCGATCAGGGTTCGGATAACCAACGCCGCGAACAATCGCGAGCTGTTTGCTATCCCACAAAGATTTAAAACCGGTCATTGATCCGTTCAGCGCGAGACCATCGCCAATCGGCAACACCTGATCTTCTTTGTACGCGAGTTGAGGGCGTAACGATTTATAAAGCGGATCCAAATATGGCACTACAGTATTCAGCCCGTCGTTGCCGCCGCTGAGCGTGACAATTACAAGAATTGGGGTGCCAGCCGGCAAAGGTCGCGGGCCGGCAGCATGAGCGAACTCGAAGGTTGACATTGAGTGTGCGACTGCAACCGCGCTTGCACTTGTTAGTTTGATGAAATTTCTGCGGGTAAAGTTTTTCATTTTTCCTCTTAGGCACTGACCAAATATTCAGGACTGCAGATCGCCAAAGCAGTAAGTCGCGCCGGATCACGAAGGGCTCCATCGAATGCGGCTCGCGTTCGATCACTCCACTCGGCGACACCCAACCAATCTGCAAGAGCATCAACTCGTTCTTGCTTAGAAACTTTAATCAACGGAGTCAGATCGCCTTCGCTGACAATCACTTGAGCGGCTCGTATTAAATTTTGTGTCGAAGCAACAGAAAGCCAAGCTTCGTCTGCAGGCCAACCACCTACGCTTGGCGGAAAAAATGGTCGCTGACCCAAAGTATCAAGCAACGTCAAAAGTAGATCTGGTTGAGAACATGTTGACGGAGTAATTTGTAGCGCTCGAAACACCGACACCACCCATTCAACGGGGCTCTTGACTTGCGAGTTAACTGGGTCTTTAAACGATTCGCTAGATACCAATGCCTCCATCGTTGGAAGAATCTGACGAGTCGCAAATGCTTTTTTAATAATGTACGCGGAGGATTTCTTTTGCTCAGACGGCTTCATCGGAATGCTCATCATCGAAGATGCTGGTGAGATAAATCGATATGTCAATCGCTCAGGAATAAAACTTTGACAAGCGGCCGTCATCGAAAGAAACCGCGCGAGAGTCGCCGATTCGAAATTTGCTGTGGTGCCCAGAATAGTTGTTGTTCCAAAATAACTTCGTTTTGGTTCTTTGGTTACTAGCCCCGAATTTTTTACCACTTTTAATCCAGAAAGCGCCTTTGCCGCTTCTTTGACGTCAGTTTCAGAATATTGGTTCACACCTAGCGTGAATAGTTCAAATAATTCTCGAGCGAGATTTTCATTCGGTGAGCTTGCAGTGTTGAGTTGACCGTCAAGCCAATAAACCAATGCTCCGTCAAGAACCAATTCTTCACACATTTGAGAGAAGTCACCAATCGCATGTTTTCGAAGTCGCGCAATGTGATCAAACATCAGAAGAGGCTCATAGACCTTTGAGTACGAAGTCGCCCAATGGCCGTGCCAGAACCACGTCATGCGTTCTACAAATGGATGTTCTTGTCCAACCATTTGGTCAAGCCACCACAAACTCATGTTTCGCAGTTGTGCATCTTTTGCAACGTTGTAGGGCCTTAAAGCCTCAGAGTTCGGTTTGGGTTGCGCACCAAGGTCAGTGATACCAATCGCAGCTTTTACATCGCCATAATCGGGCAAACCAGAATTGAGCAATTGCCGAGCCGAGACCTTGAAACCCTGTTTCAACATTTTTTGAAATTGTCCTGGCTTCGGACCAAATCCGATGCGATGTGACAGTCTGGCGATTGCCAATCGTTCTTCAGATTTCATAAAATAATTGTAATTCTCTTAAGTAAACATTTGCCGACTAAAGGTGTCGTTAAAACAAACATTTACCTATTAACAAGATCAGAGTGGCGAAAAACACCAAGTGCGAAGGCTTAGCCTGATGGCGTGCTTCCACATCATCTGATCCCGCGTGACAAATCAGCCGTGACTGGCGCAAAAATCGGTAAAACGGCATTGCGCCGAGTTTGGCATTTGCGCACCCATATCGCAGGGCAATTTCTGGTTTCTTAATCACAATTCTGGTGACTGCAGTGATTGCACTGATCCCGCCATTTATGTTTCGAATGATTGTCGACCATGCAATCCCAGATGGTGACAAACGCAGAATCGTCACACTTACTGTTGTGCTCGTCGTTATTGCACTCGCTGATGCCGTGTTGCAAATTGTTCAGCGATGGTATTCGGCGCGAATTGGTGAAGGATTAATTTACGATCTGCGTGTCGCCCTTTTCGACAAAGTACAAAACATGCCAATCGCTTTTTTCACCCGCACCCAGACTGGCGCTTTGATTAGTCGCCTGAACAATGATGTGATTGGTGCGCAATCGGCTGTCACGGGCACGCTCGGCAGCGTCGTTTCTAATGTCGTAATCCTTGCGACAACACTTGGTGCAATGTTGGCGCTTGAATGGCGACTCACACTGCTTTCGCTGATTGTCTTGCCGGTGTTCATCGTGCCGGCAAAACGCGTCGGCGTTCGCTTGCAAGAAATTTCTCGCGAACAAATGGGATTAAATGCGGGAATGAACACACAAATGACAGAACGATTTAACGTCTCTGGTGCGTTATTAGTTAAATTGTTCGGTCGGCACCGCGAAGAAGTCGGCGCATTTGGTTCGCGTGCTGCTCGCGTGCGTGACATCGGTGTTACAACTGCAATGTATGGCCGCGTATTTTTTGTCGCGCTGGGTCTTGTTGGCGCGCTCGGTGCCGTTGCAATTTATGGAGTCGGCGCATTCATGGTCGTCTCAGGTGGCATTACGATCGGCACACTCGTGGCGATGGCAGCATTTGTGCAACGCATCTATCAGCCACTAACCGGTCTAACAAATGCGCGTCTCGAAATTTTGACAGCACTCGTAAGTTTTGAACGAGTGTTTGAAGTGCTGGATGCACCCGTGTCAATCACCGATCGAGTAGACGCAATTGAATTAACAAATGCACGCGGGGCAGTCGAGTTTGATCACGTTTCATTTAGATATCCGCCTGCTGCAAGTTTTTCAATCGCGTCGCTTGAGCTTTCTGGAGTAATGCATGGCGCAGACCCAGATGTTGATGTACTGAATGATATTTCACTGAGTATCGCGGCTGGCGAGACAATTGCTCTGGTCGGTGCGAGTGGTACTGGCAAAACAACTTTGGCGACGTTGATTGCTCGTTTATATGACGTCACTGGTGGTTCAGTACGAATTGATGGTCACGACGTTCGCGATCTGACTGGTGTTTCGTTGCGCTCAGCAGTCGGTGTTGTCTCACAAGACTCACACATGTTTCACGAATCAGTTAAATCAAATTTGCTTTATGCCCAGCCGAATGCATCGCAACAGCAAATTGTGGATGCATGTAAGGCTGCGAAAATTCACGAAGTCATCTCGGCGTTACCAGATGGCTATGACACGATTGTCGGCGAGCGTGGATATCGACTTTCAGGGGGCGAGAAACAACGCCTAGCCATTGCGCGATTGTTGCTCAAGAACCCGGCGGTGATGATCCTCGACGAAGCCACGAGTCACCTCGACAACGAGGGCGAAATACTTGTGCAGATGGCACTCACAGAAGCAATGAAAAACCGAACTGCAATAGTTATTGCTCACCGACTTTCAACGATTCGTGATGCCGATCGCATTATTGTAATCAGCAATGGCGGCATCGCCGAGCAGGGCACGCATGAACAATTGATGGCTATGAACTCGATTTACGCATCTCAGGTGCGCGCTGGTGAGAGTTTGAACCCGTAATAGCCAAATAACTCAAGGCTGATATAGATTTAGGGGTCTTATGACAAAACTTGATCTAAAGCGCTTCGCCAAAATTTCTCTGATTTGTGCGTCGCTTCTGTTAGCCAGCACAGAAATCGCGAGTGCTGCGTCGGCTAGTTCTTCAAAAGCTAGCGCCAAGACAAATGCGACAATCACAATTGGCTTCACACTCGAGCCAGTCAGCCTTGACATAACGGGCGTCGCTGGCCAAGCAATACCTCAAGTGCTCTTGAATAACGTTTACGAGGGCTTACTTAAAGTAGAAAATAGCGGCAAGATCATTCCGTCAATCGCTGAGTCGTACACGGTGTCAACAAATGGTCTTGTTTATACATTCAAACTCGCAAAAGCAAAGTTTCACGATGGTACAAATTTGACTTCAGCCGACGTGGTCTGGAGTTTCAACCGAGTTCTTGATCCAAAATCGACTGCAGTATTGCCAACACAAAAACAACAATTCTCAACAGTTGCGTCAATCACTGCGCCAAATGCAAGTTCCGTTGTAATAACCCTTAAAGACCGAGACAACGACTTTCTGTTTAACCTAACTCAGCGCGGTGGTGTGATTTTCAAGACTGGTACGACAGACTTCGCCACTAAAGCAAATGGAACAGGGCCATTTAAAATTTGGCAACTGGAACCGTGGCAACAGCATCACACTCGAACGCAACGATTCATATCGCGCGACAAAAGCACTAGCGAAGACAGTTATCTTTCGTTACATTCTCGATGCCACGGCATTAAGTAACGCAATCTTGTCGGGGCAAATTGACATCATGTCAACGGTGCAAAAACAGAATTGTTGTCGGTATTTAAAGGACTCAAGGATCTAAAAATCAGCAGCGGCACCACAAATGGTGAAGTAACTCTCGGTATGAACAATTCAAAAGCACCGCTGAACAACATCAAAGTTCGCAAGCAATTCGCCAAGCACTCAATAAGAAGGCCCTGATAAAAACTGCATGGGCTGGTTACGGGCTCGAAATCGGCAGTTTCGTGCCGCCAACTGATGCGTGGTACGAAGATCTTTCAAAAACATTTCCATATGATGTGCAAGCCGCGAAAAATCTGTTGAAGCAAGCCGGCTATCCAAATGGTTTTTCAATCACTCTTGATATTCCACCTGCACCATACGCTGAGGCTTCGCAAGAGTTCATTGTTGCGTCACTCAAGAAGATTGGCATCAACGTCACAATCAAACCAGTTGCATGGGGTGAGTGCTAGATCGAATATTTACAAAAGCCAACTATGACATGACGATTGTCGCCCACGTTGAGCGAAGCGATATGTCAATCTATGCGAACCCAAACTATTACTTCAGATATAACAGTGCCGAATATCAAGCGCTAATCAAAAGGCAAGTTCGGCACGCACCCCAGTCGCTCAAGCAGAGTCTCTTAAAAAGCTTGCAAGGTTGCTCTCAATGAGTCGGTCAGCGACTGGTTGTGGCTGATACCTAATTTACAAGTTGTGAAAAAATCTGTAACTGGTTTTCCACAAAATGATGTTGGAGATGCATACTCGGTTGCGGCAATCGCGAAAGAATAATTCGCTGCAAAATTTAGTTTTGTTCATTGTTCGCGATTCACCTTATTCGTTGGGTCTCTCGTAACTGCAAGTGCGTTGGTTTTTTACTCTTACGAATACTTCCTGGAGATATAGCACAAGCCAAAACTCGGCATTGACGCGTCTCCTGAAGCGTTAACCCAAACTCGTTTAGAGTTCGGATTAGATGACCATTGATATTGCAATTCTTGAAATGGCTAGGTCATGCGCTGCAGGGCGATTTTCGGTGTTTCGATGCTCACGGGCGCAAACATCACCCAAGAAATCATCAACAAGGCAACAGTGACTCTGCCACTAATTGGTTTGGCATCGGCGCTGGCGCTGATTTTCGCGATTCCACTTGGCAGTATTCGGCACTTAATTTTCGTCAGCGCAAAGGCATCGCTATCTCGGCCGTCAGTCAAACTTGGCATCGCAATCCCGACATTTTGGTTGGCGTAATATTCGTGACGATTTTTCAGTCAAGTTTCAGATATTTCCATCGGGTGGGTTTCCTGATGCTGGTTGGAGTTCTTGGGCTAGTTGCCTTGAATCTTTAGTGCTACCTGCAACAACTTTGGCACTCGGCCAAGGCGCGATGTTGATGCGCTTCGCGCGCTCGGGCAACGATCGATGTTATTCAGCAAGACTATTTTCGCACTGCTCGCGCTACAGGTCTGACTCGCGGCCAAGCACTGCGCATTCATGGTGTACGAATTCGCTTGTTCCAGTAGTTTCAGTTCTCGGAATGCAGATCGCCACATTAATTGTTGGTGCGATAATCGTCGAACATGTTTTTGCATTACCAGGCATTGGACAAATGTTGTTACAAGATGTCAGAATCCGCGACTACACCAAAGTGCAAGGCACTGTTGCCGCCACAACTGCAGCAGTTTCTTGGTGAGTTCTTGATTGATGCAATACTCGGTTACTGAATCCAAAATCTCGAGTAAACCAATGAATCAAAAACGAAATTTATTTTGTGGCATTTGTTTAGTTGCTTTTAGTTCGGCGATGTCGCTACTTTCAGTTTTATGGACCCCATACGACCCACTCGAGATCAACCCTGACTATCACTGGCTAAACCCTCGTGGTCGCACTGTTGGGCACAGATGTACTCGGTCGTGATGTGTTGAGCAATCTCTTGGCCGGCTCTCGCACGACTTTGATCACAGCATTTTTTGTCGTGATTATCACGATGTTCTTAGGCGTCACGACCGGCATTGGCGCTGCGCTTTCGCCTCGTTGGTTTAATCGCACCGCTATTTACTCAATTGATATTGTCCTGGCGCTACCCGCGGTGCTTTTGCGATTGTGCTTGCAGCAATACATGGCCCCTCAACTTTTACTGCAGTTA
>BGOG01000020.1 GCA_003569125.1 Acidimicrobiaceae bacterium | reverse complement strand
AAATGGTCAAGATAACCGTCGTCGAAGTGAGCCAAACTGGCCGTTTGGAACGTGTGGATCCATCGGAAGTCAGAGACCTTACTGATGTGCCAGAGATGAAGTAATGCTCTTGGGACAAAATGCGAAGTTGTCGACTGAACTCATTAGATCCAATGATTTGTGCTTGGCCGACAATCGCTGATTCAACGGACGCACATAGTGATACATCATTATTGGCAACGCACAATATTTGACTCTACACGAATACTCTCAATGTCATCACTTATGGTCTGTTAGAAAATTTGAAACTACAAAATTGCTGATTTGGATTATTGCGTCTTGGACCTATCTTCTGAATGACAACTTTTTGTATAACGTTTAGTTATTGTTAAAAAGGTTGACATTTCAAATTGCAAGAGGCTGGCCATGAATACGCCACGATCTTTCGCTGTCCACAGCAATGGAATCATTTCAGTTTGTGTGGGCGACATCTCGTTTACTTTTGGTCGCGAATTTGCTTGACAATCTCAAGCAACGCAGGTGTTGCGGCGACAAGTGGCGTGCGACGATGTGAATGTTCTTGCACGATTAAATCTCGGCCCCTGATGTCGACGACAAGCGCACCAGCCTCTTGACAAATCAGAGCGCTCGCCAAATAATCCCAGACACCATGAGTGTTGAAATCTATCCAAGCATCAAGCACTCCATCGGCGACCAGACAAATATCCAGAGCCGCCGCCGCACCTAGCGCGCGAAACTGGCCCCACCTCGGTCGCACTTTTGGTATTCCAGAAACACCTACCACTGCCTCACCTAGTTCTACACAACCACTCGGATGCATCGCCTCACCGTTATGAAATGCACCGCCACCGGCAGTCGCCCAATAACAATCACTTTGCATCGCCTGATTCACGACGAGCCCTGCCCGCATGCCGTTTTGTCGATCGCGCACAGCGCAGTTGCGTACCACGGCACACCACGACTGGCATTCGTCGAACCATCAAGTGGATTCCATAACCACGCAAAGATCCTCGTCGCCGAATACGCCGGTGATTTCACTTTCTTCAGACAGCACAGCCACGCCCGCACCGTGCAAAACTTCAAGCGCCGCGGCATCAGCACGCAAATCGACCGAGTATTGCGTGTCGCGCAACCCCGACAACGACCAATCTTTGTTGGCACGCAACACGATTGAAACCGCGTCAGCCGTTTCACGCAATACCGACATAATTGATTCGTTTGAACTCGATTTGCTTAGCCGTGTCACAATTTGTCCTCTAGAAATTTTCTGAATATTTTCGATAATTGCCCTAACGCACACTAATTGCCCGATCTATTTGCCCGCGCACATCCGTCTTTTGTCACTCGGGCATTGCTTAAAGCCCTAGTCTTAAAGGGGTGAATCAGCATTACGCAGTCTGATTGACGAGTCGGTCACAATAATCCGCGAAAGTCGCAGCAGAGTTTGAACGCCCCGTGATGTTGTTCTCGGGCGGCAAAGACTCAGTCGTGATGTTGCACCTCGCGGTGCGTGCCTTCAGCCCGGCCCCGAGTGCCCTTTCCGGTGATGCACATCGATACCGGTCATAATTTTGCCGAAGTCATCGAGTTTCGAGATCGCGCTGTTCGCGACCTTGATGTGCAACTGATAATCGGCTCGTTGCAAGCCTCAATTGACGCCGGTCGAATACAAAGACGTGACGGGGCCGCGCGCGAGTCGCAATCCGCTACAAACCGTGACCTTGCTCGACTCAATCAAAGAACACAAGTTTGACGCCGTATTTGGCGGCGCACGCCGCGACGAAGAACGCGCCCGCGCCAAAGAACGCGTCTATTCACATCGCGACACCTTCGGTCAATGGGGACCCCAAAACCCAGCGTCCAGAACTTTGGGGAATCTATAACGGTCGCCATAAACTGGTGAACACTTCAGAATTTTCCGATTTCAAATTGGACCGAACTCGACATTTGGCAATTCGTTGCTGATTACAACATTGATCTGCCGAGCATTTATTACGCCCACGTCGCCAAGTGTTCGACGCGACAATATGTGGATGGCGGTTCTCGCCATTTTTGCAACCAGAAGACGGTGAAACAATAACCGAAGAACTCGTGCGGTTTCGTACTGTTGGTGATGCAACTTGTACCGCGGCGATTGAATCGAGTGCCTCGACTATTGAACAAGTGATTGCCGAGACTTCTGTTGCGCGTATCACCGAACGAGGTGCAACTCGAGCCGACGACAGAATCTCAGAAGCGGGTATGGAAGATCGCAAACGAACGGGATACTTCTGATGGAGCGCCTGCATTTCGCCACCGTCGGTTCGGTTGACGACGGAAAATCAACTTTAATTGGTCGACTGCTTTACGACTCAAAAGTATCTTCGAAGATCAACTTGAGCACATTGAAGCCGTCAGTAAACGCCGTGGCGACGACTATGTCGATTCTGTCGCTTCTAACGGATGGTCTGCGCGCCGAACGCGAACAAGGAATCACAATTGACGTGGCATATCGATATTTCGCCACGCCCAAGCGCAGTTTCATTATCGCCGACTGCCCTGGACATATTCAATACACCCGCAACATGATCACGGGTGCCTCGAACGCAGATTTGGCGATCGTGCTCGTCGATGCACGCACTGGCGTCGTCGAACAAACTCGCCGACACAGTTTACTGGTCTCATTGCTCGGCGTACCACACCTCGTGATTTGTGTCAACAAAATGGATCTAGTTGATTACGATCAAACAATTTTTGACAACATCCGCCAAGAGTTTGAAAACTTCGCTTCGCGACTTGATCTGCGAGATGTCACTTTCTTGCCGATCAGCGCACTGGCGGGGCGACAATGTGGTCAGTCGCTCGGCGAACATGTCGTGGTTCGAAGGCCCGACGCTGTTGCACCATCTAGAAAATGTTTATATTGCCAGTGACGACAACCGGATTGACACCCGGTTTCCCGTGCAATATGTGATTCGCCCACAACGCGCTGACACACCTGACTACCGCGGCTACGCAGGTCGCGTCGCGGGTGGCATGTTACGAGTCGGCGATGACATTATGGTCTTGCCATCGGGTTTAACCAGCACGATCACTGGCATCGACTCTCCAGATGGAGCAGTCGAACAGGCAGAACCAGGTCAAGCCATAACTGTTTTGTTGAAAGATGATCTTTCGATTACTCGCGGCGACATGTTGTGTCGACCAAACAATCGTCCGAGAACTTCTCAAGAACTCGAAGCAATGCTGTGTTGGATGGACGACGCAGCACATTGCAACTCGACAAGATTCTACACAGTCAAGCAAACCACCAAACTTGCTCGTGGCAAAGTTTCAAGTGTTTTATATCGACTAGATATTTCGAATCTACATCGTGAGACTGGTGTCAACGAACTCAAGTTCAACGAGATCGGTCGCGTAACTCTACATACGACCAGCCCGCTGTTCTTGACGATTACCACCAGAACCGCACTACCGGATCATTTATCCTTGTTGACGAATCATCAGGACAAACAGTCGCTGCTGGCATGTTGCTCTCACCGAGATCTTGATCGTCAGTTTCGGCAAATGACTAAATCGAACAACCCAAACAAGCCAAGCGAAGCAATTTGGCACGAGCCTGGTGTGACTCGTGCACGACGTTGGAACAAACACGGTCTCGTCGCGCAACGGTCTGGATGACCGGTCTCTCTGGTTCGGGAAAGTCAACGATCGCCAACGAACTCGCGCGCGAACTATTGAACACGAGTCGCCTCGCATACATTCTGGATGCCGATAATGTTCGCCTCGGGCTGAACTCTGATCTTGGCTACAGCGACGAGGATCGCACCGAAAATATCCGACGCATCGCCGAAGTTGCTTGTTTGTTCGCCGACTCAGGCACTGTTGCAATTGTGCCGATCATCTCGCCGTTCATCGCATCACGCGAGCACGCTCGCAAGATCCACACCGATCGACAATTGCGGTTCATCGAGGTGCACGTCGCCACACCACTTGATGAATGCGAACGTCGCGACACGAAAGGCCTATACGCCAAGGTTCGCAATGGCCAAATGACGGGTTTGAGTGGCGTCGATAGCCCTTACGAAGCGCCTCAACGACCCGATGTAATAGTCGGTCAATCGAACGAATCTTTGCAAGAATCTGTGGCGATAATTTTGGCAAAGTTGCTGGTTAAAGCCGGCTCGTGAAAGTAGATTTCTCGCAGTGATCAGCGAAAAGGCGTTTCCACTCAAGCCCTATGCGGGCTTCATCTTGGTCGCACCAAGTCTAAAAGTAATGTATTGCCCGACCACAAAAGTTGCCTGCAGCAGCATCAAGATGTTGCTCGCCAAGGCCAGTGGCTCATACGACCAGTCGCGACTTGATCGCTTGATCAGCCCGCACATGGCGCGGTCACAAACGATTCATGAACTCGGCGTCAGTGGTCTGACCAAATTAATCGACATGAGTGCCAAACAAATCGAAGAGATTCTCCACTCACCCGAATGGCTGCGGGTTTACGCAACTCGTGACCCATTAACTCGGGCCTATTCTGCTTGGGAGAACCGAATTTTTTCTCGCGCTCCCGGTACACCAGACAAGGCAATCGAACTTTGTCAAGATCAATTTATCGACGGTCGAATTGACATCACGGCAAGTTTTGCGTTGTTCGCCACAATGATTTCCGAACAGACGAACGAGTTTATGGAAGATCATCATTTTTTGCCACAGTCACACATCGTGCACCCCGACAAGTTCAACTACAACATGGTCGCGCGAGTCGAGCAGCCCGCCGAGATGCAACTTCTCGTCGACGAAGTCAATCGTCGCGCCGGCACCTCACTATCGCTCGAGCGCCACAACGTCGGTTTCGGGATCAAACTCGAGCAAGTTTGTGATCAACATACGGCAAATCGTCTGCAGGCTGTCTACCAAATGGATTATGAGTCGTTCAAATTTGAGACTCGCGAGTTTCCCGCGACAATTGCACCGCTGATCTTGAGCGCCACAGAAACAGCGATGTTGCGGGGTTTTCGCGGGTCAATCGAAAGACTGCAGGCGGTCTCGTTCACGGCACGATCGCTGACGGGTTTTCGCTTCGGCTGGCGACAGATTTATAAATCAATCGTCCGCAAAGCAACTTTCGGAAAAAAATACAACGACCCGCAAAATCTTTTCTGGTAACTGTTGATGACTGAAAATACAGCACCAGCAAAGATCGGCATCGTCACAGTTTCGGATCGAGCCTCGGCTGGTGTTTACAAAGATTTGGGCGGCCCCGCGATTCACGAATATTTCACCGAACATTTGTCGTCATCGTGGCACCCTGTTGCTCGAGTCGTCGCTGATGAAATCGATCTTGTAACGGCGGCATTGCGCGAACTTGCTGATGTCGAGAAGTGTTGTTTGATCGTCACCACTGGCGGCACGGGCCCCGCAGTACGCGACATCACGCCTGAAGCCACCGAACAAGTTTGCGAGAAGATGATGCCAGGCTTTGGTGAGTTGATGCGCGCGACTTCGCTGAAGGTTGTACCGACAGCAATTTTGTCGCGACAGACGGCAGGCATTCGCGGTGGTGCGCTGATCATCAACCTGCCAGGTAAGCCATCCTCAATCAGCGAATGTCTCGACGCAGTGATGCCTGCAGTGCCTTATTGCATCGACTTGATTAACGGCCCAAGACTTGAATTGATGAATAACCTTGTCGCGTTTCGCCCCAAAGGCAAATAATAATCCGCTAAAAAGTTTTAGTGCGGGTCGCCCGGTCGAAATGGCACCCCAGCCATTGCCGGTGGGCGTAGCCGTTGATTCGCAGTAGCCAAAACAATTAATGTCACGACATACGGCAAAGACTGTGTCAACGATTCTGGAACCGTGTTGACGGTTCGATACGCAATCGCCGAAAGTAGAAAAGCCCCCAGCGTCACCAAGATTTGAAGGCGCTTGCGGCGGATAACCGCAACGATCAAAAATACCAACGAGATGGCAGCAATGAATAAAAACAACGCAGTGATTGAATCTGAAGCGACGAGCTTGATGCCTTCGGCGTAGCCAAACAACATTGCGCCGGTCAAGATTCCACTTGGACGCCAGTTTCCAAAGATCATCGTTGCGAGCCCGATGAAACCGCGACCAGCAGTTTGGCCTTGGCGATAATACGACGAGGCGACAATCGAAAGTGTGCCACCTGCCAAGCCGGCCAAACCGCCGCTGATTAATAACCCGTAATATCGAAGCCGATTTACTTTTACGCCGAGACTCTCAGCGGCAACCGGCGACTCACCCGAAGACCTCAAGCGCAAACCAAAACGAGTGCGCCACAAAATCCATGCCGACAACGGCACGACGACGATTGCAATCACCGTTGCCCAAGAAATATTGTGCGTCAAACCGCGGCCAGATTCCGCCGAGGTCTCCGAGGATGAACCATCTTTGCGACTCGAGCCAGCCTAAAAAATCGGGCGACTTCCATCCAACAATTTCTCCACCAGAAAGTATCGGCAAATTAAATCTTGGTAAGGCCCACTTTTGTGGGGGCGATTGGCTGATGCCACCACCTGGCTTGCCGACATAAACAAGTTCACTCAAATATCGGACACCAAAAAAGGCAAACAAATTAATGACAACACCCGAAATGACTTGATCGATATTGAAACGAACCGTGGCCACTGAGTGCACCAACCCGCCGAACATCCCACCCAAAATTGCAAACAGCAATCCAACCCATGGGCCATATTGCCAAGCACCCCAGGCACCGAACCATGTTCCGAAAATCATCATGCCTTCGATACCGATATTCAAAACTCCGCACCGTTCGGCCCAAAGACCAGCCATGCCTGCCAGAAGAATCGGCACCGTCAAACGCAGCGCCGTGCCGATCGTGCTCGAAGATGTCAGCGCGTCTTGATCTGTCCATAACGAACAGTTGAGATGATCGCCAGTGCGCCAAATATCAACACGAACAATCTGAAATTTTTTGACTGTTTCATTGTTTTACTTCCAAACTTTTTAAAGCCATGGCTGCTCGCTCGGCAGTTCGTCGGTTATATCGTCTCGACGATGCTTCGTTAACAATCACTACCACGAGAACTATGATCGCCTGAATCACTTTGACGATCGAACTTGGTATGCCCGATAGCTGAAGCACCGCAGATGTTGAGTCGAGAAATCCGAACAGCAGAGCCGCACCAACAATTCCGATCGGGTGATTGCGACCCAGCAGAGCAACCGAGATCCCAGCAAAACCAAATTGCGTCGCAATCGCCGAAGGGCCATATCCATAGACATCGCCGATTACGGCCGGCATCGCCACCAGACCCGCGACAGCACCCGACAACATCATCGCAATCAGAACCATTCGATTGGCCGGAATACCTGCCGTGCGTGCGGCAATCGGGTTCAACCCGCTGGCTCGAAGTTGAAAACCGAATCGGCTTCGAAACACCACGACCCAATACAAAAAGGCGACAAGCAAAGCGATGATAAACATTCCGTTCAATCGATCATGAACCAAATCTGGCATTCGTCCACTCGGGGCGATTTTCGTCGTTTTTACGTTCAAGCCGCCGTCTGAATCGTCGCGAAAAAAACTTTCAAAGAGCCACTGAATAAACGACAGTGCGATGTAGTTGAGCATGATCGTCGAGATCACTTCGTTAATTCCGCGACTTATTTTCAAAAAAGCGGCAATACTCGCCCACGCCGCACCCGAGACCATCGCCACAACCAAAATAAACAAAATATGTAGCGGCCGGGGAAACGAAACATGGGTGGCCATTTCTGCGGCGATCAGCGCGGCAAATAAATATTGTCCTTCGACACCAATATTGAACAAATTCATCTTAAAACCGATTGCGACTGCGATCGCACTAAAAATCAGAGGCGTCGCTCGTTTCAACATCTCGAGCATCTTGTCGCTGGTTAAACCTGTTTCTAGAATCTTTCCATACGCCGCAAAAGGGTCTTTGCCCGTCACGAGCAAAAGCACGCCACAAATAATTAAGGCAAGAATTATCGCGCTGACCGAACTTCCTAGCGTGTTAAGAGACTTGCGAATCGAGTCGAAATTACGTTGAGAAGAAAGTGGCCGACTCACTGCGTACCCGTCATATACTTTCCGAGAATTTGCGGCGTCGCGCTCTTTGGATCGAGTTCAGCAGAAATCTCACCGTCGAACATCACCAGAATTCTGTCGGACAAACCTAGAATTTCTTCAAGATCGGCGGACACGAGCAGAACCGACATGCCGGCATCACGCGAGCGGCGAATCTCCTCCCACACTGCCGCCTGTGCGCCGACATCGATTCCTCGTGTCGGGTGCGCAGCGATCAGCACCTTGGGTGCTTTCGCAAGATTTCGACCGACAACTAGTTTTTGTTGATTACCACCCGACAAAACGAACGCCGGGACAAGTTCATTTGGCGTCATCACACCGAACCGCTCAATTATTTCTTGACACGACTTTTTTGCGGCGTCCACGTCAATCATCGGACCACGAGAAAGCGAATCCTCATGACCCAATAAGGCGTTCTCCCAAAGAGAAGCAGCGAGCATTAAACCTTCACGATGTCGATCAAAAGGAATATAAGCAAGTCCTTGATCAAGTCTTTGGCGAACATTCGAGTTGCTCGCATCTTTGCCACCTATCTCTACCGTGCCTTGAATATCGACTAAACCGAGTAGGGCCTCACAAAGTTCGAACTGACCGTTTCCATCCACGCCGGCGACGCCGATGATCTCACTTTCAAAAATATCGAACGAAACATTTCGAACCGGATTCTTGCGGTCTTTGGCGATGACCGTTAAGTTATGCGCCGACAGTTGAACTTTTTCGCCGACTTTTGTCGTGCGCTTACCATGACTCGGAAGATCCGAACCGACCATCAGTTCGGCGAGTTTCAAACGATCCACCGATTCGGCGAGACAGAGGCAACGGTTGAGCCCTGACGAATCACGGTTATTTGATCAGAAATCGACAAAACTTCGTCAAGCTTGTGCGAGATAAATAAAATCGTCGTTCCGTTTGCCACCAACTTACGAAGATTGACAAATAATTCGACGACTTCTTGTGGCACGAGTACTGCGGTTGGCTCATCTAGAACCAAAATCTCGGCACCACGGAAAAGTACCTTCAATATTTCAACGCGTTGTCTTTGCCCGACACCCAATTCTGAAATTGGCAGATCTAAATCAAGATCGACACCAATCGATGTTGCCAATTCTTTGACCCGTTTGCGGGCATCGCCCAACGAAAGCACGCCATATTTGGTCGGCTCGTATCCCAAAATAATATTTTCGAGAACCGTCAAATTGTCCGCCAACATGAAGTGTTGATGCACCATGCCGATGCCGGCCGCGATGGCCTCACTGGGCGATTTAAATTGAGTCAGAACTCCGTTGATAGCAATAGTCCCAGAATCAGGCTGATGAAGGCCATAGAGAATCTTCATCAGGGTCGACTTTCCCGCCCCGTTTTCGCCGACAATCGCGTGGATCGTGGCACGATCAACCTGCATCGAGATATCTCGATTTGCAATTACTCCGGGAAAACTTTGGTGATGTTTGCAAGTTCAACGATTTTGACTGCACCTGACGCCGATTTTTGGTTCGGTTTCAGACTTCCCGATTGCATTGCGCAATTCTGACACACACGGATAAATGATTCAAAATTAGCCGTCTGACTACTTTCAAATTCTTGAGCATAAATAGAACAGGGGCCTAGGTCAATGACCCAGGCCCCCGCAACTAATTTATTTAAATATTTTAATTATGGTTTTGTCGGTACGACAATTTCTCCACTTACGATCTTCGCCTTGAATGCTTCGAGTTGATCAGCAACATCATCGAGGTAACCACCCGATTTTGAATATCCAACTCCATCACTCTTAAGGTCAAATATCTTGAAGCCACCAGTGACATCGCCTTCCTTCACCGCTTTGGCAGCGAGGAACACTGAAACGTCAACACGCTTGAGCATTGAAGTCAAGATGTGTGCTTGCTGATCTGCAGTTGCAGTCAAGTATTGATCTGAGTCAACACCGATTGCCCACTTGCCTTCGCCAGCTTCAACAGCGGCATCGATTGTGCCCGCGCCTGAACCACCGGCTGCGGTGTAAATGATGTCTGCACCTTTTTTGTACCAGCTCATCGCAATTTCTTTGGCTTTGTCAGGTGAACCCCATGCAGCATTGTCTCCGGCTGCACCGAGATACTTTGACTCAACTTTGATCGCTGGATTAACTGCCTTCGCGCCTGCGATGTATCCGGCTTCGAATCGCTTGATCAAGTCAATTTCCTGACCACCGATGAATCCGATTGTTCCGCTTGCGCTCTTCAACGCAGCAGCGGCACCAACAAGGAAAGAACCCTCTTGCTCTGAGAAGCCGAGAGTCTTCACGTTTGGAAGGTCAGATAACCGTCTACCCAACCGAAAGTTACATTGGGTTGGCAGCAGCAACTTCTTCAATTGCTCCACCGAATTGCGAAACCAACGGCGATAACTGGATTATTACCGGCCGCTACAAGTGCTTCGAGGTTTGGCTTGCGATCGTCGTCGCTTGTTGCTTCGAGCTCTTGAACTGTGAAGCACAATTCAGATGCTGCTTGTTCTGCACCGCGAGCGGCCGAGTCGTTAAATGTTCCGTCACCACGGCCACCAGTATCAAATGCGAGTCCGAGCTTGAGCTCTGAGCCTTCACATGGGTCAGCGGCTGGTGCTGCTGTCTCTGTTGTTGCCTCATCGGTCGCTGTATCGCTACTGCCGCCGCATGCACCCGCGATGAGTGCAAACGCTGCAATGGCAAGAACAGCAGACTTAAGTCCTTTGTGCTTTGTCATTTGTTTCCCCTTTTACACACATCCCGTTGACGTGTGCGATTTGTGTAACGAGACTAGCGCACAGGTTCAGCAGAAGGAAATTCGCTGACTGCCAGTGGGCCAGGTGGGGATTGAACCCACGACCAAGGGATTATGAGTCCCCTGCTCTGACCACTGAGCTACTGGCCCCACTTATATATGTATCTTTCGCTCACTCGCAAGCACAGAGCCTAATGGCAAGGTTTTACTGCGGGCGCAACATCTATTGCCGGGCTACGCGAGAAAAATCCGCTCGGCTTGAGATGAAACCCTGTGCGCTCGACTGGCATGACCGGCCAATCTTCGGTGCGCGGAATATGGTTCGTACCAAAGACATGCCATAACACGACATCGGTATTTTCGATCTCGCGATTCGCCTGAGTCCACTCAGGCAAACCTGCACCACCCGCATGCTGATACGGGTAATCCCCCGCCGGATACCGCTCGGCAGTTTCATTTTTAGTGACCCACAAATGTTGATACATAAAACCAGCGCGTTTGCCAATCGTCGACTCAGGCAACGCCAACGGAAATGTCGTATGACCCGGCACAAGTTTGTAACCAACAGGTTTACCCATGTGATTTTTGCGATTTGGGTTGATGATTTTCCAGAATCGACTCTTGAATGGATCGACAACTCGCTTGGCTTCAAGTTCACGACCAAGAACAGTTTCACTAGTTTCATAAGCGCCGCCATAAATATTTTTTGGCCCCAGCTCATGGGCGAAAGAATCGACCTCAATCACCGTGTTGTGTATGCCAGCGATTTCGTCACCGCCGCCGTCAATGTCTAAATCAAGTCGCGCACACAAAATATGTTGATGATAAGGCGCCCATAATCCTGGCTCTAGTTCGGTCGCAGATGGGTGTGGCTTACCTGGCGTGTCGGCGAGCGTAAGCACGATGCCCGTGAGCTTCGCCTCAAACTCGATTGAACCATCTTGATAGAAATACCAAAAGTAACCGTATTCGTAATTGTTGATCGTCACGATTGATGAAACAACAAACCTGCGCCCGCGACGAACTTCAACATTGCCGTCGACGTCTACGTGCTTCCACAAGATTCCGAAATCTTCTTCGTGCATGCAAATTGCATTTTTGATTTCGCGCACCGAACCGTCAGGTTTGGCGACCGCGACATCTAGATAGACGATTTCACCGAGACAATCACAGCCCAGAGTCAGTGAGTTCGTGTAATTACCCAAGCCGAACTCGCCGGTGTCGAACGCGTTCTTGCGATAGGCACCTTGACTCGGGTCACCATACGGAATCACCAATTCGGCAATTGATAACCGATGCGCAATTTTTCGTGGCTTGCCCTCGTCATCAAACCAAACATCATGAATCACGAGACCTTCGCGCTGGCAGAACCCAACACGCAGGTTCCAGCGCTCCCAACTAATTTTGAAACCCTCAACCGAAAACGAAACCCCCTCTGGCTGTTTAATCTCGAGTGGTTTCAACTCGATATTGGCCCCAGTTTGGCTCTGGCGGTATGGGCCGGGTGTCTGTGGCACGGCAATCTGCTGATCGTTCTCGACCGCAAGAACCGCACCCGAATCAATGTCGATTAAAGCGTGCAACCCCGAAATCGGATGAGCATAAAAATTCGCTTCTGGCGTCGGCTTGTGCCACATCGGTGTCCAAATAATCCGCCGACCGTCGTCGAGAAATTTCGGTATCTGCGCACCAATCGGCCAGGTCTCCATCTTCACGCTGTCGAGATCGGTGATACCGCGACTGCGCAAGGCTTCAATCACTCGTGGGTCACTCTTGGCGGCGGCAATCGCCATCTCGCTTTCAACACTCAAAACCGGTGCCTTTGCGCCTTCAATAATTTTGTTGCTCACGACGCGACACGAGTCGTCTAACCCAATAGTTACGACAATTTCCGACACTTTGCCCGTCGAGCGATCCAGCACGGTCACTCGCGCCGCGCGATCAACATCTTTGCCTTGCCGAAACTCGGCCAACTCAGACTTCGATGGTTCTTCAACTTGAATCATTGCGATCAGATGCCGATGATCGATCACCCCGTCGCGACGCAACCCACCAACCAACGACTCGAGTTCAACTTTGCTCAGCGGGTCTAACGGATGACCTCGACTCGCCACGTCATCCCCTGCCGACACCGCTTTCATCCCGCCTCCGAAAATTCAGATCAATTCAAACTTTGGCTCCGGGGGTGGGGCTCGAACCCACGACAAACGGATTAACAGTCCGTTGCTCTGCCAACTGAGCTACCCCGGAAGGTAAAAGGCTTGTTTACTCTAACCGCTTAGCGGACTAATCCGAATTACAACTAGTCTTTCATTCATGACTGACATCTTCACTCCTAAACCAGAACATCGCTTTACCTTTGGTCTTTGGACCGTCGGCAATATGGGTCGTGACCCTTTCGGATTAGAAACTCGCCCCGCACTAGACCCCGTCGACTCGGTGCACCGACTATCTGATCTTGGTGCTTACGGTGTCAACTTTCATGACGACGATCTCGTGCCATTCGGATCGACACCAGCCGAGCGTGAGACCGCGCTGAAGCGTTTTCGTCAAGCGCTAGATAAAACAGGCATGAAAGTGCCGATGGCCACGACAAATCTCTTCGGTCAACCGGTGTTCAAAGAAGGTGCGTTCACAGCCAACGATCCGGTCGTTCGTCGTTATGCAATCAAGAAAACAATGGAGTCGATCGATATGGGCGTCTCACTTGGCGCGAAAGTTTACGTGATGTGGGGTGGCCGTGAAGGTCTCGAATGCGAGGCGGCAAAAGATGTTCGCACGGCGCTTGATCGTTATGCAGAAGCAGTCAATATTTGTTGCGCATACGCCAAAGATCGTGGCTATGACATCAAGTTTGCGCTTGAACCGAAACCAAATGAACCACGTGGCGATATGTTCTTGCCGACCGTTGGTCACGCAATTGCGTTCATCAATGAATTGCAATGGCCAGACATGGTCGGCCTCAACCCAGAGTTCGCCCACGAAACAATGAGCGGGCTCAACTTTACGCACGCTGTTGCACAAACTTTGTGGCATGGCAAGTTGTTTCACATCGATCTCAACGCGCAACGCATCGGCAAGTTCGACCAAGACTTCAGATTCGGCAGTGAAGGCATCCGCGATGCGTTCTACCTCGTCAAATTGCTTGAAGATTCAAAGTGGGACGGCATGTTGCACTTTGACGCCCATGCCTATCGAACCGAAAATGCAGAGGGCGTCTGGGATTTCGCTAGTGGTTGCATGCGAACCTATTTGATTTTGGCCGAGAAGTCTCGCCAGTTCAAACAAGACAAAGAAATTCAGGCAGCACTCAAAGCGGCGATGTTCGATCAGTTGAGCGTGCCAACTTCTCCGAATGGATTAGGCGCCGATGCGTTGCACAGTTTGCGCACCGATAATTTCGACGTCAAGGCACTTGGCGAGCGTGGTTACGCACACGAGCGCCTCGACCAACTTGTTACAGAACTGATTCTCGGCGTTCGCTAAATAATGCCAGTCGTAGTCGGCGTTGATTCGTCAACACAGTCGACAAAAGTAGAAGTTCGCGATCTTGATTCTGGAGAATTGATTTCATCGGGTCGAGCATCTCACCCCAGCACTGGTATTGCTCCAGTTAGTGAGACAAACCCAACTGAGTGGATCGCGGCATTCGACCAGGCTTATGCGCAGGCTTCTGCACAGGCTGTTTTGCCAAATATCGCCGCGATTTCAGTCGCTGGTCAGCAACACGGGATGGTCACACTAGACGCCCAAAACAACATCGTCCGCGCCGCAAAATTATGGAACGATACCGAGTCGGCAGCCGATGCGCAGTGGTGCGTTGATCAGCACGATGCGGCGTGGTGGGCTTCGCATGTTGGCAGCGTGCCGGTTGCGAGTTTCACCGTTGCAAAACTTTCGTGGCTCAAGCGCGTTGAGCCACAGAACTGGTCGCGTGTTGCCCACATATGTTTGCCACACGATTATCTGTCTTGGCATTTGCGCGGCGGCGGCACAGCCGAAATAGTCACCGATCGCGGCGATGCATCGGGCACCGGGTATTGGTCGGCAAAAACTAATAGTTATGACGATGAAGTTCTACAAATAATCGATAAGACTCGCGATTGGTCGAACATGTTGCCGCGCGTGGCGGGGCCGCTTGAATCAACTGGCCATTGGGGTGATGCCGTAATTAGTTGTGGCACTGGCGACAACATGGCTGGTGCACTTGGCATCGGATTATCGCCTGGCGATGTTGCTATTTCGCTGGGCACATCGGGCACGGTTTATGCGGTTAGTGACCAAGCAACGAGTGACAGCAATGCCGCAGTGGCTGGTTTTGCCGATGCAACTGGTGCGTACTTGCCACTTGTCTGCACGCTTAATGCGACAAAAGTATTTGATTCGTTCGCCAGTTTTCTCGGCGTCGATCTAAAGCAGTTTGGCGAACTTTCGATGACTTCAAACTGCGGAGCAAATGGTCTTGTGCTATTGCCATATCTAGATGGCGAGCGCACGCCGAATCTTCCTAACGCTCGAGCAATGTTGGTCGGTTTAAGTTCAAGTCACTCGCGCAGTGATATTGCGCGCGCGGCAATCGAAGGTGTCGTCTGCGGACTTCTCGATGGTTTGGCTGCAATCACCAAATGTGGCGTCGACACATCTGGTCGCATCTTCTTGCTCGGCGGCGGTTCACAGTCACCCGCCGTTTGTCAGATAGTTGCCGACCTCACTGGCAAGCAAGTCAATGTGCTCAACGAGCCAGAAATTGTTGCGCTCGGTGCCGCTAGACAGGCTGCCGCAACACTGACCGGCAAGTGGCCATCATGGGTCGCTTCGTCTCGAATTGCCGCCCAACCAATTGCAAGTTCATCACAATGCGACGAGGCACGCCAAAGATTCGTCGCGGCACGAATCAAAAGTTACGGCGTTTGAAAAAGTTTGAAATTAAAAGTTTTAAAAGTTTTTTAAACTAGCCGACAATTTCGCTGGTCTTGACCATTCGACCTTCGCGAACTGACTTCCATGCTGCTAAACCCGCGACAAGTGAAGCACGACCGTCAGCACCAGTAACGACTGGCTGAATTTTTCCAGTAGCGACACCCATGAACTCGTTCCATTCGGCAATATAAGAAGGAATATAACGATCCAAAAAGAAGTAAGGCATTTTGGCTAACTGTGTGCCTTCGTCGTTGCGCTTAATCACGCTAGTCATCATTTGGTTATCTGAACCGACCAAACCTTTAGAGCCGAAGACTTCGACCCGCTGGTCATAACCGTAAACGGCCTGACGCGAGTTGTCGATCATCGTGATCGCCCCATTTTCGTGTTGCAACATAATCGCCACAGTGTCCAGGTCGCCGATTTCGGCGAAAGCCGGCACAACCCGCACCGCGCCGGTCGCATACACCGAAACAATTTCACTACCGACAACATAGCGAGCCATATCAAAGTCGTGAATCGTCATGTCAATAAAAATGCCACCAGAAACTTTTGCATATTCAATTGGTGGTGGTGATGGGTCGCGACTTGTGATTCGAGCGATATGAACATCACCAATCGTGCCATTGGCGACATTGTCACGAACGCTGCGGTGGCTCGGGTCAAATCTGCGATTGAAGCCAAGCATCAACGGGGTCTTGCTGTCACTGATTGCCTTCAATGCCTTGTCCGTCTCGGTAAGCGACAACGATATTGGCTTCTCACAAAACACTGGCTTGCGATATTTCGACGCCATCAACAGCACTTCAACGTGCGTATCAGTTGATGTACATATCGCAATTGCGCCAACTTCGGGTGCCGACATCAGGGCATCTGGGCTTGTGAAGTGTTGACAGTTGAATTTCGCGGCGATCTTCTCGGCTGATTCAGTCACGACGTCGTATACGCCGGCAAGATGTGCGCCTTCAATGCGTTGTGCGATCAACTCGGCATGCATCACACCAATGCGACCGCAACCCAATACACCGATGCCAATACTTTTACCGTTACTCATGGCCAAACTTCTCCTAATTTTGGTTTAGATGGTGAGCCAGCGCCGACCACCGATTGGTCGAAGTCTATTACTGCACCTGTCATTAATCCTGATTCGTCAGACAGTAAGAACAAAATTGTGCGCGCAAGTTCATCGGGTTTTATCAACCGCCCCATCGGTTGATCACGCTCGGCTTTTTCGAGCCAACCATCTTGTGCGTTGTGCCATTTGCGTTGTGTCGCATCTTCGGTTGGTGTATCCATCCAACCCGGGTTCAAAAGATTTACCCGCACGCGATCGCGCATTAGTGAATACGCGCAATTGCGTGTCAAAGTGTGCAACGCACCTTTAGAGATTGCATAATGCGTCAAGTTCACATCGCCGCCGTAACCAGTGACGCTGCCTATATTTACGATTGCGCCGGCGACCTCTTCGCGCTTCATGATTTTGGCGCACTCTTGAATCAACATAAACGGCGCTCGAACGTTTACGGCCATCATCGTGTCGAACATTTGCGGTGTTGTGTTCCACACACTTCCACGGGAGGTTTCTGCAGCAGAGTTGAGCAATCCATGCACTACGCCAAAAGTCTCGTCGACTTTTTTGACGATTCGCTTCGGCTCATCAGCACCTGCAAGATCGCCGGTTATAAAAATTGTCTTCGTGCCAAGATTTGTTAGTTCGCTGGCCAACTTGTCACCTGTTTTCGTGTCGCGACCAACAAGTGCCAGACCTGCTGCACCGCGCTCTACGGCTAGTCGCGCCACGCACTCGCCCACGCCTCGCGACGCGCCACTCAGCAACAAAACTTTGCCGTTCATGCTTGAAGTACTTGATTTATTTTCGCTCACGATTCTACCTACCAGCCAATTCGTTGTTGTTTTTTGCCTTCGCGCATTACCTCGCCAGCCTTGATTACTTCTGGGCGGTGACTAGCCGTTGGCACGCCAACTTCCCAGAACGAACCGCCTTCTGTCCAATCATTTGGACTGGTCTTGATCACGATCACATGCGTGCGATCAGATTTGCGCGCGCGAGCGAACGCCGTCTCAAGCTCATCGATAGAACTAACCGTCTCAGAAATCGCACCCATCGAAGCTGCATGTTGCGCAAAGTCGACGTACACGAGGTTTTTTGCTTCACAGTCGGCAAGTTGATTGTTGAATGGCACTCCGCCTTGATTGACTTGCAATCTGTTAATTACCGCGTAACCGCCATTGTCGCAGACAATCACAATCAATTTGTGACCGTAAAGAACCGAACTATAAATATCGCTGTTCATCATCATGTATGAACCATCACCAACAAAAGAAATCACTTCGCTCTCTGGTATCGCCATTTTTGCGCCCCACGCACCAGACAGTTCATAGCCCATACACGAGAACCCATATTCGCAGTCAAACGAGTCGAGGCTCTTGGCTCGCCAACCGTTATTGAGTTCACCCGGAAACCCACCCGCTGCAGTGAGCACATAATCGTTCGGTTGTGCAGCACGATCAACCACACCAACTACTTGGGCATATGTCGCAAGTTGCGATTTGTCTTTAGTAGTACTTTTTGCGGCGATGCCGTCAATATATTTGTGATAACCAACGACTTCTTGTTGCGCAAGTTTCGACCAAGCGTCATCGCTGCGCCAATTGCCAAGTTGCGTAGCAAGATCAGCCAAGGTTTCGCGCGCGTCACCAACAACAGGCAATGAACGATGCTTTATCGCATCAAACCGAACCGTGTTGACACCGATGAACACGGTCTTTTCATTTTTAAAGATCGTCCACGATCCTGTTGCGAAATCTTGCAACCGCGTGCCAAGAGCCAACACGACGTCTGCTTGCGCGGCCAAATTATTTGCCGACTCACAACCAGTTACCCCGACCGGCCCTGCGTTGAGCGTGTGTGACGCCAAAATGATGCCTTGCCGGCGACAGTTTCAACAACCGGGATATTGTGCGCCGTCGCGAACGCTGCAAGTTCTTTTTCGGCCAGCGAGTAGTGCACACCACCGCCAGCAATAATCAATGGTCGCTTTGCGTTCTTCAAGGCCTCAACAGCATTTTTCAACTCGGTTGTATCAGCGCGCGGTCGAATTATCGTGTGCACGACTTTCTCAAAAAATATTTCTGGATAGTCAAAACTCTCTGCTTGCACATCTTGCGGCAACCCAAGAAAGGCAGGCCCACATGTTGCGGGGTCGAGCATCGTCGAAACCGCGTGTGGCAAAGAGTGCAACAACTGTTGTGGCGCAACAATCCTGTCCCAATATCGCACAACGGGTTTGAATGCGTCATTCACTGTGATTGATGGATCGGCAAAGTTTTCGCCTTGTTGCAATACTGGGTCCGGTATTCGGTGCACGAAGGTATCACCCGCCAAAAACAAAACAGGCAGACGGTCGACATAGGCGACACCAGCGGCAGTCACCATATTCAAAGCGCCAGGCCCAATTGAACTCGACGCAACCATAATCTGCTGGCGGCGCTTTGCCTTTGCGAACCCGACCGCAGCCAGCGCCATTCCTTGTTCGTTTTGACCGCGCCAGGTGCGAATATTTTTTCGCTCTTCGTCTAGGGCAACACCGAGACTAGTTACATTGCCGTGACCAAAAATCGCCAGAACTCCCGGGAATAATTTTTCTTCGCGCCCGTTTATCAGTATTCGCTGCGCAACAAGAAACTTTACAAGTGCCTGCGCTGTCGTTAATCGAATTGTTTTCATGGACGAACAATACGCGCCGCACGCGCAATCGCGCCAGCCACATCGCCATCTTTCGGAAATAGAAGTGAACGTCCGACAACTAAACCACGAACATTTGGCACTTTCATTGCGCGCTCCCACGATGCATACGTCGCATCTGGGTCTGGTCCTGGTGTGCCGCCCAAGATCAAACCAGGCAAAGTCGTCGCGGCCATCATTCGCTCAACTTGCGAGCCTGCCGGAACTTTCAACCATGTATACGCAGACGAAGAGCCGAGACCAGATGCAATGGATACCGCACGCAAAAGCTTGTCGTTGTCATCAAGATATTTTGCCGGCCCGCCGTTACCGCCCGTATACGGCAATGGCTCGACCATGATCGGAAGTTTCAAATCTGCCATCTGCGTGACAGCCTTTGCGCACGCCTCGATTGTCGGGCCAGTGCCTGCATCATCATCGGCAAGCCGCAATAAAACTTTTCCGCCGTCAAGGCCCCGCGATGAGATTTCTTCTGGCGTAAACGCCGTCATTCGGTCATTTAGCTCCCATTTGGCGCCCATGATTCCGCCACGATTCATCGTGCCGAATACGAGTTTGTTATCA
This sequence comes from Acidimicrobiaceae bacterium, assembly GCA_003569125.1. Lineage (GTDB taxonomy): Bacteria > Actinomycetota > Acidimicrobiia > Acidimicrobiales > Ilumatobacteraceae > BACL27. The sequence continues at coordinate 18,918 of BGOG01000020.1, read as the reverse complement.
AGGGCACGCAGAAGCGCAAGTTCATCGATCACATCGGCGCTACCCAGCACGCCGTCAACTTGTGGGTTTTCTAATGCGACGAGTAACGCATCCAACAACTTGCGACGATCAGCCATCGCAAATGGCTCATCTCCAACGCCGAGCATTCCGCGTGCGGTGTGATCTGCTGCAACAATAAATAACCGAGAATCAGTAAGTAATTTTCTACGCTTGCGACTTTTTAAAGCCTTTTCTGCCGCATTTGGGGTTCGAAGACGCGATTCAATTAAGCCAAGCCACTGATCGTCACGCATTAAAAATTACTCAAACACCTTGTGTGAGACTGACTAAGCAGCGTGCACACGACCTGACATCAACTCAATTAGACGCTCGTATGTAAGATCTTGTTTTTCGAAATGCCCTACTGATTGTCCACGATTAAGAATTAAGAAGCGATTACCGACAGGTAACGCGTGTTGCGGGTTGTGAGTAATCAAAATCACGCCGAGATTTCGCGCCGCCGCAGCTTTGACATAACCGAGCACTAAATCTGACTGACGCACACCAAGCGCAGATGTTGGCTCGTCAAGAATCAAAACTCGAGCGCCAAAATAAACTGCTCGGGCGATTGCCACGCTTTGGCGCTCGCCACCTGAGAGTGTTCCGACTGGTTGATCAATGTCACGAACATCAATACCCAATTTTGACATCTCGTCTTTGGCCGTGGCTCGGGCAAATTTCGTGTCAATCAGATTGATTGGACCGAATCGTTTCAATGGTTCAGAACCCAAAAAGAAATTGCGCCAAACCGACATCAAGGGCGCCATCGCCAAATCTTGGTAGACGGTTGCGATACCCAGCGCGCGCGCTTCGCGAGGCGACTCAAATGAAACTTCATGACCTTCAAATAGATATTTACCGGTGCTTGGCTTATGCAGACCACTGATAATTTTAATGAAAGTTGATTTGCCTGCGCCGTTGTCGCCAAGCACGCAAGTTACTTCTCCGGCTTTAACGGTCGTCGACACGTTCTCAAGAGCCTTGACATTGCCGAAATACTTGCCGATACTTTGAAGTTCAAGAAGCGGTGTCGTGTTACTCATCGTTGTTCATTCGCTTTCTTTCGGACGAAGTTATTTACGAGCACGGCAACCAACAGAACCGCGCCGAGAAATATGAATCGACCGTCTTGGTTCCATTGCGCAGCTGGAATACCATTTTTCGAAACAGCCATGATCAGCGCACCAAGCGACGCGCCAATTACCGAGCCATATCCGCCAGTCATCAGGTTGCCACCCACAACTGCGGCGATGATGTATTCGAATTCTTGACCGTCACCCTGTTGCGCTTGCACAGAGTTAAGTCGCATCAAGATCATTGCGCCTACAAAGGCACCCATCAGCGAAGTAGCCATGAACAACGCAGTCTTGACTTTGTCTGCTGGCACACCAGTCGCTCGTGCGGCGTCTTTGTTGCCGCCGACTGCGAAAATCCAGTTGCCGTACTTTGTTTTTGTCAAAACGAACGAACCAACTGCGGTAAAGAACATCCACCAGAAAACCGACATACGAAACACCCCATCGGAGAACAACAATCTCGTACCGAGTGCAATCGCACCAATAACTATTCCTAACAAGACGAATCGTTTACCAAGTCGATCGGCGTTCGGGTCAGCCAAACTTCGTTTCTGATGCGCGGCTTCAACGAAAGTGGTTGCAAGCACGAGTGTTGCTGCGATCAACAGCGTCGCGAAAATTCCGCCTCGAAATCTCGGTGCTCTTGAGTCGGCACGAACTGCAAAGGCGACAACAATAAAACACGCCGACATCAAGACACCTAAATTAATGAACCACTTCGTCGAATGCTTTGCAATGAGGCTTCGCGCACGATACAAACAAGTGGCCGCTCCCGTGCCGGCAACTGTGATCAAAACTGCACGCACTGCCTGAACCGTCGTCAATTGAAAGAGCGAAACGATGCCCGTCAGAGAAACAAGACAAATTATTGGCAGTCGGACAACTATCAAAGCGACTGCTTTCGCCCTAAATTCGACATCGCCACGCATCACTTTGCGCACAAAGAACCACAGCGGCAACGCCCCCGCAACCACAGCGACCACGAGCCTCAACCAACTCGGAAACCACTGCAACATCACGCTCTCTTCGCCACGGTCGAATAATTGGCCAGCCAACGAAGCAACAGCGGTACCAAGTAGACCCAACAATATTAAAGGGCGCGCCGACTCTGGCAAGGCGCCAACAATTGATTGTCTGGTTTGAAATCTCGCTCGCGAATAGTAAACAATCGCGACTGCCGAACCGGTCAAGCCAATCACACCTGCAACGACGTTTCCATTCACTGAATCTGTTCGATGCAATACCAGCACGCCCGCGACACCAGCAAGAGACCCGATCAACGCAATGAACAACGACGTCATTGAAGTTTTTTCTAGACGCACAAGAGACTGTTCGGCAAACCCGATGATCAGCAACACCCCGAACAAGATTCCACCGACGATGAAAATTAGATCACGATATTTTGTGTCACCAAATTTATTTTCTCCACCCAGAAAAGCCTTAAAAAATTTGTATCCGTGTGCTTTTTCGACTCCAGCGACGTTGACGAGCGAGTTGATGCGCTTAGAAAAAACAAGGTTGGCACCCTTGATCACGAAGAACGAACCGAGCGTCACGATAAAACTGGGCAAACCTGTTTTATTGACCAAAAACCCGTTCCACCAGCCGATACAACCTGCCAGTAAAAATGCTGCCGGAATACAAACCCAAAGCGAAATACCACCATCGGTGAAATACTTAGCCATCAGCGCGATAGATACGCCGCTAGCACCGGTCATTACACCAGCCGAAAGGTCGAACTCTCCACCAATCATCAATAGCGATACCGCAACTGCCATGATTCCGAGTGGCGCTGCTACGTCTAAAAAGTTGGCGGTGCTGCCTGCTGTACCAAATTTGTCACCATTGCCCCAGAAGAACGCCCACACGACGACGGCACCGATCAGTGCGCCGATTTCTGGAGAAATCAACAACCTCTTGAGTGGACCTCGATAAGTGATTCTTTCGTCACTTTGCTTGAGCGGAGTCAAGTCATCAAATTCACTCACTCTGTAATCCCCCGTTGAATTCTGTAAACACTAAACAGCTAGCTAAATCAAAATCAAATTTGCTTCTGAAAATTAATCGGGTTGGTTCGCCCGCCCTAACTTCTGAGCGAGCGAACCAACTTCGATAAATACAAACTATTCAATTAATTCGTGATTAACGAACTAATTAACGAGTTCCCTTTGCTACAAGCTCCTGAACTGCGACAACGTTTGACTTGTCAACAAATCCTGGACCTGTCATAACTGGCAATCCGCCACCAACGGTGTTCTTGTTGGTGATGTTCAAGTAGAGGAACACAACAGCAAGGTATCCCTGAAGGAACTGCTGTTGGTCAATCGTGAATGTCATCTTGTCGGAGTTGATGTACTCAAGAATTTCTGTTGAGAGGTCAAAACCACCTGTTGGCATTACGCGACCGAGTTCTGCGGCTGCATTTGCGCCGTCAACTGCGATAACCGGACCTGTTCCAAGGAACGAGTCAATTGTTGCATCGGCATCCATCGCTGCTTTGATCTCACCTTGCTGAGCAACACGGTCTGCGTCGCCTGAAGTTGTGATCTGAATAACTTTGCCACCGAATGTTTCGGCTGCTGCGTTACAACGGGTCTCGAGGGCGACGTTGCTCTGCTCTTGCTTTGCGCAAAGCATTACTTTTCCGCCTGCGGCCTTCAAACGCTCACCAGCACCATGACCAGCAACAGTCTCGTCTTGACCAACGTGCGTAATCGCGCCGAGGCCCTTGAAGAGGTCTGAACCTGAGTTGAGTGTGATCAACGGAATTCCTGCTGCAATAACTTTTTTGATTGCACCATCAAGAGCTGTTGGATCTGCAAGTGAAACGGCAATACCGTCTACACCGTCAGTCACTGCTTGCTCAATCATTTGTGCTTGATCTTGTGCGTTGTTGTTTGCACCTTGGTAGTTCATTGTGATACCAAGAGCTGCACCAGCAGCCTCTGCGCCTTTTTGAGCTACTGACCAGAACACACCGTCATCACCGTGAGTGATAACTGCGATTGTGATGTCTTCGCCTGCTGTAACGGTTGCATTCTTTGTTGCAGCGGAGTCAGATGCTGTATCCGACGAACCACCACATGCGGCGAGAGCCAAAAGTGCTACTGCACCAATGACGACTCCCCATGTTTTTTGGATCTTCATTTATTTCCCCTTTATGCATAGTTATTCGAGCAGGAGAATTCCTGCCCGATATAAGGTAGCCGACAAAATGACTAGCGAACAACTCGCGAGGCCATTATCTAGATAGTTAGATAGCTAGATAGTTAGATAGCTAGATAGCTAATAATTATCTAGCAAATTGGCTAGCCAAGTTTTGCTAGAAAACCGATACTTCGACGCACACCTGCGGTTGAAATTTTCGAATCACGAGGTTGGTCGCCGACGATCGCCATGTCTTGTTCAAGTACATACCAACCCTCATAGCCATTTGACTCCATTACCCCGATTGCCTCAGCAAGTTTGACGTCGCCATCGCCCGCCGCACAAAACACGCCATCGCGAGTTGCTTCCATCAAAGTAATTTCACCGGCCAAAAACCGCTTGGCAATATTCATCTTTACGTCTTTCACGTGAAAGTGGTCGATTCGAGAAAAGTTTTCTCGCGCAAACTTCACGGGGTCGGTACCGCCGATCAGCATGTGCCCAGTATCGAGCAACCAACGAACATTCGACCCAGCCAGCACTCGGTTTACATCGTCTTGGGTTTCAACAAGCGTATTCAAGTGTGGATGCAATACTTGGCGAATTCCATAACTCGCACAGATCTCATCGACTTCGGCGAAGCCATCGAACATTGCTTGCCACTGGGCATCGGATAATTTAAATCGCTTGCCCCACGATTCGTCGACGACGACTGCAGTGATGAAAAAACCTTTACCGGTCTCGCTGAGAAGATTCGCCGAGAAATGAATCGCCTTGCGCATCGCAGCGCGTTGCGCAAGATCGTGCATTATTAATGGAACGAAAGCGCCGACGATCGGCAAACCGAATTCGTTGGCTACTTTTGAGACCTCTTCCGGTGTGCTTCCCAAATAGCCGACTGGCCCTTGTTCTGTTGCTTTAAGACCGACCGCTTTCATCTCGCCCAGTACAGTTCTTGCGTCTAATTGAAAGCCCCAATCGGGTACTTCGCAAACACCCCACGAAATCGGGTTGCCAACTAGGCGATCAACAACTGAAACTTTGGTCTTGCTCATTTTGCTTCCCTTGTCTATTTGTATCTATTTGATTCTCTAAACCTTTTTCGGACGACCTTCAAACTACAGCAAACCCGCTCACTCAAGTAATATTTTTATATCAAGCCGAAAAAACATTTAGTTGCTCTGGCATTGAGCCTCGTGCTGTTGAGTGTTTTCATTTACGCACGATCTCGAATCATGCCCGAGAGATTTGACTCTGTGGTTTTGCTCAACTCAAGTGGCTGCAAAAGTTCTCCAACCCAAACCGTCGGCACTGTCATCGGCGATGGCTTGGTGCTGACTGTCGCGCACGGCGTAGCCGGACAAAAGGTGACTTCGATAACTACCACGAGCGGTCAAATGCTCGACGCAAAAGTTGTGGCGATAGATATAAACCTCGATTTGGCCCTGCTCTATTTACCAACCAGCAAAGCGTCAAAAACGAAGCTTGCGCCGCTCAAATTTGCGAATGCCGTCAAGGACGAGAGCGCCTATTTCGTCGCCTACGAAGATGCTGCGCAAGTTGTTCGCCCAGCACAAATTCGAGAGATATTGCGGATCGACACCGAGGACATTTATCTTAAAAATAAAGTTTCTCGCCCCGGACTTGAAGTCGAAACAAAAGTTGTCGTTGGCAATTCGGGTGGACCTTTGATCAACCGCGATGGTGAACTCATCGGTTTGGTTTGGGCGACGAGTCGAACTGAGAAAAACTTGGCGTGGGCGACGCGAATAGAGGCAGTCGACAAATTGCTTTCGATGATTTCTACGAGTAATCCACAATCAGCGACCCCGCAAGTCGTAGCGTGCTCGGGGTGAACGATGTAGAAAATCCGCAAACCCAGACAAGGTCTCATCGCGCCTACTTCGCGGTGTTTCTAGTTGTTGGTATGGCTTTTGGGCTAATCGGGCCTTCGATTTCGTTGCTAGCCGAACAAGTCGGCACAACTATCGCTTCAGTCGGCATTGTTCTTGTTACATATGGCCTCGGTTACATCGTGGGCACACAAGTTTTTGCGCGGGGGTACGACAAAGGTTTTGGCAATCGACTCATTGGCACATCATTGCTGATCTCCGCAACTTGTCTCGCATGTGTACCTTTTATCTCGGCTCGGATGATCCTCGCCCTGATGTTTTTTCTTTTTGGTGCCTCAGTTTCAACGTCAGATGTCGGTTGCAATACTTTGATCGTTTGGGAACTCAAAGAACGGGTCGGTCCCCGACTTGCGTTGATGCACACGATGTTCGGTGTTGGGGCAATTTTAAGCCCTTTGATTGTGCGCGGATCAGACGCGATACGCGGCGACTCGGCACTCGCGTTTTGGTTTGCTGGTGCGGCAATTGCGACAATCGCAATCATCGTCTTGAACCACCAACAACCAACTGATCCACATTTAGAGACCAGATCGGACCAATCAGATATTTCGAACAAACAGATTGCACTAGTTGTGATGTTTTTTCTCGCTTACGTGGCACTTGAGGTCGTCTTCGTCACCTGGATCTACACATACGGCACGAAAATTGGTTTGTCTAAAACTGAAGCCGCAATTTTGACTTCGACATATTGGATTGGTTTCATGCTCGGCCGATTCGCAACCGTGTTTCTCGCGCGCAAGAGCCACGGTATTTTGGCAATTCAACTCGGCGCGATATTAAATGTTGGCGTTTGCCTTGCTTTGTATTTCAGGTTCGATTCAATATTGCTTCCATGTGCATTCATCTACGGGGTCGCTGCTGCACCGCAGTTTCCGTTGATGTTCGGGTTTATCGGTAATCGCACCTCGCTTTCAGGCAAAATGACCGCCCGCATCGTCGGTACTGCAGGCTTGAGCTCAACGACATTGCCCTGGCTGGCAGGTCAACTTCTTGAGCGCGTTGGAGTATGGACGTTTCCAGTTTTCTTGGCAACTACTGCTCTGGTTGTCTTGCTCGGCACAAAACTAATAACCAATAGTTTTGGCATCTCTGAACATATTTCTAAAACTAATTAGTTTGCTATTTTGTTAGCCGCATCACGTCGCGAAGTTCGCGCATCCCGATTGGCTTGATTTCTTTTTTTTCAAGCCATGACAGATACGATTTCGAACTAAATATTTCGTACTCTTGGGTGCGCACGTGAAACTGATTTGGTTCGATCACTTCAACTTCACCAGGTGCATTTGGGTGCAGTGCGGCAAATGTTAAGCCGGTCAGATTTTGCGTAAACATTGTTTGATAGGCATCGCTTGCAAGACCCTGCCTGCTTGTTCGGCTGAAATTGGTTTCAAGCACACGATCAAAAATAGGTTGGTTTACTTTTTCGGCGATCTCAACGAACTCAGAAAACTGATCGTCAGATACACCAACTATGTGATTATTCGGCCCATACTGCGAGAGTTTTTTCGTCAGCAAAACCGGCAGTCGATACTCGACTCCGAGCGCCAGATAGATCGCACAGAATTCTGGGGCGAGTGTTGCCCCCATGTGCGCGTCCAGATGCGTCACATCGAAACCGCTGGCAACCGCAAAATCTATTTGCGCCCGCAGTTCTAACGCAACAGCATCAACCTTGGCATTGCGACGAACCGAACTGACGTCACGCCACATATAACCGTCGTCATCGACTAATCCGCTCGATTTACTAGCACTAGATAGCGGCCTCCAGCGATAGAACTCTTTCTCTGCGGTCAAAGTTAGATGTACTCCGAGATCCAGTTCTGTGTTTTTCGCAGCCATCTCGGCGGCTTCACGAAACCACGGGCACGGCACCATAACCGAGCCACTTGTTATCGAGCCAAGTGCCGAAAGTTCACCAAAGGCGATATTGGCACCATGGCACATTCCGACATCGTCTTGATGCAAAACAATTCGGCCTTCAAATTTTTCGTACATCTCAAACTTCAATTCGCTCGGCAGTTCTCGCCGCCAAGTTCACGGCATGGCCGATCTGTGTTGATCGTGCACTGGCTTCACCGCCGGCAAAATCAGTCGAACCTCGTACCGAAACTTCTCGTGCGAATGTATCTAATTGATTTTGAATACCAGCAGCGGTCGCGTCTGCGACTTGCGAACCTTCAACCTCAACGACGCCATCTTTAGTTGCCAGACGGGTTCGACCGGTGGGCAGCAAGTCAACATAAATTGCCCCATCCGAGCCGAGAATTTCGGTTCGCACATCATCTCCGTAACGGCAATTTCGTGAGAGATCTACGAACGCTGTTCTCGAGTCATCAAATTCAAGAACTGCGCACAAGTTATCTACGTCACCAACAGTCGCCAACGATTTTTCGACCAAAGTTAAATTCCACGCACGAACCGCACGCACGGGTGAACCGAAAAACCACTCGGCAAGGTCATATTCGTGAACGCCACAATCAATCGCCAAGCCGCCGCTAACAGTTACATCGCAGAAACTTGCTGGTGGCGAGTTTGCATCCCACTGTGAAAGACGAATCATGATCGGTGTGCCGATAATTCCGCTGTCCAGCAATCTCTTGGCTGTCGCCCACGGTGGCGAGAATCGCCGCCAGTGACCAATCTGCAAAACCAAGTTTGCTCTCGTTGCTTTTATCGCCAGTTCATCGGCAATTTTTGTGTCGAGTGCCAATGGTTTCTCACACAACACATGCAAGCCATGTGCAAGCGCATCTCGCACCATTTGTGGGTGCAGTGGGGTTGGCGATGCGATCACACATGCTTCAACACGATCATGCACCAGTGCCTGTTCGTAGTTATCAAACATTGCGGCACTCGAAAAAATAGTTTTAGCGAACTCACGCGACTGTGGCGACGGGTCTGCCACTGCGACTACTTCAACTGTGGCTGATTTAGCAAGTGCCTCCGCATGAACTCGACCCATGCGCCCGAGACCAATTAGTGCGACTTTCAAACGCGTCATGACCCTCTGACTTCAGCAACCTTTACAACCCGTTTTTCTCTTGCCGAGATTTCACAGGCAATCGCTACACAGATTCCACTGCGTGCAGAATCTGGTGGGCACGGATTCGTTCGATTACCGGCAATCCATTCGATGTAGGCCTTGGTTTCTTCTCTGAACGCTTCTCTGAACCGGTCGACGAAACCCGTATAGGGCGAGGCGCTTAGTTCGATCCCGGCATCGAGCAAATTGAGTGGAGTCCGCGGAGAAAGACCCGCGCTCAACGAATCTTTCGAGCCGAACACTTCAAAACGCACATCGTGCCCGCGCGGGTCGTGACGAGTGCCTGAGATACTGATTTGCACACCAGATTTTGTCATCGCATGAATTAGCGAAACATCGCCGTCATCAAACTCGGCATATTGCTGAAACTCGCGAACTCGGCGCGTTGCAAAAACCTCAGCTATCGGTTCGTCACATAGCCACTCGGCCAAGTCAAAATCGTGCACATGAAGATCACGAAACACTCCGCCGCTGCCAGCAAGAAATTCTCGTGACGATGGCTCAATATCGTTCGACATAAATCGAATGTGATACATCGTGCCGACCGAACCGCTGTCGATTAGTTGCTTGGCTTTCGCAATTGGCGGATCAAATCGTCGCTGAAATCCAACTTGAATCTCGGCGCCAGCCTTTCTTGCACGATCCAAAACCGCATCAGTGTCTTTTAACTCGAGAGCGATCGGCTTCTCGCACAAAATCTTGCGCTTCGGCCCCAAAACTAAGTCAAGTGCTTGGGCGTGATGCGAAGTGCCGGTAGTGATCACATACGAATCAAAATCTTGGGGCTTGAAATCTTTTTCGGAGACGATCTCAATACCAAATCTTGACTTCAACGATTCGGCTTTTTCGGGTGAGCGATTGATTACCGAAATGTTTTTAATCCGGGAATCTTTGACCATGTCTTCAATTCGAATCTCGGCCATTCGACCAGCACCAAAAACCGCGATACGCATGCAAGAAAACTACTCGCTGTCTACTGTCAATTCAAAAAACTTGATGTTCAGTGCTTAAACTGATCCACGATGAAAAATACTGTCGTCACCGTCGGTCGAGTCAGCATCGACTTGTACGGCGTCGAGGCTGGCGCGTCATTCGGCAGCGAACAAACTTTTTCTAAGAGTGTCGGCGGCAGCCCCAGCAATGTCGCAGTTGCCGCAGCCAAACTCGGCAACCACGCGGTACTGCTCACAAAAGTTGGCTCAGACGCACTCGGGCAATACATCGTCAACAAACTCAACTCTTGGAACGTTGATACTAAATACGTCACGAGTGAGCCAGATGGTTTAACCCCGGTCGTGCTCGCCGCTCTTGACCCACCTGAAGATCCGAAACTTATTTTTCATCGCCAACCAAATGCCCCCGATACGACGATCGTCGCCGACTCGGTGCCGCCTTCGCTAATCGATGACTGTGCAGTTTTTTGGATGAGTGGCTGTGCGCTGTCGCATGGCGAAACGGCCAAATCGTCGATGCAGTGGCTCACGCGACGAAGTCGCAAAACACACACGGTGATTGATCTCGACTATCGGCCAAGTTTTTGGGCTTCGAAAGATGACGCTGGTGTTGCCGCGCGAGCAGCAATCGCCCATTGTTCGGTTGTCGTCGGCAATAAAGCCGAGTGCGAGATGGCGATCGGTCTAACCGACCCGGACAAGATTGCCGACAAGTTTCTCACCGATGGCGTATCACTCGCAATAGTCAAACTCGGCGCCGAAGGTGTAATGCTGGCGACCGCCGAAGAACGAATTCGAATTGCGCCGCTCAAGATCAAACTTGTGTGCGGTCTCGGCTCGGGTGATGCATTCGGTGGTGCGCTTTCGCACGGTCTGATTCATAATTGGTCAATTCGCGAAATTGGCGAGTTCGCCAATGCTGCTGGTGCATATGTTGCGACAAAACTTACTTGTGCTGATGCGATGCCAACTGATCAAGTTTTGCGATCTTTTATTGCTGACCAAACAAAAACTGCTAACTGAAGACACTGAAGAAACTGAAGAAACTGGCTAAATTATGACGGTTTTAACACAAAAGAGATACCAAGATCTTCTTGATGCGCGAGTGCGCGCTCCGCAATCATTTGTAGACGCAGTCTCGAATCGCAAACGGCGAAAACTAATCGGAAAAGATGGCAGGTTGTTGATCGTTGCCGCCGATCACACCGCGAGGGGCATAATCGCCGCAGGAAATAATCCATTCGCAATCGCCGACAGGTATTCATTGCTAGATCGGCTGACACGAAGTTTGAGCAATCCATTGGTAGACGGTTTATTGGCAAGCGCAGACATTGTCGAAGAACTTGCTTGGCTTGGAGCCCTCGAGTCGAAACTTATTTTCGGCACGATGAACCGTGGCGGATATCTCGGCTCAATGTGGGGACTTGATGACCCGATGACGGCATACGACGCCGACCACATTGCGTCGCTTGGCCTTGACGGCGGCAAAGTATTATTGCGAATCGAAAATACCGATGCGGGCGTCGGTAAAACGATTGAATACGTCGTCGACGCGATGCGATTGTTGGCCGAGAGAAACATCGTCTGCTTGGTCGAACCTTTGCCGTACACGAAAGATGTGAATGGTTTGCCGATGCTTGATCGCTCCACAGACAGACTCGACAAAATTATCTCGATCGCCGCAGGTCTCGGTTCTTACTCTGGTTTGACCTGGCTCAAGCTTCCTGCATGGACGAGCCATAAATCTTTGGGTGGTTCAACGACATTGCCGATTTTGTTGTTGGGTGGCGACCCAGGCGAAAATTTGGATGCAACTTTTAGTCAATGGTCCGATGCAATGAAAATACCCAACGTAATCGGATTAGTCGCGGGTCGACCGTTACTATTTCCATATGATGATGACGTCGAAAAAGCCATTGACCGAGCAGCGCAACTCGTGCACGGCGCAACTAAGTAGAGGCGTCACCAAATAAAATGGGCAAAACATCAAGTTGGTATTACCCGCAGGGTTCACTTCGTCGCGAAACCCGACCAGTTTCATTGGACGCGAAAACTGCAGGTTGGACATATTGCGGAATTGATGTCTACGACTTTTCGAGCATGACCAAAAACAACACGGTCGAAATTGATCTCAACAATCGTGAAGCGGTGATTATTCCGCTCTCGGCGATTTCGGCGAGTGTGAATTGCAAAGACAAGAAATACTCGCTTGCAGGCCGACCTGGAGTATTTGCTGCAGTTGCAGATTGGTTCTACGCCCCCGTTGGCTCTAAATTCTCGCTGTCGGCTGACGCTGGCGAAGTTGCCGTGTGCACATCCATGGCCACAAAAGAGTTTCCCGCTCACCACGGTTTGGCCGGCACCGTGCCGGTTGAGCCGCGCGGTGCGGGGTTCGCCACTCGTCAGGTCAACAACATCGCCACACCAGATTCATTTCAAGGTGCCGACAGAATAATCATCTGCGAAGTTCTCACACCTGGCGGAAATTGGTCTTCGTGGCCGCCACATCGACATGACGGCATCGCCGGTTGTCCGAATATGAACGAAGAGATCTATTACTTCAGAATCGGCAAACAACAATCAGATCACGGTTCCTCCGAGGGCCGAGGCTACTTTCATGCATACACAGTCGATGGTTCTGTCGACGACACGGTCACGCTCAGCGATGGTGATGTTTACATTTTGCCTGCTGGCTATCACGGGCCTTCAATTGCCGCGCCAGAGTACCCGATGTATTTCTTGAATGTTTTGGCTGGCCCTGCCGAAGATCGAACGATGGCATTCTGCGATGATCCGAGTCATCACTGGATTCGTGACGAGTGGAAGACGCAACAAATTGACCCGCGCGTGCCGATGACCTCTGCTCGCGGTCGAGTCAGCAATTAATTCAGAAAAACAACTTAATAACTAAACACAACGGAGAAGAAAATGAAAAAACGAATCGGTATTGCTGTATTGGGCCTCGGATGGATGGGTCAAGCCCACAGTCGTGCCGCTTTGCGAATCTCCTCGCTGTTTCCAGATGCAGAGTTCAAACCAGAACTCGTGGTCTGTGCAGATGTCGAACAAAGCCGTCGCGACAGAGCAGTCAACGATTTTGGTTTTGCGCGCGCAGTGGCTGGTTTTGAAGAAGCAGTTTCGGCAAAAGATGTGGACGCTGTTTGGGTTACCGCTCCAAATATGTTGCATGTGCCGATGATTGCGGCAGCAGCTGCTGCAGGAAAAGCAATTTTTAGTGAAAAACCAATCGGTGCACGCCAGCACAAACAGTTGAGGCCTACAACATCGCCAAAAAAACATTCAACGCCGACTGGTGTCGGCTACAACTATCTGTGGTCGCCATTGGTTATTCACGCGCGCGAGTTGATCGCGAGCGGAGCGATCGGACGCTCACTCATTATCGCGGCAGATTCTTGTCGATGTATGGCAGCGACGAACTTGGGTTGCTGACTTGGCGATTCAAATTTGCACAGGCAGGTTACGTCGGCGTGACGAGCGATATTCTCAGCCACTCAGTTTCGCTCGCTCACTTTTTGGTTGGCGGTATTTCAGAAGTAACCGGCATGAAAAACAATACGATCACTCATCGACCATTGCCAAGTGGCGCTGCTAGTCATTACGGTCGAGGCAAAGCCACCGACCCAAAAGGCGAAGTAGAAAACGAAGATTTCGCATCGATGTTGTGCAACTTCGAAAATGGTGCAACAGGAACTTCGAAACAAGTCGGTCGATGGTCGGTCCTGAAAGTCAAAAGCATTTGAGGTTTACGGAACCGAGGGATCACTGTCTTGGAATCTCGAAAAACTAAACGAATTACAGTTTTACAAACGATAAGAAGGCGTCAATACCGGATACAAAACAATCTTCGGTGGAGATCGGTTTCCGTTTCACGGTGCATTTGCCCCGGGCATGGCCAACGCGATCGGCTTCGAAGACCTCGTGGCAATCGAAGATCTGAACTTTATGAATGCCTTGGCAACAGGCAAGACATATTCTCCTGGGTTCAAAGAAGCCGTCGATGTTGTCAGCGTGCAACAGGCGCTAATCAACTCTTGGACTTCGCGCAAATGGGAGCCAGTGGTAGATCTAACTATTTAGAACCAGTTATTTATCTTCGAAGAAAGCGCGCAGGTTGGCACTGTTGTGAGGGTGACGCATCCGTGCCAAAGTCTTTTGCTCGATCTGTCGCACGCTCTCTCTGGTCACATGCATTTTTTCAGCGACTCTCTCAAGCGTGTAAATACGTTTGTGTTCTCCGATGCCAAAACGCATCGCAACTATTTCTTGTTCGCGCGGTGGCAAGTCTTTTAGCGTTTGCTCGACTGCATCATGCAGTTGACTTTTCTCGGTGGCTCCAAGCGGATCGTTTTCGTCGCTATCGGCGATCGTGTCACCAACAGTCAAGTCGTCGGTATTGTGTCCAACTGGGGCGTCCAGGCTTGTCGTAGGTATCGCGAGTGCATTATTTCCAATAGTTTTTCAACCGAGAGGCTGCAACGCGCCGCAACTTCTTCTGGCGTCGGGTTGCGTCGAAGCTCACTCGTCAGATCGCGCTCAGAGCGCTGCACACGGTTGACGATCTCCATCATGTGACCGGGGATGCGAATATTTCGACCTTGGTCTGCCAACGCTCGAGTCATTGACTGACGAATCCACCACGTCGCATAGGTCGAGAACTGAAACCTTTTTCATAGTCGTATTTGTCGCGGCGTGCATTAATCCAATGTTGCCTTCTTGAATTAAATCGGCGAGTTGTAATTCTTTTCGGTCATAGCGACGCGCGATTGAGACAACGAGACGCAGGTTTGCCCTGACCATATGATCTTCGCTTTTTCGCCATCCTTGACTGTGCGCTGCAATCGACGACGACCCGAAAATCTAACTTATCCGCGGCGTGATGAAGTTTTTCTTGGGCGACAATGCCTGCTTTAATTTTTTACCAAGATCTTTTTCTTCGTCCGCGGACAAAAGATCGACATGTCCGATCTCATTTAAGTAAAGGCGAACAGAGTCGGACCCAAGAGTGTCTCTTGTTGACGATGACGTCATTCGTGTTCCCCCACCCGATTATTTAACCAACCCAATAATTGCTCTGCCGAAGATTCTGCCATATTTGGGACCTCAAGATTTTCAAGCAACAATCTCGCCGACCTGTCAACACGAATCTGCTCTGGGTCGGTGATTGTCACTCGATGCGCAAGTTCTCGACGCACCGCCGCAGAAAGCAGGTTCCAGGCTTCGCGAATCGGCTGAGTCTCTACATCTGCAACCGCGGCCCGCTCTAAAACTTCGCGCGCCTCTGGATCGGCTAGTTCTAGGGCTTTCGTGACGTCTCCCTCGGCCTGGGCTACGGCAAGAAAGGCCCGCCGATATATCTCATCTACGAATAGTGCTTCTGATAACCAATTGGCGATTATCTCCCACTGAGAAAACATCAACGCCAAAACTACAAACTCTGCTGATTCGCTACGACGCGAATTTGCCGCTGCCGGAATATTGATAGTTGGGTTTTTGATTCCGCGCTCGGCAAGCCGCACGAAATCAACAACAGGCATACCTACATGAGTCGCCACTTGACCCGCATAAAGTTTTCGCACATTCGTGTCGGGATGTTCGTTGATCACGGCCATTGCCTGCTCGGCTGTGCGCGAGCGCGCTTCTGGTGAGACGAGAGATCCTCCGTCAAGAACTCGTTGCAATCGAAAACCTAAAAACGGTTGAGCGTTCGCGACTGCACTCGCTAGGGCTGTTGGGTCGCTGTTCGCTAAATCACCCGGATCTTTGCCTTGCGGAAAATGAGCGACGCTGACCTGCACTTTGTATCTCTTCTCCCATTCATAAAATCTTTCGGCCGCACCTTGCCCCGCGTTATCGGCATCAAATGCCAAGACGACTTTCGTCGCGAATCGCTTCAATAGTCGAACGTGATCTTCGGTCAGCGCAGTACCGCACGTGGCGACAGCGCGTTTTATGCCAGAGCGTTGAAAACCGATCACATCGGTGTATCCCTCACAAACTATTACTTCATCGGCCGTGACGACTTCGGCTTTCGCCCAATTCAACCCATATAGCGTTTTAGATTTTGCGTAGATCGCCGTCTCTGGCGAGTTTTTATATTTCGCAGGATCAGTGCTGCCGGGCAGAATTCGCCCGCCGAACGCAACGGGCTCACCCGAATCACGAAAAATCGGAAACATCACTCGCGCGCGAACGAATCTTGCGCCTTGCCTCGTTTGTTGACGAACCCGAGACCTGTTTCGCGCAACAAGTCGATCGACACGCCAAGGTCGCGCGACAATGCATCCCAGTCGTCTGGTGCCCAACCAAGTTTGAACTCGCGCGCAACATCGCCCGACAAACCTCGATCGCGCAAGTATTCTCGTGCCACTCGCGCATCGGGCGCCGTCAAAAGTCGGTTGTGATACCACTCGACGGCTTGCGACATGATTTCGGTTAATTGTTTTGAGCGTTGCCGATCTTTGCTTTGCCCACCAGTCGTATATGTGAGTTGATATCCGGCTTTGCCCGCGATGTGTTCAATTGCGCCGACGAAGTCAAGGTGCTCAATTTCTTGGATGAACTTGAACACATCGCCCGACGCTCCACAGCCGAAACACTTGTAACGGCGAGTTTCTTCACGAACATTGAACGAGCCGGATTTCTCGGCATGAAACGGACAAAGCCCAACCCAGTTGCGACCCACGCGACGCAACTGCACATATCCCTGAATCGTGTCGATAATCGACACCGACTCGCGCAGTCGTTCAATATCTGTATCCGCAATCGCCACGAGCGAAGGCTAGTTGATAAGTGTTATTCAGCCTCTGTTGCGATGGTCGTGGCGCACAGAAGCGCCAACACCGAAGGCGAGCAAACCAATAATTACACCAAGAGACCAAACTGTCGGTATGTGATACCAAATACCTACCGACATTTTGATACCGACGAAGATCAGCAACGACGAAATTGTCAGTGGCATATAAACGAAACGCTCACGCATGTCGGCGAGCACGAAATAAAGCGATCGCAAGCCAAGAATCGCAAACGCGTTAGAGGCGAAGACGATAAATTGCTCGCGGCTCACGGCCAGAACTGCTGGCACCGAGTCAACGGCGAACACGACATCCGAAACTTCGACCAGCACGAGCACTGCAAGCAGCGGAGTCGCTAGTCGTCGGCCATTTACGCGTGTAAACATTTTTTGTCCGTCGTATTGGTCGACAGATGGGACGAATTTACGAATAGCTTCATCGTTCGCATCTCGGACGGATTCGACTCTTTGTCACCACTTCTCATAATTTTTATTCCCGTGTAGATCAGAAAACTCCAAACACCACCAACAGCGGCTCAAACGGGTGATCACCTGCACTCCCAACGCGATAAAAATAAATCGCATCACTAGTGCGCCAAATATTCCCCAAAAAAGTGTTCGATGTTGGTATTGGTTGGGCACCTTGAAGTGGACAAAAATCATTGCCCACACGAAAACGTTGTCGATTGAAAGGCTGTATTCAATTAGGTAGCCCGAAAGGTATTCGACGGCCGCTGACGTGCCTTCGCCTGTCCCTTGAACATTGCATAGATAACGCCGGTGAAACCAAGCCGAGTGTGAGCCACAAAGCAGTTTGCTGAAGCGCCTCTTTGGGCTCGACAACATGTGCTGTTCTATGGCGCAACAGCAGGTCGAACAATAACGCACAACGAATACCGCGATCAACATCTCCCAACCCCACCATGGGATTACGACGTCAACAAACTTCTTACTTTCTTCGGCGGATGTAACGAACATATTGAACATGTGTAACTCGTTTGACCTTTCGGGTGATGAACCAGAAACTTTTGTTTCGGTTTTACTTCCCCCGATGATCGCTTGCCAATCGGCAAGTCGGGCTATGTGGACATTCTAAAACGTTCGCAACGTAATCAGCAACCATCATCCGTCACAACTAGAATTCGCCGAATGAGTCTTAAGGGCAAACTTCTGCAGAAAATCAGAGTTGCTCAGGTTATGGGTACAAAAAATTACTTTTACTGCCATTTGCGCTCATTTACGTAGGTTTGCTGTTGCTGCTCTCTCGAGTCATTCGGGTCAACATCCACCCAATCATAAATGACAGGCTAGGACACTTTGCTTTCAACACCGAAATAAGCGTATTGAGAATTAGAGCGATGAAAAAACGATCAAAGTCTCGCAATTTGGATATTGGCTGTGCGACTTCTATAAAAAGTTGCAATTTAGCGCTAGAAAAAATGTGGAAACGCGAGTTCAATTTTAAGACTGGCGAATGGGGGTGGCTTTTAAATGACATAAGCAAAAGAACTAAAAGGAGCCACTTTTACCAAGAGTCAACTCGCGAAGATAAATTCGGATTGTTCGACAGCCATCCCCTCTACGCTTCACAAGTGACGAAGAGCGAATCGGTGAGGAGTTTCTATTACGAAATAACATTTCAAAACACGATAAAATAATGTGTCTGAATGTTCGAGACAGTGCATTCCTGTCTAAATCTGATCCATTAAATTGGAGTAAATCTCGAGATTGGTCTTATCATAATTTTCGAGATTCTGAAATCAATACATACGTGGCTGCCGCAGAGACTTTGGCCGACATGGGTTACACAGTGTTTCGGATGGGCGCGATCGTAAAAGAACGGTTTGTCTCAAAGCACCCCCGAGTAATTGACTATGCGACCAATGGCATGCGAACTGAATTCTTAGATATTTTTCTGGGCGCTCACTGCACTTTT
>BGOG01000019.1 GCA_003569125.1 Acidimicrobiaceae bacterium | reverse complement strand
AAGAAGAAAATGGGTACGCGCCTGGTAATTGCTCGAAAGCATAAACTTTTGAACAGCGATATTCAAGAAATGTTTTTAAAGTCGCGGGCCGCACTCGGATTGTCACTTTCTGACGGCTTGCCCGCCACAGTAAAAGAAGCCATGTGTATGGGGGCGTTTCCGATTCAGACTGCAACATCATGCGCCGGAGAATGGTTTACCAATGGGGTGAGCGAATTTTGGTCGAGCCGAATCAAATCACAAGTACGGCAACGGCATTAATCAAGGCACTCAGAGATGATGAATTAGTTGAATTTGCTATGACTGAGAACTTAAGCAAGTCCAAGCAATTGTTTTCGGAAGATGTACTAAGAGAAAAAGCAAAAAAAGTGTATTCTTTGATCATTGAGAGAAAAAATTAGTCATGAAATCAGTTCTCGTAACTGGTTCAGATGGCTTTTTAGGCCGACATATCTCACGCGACTTATCTCGTCATGGATTCAATGTTTTAGCCAAGCGCCGATTGATGGGACGTAAACCTAAAAGGGATACTTGGGATGAATTTCCTGCATCGGATTATCTGGTTCATCTGGCAGGGTTGACATTTGTTCCCGCAAGTTGGGAAAACCCTACTGAATTTATACAGTCGAACTCGGTTAGTACTTCACATGCACTGAATTTTTGTCGAAGAAATAATGCAAAAATGATTTTTTTGAGTACGTATTTATATTCATCCAAACTACGTACCCCAATAAAAGAAACAGACGAAATTGATCCTGCGAATCCCTATGCATTATCAAAACTTCTCGGTGAACAACTTTGCTCATTTTATGCAAAACAGTTCGGAGTTGAAGTAATTGTTCTTCGACCGTTTAACGTTTTCGGATCGGGGCAAAGTTCGCGATTTCTGATTCCTTCTATTATTTCTCAGGCACTAAAAGGTGATGAAATTAGCGTCTTGGATATTCGACCAGCGAGAGACTATATATTTATTGAAGATTTACTCGATGCAGTGCATAGATCAATCACTTCAGACTTGCACTTTGGCATCATAAATGTAGGAACCGGAATCGCCTCCACGGTTGAGCAATTAATAATCTCTTTGGCTGATGTCATCGGTCGTAAATTGAGGATTAGTTCTTCAAATCAAGAAAGATTCGGAGAAATCAACTCGACGCAAGCCGATATTTCCCAAGCAAAGTTACTTCTTCAATGGCAACCAAAATGGTCCCTTTCGCAAGGGCTTCGTGAAGTGTGGAACGAATCTCAAGAACATAAAGTTTGATCATTTCTGTTGAATGTTAGAGTTTGGGTGATGTCTGCTGATTTAATCCACACACTTGAGTTGGCTGGTGGTTGCATTGCATTCGGGTTGCTGGTGATTAAATTTTCGCGGCGACGCAAGATCAGTTTTCGATATACCACCGGTTGGTTGATGATCTGCGCACTCGGCGTGTTTGCGTCTTTACTCTTGCCGATGATGACCCCGTTGGCTACCTGGCTGAAACTTTCACCAATTGCCTTACTAATCGCAATTACCGCGGTGGGTGTGGCGTTGTTGTTCTTGCAATTAACGGTCAGCATCTCAGGTAATCAACGCCGGGTTGATTCGTTGGCCCAAGAGACTGCGCTATTGCGCGAAAAACTTGAACGTCTTCAAGCAACCAAAAACAAGTAGAACTTGAAGTGCGAAAATCTCCACTTGTTGTGGTGCCGGCGTTAAACGAACAGGCAACAATTCGCAGGGTCGTCGCCGAGATAAAGAAATTGGGTTACGACGTTGTTGTCGTAGACGACGGCTCCGGAGACAAGACGGCTGAACTAGCAAGCAAAGCAGGCGCAGTCGTGCTGCGAATGAAACTTAATTTAGGTGTCGGTGGGGCCTTGCGATGCGGTTTTCGATACGCAATGAACGAAGGGTATGACGCGGTGATTCAGTGTGATGCCGATGGTCAACATCCTGCGAGCCATCTAAACGAGTTAGTAGATGTGTGGAAAAAAACTTCGACACATTTGGTCATTGGCAGTCGGTTCAGAGATTCGAATGAGTCGATGAAAGTTGCGTGGCATCGACGGTTTGCGATGCGCGTTCTTGGTCTGATTGCATCTCGCGCGTGCAAGACAAAAATCACCGATTCAACATCTGGTTTTCGGTTGATCGCCAAGCCGTTATTGAACGAATTTGCCAAGTCGTTTCCAAGTCACTACTTGGGTGACACATTCGAAGCAAATGTCGTTGCTGGCAGGGCAGGATACAAAGTCAAAGAAATCGCGGTGCCGATCACCGAACGCCAAGCAGGCAAGTCTTCGACGGGTTCGGGCAGATCGGTGATTCTGATCTTGCGTAGTGTTTTGGTGGTTGTCTTCGGATTGCATTTCAATATTGGCAGATTTAATCCGCAGGCTGTAAGACACCCGAGCGCAAAGCCCTAATCCAACAAACTTGGGTCCGACTGTGAAATTCGCCCGAGAACAAGGCAAACTTAAGCAACAACAATTGATATCAATTTGATGGTGTCAGTTTAATAAGGAGACGAAAATGAAAACAGCAGTGATCGTAGATGCGGTTCGTACGCCATGTGGAAAACGAAATGGGCGGTTGAAAGATTGGCATCCGGTTGATTTGTCGGCGCACTCTTTGAAGGCACTTGTTGATCGCACCGGAATCGACCCTGCGTTGGTTGATGATGTTGTAATGGGATGTGTAATGCAAGTTGGTGAGCAAAGTCTAAACATTGCTCGCAACGCAATTCTTGCTGCTGGTTGGCCCGAGAGTGTGCCTGGCACAACCGTTGATCGTCAATGTGGTTCAAGTCAGCAAGCAGCACACTTTGCGGCGCAAGGTGTGATGGCTGGCGCTTACGACATTGTGGTTGCCGCCGGTGTTGAAGTGATGTCGCGCGTACCAATGGGCGCGTCAATCGCCGAAGGTAAGCATGGGTTTCCATTTGGTCAAACTGTGCAAGCGCGCTACGCCGCCGATGGCGGACTTGTAAATCAAGGAATCTCGGCTGAGCTGATTGCTGAGAAATGGAATATCAGTCGCGAAGATATGGATCGTTTTGGTGTCAGATCGCAAAGTTACGCCGCCCGCGCAACCAACGAGGGTCGTTTTCAGAACGAGATAATTCCGACACTTGACGTCGAGGGAAAACTAATGACCACAGACGAGGGAATTCGTGAGTCGACATTAGAAAAACTTGCGACGCTCAAGCCCGCCTATCGTCCGCTTGAAGAAGGTGGCAAAGTCACGGCTGGCAACTCTTCGCAGATCACCGACGGCGCGACAGCGATTCTGATCATGTCTGAAGAGCGCGCCAAGCAACTAGGTCTAAAACCGCGTGCTCGATTTGTAAATTTTGCCCTCGCTGCAGAGAACCCTCGCTATATGTTGACTGCACCGATTCCGGCGACAAAAAAAGTTTTGGAGCGCGCTGGGCTGAAACTAAGCGATATTGATCTTGTCGAAATTAACGAAGCCTTTGCCGCCGTAGTTTTGGCATGGGAAAAAGAATTGCATCCAGACATGGAGAAAGTCAATGTCAATGGCGGTGCAATTGCCCTCGGACACCCACTCGGCGCGTCGGGCACACGATTAATGACAACACTGCTCAACGAACTTGAGCGCACAGGTGGTCGCTACGGTTTGCAGACGATGTGTGAAGGTGGCGGTTTGGCCAACGCCACAATTATCGAACGACTTGGCTAGTTGAAAAATTAGCCGGCGCCAATGCTCGGAAAAATAATTTGGGTGCTATTTGGCGCAGTGCTGTTCTATTACATTTGGAAAATTGGTCTGGGGATGTTGCGGGGCATGACTTCGACCTTGCCACCACCACCGCCATCAGGAGAAATGCGTCGAATCAACGTTCGCTATCGATGCTCAAGTTGTGGAACAGAGTTGCGAATGACAATGGCTCCAGATCAAGATCCGCCGCCACCGCGACACTGTTTGGAAGACATGGATTTGGTTGCGCCAGTTGAATAGCCGACCAACCAGTAGTCGAGCCAACTAGTGATATTTCGTTGCGGTGTATAAACCGCCAAGAACACTGAGCAAGCCCGAAAACAAATACCAGTTGTTTCTTCCACCTGGTACAAAACCCAGATAGTAAAGCAAAATCACCAGTGAGCCCAGGCCAAGCAGGGCAAACATTAAAATTGGAACCCAAGTTGGGCTGACTTTTTGCTCACGCAAAGTTGGCGGGGTGTAGCGAGAAGACGCCTGAGCCAGATTTTGTCCATGCAATGAGTGAGTATCAGATGTATCGAGCCGATGTGTTTCGTGAACACGACCAGGTTTTGTTCCCTTTGGGGTTGTTCTGCCACCACTGCGTCGTTTTGAAGTCGCCATGTCTTTATTAAGTGTAGAGGCGGTAATTAGCTTTGTAAGTCACTATTTATCAGGCAGGCTAGAGGATATGAAAAAATCAGCACCAAAAATTTTGGTGATCGACAACTATGACAGTTTTGTCTACAACCTCGTGCAATATCTCGGTGAGTTAGGTGCTGAACCGATCGTCGTTCGCAATGACGAGGTAACGACTCAACAAGCGCTTGAACTCAAACCAGACGGGGTTCTTTTGTCGCCCGGGCCGGGCAAACCACAAGACGCAGGAATTTTGTGTGATGCGGTAAGTGCCTTCGCGGGTGTCGCACCAGTTTTCGGTGTGTGTTTGGGACATCAAGCAATCGGTCAGGTGTTTGGCGCAAAGATTATCAGTGCCCCTGAACTTCAACATGGCAAAACATCTCAAATACATCACAAAAATCTTGGAGTATTTGTCGGTCTTGATTCACCGGTCACGGCAACGAGATATCACTCTTTAACGATTGATCCCGAATCAGTTCCGAAAGAACTTGTAGTTACCGCGACCACCGATGATGGTTTAATAATGGGAGTGCGGCATAAAGATTTAGATGTCGAAGGCGTGCAGTTTCATCCCGAAAGTATTTTGACGCAAAACGGTCACGAAATTATTAAAACGTTTTTACTTCGTTGCGAGAAGTAAAACCACGAGTATTTATGGTGTAGCGACCCGCGACCAACTGTTAGACGAACAGAGGATCCAGTTTCTATTTGCGTCCCGGCATCGGTGCCTTGCGTGACGACTTTGCCATCGTTCACGTTTCCACTCGGGACTTCTTGATATTTAACATCTGGAGTCAGACCAACCGCGTTCAGTTGAGCACGAGCATCGGCTTCGGTCAGACCTTCAACTTGCGGCATCGTAACTTTTGTTCCACCTTTTGAGATGAAAACAATTATCGGCGACCCAAAAGCTATTGGCTCACCAATCGCAGGTTCGGTTCGAATTACTCGTCCTTTTTCGACCGCGCCACTTGCTTCTTCGGCGAGTGTGACGATGAAGTTATATGGGGCGCTCTGCAAAAACTGCAGAGCGGCCGTGGACACCTGACCCTGAATATTTGGCACCGTCGCTTGTCCAATGCCACCTGAGACAACCACAGAAATCGTCGAGCCTGATCGCACTTGAGTATCAACTTTTGGGTCTTGACCAATGATCTGATTTTCTGGAATCTTCGGATCATTTCGCACTTCGGCGATTGCAAGTTGCAAACCAAGTGGTGCCAGCAAACCTGTCGCCTCTTTTACGGTCAAGCCGCGCACCAACGGAACAACAACCGGGGCACCCGCTGGGTTGTAAGTAATTATGATCGTGTCGCCATTTCGAGCCAGCACACTCGGTTTTGGATCTTGCGAATAAACGATGTCGTTACCGACCCCGTCTTTTGCTTCGGCAAACGGAACCGGCGTAAAGCCAAGCTCAAGAAGTTTTTCGCTGGCATCTTTGACCGTGAGGTTGCGAACATCAGGAACAGTTATTGAAGCGTTCGAAGAATTGCCTGAAACTGTTTGATATAAAAATAGACCACCGACCAACAGAACTATCGCCGCGAAAAAAGATCCAAAGACGAAGCCCGCCGTGCGTTGTGGGGCAAAATCGTCATAAGGCGGATAACTCACATCACGAGTTCTGGTCATCGTTTCAGGTTTTCGTGCGACAGTCGTAGCGATCTGTGAAGTTGGTTGGTCTTGCACGGCGATAACTGTGGTTGCATTGGGGTCTGATTGCGTAACCGGTATCAAGCGTGTTGCCGCATCGCTTTGTTTTGCGACACCGCGATTGGTCACCGCTAAAACAGGCAGGCCATCGACAAACCTGCGCAGATCTTCGTGAACTTCGCCTGCAGTTGAATATCGATCGTCAGGAGACTTGGCCATGCACTTGGCAACAATCGCCGCCAAACCGGCGGGAATTGATTTATTGCGTTGATCAAGTGGCATCGGGTCTTCATGGACTTGTTTGTAGGCGATTGCCACCGCGTTTTCGCCAACAAACGGCACCACGCCGGAGAGCATTTCATACATCACAATTCCAAGTGAATAAATATCGCTACGTTGATCAGTCGGTGCACCTTGTGCTTGTTCTGGAGAAAAATAGGTTGCAGTCCCCATTACTGCGCCTGTCTGAGTGAGATTTTGCTCGATCCCAGCACCGAGAGCACGAGCGATTCCGAAATCGGCGACTTTTACTTGGCCGGATGTGCTGATGAGAATATTGCCGGGTTTGACATCGCGATGAATCACGCCGTTTTGATGTGCTGACTCAAGTGCGAGGGCGACTTCACCTACTACATCACAGACTTGCACGGGGGTGAATGTGCTGCTTTGTCTGATTATGTCGGCGAGAGTGCGACCATCGACAAACTCCATCGCAATGTAGTAAGTGTTGTTGACGCGTCCCCAGTCATAGACGCCAACAATGTTTGGATGATTGAGACCGGCGGCTGACTGAGCCTCGCGTCGAAATCGCTCGACAAATGCCGGATCGACTGCGAATTCGGCAAAAAGAACCTTTATCGCGACTGATCGATCCAACAAAATATCTCTGGCTTGAAAAATTTCAGCCATTCCACCGCGGCCCACTCGACGACCGATTTCGTAGCGGTCGTTGATAATTGCGCGCTTTGTGTCGTTCATAGATTATTTACCGTCGACAACTTCACGAATTTCGTTTACAAATTTTTGTGCGTCAACAGCGGCAGAAAAACTTGGTTTGGCGACAATTTCGGCGTCAAATGTCGAACTTAGGTCTGACCTGATAAGTGTGCTGTCGGCCGCAATAGTTGGATTAAACCAAAGAAAATCTTTGCCTTGATAGATCAACACTCGCGCCGCTGGTGTTTCGTTTTCGTACGCCACGAAGTATCCGCTGCGAGCATATGAAGTGGTGATCACAGAAGTCACCACGGCAAAGGTGGCTACGACAATCGAAATAATTAATTTACGAATCGACGAAGTAGAGTCATCTCTTGAAAGTGTCGAGTCAGCCGGCTTACTGACTGCTTTCTTGTCGTTATCCAATACATCCACGACTATTACTGTCGTGTTGTCTCGACCACCGTTTTTATTGGCCATTGCGACCAGATCACCAGCAGTTTGCTGAGGGTCAGAATTTAGTTTCAAGCAGGCTTCAATATCGATGTCTGCAACCTCATCAACCAATCCATCACTGCAAAGCAGATATCTATCGCCTGCAATAAGTGGAAGTGTCCATGTGTCTACTCCGACTGTTGGCTCGATACCCAGAGCACGCGTAACAATATTTCGTCGCGCATGGGTTCGAGCCTCGTCGCGAGTGATTAAACCTTCACTCACCAACTCTTGCACATATGAGTGATCAACACTTACCTGTCTGAATTCGCCGGCTCGCAATAAGTAAGTACGAGAGTCACCGATATTGGCCACGGTTACCGTCTTGGAGTCATTATCTGATTTCGATTTATTGGTCGGCGTTATCGCTATTGCAGCGAGCGTCGTGCCCATTCCTCTTTGATCTGTTTGTTCGTTAGCCGCCTGAAATATCTTTTCGTTGACTTCTTTGATGATTGAATTGAACTCTTTTGCGTCGGCGATGCCGTTGTCCTGGGCAGAACGCAGAAATTTAATCGCCATAGCACTCGCCACTTCGCCAGCGTTGTGTCCACCCATGCCGTCAGCAACAACGAATAGACCATCACGTGCCAGCATCGCATCTTCGTTTTGCAAGCGCAGAACTCCGGTGTCGCTCAGTGCGCCCCATCGAATGAAGATTGTCACTTTATGAGGCTACAAATCGTGCGGTAGACGTGCCGAATGCGAGTTCGTCGCCATCGACAAGCAATTGTTCCTTCGAAATCTTTGTGCCGTTTACTTTTATCCCATTCGTGCTGCCTAGATCTACTATCAGCCAGCCACCTTCGCCGTGTTGAATTTGTCCGTGCACACGGCTGACGTTGCTATCGGCAAAAACGACCGCACAACTTTCATGTCTGCCAATCTTGATTGCGTCTCGGGTCAATTCAAATCGCTGTCCATTGACTAAGACCAGTGCCGCGCTGACAGTGATCTGTTTAGGCGCGACTATTGGTGTGATCGGTTCGACAAATGCAGATGAGGGTTGAGCATTTGACGGCTTTGTTTCGACAGTTGGATTTTTGGCGGATTGTCTGGTGCCGGTTTTGATTTGAAATGTGCCGCTCTTGATTGTGTCGTCAGCGCGCAATATTACCGAAATTGGATCCTCGTGCTGATAACCGTATTGCTTGCAGTGCTGTGTCGCCGCTTCAATCAACTCGCGAACCAGATGTTGCTCAACATCGGCAAAAGCAACCAGATCGTCACTGCTCAGATAAAACTCGTATGAATTAGGCAACGAGCCCTTTGTGGCGGCTTGATCAAGCAAGCCAATAAGTTGCCTTCCCAGAGAAATCGGCCTGATTGAAGTGGCGTAAGCACGCGCAAACATGCAGTAATTCTACGCCTGTAAACAAGCCATAACTGTTAGCGTCAATAGTTCATTCGGGCGAGTGGCGAAATGGCAGACGCGCTGGCTTCAGGTGCCAGTGTTCGTAAGGACGTGGGGGTTCAAGTCCCCCCTCGCTCACAAAATTGGATTAGTGAATTTTGCAGTACTCGTCATTATTGATTTTGCGGCCCCAGCGACTCATTACAGCCTTGACTTCAGATGGTTTGACGTTTGCAGGTCGCGTGGCTGATTCGAAATGAAATAATCGAGCGTTCGGTGTCCAAATTATGCGGTAGCCATGTTCTAAAAATTTGAAGGCAATGTCGCAATCGTTGAATGCCAGTGGAAATATCTCGCTCATCCCGCCGACTTCGAAATATGCATCTCGCTTGATCAGTGCACATGCTCCGGTGACACCGCTAACTTCGCGGGCCAATTTAAGCATTCTGAAATGACCGAACTCATTACTTGAATGCCCAGCAGAGAAATTATGTAGCGAGTGGGTATTTGAGTGCCCTGCACTTTGAATTCTACCGTCTTCAAAAAGTAAGAGTGGTCCAACCATTGCCACATCTTCTTCAGCGATGTGACCAACCATTGTCTCGAGCCAGTCATGGCTGATGATTTCAGTGTCGTCATTCAGCATCAAAATTAGTGGCGCGTCGCTGTTTACTACACCGACATTGCATTTATCAGAAAAATTAAACGGTTTGTCGTAATCAATTATTTTCAAACGATTCGGACACACAGCCTGGAGATCAGTGATTACTTGTTGTGGCGTGCCTTTGTCGACTACGACGATGATCTCGAAGTTCGTATACGAAGATTTACGTTCGATGCTTTCAACGGCGTTTACGACAAGGCATGTATCAACCCCGAAAATAGATTTTCTTGTGCCACAGGTCGGAATGATGATGCTTACCTTGGGCTGCGCAATCACTCGGCGTTTAACAGAGACAAGTGAAAGTGCCGTGTCAAAACTGACATCGGCGGCGATTCTTCGGCGTTTAAGATGTTCATCGACCGCTTTAGCGGCAGCAGTGTAGGCATATAATTTTGCGTTATTGGCAGAAGCAGTCGACCCAGGAACTGCTCGCCAGTGGTATAAAACTTTCGGAATGTGAACAATGTTTTTAGTTTGTTCGGTGATTCGCAAAAATAGATCGTAATCTTGCGCCCCATCAAAACCAGATCGAAATCTTCCCACTTGGTTGACTAGTGATGTTCGCATTACTGATAAATGCGAGCAGTAATTTTGGGACAAGAACCTCTCAGGTGACCAATTTGGCTTTATGAATTCGTCAAAGTGTTCGCCATCTTCAGTAATTTTGTCTTCGTTGGAGTAGATGTAGTCAACGAGTGGATTTGAGGCGATACACGACGCGACCTCTTTGAGTGCGTCTAGATGAAGTTCATCATCGTTGTCAAGTAAGACTACGAATTCTCCGGATGCCAAAGATATTGCATCATTTGAAGCGGCGACGATGCCACCGTTTTCAGATCTGAAATAAACTTTGATCCGTTGATCCAAGGCCTGCAACTCGTTTAGTCGCGTTTTGATCCACGGTGCGGTTGAGCAGTCGTCGACGAGACACCACTCCCAATCTTTGAATTCTTGGGCAAACACAGTTTCAACGCATTTTTCAAAAGCATATTGAGGTGGGTTGTACACCGGGGTGACGATGCTCAGCAGCGTAGACATCTAATTATTTAGTTATTTTGCGCAGAATTCGAACCGGAATCATTATCAATCTGCCGATTTTCCAAGAAGCCGATTTGTAAACATGATCTAATTCTGTAGACCTTCGTCCTAATTCTGCAATTCTTGTTCGATCCAAAGTGCTCACACGATTTAGTTCGACCATCGCCTCTTCAAGTCGCTTGATGTGCGCCAAGTGACTCTTGATATGAATATTTGAGTCCTTTAGTTGATCTTTAAATTTGTCACGATCTACCCGCGCTTCCCCAGTTTGAGCCACGGCACCGATGGCAAAGTCTCGAGATTGTAAAAGAGACAATTCAAGTTGCATAATTTTTTGCTCCGCGATTTGCAATTTGCTTCGCACCGATTCAAGTTCAGATTTCAAATCTGTGATTGAAAGATCAGCGGAGACTGTTTGATCATCATTCATAATTAGTTACGCTACCCCATTAAAGTAATGGTAAGTTGTAATGCAATGCAGCAGTTAAGAGACATCGCAAACTCGCGCAACTTATTGTGGAACTTAACATTGCGTGAACTTCGCAGTAAATATCGGCGATCAGTTTTAGGTTGGTCGTGGTCGATGCTCAACCCACTTGCGCAGATGGCAATATATACATTCGTTTTTGGCGTGCTTTTTGGTGCCCAAGCGCCAGTCGGTGACCCATCGGGGATCACGACTTACGGCTTTGTATTTATTAACAGGGTTGATCCCTTGGGGATTCTTTTCACTTGTGTGCGGTGTCGGTTTGCAATCAATTTTAAGTAATACAACATTGGTGCGAAAAGTTGCTTTCGCTCGTGAGAGCCTGGTTATCTCTCAAGTGTTGTTTTGTTCGGTGCAATTTTCAATTGAAATGACACTTGTTTGCATCGCGCTCACACTGGCTGGAAGCTTTATTTTGCCGTGGTTACCAGTCACAATCCTGTTGATGATTCTTTTGGCGTTTTTTGCAACGGGAGTGGCGCTGGTCTTGAGCGTAAGCGCAGTGTTTTTTCGAGATCTACCGTATTTATGGACGATTATTAACCAGTTATGGTTTTTCGCAACGCCAGTTATTTATGATCCGCATACGTTTGACGGCAAAGTGCCAGCCGCGGTTCACTCAGTTCTTTACTGGAACCCAACGGCAGTATTTATTAGATCGTTTCGAGCCACGACTTATAACGGTCGCTCACCAAATTGGAACGATGTGATTGTGTTGGCAATTGCGGCGACAACTTCATTAATAGTGGGCCTTGCGACATTCAACAAACTTAAGCGTCGATTGGCCGAAGAACTTTAAATTTGTGCCTTGATTGGTCAGCGATGATGGCGTTCGAGAGACCAAGTTGAAGCAACCGAAACAACTCCTTCATCGAACAGGTTTGTCTTATGTACATTAAAGCGCACCCAATTTTGGCAATGATCAAAATCAGTCGTGCCGGTCGGGTCAGTAATTGAAGCCGACAAGTAGTAGGTACCTTCAAGAAGACCAAGTCGTTGAATATCAAGAATCGCCGTAGCCGGACCGTCAAGAACTCGAATTGTATTTGTACCGCGCTGTGTTGAAGTTGCCCAAATCACGTCGCCATTTAATTTTGTAATTCTGATTCGCAAGATCGGCGAGTCAAGTCGAGCATGAGCGGTCATCTCACAACGAATTTTCACGGCACTATCTGATTCAATGCGTTGAGTTTGCGAACCGTCGGAGGCAAGCAACTCAAGAGAATTAATGCGTGCATCACCCGTGCCCCAGCGTTCGCGTGACTCGTCATCCTTTTCGGTGTGTTGAGCATAACTGCCGCCCGTGTACGCCGAGATCACATCTGTGGCGTTACCGATTTGTTTGATCTGACCTTTTTCGAGCCAGATAACTTCTCTGCAGAGTTGCTGAACTAGTCCGAGGCTGTGGCTGACTACAACGATGGTTCGACCTTCGCGACGAAACTCCTCGATCTTTTCACTACTTTTGCGCTGAAAATCTTGATCGCCGACCGACAAAATCTCATCAATTAACAGAATCTTCGGCTCAACATGCGCCGCAATCGAGAATCCGAGTCGTACGACCATTCCTGATGAGAAGTTCTTGACGGGGGTGTTTATGAATCTTTCTAAGCCCGCGAATTCTACGATGCTGTCGAATTTGGCTAATACATCTCGTTTTGACATGCCCAATATCGCGCCGTTTAAGTAGATATTTTCTGACCCTGTCAGTTCTGGGTGAAATCCTGCGCCAAGTTCGAGAAGTGCTGCGAGTTTGCCATCAATCTTGATGTTGCCATTGTCTGGGGTGTAGATACCAGTCAAACACTTGAGCATCGTTGTTTTGCCGGAACCGTTTGAGCCGATGATTCCGAGAGTGGCTCCATGAGCAACTTCAAATGAAACATTGTTTAATGCCAAAAATTCTTCGTATTTGGCACGCCGACCACGCAACAGAGCCGCCTTGATATAACGATTGCGCTCGTGGTACAACCTAAAGTTCTTGGATAGTGATCTGACTTCTATTGCGTTGCTCATCACTAATTTGTTGACTTTCTAGTCTCGTTTTCGGCACGCAGTTTGACGAGTACTGCCAATACTGACGCTGGAAGTTTCTCGGTGTTCCAGTTGGTGATCAAACTGTCAGCGTGTTTGTTGTAGTAATCGTCCTCGACGGTCGGTTTGCTCAAGTCGTAATACCATGGCAAATGTCGTGCCGTATACGGCAGGGCACTGCGCAGCGAGTTGGCATTTTTATGGCCACCCCCCGGACGGTGCATCGCAAAGGTCGTGTCAATCGGCGCGGAGTAAAAACCGTTGGGTAATTTGTAGCGCCAAAATTGCGACTCCCATGTGATCACATCTTGTTTGTGAATGTAGTGATCAGGAAGATCGTCGATTCGTAACGAGAAGCCCACTTTGTCAATTTTCGGATCGGTCAAAAAAGCTTGCTCAAAAACTTCGAACACGTCAGTTGGAGTATTTTTGTCCGGGACGACATCGGGATCAGAAATAATAAAGAAGCGATCATGACCAAGTTCAGGTACCAAGCCACTGAGCCATGGAGCACGATGACCGAGATTGAAATTGTTATAGACAACGTGATGTTTTGTAGTTCTCAAAAACTCAACCAGTGGTGGGTATGTACTTGCATTGTCACACAGCCATATCTCTGTTTGTCCGGCAGTCTCAAGCCAATTAAGCAGCTCTTTTAAGCACGAGAGACGGTCACGTACCGTGATAATTATCGGATATTGCTTAACCATGGTTTACTTCGATCGTAAAAACCGTGGAACCAAACTCCGGAGTTTTTGTTCTAGGCGGTATGTGCGCGTTGCTTCTAAAAATTTGACACGACTTCGAGCTTTGTCTCGTTGCATCAAGATCTTTTCGGTGCGAGCAGTCAGAGCGACCAACTCTGCCTGAATTTGTGCTCGCTGTGCATTCGTAACAGCAAGATCTCGCAATTGTTGTTCGATTCGTTCGTTGAGTTGCCTGCGTTGGTTGACGTATTCGGCGATTTTGGCTTCAGTGAATTGACTAAAGGCGTCATACTTGTTGCGTATCGCGTTGACTTCGTTGATTACCTCGGTCAAAAGAGTTTCATAGTCCTGATTCGCTAAGGTCACAATCTCATTGTAACTCAAGTTTTTTCAAGCAACTATGTCGCGAGAAGCCACTAACAATCGGGCTGAGGTAGATTCTTGAGTGGTGCGATCGCTTCAAACAAACTCGTCGCGTATATGGCTTTGGCTTGAATATGCGTATGTCGTTGCGCTATTCGCAACTTTAACGCAAGGGCCAGTCAACAAGATCTGGGAAGCAAGCGGGCAAGTTGATGCAAGGGCGATCGAGATCACAAAATTTGCAACCTACATACTGATTCAGGCGCCAGCGGCGTTCTTACTTGTACGTCGTGGAATTTCGAAGAACTTATTAAAAGGACCCATTGGAGTATTGCTTCTTTTATTGGTTGGATGTTGTTCTCTACGATCTGGGCTACGTCCAGCAGCAATACTGTTTTTGAGTCGGTAACACTTGTGTTGACAGGCTCGGTTGGTCTGTATGTCGCCAGAAGTTTCAGGTTGATCGAGCAGTTGACTTTATTTTTTATAGCAATGCAACCTGGATTGGTTTTTTCTTGGTTCGCGGTGCAGCAAAACTGGGCTGGGTCTGTTCAACCAGAAGATGGAAGCTGGGTTGGTATTTATTTCAACCGAAATTCTCTGGCACCACCCGCGGCATTGGGTTTATTGGCGGCGTCGGCTCTGCTGTGGGTCGTTTTGGTGCGTCGCCCTAAATGGTGGATTGCGTTTTCATTGACTTTAATCGCAGCAACTTCACTAGATAGCTACCTTTTGCTTCGCAGCGGCTCGTCGACTTCGCTTGGGGCGATAGGCGTGTTTGGTTTGGTTTGGTTATTTTGGACAGTGATCCGATGGTGGCAACGGCGCAAAAACATTTCACCAAAACAGATGTTGCGAGTTGTTTATACAAGTTTCTTATTTGGCACTGTGATCTTGACTTGGGTTGGGTTTCGATTTCAGGGTGCGTTACTTGATCGACTCGGCAGGAAAATTGATTTCAATGGTCGTGAAGTTCTATGGCGCTTTAGTTGGAGTGGATTTAAAAATCGACCGATAATTGGCTGGGGTTGGATGTCGGCGTGGCGTACTCAAGAATTCTTCAAAGAGCGCGATTTTTGGTGGGCACTCACGAATAATTATTGGTCGCACAGCGCAATTATGGATGTTTTACTAGGTGGCGGAATTATTGGCGCGACTCTTTTGCTGGTTGCAATTGTCTGGAGTGGTGCGCGACAACTTGGATCCGTTGGTTCTGAAATCTCTGGGCAGTGGGCTTTTGCGGCCACCTGGTTTGTGATCGCCGCCTCAACACAAGAAAGTTTCATTATTGGCAACCACTTCATGTGGGTATTACTTATTTCATCGATGATTGGATATCAGCCTGATCAAAAAGATGATTCGTTAAATAAAACTAATTCGACTGCGCAAGTTTGACCATAAGTTCTCGAGAATCAGTAGGGTTTTTCGTCAGGCTCGCTTGATCAATCGGCTTGGCTGCAACATGCGAGATTAAAGGGTGTCGCGGTCGTTCGTCGGTTTCACCGTCCGCAAAAAGTTCTTCGTGGACTTTTTCTCCAACGCGAAGCCCAACCACTTCAATCTTGATTGGCTTGCCACTATTTTTAACGAGTTGTTCAGCGACGTCATGAATATTTACTGGTTTGCCCATATCGAGAACCAAAACTTCACCACTTTGACCGATTGCGCCGGCTTGCACTACTAGTTGAACGGCCTCAGAAATAGTCATGAAGTAACGAGTCACACCGCGATGCGTTACCGTCACCGGGCCACCCTTGGTAATCTGATCTCGAAAAGACATCAGCACACTGCCACGAGAACCCAAAACGTTTCCGAATCGCACAGAAATGTATTTACCTTGTTTAGTGCGTGCCGCTAAGTCTGCAGTGAGACGCTCGGCGATTCTCTTAGAAAAACCGAGCACGCTGATCGGATTGGCGGCTTTGTCGGTTG
The DNA here is from genome assembly GCA_003569125.1 of Acidimicrobiaceae bacterium. Lineage (GTDB taxonomy): Bacteria > Actinomycetota > Acidimicrobiia > Acidimicrobiales > Ilumatobacteraceae > BACL27. Next base: position 12,945 of record BGOG01000019.1, on the reverse strand, counting down.
AAATGTTTACGAACACTTCAACACCTGTTCGTTGTGCCGCATTGAGAACAGTTGCAGTGCCGAGCACATTGGTTTGATACGCCTCGTGCGGATAACGCTCTAGCAGCGGCAAGTGCTTCAACGCCGCGGCATGAAATACGACGTGTGGTTTGCGGGTGTCGAACACTTCGTTGATTGCTCGCTCGTCTCGAAGATCAGCCAAAACAGTTTGGGGTGTATCCAACAATGCGCGACCATAGATAGATAGTTGCACTTCGTGAAGTGCGCTTTCATCTCGATCCAACATGATTATCTCGGAAGGGTTGAATCGAACCAGTTGCCGACAGAGTTCACTGCCGATACTTCCACCGGCACCTGTTACGAGCACGCGACGATTTACAAGGTATTGCGAAATCTCATCAAGATTAATTTTTATGCGTCGCCTACCAAGGAGGTCTTCATCGGTCAAATCACGAATATCAGCCGCATCTACTTGGCGATCATCAAGACTTTGAACCACTGGCAGAATCTTCACGCTGAGTTTTGAATCTCGTGCTATGTCTACGATTTCGTTGACGACCGTTGAATCCGCGGACGGAATTGCGATCAATAGAGTCGTGGCGCCCGTTCGTTGCGTCGCTTTAGCGATTTCACTTCGACCACCCAGCACCGGCACGCCCGAGATTCGCAATCGATGAGTTTTAGGATTGTCGTCCAGAAATGCGACCGGTAAATATTGTGAGCTTGGATTACGAAGCATGGTGTTGACAATTTGAATCCCACCTTCACCAGCACCGTAGATGATCAGTTTCGTCGAGTTTTGAGCAGATGGTCTTCGAAGTTGTTCGCGGATCAAGCGCCACGAGTAACGACTGGCAGCAGTAAAAAATAATCCAAGTATTCCTCCGGCGATAATTGCACTGCGGGGAAACGCATCCACTGATGTATCAAAAAAGCGGATAACCCACAAAATTATCGTTGTGATCAATGCCGACAGAATTAAACCCTTGACCTCATCGAAGCTTCCGTAGCGCCAGCGACGTCGATAGATTCCGACGACATAGCCGGTTATGGCTTGCACCACCGAGACGGTTGGTAAGACTCGGATCAATGAGTCTTTGACGATTTTACCGATGTCTGGTGCAGCCTGCAGATATGAGCGCATAACGAGCGCGATAGTTACGGCCAGCACCCAAGCCAAAATATCCAGAACAAATTGTGTCGTGCTGGTGATCGAGTGAAAGCTCCGCGAATTTCCAAATCTTTCGGCGGCTAACTGCAAGCGGTTTCGAGAAGTCTGATTGCTGTTCATGATTTCTTAGCCAACAAGAATTACACCAAGAATGTTATTACCAGATTTCTCTACTACTGTCCAAGCGTTTTGCAACTCAGAACTCTCACTGCGGTGTTTTTTGGCCAGCAGAATCACCGGCGAGTCGGTTGTTGCAGCAAGCGACTTGGCATCAAGTGAATTAATTTGACCAACTGAAACAATTTTGCAGGACAAAATCTTGGCCAAGGATTTTGCACTTTGCTCACTTTTGACCTCACCACCAATTGCCACAAGACGCAATACAGTTGATTTTTTTATCATGTATGAGCCCTGAATTGCTGCCGCAAGATGTTGCAGAGAAATAGCCTGATTTTTCGCGGACAACTCACCTAGAAACTGTTTGTAGCCAACTAAGTTCACCAGTTGTTTTGCCCCTCTAACTTTGCCGTCACTAAAAACAAGTTGTAGTAAAATTAGGCATCCAATGACGAGACCGATCACCAAACCAAACAAATAAGTAGATTTACTGACCGAAGTTACTTCTGGACCCCCAGAATACTGACTAATGCCAACGAGTTTTACGGTGCCGGTCACGAGCTCGATTGATTTGTTTAGCGCATCACGTTGCAAAGTGAGTTTTTCAATCGCGGCTGTCGAGATATTTCTTGGCGAAGCGAGCAAAGAGTCGATTAACTTAATTGAGTTTTGAAGCCCCGATTTAGTTGCCTCGGATCGAATTGAAACCAGTTTTGCGACATAGAGATCGATTGCTGCCTCACAATTAATCGGATCAGCCTCCACACAAGCAAACGCATATGACGAACTGCCATAAGAAACAAAAGAGAATTGATTTTTGCCTTCGGCCCCTTGCGATGAAGTTAGTGAGAAGTTGGGTTCAGATCGAGTCACGGTGACATCAACTTCGCCTTTAATTTTGCCAAGAATCTCATTTTGTGTTTCGCTGTTCAACAAGATTGACAATTGATTTTCTTCGCTAGGAAATGGCTTAATTAATGAAGGGTCAAGACCAACGATCGAGAGCGGCCCGGCTTCGTCAAGCGGTTCGTATGACTTGGTCAGAGAAAAATATCGCGGCGAAGTTTGCAGATCGGATTCTTGAAAAAACATCAAAGTAAGGCCCAACAACATCGTGATTGGCAATATCCACCATTTCTGAGATATCACGCGAAGTATCGTTTCAGAATCAGTGAACCTATTTCGCTTAGTTTCTATTGGAGCCATAAAGATTAAGGCTATCAGTGCGATAGTTTGCGCAAGATCGATTGCAGTGTTTGAGATACCGTTAAAGACACGAAGGTGCTGACGGTTGTTATTAAATAGGGAGAATCAACGAAATGTCATCTGATTTTGAACAACTCTTTGGTTATGTCAACGTCGTCGACAACTCAAATAAAGTGCGAAAAGTTGCCGACGAATTATTGGTGATGTCATGTTGGACCAAAGAGTTCTGCTCAACGATAATTCGCGCGACGCAAGCCATAGATGGTTTTGCGTCGGCGGTTGGAGACCCGGTGCCAGGAAACGAAATTTCATTGGCAATGATCAGCCCGCGATTATTTGAAAATGTTCAGAACGATTTTGGTGCGCGACTCTGGCCACAACTTCAAGAACAATGGCCACTGATTGATTATCACGGAATCCAAGACATCTTTGTGATCAAATACGAAGTCGGTCAGCAAGAAGAGTTGCGGCTACATCACGACATCGCCCAAGTTTCGGCGAGTATCAAATTGAATGATGACTACGAAGGTGCCGAACTCGAGTTTCCTCGTCAAAAATTTTCAAATCGTGAAATACCGATCGGTCATTTATTGGCGTGGCCAAGTTTGGTCACGCATCCACATCTCAGCACGCCAATTACACGAGGCATCAAATACAGCGCAACTGTATGGTTCGAGTTGCCAATTACTAGCTAGTTCGACGACGAACCCTTAACGGACGATTCTCGGCGTTTAGACAATGCCCATCGTTGAGGTCAAATCGCCAACCGTGTAGCGAGCATGTCAATTCTTGACCGTTGATCTCTCCAAAAATTGACAAATCTGCCTCACGATGTGGGCATTTTCGTTGCATCACATAATCACCGAGTTGAATTTCTTCGCTTAAATCGGTATTGATTTTAAGTCGCGCCGCCGCCTCGGCTTCGGTTCGTTGAATTCGCTCGACAGAAAGACTTTTGAAAAAATTATAAAGATACTCATTGAACTCACCTGATCGCCATGCTGAAAAACGACACGACAAGAAAAATGAGTTGGACCAGTCGACAGCGCGTTGACTAACCACGGTTTCCAGCAAGTCACGCGGGATAGTAAATCGAAAACCAAACTCTTGCTGTTTGAAATTTTCGACCGTACCAGTTTTGAAATTTATTAAAATCTCAAGGTCATCTGTTTTGATCAAACAATTTGCACCGATCCCGGTTCGTAGCGCCGGTGCCAATGCCATCAGCGGCTCGAACCAAAGACGAAGTGAAGAAATCAAATCAGTCGGTGCAGTAGCCCAACGCTGTTTTTCTGAAACCAACCAACTTGCCCAGTCATCTTGATATTTAAGCAAGTATTGCTCTTTGCTCGTGAAAATATTTTCGATGTCAATATTTTTGGGCTGTGTCACGGTGATTGACTCTGGCGATATCTCGATCACAGTGCCAGGAATCGCCAAGATGTCGTCGACACGATCAAGTTGCTTGAGCCGTTTCAAAAACTCGCGCTGATCTGGAAATATAGAAATTTCATCGCCGGTGATGACGTTTAAATGAAACAGAGATTCGTCAAGAAAACATGGTGGCCCAGCCGATGGCACTACTGCTCTGGCATTGAGCGTTTGAACGTATTTAAGTGCCCGAGCGAACTGACTTTCAACTTTTGCCTTAGCTAGTTTTCGCTTCGTATCATTGCTGTCTTCGTAAACCATCGGATACCAAATCGCTCCGCTGTATTGCAGCCAATGCAAATCAACGGGGCCGTGCTCAACAAGTGCGTTCAAGTTTCCGGTACGACAATCATTTTGATTAACGAGTCGTGTGATGCCATCACTCACGACCAACGCTGAGTCTCCGCCAGGACCATCTGTAATTGACGTTTCTACATGAATTGCAATTTTCGTACACGAATCGATTGCAGTTTCTTCGCCATTTTTTGTTTTCAAGAAATTCTTGAACCCAAGAGACGATAAACGTCGTTGAAGTTCTTGACTCGGAAAATCCGGCAGGAGCACCAAAACTTCGCGACTCACATGTTCTGCGAGAAATGCTTCATCTAAGTGGTCGCCATGAATGTGCGATATATATAGGTGTGTTGGTGATTCGATTTCTGCAAGCAAATCGTTAGACAACTGATCATTGCGTGGAAAAACAAACCACGATCCAAAAAATGCGGGAACAAACCACGGATCGCAGAGGATTCTCGACTCACCGGAGTTGATCAGAATCCCGGCGTGTCCAAGCGAGACTGCCCGCATATTTATTTAGGCAACTGGAGGATCAGTGAATTGCTGGCCAGCGCGAGCCACATGTTCGGTCCACTCTTTGCCGTTCCAATATCGCAATTCAAAACGATTTGATGGGTCGGCATACCACGCCGCAGGAACTTCGCTCGTGCCATTGCTTGTATTCAACGCGCTCATATTCGCGGTTTGTGCGCCGGTCGCATTCGCAACGCCATTCGTAGTGTCATTGGTTGCGCGCCGCAAAAATGCACAATAACGACCGTCAGTCGTCGGCACAATCGAAACTACCTCCCAGCCTTCGGCTGATTTTTTTGTTAGCTCGCCCGCGAGTGCTTCGGGGCTCGAGTTATACGGGTTAAATGCGGCGTACTCAAACATAAAATCAGGCTAGTGCTGATCACGGCTAACTCAATAAACGTTTGAGCAATAAGTCGTCTCGTTAAATGATCATCATCCGCATTTAAGTGCACCGTAGCCTTGAGGGTGTGACGAAAAATCAGATAAACCGCATTGGATATTTCGGTCCTGCAGGCACTTTCACTGAGCAAGCCCTGCTCACTCAAACTGATCTGGCTTCGTGCGATCTTGTCGCTTATCGCACGGTGCCTGATGTTTTGGACGCTGTCGAGTCGGGAGACGTCGAACAGGGTTTCGTGCCGATTGAAAATTCAATTGAAGGAACCGTCAACTTCACTCAGGACGCACTGGTGTTCGATCACAATTTATTGATTCAGCGTGAGATTGTGCTTGACATCGAGCATTGCCTGGTTGCGCGCAAAGGTGTTGCAGTTTCTGATGTTGTTGGCGTGATGTCGATACCAGTAGCGGCCGCGCAATGTCACAGCTATTTACGCAAACAGTTTCCGAAACTCGATGTTCGTGCCGCAAACTCGACTGCCGAGGCGGCGCAGTTGGTTGCGGCAAACACAAACGAAAAACTGGCTGCAGTTGCACCGCGAAATGCGGCCAAAGTGTATGGTCTCGAAGTTATTGCGACCGATATTGCAGATCATCAAGGAAACCAAACCAGGTTCGTGCTAGTCGGCAAAAATACCGTGCCACAAGCGACTGGTCATGACAAAACTGCGATCGTCGTATTTCAGCGCGCTGACGAACCAGGAAGTTTGATTTCAATTTTGCAAGAGTTTGCGGCGCGGCGAATTAATTTATCCGTGCTTTTATCGCGACCCACAAAACGCGGTGGCCTTGGCGACTATTGCTTCATCATGTATGCAGATGGACACATTCAAGATGAATTGATGGCCGATGCATTGCGTGATCTTCACGCCAAACAAGGTGATGTCAAATTTCTTGGTTCGTACCCGGCAAGCGGCGAGCATGCTCACACCGCGCGTGAACACGCTGACTCAAGATGGCGCGAAGCCGATGATTGGATGACGGAACTAAGAAGTCGCATCACGAGATAGCGTCTATCGGCGGAACGGTGGCAGAGTGGACAAACGCATCCGCCTTGAAAGCGGACGGCTGTAAAAGGCCCGGGGGTTCGAATCCCTCCCGTTCCGCCAACAATTACAACGCAATCTGACCGTACACTGAGGTTTCGCTTGTTAACTAATCTTGGAGAGGTGCCAGAGCGGCCGAATGGGGCGCCCTGCTAAGGCGTTGTCCGGGTAAACCGGACCGTGGGTTCAAATCCCACCCTCTCCGCCAATTGGTTTTATTCAACACCGTGTTGGCGGTGTTGATGTCGAATATCTTTTTGTCGGCACCCGTGCGGGCCGGTGCCTGCAGTTCGTTTCACTCGGCCAAGGCGAATGATTCATGGACTCGTATTGCTGCGCGCTTTGATGTTTCGTTGAAAAAAGTTCTGGCTTTGAATGGCGCCAGAACTTCGACAAAAATTATGATTGGCGACCAGATTTGTATTTCTGATGCGCCAGTACCAACAACTACAACAACGAGTCAGCCTGCGATTGTCGCGCCAAAAACGACTACGAAGCGAAACGAAGTAATCGCGATAATACGCGAGATCTGGCCAGACGAGTACGAAGAAAATGCTTTGTTTGTCGCTCAACGCGAAAGCAATATGATTCCAAGTGTTATCGGTGGCACGAACAATTGTTGCATCGGATTATTTCAGATGTATTACTCGGTGCACAAAGCATGGCTCGTGGATATTGGGATCACGGAGCCGGCGCAACTATTTGATGCGCGGTTAAACACGCTTGCGGCTTTCACGCTGTTTAAACGAAACGGCAAATCATGGAAGCCATGGTGGACAAGCTCATGGAGACCATAAGGCAGTAGGATTCGGTTTGAAATTTGCGCTCGTAGCTTAATGGATAGAGCATCTGACTACGGATCAGAAGGTTGGCGGTTCAAGTCCGTCCGAGCGCGCCAAACCAAATTTATTTATTTAAAACTTGCCAACAGTTCGTCTCAGAATATCCCCATGGGCTTACGAGCAACTCAACTTCGGACTCTGGGTGATCAACACAGAATTTGGTGGCCCGATCTACTTCAGATGTCCAAGTTGGTCCAGAAGTTAAATACCAGCCGGCATTAAACCAATGTGCAACTGGAACTAGTGAAAAAACGAAGGCAAAGAAAATTGCAATCTTTCCAATTTTGGAGAAGATATTTGAAAAATCAACAAGAAATAAAATACCGCTGATCCAAGCCAGAGTCATCGGCGCAACAAAATAGCGATCAGCGATGCCACCCAAGACGAAACTTGAAACTGCGAGGGCAATTGTTGAGCTGCCGAGAAAATATCGAATCTGAGTGAATTTGCTGAATCGAATGGGTTTAACCGTGTTGAGTACGAAAATAAGCAGTGCAAATAGTGTTGGGAAGAATATTCCCGAGTACCAAAATAAACCCATACCAGGCCAAAGCGACTTGACACTTGATCCACTTCGACCTTTGATCGCTGTGCTCGGCCCAACCTTGAGAAGTTGAACGATAAAAGTTCCATAAACAATCATCAAAAGGCTTAAAACTTTTCGGTGTAGTTCGCGGTCTCGTGACTTCGCTAGCCAAAGCAGAGGCAAAGTAGTTACGAAAAGAATTGGTTGACTTAGGCCAGCCACCAACGCGACTATTGCAATTAATTTTGGATATTTAATTATTGCGCGACTCGAACAAAAGGCAATTGCGACTGCTGCTGTAAGCGGAAACTTTATCATTCCAATATTGCCGAGCGAGCTCTCGTTGGCGTGGGGAGCAACTATTAATACGAGCCCGGTGAGAGAAGATACGACTTGGCTTTCGGTCTCTTGAAAGATCACTGAGCAGATAAATAATCCGAGAGCGACCCAAATAAAATTGACAATAGTTGACGACGCAATGGCGTGATATCGAATCGGAAAAATAGCAACAATTTCTGCCACCGCGCGACCAGAGATCTCAAAATATTCTGGAAATGGTTTGAACAAAGTCCAGAGATTTCCTTTCACAGCGTCTGGAACATACGTGTATCCAGTGTCGGAGCCGATGCGATCTATCGCCTTCCAATCTCGGGCGAATATGACGAAGGTGTAAACAGAACCTGTTGCGAAAATCCACCAACTTCGCAAAATCGGTTGCCTAGTCATCATCAAACCAAATCTTAATCAGATGACAAACTGCTGAGTTGATAGGCGATGATCCCGATGAGCTCTTTGATTCGATAGGTGTTGTCATCGAGACTTGAAGTGAACGGAACGAAACTAAATAGTGAAAAACTGAATGTTTGATCTTCAGTACCGAAAGAGTAAACATTCGAAAAGTAGCGGTGAAACTCACGAAGTGCACGACGCAAGTGAAAGTTCGAAGTAACCATCGCGATCGGTGTGTCTGACGTGATGCCAGCCAGAGATTTCGCTTGAATTGCGTGGCCTTGGGTGTTAAACGAAGTTGATTCGATAATGATTCGGCTTTTGTTGAGCCCGAGAGAGACGGCATGTTCGGCTGAAAGTTCACCATGCCGTGTTGGCTGTCGTTCGTCTTGGGTGCCAGGTTCTTGACCAGAAAAGACGACCATTGCTTGCGGGTACTTTCGCCATAACACCGAAGCGGCGTTGATGCGCCGCGTGCTTTCTGTACCCAAGAAGTCTTCAGGTGGGGTGGCGCCAACTTCGTAACCGCCACCTAATACGAAAATAAACTTTGGTGACCAGTCTTGTTTTGTTGCTTGCTCTGTATTCAGCAATGCATCAAAGATTGAAGTTGCAAAGCTTGTTGACAGGAAGGTCAAGATGACTAGTGAACCGATACTCAGTCGTTTAAGTAATTTCTTGATTCGAACTGATTTGGATTTGAAAAATGAAGTGAAGCCAAATGCGATTATCAGAACCCAAAGTGGGTCAATTAACGCACGCATTTGAGTATCTAATGGTTTTTCTTGTTGCGCGAAAATCTGAATCTGAGTGTGTGACCGAGAATTTGTAGTCCATATTTGATGCCGTTGACCCGTGAGATCTCGTCACCGTAAAAAGTTGGTATGTCTATTTCAACAATTTGTTGTTTGGCGCCGATCATTTGCAAAATAATTTGCGAGTCGAAGTCAAAGTAGTCAGAGTTTGCCAAAAAGTTCACTTTGCGCAAAGCGGCGACTCTGTAAGCGCGATATCCACTGTGCCACTCTGTTAACGAAACATTAGCCAAGTGGTTTTGAATAAACGTCAAAATTTTGTTACCGACGAATTTATACAGTGGCATACCACCCTTGCGAGCGCCACCGCTGGTCATCATTCGAGAACCAAAAACAACATCAGCATCCCCAGAAATTATTGGCGCAACCATTTTGGGCAAAAATTCTGGGGCGTATTGTCCGTCTCCGTGCAGAAGCACGACAACATCTAGTGAATGTTCAATCGCCCATTGATAGCCAGTTTTCTGGTTGCCGCCGTAACCTAAATTTTTTGGGTGTCTGAGGATCGTTATCGGCAGAGTTGATCTATTTTTATATGAGACACCAACATCGTGGGTGTCATCGGTGCTGGCGTCATCACAAACCAGAATTGCTTCAATTGATTTTACAAAATCGTTGGGTATGCGATCGAGTACCTGAGCAAGTGTATTTTCGGCGTTGTAGGCAACTACTAAAACACCAATTTTCATATATTCGTAACTTTACTATGGCCAGTAATAATTGATGTCGTCGCGACACGTACCTAAATCAAAAATTGTTCCCCAACTATCTGTATAGATTGCCGATGCGTTTTGTGGCATTGAATCAGTATTCGGTGTCCCATCGTTATATAAAGTGTTGTACCACACAAAATAGCGATGGCTGCATCGTTTTTTCTGGGCGGCGTCAAGTTGATATTGGTTAAAAACTGATGGTCGTTTCGTAATCGAGAAAAGTTGTTGGGGTTGGTTGCTGAGTAGCAGACTTTTAGCAGGAAGAGTTCTGACGAATTCGTGAATGGGTAATTCTTGAAAACCCTTTCCAGACCAGTGTCGTCCATCTTTGCCGAAAGCCAGTGCATCTTTGGTTGCTGAAGTTAGATGCAGACCAAAAAGAACCATAAAACCAGCGCCGATGATTATCCGAATATTTTTCTGACGCGGGATCGTTTGTTCGACTGCAATTGCAACGAGAATAATGATGGGCACATAAATCGGGATGACCATGCGGTTGTCGAGTGGTCCTAACTCCCAGTGCACGAATCGGTACGCCGAAAAACATATATAAAAAACGTGATGATTGCCGACAAAATCAAGACATCTGAGTTTCGCCTGTTCTGCAAACCTTGATTCGTAGTCTCGTAGTTTTTGAGTTTTTTAACGTAATGATTGCTAAGAGGCTGGCAAAAATTATCAAAAATAATGAACCTGCAAATTTGGACGAGGCAGGATAATCGGACCACGACATATAGATGCCACCTTCAAATGGTTTGGCGATCACCCAGGTGCCCAAGGTTCCGGTAAGTGTTTTTAGTGGATCAAAAAGCGATCCGCCGCCTGGTGCACGCGCACCGGTGAGGGTTCCATCGATTCGCTTATTGCGAATAAGCCATAACCAACACGGAATGAAGGAAATTAAAAAACCAACAGAGTTGATAGTTGCTGATTTAATAAATCCGAGTTGTTTGCGGTTTACGAAAAATGATGTGATCGTCAACGCAACCGCGAAAACCGGACCGACATAACGAATGAAAAACAATGCAGTCATCAGTAGTGGCATGAGAAATGCTTTCGTATACGACATTTTTTGCACAGAGACGAACATTGCTATTAGTAAGACAGCAATAAATGGTGGTTCTGACCAGGCCATCGAGTATTGCCACAACAATGCGGGGCTGAAGGCGACAAACGCCGTAGTCGCATTTATTAGTGCGTGCTCGGTAAGCGCACGCTTTGACAGCGCGTATGTGAAGATTACGACGATGAAAGCGCAAGTCGCGTTTAGAAGTAATAAAAATAAGTTTGCACTGAACCCGACCGAGATACCTATGCAATTAGCGCCGAAAGCCCCGGCGGTCGAACCGTCATCGTAACCCGGTTACATCGAGTAAGCTCGACCGTTTGCGATGTTGGTTCCCACTGCAACATAATCAGTTGAGTCCCAACTCCAACCAACGCCAGATCTATTTGATACGAGCGCCAGAACTGCACTGCAACTAGCTAGCCCAACAGCCAAAGGTTTGCCTTGATGCTCTTGTAAAAATCTTTCAAAATAATCGTTGCAAACACGATTGAACTCTAGACGCAGTCAGATGATTACAACCTAGAATTACCTTTATGGTCAGAATGAAATTCTCACAAGATGTCGTCGTCGTCGGGGGTTGCGGCCACGTTGGGCTTCCACTGGCGATTATCTTGGCTTCGAAATCTTTAAAAGTTGTCGCCTTCGATACGAACGTTAAGGTTGTGGCGAAAGTCAATAGTGGTGAATGCCCTTTGATGAGCCTGGTGCATCAGATGTGCTGACACAGGTTTTATCGACTAAAGCATTTTCAGCGTCGAGCGATAGAAATGTCGTTTCAAATGCCGAGCATGTGGTTGTTGTTATCGGCACACCTGTTGATGAGCACTTGAACCCAGACCCCGAGGCGGTGCCAAACGCGGTGATTTCGTTGCTGGATGTTCTGATGGATGGCCAACACTTGGTGTTGCGCAGCACGGTTTACCCTGGGGTGACGAAACTTGTCGAAAAAGTCATCGCTAATAGTGGCAAAAAATTGATGTGAGTTTTTGCCCGGAACGAATCGCCGAAGGCAAAGCGGTCGAAGAGTTGATCGCCTTACCACAAATAATTTCGGCAGAACACCTGCGGCAGTGAGCGCGCTAAGAAACTTTTTAGTTGTCTGACCACAAATGTGATCGTGGTGAGCCCTGAAGAAGCAGAACTTGCAAAGTTATTACAAATACTTGGCGCTACATTAAATTTGCAGCCGCCAATCAGTTATACACAATCGCCAACGACTTCGGCGTCGACTCGAGCGTGTGCGCAATGCAATCACCCATGATTACCCCCCGCGCCGCAGATATGCCCGGTGCAGGCTTTGCCGCTGGGCCGTGTCTATTTAAAGACACGATGCAACTCGCGGCCTTCAATAACAATAATTTACGCTGGGTCATTCGAGCATGATGATCAACGAGGCTTGCCGCTATATCTTGTTTCGCGAATCGAGAAAAATTATGACTTGACAAAGATGACGGTCGGAATTTTGGGCATGGCGTTCAAAGCCGAAAGCGATGATATTCGTTCAAGTTTGTCTTACAAACTGAAGCGAATTTTGCGGTTTAAAGCCGAAGCAGTTTATGTGCTGATTCGTTTGTGCACGACGATGCTTCGCTAGTTTCGGAAGATGAACTTTTGAAGCAAGTCGATTTAGTTGTGATTGGTGCGCCACACCGCCGATACGCATCGTTGAAGATTTCTCAGCCAGTGATCGACATCTGGAATATTCGTAAACAAGGTGTATTGATCTGACGCCACGAGTATCCATTGTCATTCCTGTCTATAACGAGGTGAAAATGTTGAGCCTGTATTGCGTCGGTTGTTTGAAGCCGTCGATATTGAGGCCGAAGTTCTGGTCGTATACGACGAAGCAGATGACACGACGATTCCTGCATTGTACGAAATTGCAGATTGAATTCAAAACTTGCGTTCAGTACAAAACACTTATGGGCGTGGGCCGGCCAAGGCGATCAAGTTTGGTATTGACCAGGCAACTGCCAAAGTAGTTGTTGTAACGATGGCAGACGGATGCGATGACGCCTCGCAAATTGCAGTGCTAACTCGGTTGGTCGAACGGGGCGTCGTTGTTGCC
>BGOG01000018.1 GCA_003569125.1 Acidimicrobiaceae bacterium | reverse complement strand
TTTGCCTCGGTGCTGCAGCCGCCGTGTTTGGTATCAACTACATGAAGAAAAAAGTTGAAGATGACTCGGAAGCATTTTCGTCGGAGAATATCGCCGACACGATGACCGACTTGGTTGGTGCGCTGAAAAATATGTCGTTGCGCTGTGGCAAGGTGTCACTTCGGGCGAGAGTCTGGATGACGAGGAACTCGCAAAGATTTTGATAACTCGCGCAATTAATCTTGGCAGTTCGTGACTAGTCGCGAAGAGTAGACTTGACGCGTATGACGTCTGAGATTCGTAGTGCAAACGATCTGCGCAATGCATTCACGGGCTTTTTTACCGAGCGCGGTCATACCAAAGTCGACTCGGCAAGCCTGATACCGCATGACCCGACCGTATTGTTCACGGTCGCTGGCATGGTGCCATTCAAGCCGTTTTTCGTCGGCGATGAAGTACCGCCGTATAAACGAGCAGTCAGCGTGCAAAGTGCGCTCGAGCAGGCGGCAAACACAACGACCTTGACGATGTCGGTCGAACAAAACGTCATTGCGTGTTTTTCGAGATGCTCGGCAATTTTAGTTTCGGCGATTATTTCAAATCCGACGCGATTCCGTGGAGTTGGCAACTAGTCACCGAAGTATTTGGTTTTGACGGTGACCAACTTTGGATCACCGTTCACGAAAGCGACGATGAGGCAGAACAGATTGGCACGACCAGGTCGGGGTGCCGATGAATCGTATTCAGCGTCTCGGTGACGCAGATAATTTTTGGCAGATGGGTGATACCGGCCCGTGCGGTCCTGTTCCGAGATTCACATTGATCGCGGTCCGGCGTTTGGTCCCGATGGTGGACCGCTCAACGATCCGAAGGGTGACCGATTTTTAAGAATTCTGGACCTCGTGTTCATGCAGTTCAATCAGGCCGCCGATGGTTCGCGCACGCCATTGGCCAAAACCATCGATTGACACCGGGGCAGGGCTCGAGAGAATCCTCGCGCCTGAAACAGGGCAAAGATTCGATTTGGGAAACCGATGTTTTGTACCCATTGATTGAGCAAGCACAATCTGTTACATCCAAAAAATATAAGTTGGTGACTACCAAGATCGTGCGAGTTTCTCGTTGCGGTACTTGCCGAGCACGCGCGATCGTCGACGATGCTGGTCAAATGACGGGGTGTTTCCGTCGAATGAAGGTCGCGGATATGTGCTTCGGCGAATATTTCTTCGTGCCGTGCGCCATGCTTAGTTGCTCGGTACCGAAAAGTTGGTGATGCCAAAACTCGTCGAGACGGCGATTGAAGGAATGGGCGAGGGCGCACCCGAGCTTTGATCACGAATAAAGATTTATTCTGGGTGTTTTGACCAAAGAAGAAGAAAGTTTTCAGGCAAACACTTAAAAACGGGTTGACGATTCTCGAGACCGAGTTTGAGTCAATTGAGCGGTTTCGAAGAAATCAAAAAATCTTCGCCACTGAGTGGGTCAAGTGCGTTTTATTGCACGACACTTACGGGTTTCCACTTGAATTAGACCCAAGAGATCGCATCAGAACGCAATGTTGAGTCGATGTTGCAGGTTTTGATATTGAAATGAGTGCGCAGAGAACCCGTGCCAATCGGGCTCGCAAAGTGCACACACTGTTGACGATCAACTATTGGTATACTCGCGAGATTCTCGACAAAAATGGGTTGACGAAATTTGTCGGCTACCTCCAATGATTCGTGTGCGGCAAAGTTTTAGCGTTGTTGACGCTGGAAATTCTGAACTCGAGATTTTTCTGGACGAGACCCCCGTTTTATGCGAGAGGGGCGGTCAAGTCGGCGACACCGGAACGCTGAGCACACCAAGCGGCGAGATCAAAATCACCGATACGGTTTTTTGCGTTGCCCGGGTTGCGAAAGCACATCGGCAACAACTAACTCGAGTGAAATCAAATCGGCGATTCGGTGACGGCGACTATCGATGCAGTTGCTCGAAATGCACCCGCAAGATCAGCACACGGCAACGCATTTGTTGCATCATGCGTTGCGCGCGGTGTTGGGCGAGCATGTCAAGCAAGCAGGTTCATTGGTCTCGCCCGAGCGTTTGAGGTTCGACTTCAGTCATTATGCGCAGTTGTCGAATAGAGAAGTCGAGCAAAGTCGAACAAATCGCCAACGCCCAAGTTCTGGCAAACGCAAAAGTTGATGCCTACGAGACTTCAAAAGATGAAGCAACGGCAGCAGGAGCGATCGCCTTCTTCGGTGACAAATACGGCGAAATTGTGCGAGTTTGAAGGCTGGCGCTTCGGTCGAACTTTGTGGTGGCACCCATGTTGCGGCAACCGGAGATATTGGTCTAATAAAAATTGTTCAAGAGAGTTCGATCGGTTCGAACTTGCGTCGTATCGAGGCGGTTACCGGACAAAATTCTCTCGCATATGTTTCAACATTGCTCGACCAAGTCAATGTCGCCAGCGAGATGTTGAGTACGAATTCTGAGGCATTGATCGAGACACTCGCGCGCAAGATCGCCGAGGTCAAAGAACTCGGCGATGAGATCAAGTCGTTGCGTTCATCAGCCGCAAGAGCGCGTGCTGGCTCGATGATCGAAAAAAGCAGCAATGGCGTGGTGGTCGAGCGCGTCGACGGACTCGCCCCTGCCGATCTGAGAGAACTTGCAATTGCAGTGCGTTTGAATCCTTCGATTAAGGCCGTCGTCTTGGGCGGTATCACCCCGACTGGCGGTGTGGCGTTGGTCGCGGCAACCGGTGTCGGGTTAAAACCCCGGCAGGTGAGTTAATCGCCCAAGCGGCGAAAAAAGTTGGTGGTGGTGGCGGCGGCAAAGGCGATATTGCAACTGCAGGCGGAAAGATAGTTGAGGCGCTCGACGAAGCGCTCAAACTTTCGATGCTTGCAGCGGCAGAGATTGTCTAGATCGACGATGCGTAGCGTAGGCGTCGACCTCGGAAGCAAACGCATCGGTATTGCTGTTAGCGACTCAAGTGGAACAATCGCTTCGCCGTTGGTGGTTATCGCGCGTGGGTCCAATCATCTGCAAGATCATAAAAAGATCCAAGAAATCATCGACGAATATGAGGCCGAATGTGTCGTCGTGGGGATGCCGCTCACTTTGTCGGGTGCCGTTGGCCCGGCCGCACAATTGGCTGTCAATGAGATAAAAGAGATGACGAAAACTCTGAGCGTGCCGGTGCACTCGCACGACGAACGCTTGACGACCAAGACCGCCAACGAATCAATGATTGAAGCAAACATGAACGCCCAGGCTCGTCGAAAAGTTGTCGACAAAATCGCGGCTGCGGTGATGTTGCAGGGTTGGCTCGACCATGCTGATCGAATAAAGTCGTGAGTCGCAGTCAAGGCGATTCGAAAAACGGCAAACAACAGCCATGGAATGAAGATCCATGGGATGGCAAAGATGCATGGCTCGCCAGCGAGTTCGAAACACAGCCGCCAGATCGCCGACCAGATTCGCGCACGGTATTGATTGCACTTGCAGTCGTAATGACGGTCGTGTTGTCTGTAGGTGCAACCGGAATGTGGTATTTGCGCCAGGTGAATCCGCCCGATGAAGTGACCAGCGGTCAACCGTTGGCAACAAATTTTACGGTCAACCCGGGCGACACTTTGATTGCAGTGAGCAAGCGCCTTGAACAGCAGGGTTTCATTGCTAACGCCAGTGTTTTCCGTTGGTACGCACAGCGCAAGGGTGGCATCGATCTTCAGCCAGGTTATTTTTCGTTGATCAAAAACGAACACATCGGTGAAATCATGAAGAAGTTGAACAAAGTCCGTCGATTACTTTTACCAAAGTTACTTTTCCAGAGGGTTTCACGATCAAGCAGATCGCGCAGCGAATTGAAGATAAAACAATTCGAATCACGGCGCAAAGTTTTTATGAAGCGATGACGAACCCTCTTTTGACATCCGAGTATTTTCCGAAAAATTTGTCTTCACTCGACCTCGTGCCGTTTCGATTTGAAGGGCTGTTGTTTCCCGACACTTATCAAGTTTCAGGCGACGAATCTGCGGCGAGTGTGCTCGACAGAATGCTGAGATTAATGGAGCGGGTGGGTAATCAAGAAGGAATCGCAGACTCGCAGGCCAAAGTCGGTAAAACCCCGTACCAAGTTTTGATCATTGCCTCAATAATTGAGCGAGAGGCGAAACTTGAAATTGATCGTGGCAAGATATCGCGCGTTATTTATAATCGTCTCGAACGCGGGATGCCACTACAAATTGATGCGACCCTTTATTACAACTCGCCCGAAAACGCTTCGTTCACCGACCTCAAAGCGATTGATTCGCCGTATAACTCGTATCTGTATAAAGGTTTGCCGCCGACTCCGATCGCCAGTCCGGGTCGTGCTGCGATAAGGGCGGCGCTAAATCCGGCTCCCAATCCAGATTTGAATGACAAGATGTGTATCGGAATCAAAAAAGCGTCAAATTGTGTTTACCTTTATTACGTCTTAAGCGACGACAACGGTGGACATGTTTTCGCCGCGACAGAACAAGATCATGCGATCAATGTAGAAAATTCAAGATTGGGCGGGTTTTTGCCGTGATCCCGAATGGACGAGACTGAATTTTGAACACAACGAGACAGATAACTAGCGCGACCCGAATAGCGGCAGTAATCGGATCGCCTGTCGTTCAAAGTTTGTCGCCCGTGATTCATAATGCAATATTTGAGGCGCTCAAGGTCGACTGGATCTACGTTGCGTTCAATGTTCAGCCACAACGAGTCGAGGATGCATTGACTGCGATGACGGTTTTAGGCATCGGCGGTTTCTCGGTGACGATGCCACATAAAAATGCAGTGGCACAAATTGTCGGTCGGCAGGGTGAAGTCGATCAAGTTGTTCAAGTTACGAATTCGGCGAACACGGTTGTGCTCAGATCGGATCAGTCATTGTGGGCAACCAATACCGATGGCCAAGGTTGCTGCAATGCCCTTGAAGAAGCGATGAAGTCTTCGATCAAAGATCAACGCGCCGTCGTATTGGGTGCGGGTGGCACTGCGAGTGCGGTCGCGTATGAATTGGTGCAGCGAGGTGCGAGCGATGTGGCGATAATCAATCGCACGCCGCAACGTGCACAAGACTTGGTCGCGCGCATTGGCCTAAAAGCACGAGTTGTTGTTTCAAACGAGATCTCGAACACGATCTCGGATGCTCGAATCATTGTCAACACGACACCGGTCGGCTTCGGTGCAGAGCAAGGTTCATTTGTTTCGCCGGTTGATATTTCTCTGATCAAGTCATCCCATGTTGTGCTTGATGCCGTGTACAAACCTTTGACTACCGGATTGTTGCTTGCCGCGCAAAAAGTTGGAGCGACGGTCGTAGATGGTTTGTCGATGTTGGTGCATCAAGCGGCTCTTCAGCAACAACATTGGATCGGCCAAACTGGAGATACAGCGCTGATGCGCGATTGCGCGCTGGCACATTTGTCACGCACAAAATAACGAAGCGACTATCCACGACAAGACCGTTAATGGCTATGTCTAGTGAAGTGTCAGCGGTAGCCTGTTATTCATGCTTCGTTATTTGACTGCTGGTGAGAGCCATGGCCAAGCCTTGGTGGTCATCGTTGAAGGTCTGCCCGCTGGCATGGTGGTGACCGCAAAAGACATCAGCGACGAGTTGGCTCGCAGGCGTTTGGGCTACGGTCGCGGTCCGCGCCAGAAATTTGAAGAGGATGAAATTGTTTTGCTGAGCGGTATTCGGCACGGGCGAACACTCGGCTCACCGGTCGCAATTGAAATCAAAAACAGTGAATGGTTTCGTAGCGATGTGTGGCACGAAGAAATGTCGCCCGCACCCGGCAAAACCAAAAAACCGTTGACCCAGCCACGCCCTGGACACGCCGATCTGACTGGCATGCAGAAATATGGTTTTGACGATGCTCGCGATGTACTCGAGCGAGCAAGCGCGCGAGAGACGGCGGCCAGAGTCGCGGCAGGTGCACTGGCCAAAGTTTTTCTCGCACAAATAGATGTATCGGTGATGTCGCATGTGTTGCAACTTGGCGGTGCTCGTAACGAAAACGCGGCTCGGCCAAAACCACACGACTTGCAAAAGATCGACGAGTCTTCCGTGCGTTGTTTTGATTCGGCGGCTGAAGCAAAAATGATCGCCGAGATTGAAGCAGCCGCGAAAGATGGCGACAGTTTGGGCGGCATCGTTGAAGTTTTGGCCTATGGCTTGCCAGTTGGTTTGGGAAGCTATGTCCACTGGGACAGAAAAATTGACGGACTTTTGGCGCAAGCGATCATGAGTATTCAGGCGGTCAAGGGCGTCGAGATCGGGGATGCATTTGAAACCGCATCGCGTCGCGGCAGTCAGGCGCATGACGCCATCACCTGGGATGCAAACGACAATTCTTATAAACGCGAAACTTCTCTTGCTGGTGGCACCGAAGGTGGAATGACAACAGGAGAAATGCTCGTTGTTCGCGCGGCGATGAAGCCGCTCTCGACTTTGAATCGTCCGACTTTGAAAACAGTAGACATGGTGACCAAACAAGAAACGGTCAGTTTCAAAGAGCGCACTGATGTCACCGCCGTGCCGGCAATGGGTGTCGTTGCCGAGACGATGGTCGCACTCGTCTTGGCTCAAGAGGCGCAAAGAAAATTTGGTGGTGACAGCGTCGATGAGTTCAAACAGAATGTGCAAAACTTCGCGCAGAGAATTCGCTGACTTTGGCGGATGCCATGAACTCTCGTGAGTCGTCGAAGATGATCGTGTTGATCGGATTGATGGGATCGGGTAAAACCACTGTCGGTCGTGCATTGGCCGAACATCTGAACTTGGTTTTCAGGGACAGTGATGAAGCCGTCGAGAATCTAGCCAAAACTTCTGTGCGCGAAATTTTCGAGAATCAGGGCGAAGAAGTTTTTCGTAAACTTGAGTCGCAGGCGCTTGTTGAACTGTGCTCCAAGAAGTCTTCGATGGTGTTGGCAGTTGCCGGCGGGGCGATCATTTCAGAATCAAATCGCGAACTGTTGAAATTAAATGCACTGTGCATCGTTTGGCTGGATGCCCCGACGCCCACCTTGATTTCGCGAACAGGTCGCGGCAAGCACCGCCCACTTTTGGATGGCGATCCGGTCGGCTCGCTGAACAAAATGCGACTCGATCGCGAGCCGCTTTATCAGCAACTCGCAACTCATCATCTGGTTACACAATCACTTTCGATCGCACAAGTAGTGCAGCAAATTATCACTCTGTGTTCGTTAGAGATTGTCGGCAATTCTGAGAACAGCGCAGTTCGATGACAAATCATAAAATCACCGTGAGTCTCGCCGACAGGTCGTATCCGGTGTTGGTCGGTAGCGGCGTGGCAAAAGATGTTGAAAAGTTTCTGCCAATAACAGCGAAACGTGCCGTGATCGTGACCCAAGAGAATATCCCGTTTGAAATAAAACTTTCTCTTCCGCATACGACCGTTCTAATAGGTAACGGTGAGCAATTTAAGTCTCTGCAGACGATCGACATTATTTCGCAACAGTTCGCCAAGTTCGGTTTGACGAGGTCCGACGTCGTGATCGGTGTAGGCGGAGGAATGGTCACCGATGTTGCGGGGTTTGCTGCGGCCAGTTGGCATCGTGGCACGGCAGTAGTTCAGATACCGACAACGCTTGTCGGCATGGTCGACGCCGCGATTGGTGGTAAGACCGGCGTGAACATTGCTCAAGGCAAAAATCTTGTCGGGGCATTTTGGCAACCCAGCGCCGTGCTCTGCGATATTGATGCGCTAAAAACTTTGCCCGATCGCGAAACGCGTTGCGGACTCGGCGAGGTCGCCAAATATCATTTCTTGGCTGGCGACGATCTGCTCGCGCTTGAATTGTCGGCGCGAATCGCACGATGTGTCGAGATCAAAGCCACTATTGTTTCCGCCGACGAGCGAGAACAAGGCGGGCGAGCAGTGCTCAACTACGGTCACACACTCGCTCATGCATTAGAGCGATCAAGTGATTTTGCCCTTGCGCACGGTGAGGCGGTGGCGATTGGCATGATTTTCGCCGCTCATCTCGCACATAGTTTGCAACGCATCGACGATGCGCGACTGGCTTATCACTACAAGGTGATTCGAGATTCATATGGTCTCGGGGTGTCGATACCCGACAAATTTGACCGCAGGGCGTTGATTGATTTGATGCGTCTGGATAAGAAGGCGATTGACGGCCTGACTTTCGTCTTGGACGGCACAAATGGTGTCGAAATCGTCAGCGATATTGGCGAAAAATATCTGGATCAGGCTTTCGATGCGATGCAACTACCCTAAATACCATGGCTAAATCATCCCTGCCGATTATTTTGATTCTCAGTGGACCAAATCTAAATTTACTTGGGCAGCGTCAGCCAGAAATTTACGGCACCGCAACGCTTGATGACCACATGAATCGTGCCAAGCAGACCGCGACCAAACTCGGTTTCGAAGTCGAGTCGTTGCAGGCGCAGAGTTCGGGAGATTTAGTAACTGCGATTCACGACGCAAGATCTCGTTGCGCAGCGATCATTATCAACCCAGGAGCATTGACACATTTCGCGTGGAGCCTCAGCGATGCGTTGGCGACATTCTCGGGGCCAATCATCGAAGTACATCTTTCGAATCCGGCGACACGCGAGTCTTGGCGTCATGAGAGTGTCGTCGCACCAGTCGCCTCCGGATCAATCGCCGGTTTTGGTGCGCACGGCTACACACTGGCTGTCAATGCTGTGGCAACTTTGCTGGCCGACAAGAAGTGAGTGCCGTGACAGCGAGCAAGTTGTTGCCACTGAGTGTTGCGGGTCGAGATGCTCTCGTGCGCCAACGACTTGCGCAGACAACTGAAAACAAAATCACCGCACTGTTGGTCACAGACCTCAACAACATTCGATGGCTCACCGGCTTCACTGGTTCGGCTGGCACGCTCATCGTGCGCCCCGATGACATGGTGTTGATCGTCGACGGTCGTTATGGCGATCAATCACGCGAACAAACCAAGAATTCGCAGGCACAATGTTCTGTGATTGAAGGTCGTAGTGCCACAGAGTTGCGCGAAGGTGTATCGAAGGCGACCAAGGATTTGCGCTGTGTTGGTTTTGATCCCGCAGAAATGTCGGTCACTGCTCACGAGACCATGTCTGCACAAATAGATTCAGAACTGGTCAAAGTTTCGGCGGTGGTGCCGCATTTGCGCAGGCGTAAATCTGAACCAGAGATTCAAAGAATGGAGTTGGCGGCGAGCGCGACAGATGCGGCACTGAGCGAAGTCGAGCCAATGCTCGTGTTGGGTTTAACCGAGCGAGACATTCGTGACGAACTTGATTATCGAATGCGAAAACATGGGGCTGAGTTCACTAGTTATGACACGATCGTTGCCAGTGGTCCGAATGCGGCGCGCCCGCATCATCGACCTGTGAGTCGAAAAATTGTCGAAGGTGACAGCGTGGTCATCGATGTCGGCGGTTTGGTAGACGGCTATCACTCGGATATGACTCGAACATATTTGATAGGTGAGGTTGACCCTGTGTTGAGTCAGATGCACGAAGTCGTCAGCGCATCACAACTACTGGGTCTGAGTCATGTTCGGGCAGGAGTCTTGGCGCAAGATGTCGATCGTCAGTGCCGAGATTTTATTGCGGCTGCGGGGTTCGGCCCAGAATTTAGTCACAGCACCGGGCACGGCGTCGGACTGCAGATTCATGAAATGCCTTGGGTGCGAAATGGCTTCGCCGAACCTCTCGAAGTGGGCGAGGTGGTAACTGTCGAGCCTGGCGTCTATCGTGAAGGGCTCGGTGGTGTGCGAATTGAAGACCTTGTGGTCGTCACGCAAAGCGGCTGTCGAATACTTACCCACACGAAAAAGGATCGCAAGTGCCTGCAATTTCAACTAACGACCTAAAGAACGGCATCACACTTCAGATTGACAACAATCTTTTTACGGTGATCGATTTTCAGCATGTCAAGCCGGGCAAGGGGGGCGCGTTCGTTCGCACCAAACTTCGCAACTTGCGCACGGGCAATGTCTTAGAAAAAACATTCAATGCCGGCATTCGAGTTGAGCAAGCGATTCTCGACAAAAACGACATGCAATTTTTGTATAAAGACGGTGATGATTTCGTGTTTATGGATACCGCGACTTTTGATCAAATGAATGTCAGCCCAACCGCTCTGGGTGATGTCGCAGATTATTTGGTCGAGAATGGAATCGCAATCATTGCCACCCATGATGGCGAAATCGTCAGTGTTGAAATTGCCGTGACGGTCGAACTCGAGATCGCCAACACAGAACCTGGCCTACAAGGTGACCGAGTCTCTGGTGGTCGAAAGTCGGCGACTTTGCAAACTGGCAAAGTTATCCAGGTGCCTTTGTTCGTGAACATTGGCGACCGAGTCAAAGTCGACACACGATCAGGCGAATATATAACGAGAGTTTGATGGCGCCCACCCGCAATTCAAAACCGGGCGAGGACATTCGCAGTTCGGCGCGCGAGCGTGCCGTGCATTTTTTATATGAGGCCGAGGCGCGAAGCCTGGAGGTTTCCGAAATAATTGCCGCCCAGGTGCTCGCCGTCGACGATTTAGTTATGTCGCTGACATCGGGTGTGGCGGCTCGCCAAACCCAGTTGGATGAGATGATCACCGAATATTCGCACACGTGGACAATTCACCGCATGCCGGCGATTGATCGAAACGTTTTGCGTCTTGCGATTTACGAACTTCTAGATCGGCCTGAGGTTCCCGTGGCGGTCATCATCAACGAAGCCGTAGAACTCGCGAAACGCTTTTCTACCGAAGAATCTGGCCGATATGTAAACGGTGTATTATCGGCAATCTCAAAGCAGGTTCGCTCAAAGGACGTTTAATACGCAACGATTTCTAGAAAGTTTGAGCGATCGCGTCAAGTCGGCATCCGTGTGGGAGGTCACAACGGCAGCCTTGATCGCCGTCGTCGGTTTTTATTTCTCTGCGTTGAGTGTCGAGATGCACCGCAGTTTGGCGACATCGGCTTACGACTTCGGTCTGTACGACCAAGGGATCTGGTTGTTGTCTCGGTTTCATAGCCCGTTCGTAACACTGATGGGTCGTAATTTATTCGGTGACCACACGAGTTTTATTTTGCTTTTTTTGGTGCCGATCTATTGGGTTGTCGGCAGTACTTCACTTCTATTCGTGGTTCAAGCATTGGTAATCGTCGCCGGAGCCGTGCCCGTTTTCTTATTTACACGCAAGCGTTTGGACAGCGAGGCCATGGCCACCGTATTCGTCGCGGTGTATTTGCTGCATCCTGCGACGGTATGGATCGCCTTGGAGAATTTTCATCCCGATGCATTTTTGGGCGTCTTGATCGCAACTGCGCTTTATGCGGCTTTTGAATCCAAGTGGCGGATGTATTTGATTGCGGTCTTGCTGGCGATGAGCGTCAAAGAGGATGTCGTGTTGATTCTGTTTCCATTGGGTATCTGGGTTGCCTGGCGCAGGCAAAACAAATTTGGTTTGTTTACCGCGTTGATTTCTTTTTGGTACTCGATGGTGGCAATTTTTGGAATTCAGCGTGGAATCAACGGTGTGCCGTTTAGAAATGGTTGGCGAATTCCATTTGGCGGGTTATCTGGCTCCATTGCCACTTTGTTCACCGATCCGATGGCGCTGGTGCGATATTTGATTAGTGATTCGCGACCATTTTATGTTCTGCAACTTGTTGCGCCGGTCGCGCTCGGATTTATTGTGTTTCCAGAGATTGCGGCGATCGCCGGGTTGGTTATCTTCACGAACATTTTCAGTAGTTTCTGGTATCAGTACCATATTGAGTATCACTACTCGTTCGTCGTCGTGCCCGTTCTCGTCATCGGCACGGTGTTTGCGATTGGTCGGCTCCGCAAGAAATGGCGCCGCATTTTGGTCTCGTTTTGTGCGCTGAGCACATTGGTTTGCGCTTATCTTTGGGCTCCATTGCCCGGCGCACGAACCCGAGTTGCGTATAGCGGGTCGAGCAATCCTGCTGTGATTGCGGCCCGTGTGGCGTTGAGCAAAGTTCCAGACGATGCCGTCGTAAGTGCATATCATCCGCTGACCGCGCATTTGGCGCGCCGCACACGAATCTATGCGTTTCCGGTTCCGTTCAAGCGTGCGTTGTATGGCATGGACGCTTTTGCCTCTGGCGATATTTTGCCGTTCACCAATGATATTGAATTCGTGATATTACCTGCGTCGATGGATGAAGGCATGCAAAAAACTTGGCGAGAGGTTTCGGCACAGTTTGCGATTTCATACGCCAACGAGTGGTGGATCGTTTACCAACGCAAATTGCCCGGCTAGTGCGGCCGTCGATTCGAAAATATATTCACGCACTTGCCGACGCTCGTGCTATATTAAAGGCGGTTTAGTTCAAGTTTTATCAACCGTAAATTGAGTCCTGTGAGGCTCGAACGGAAGGATGTTTTTGAGTATCAACGCACGCCTAGACACGCCGCATGAGGTGATGAGTGCGACCGACGTGCGTCGCGCAATTGTTCGCATCGCCCACGAAATTATCGAGCGCAACCATGGCGTCGAAGGCTTGGCAATCGTCGGCTTGCAACGCGGTGGCACTTGGATAGCCGAAGCGATAACCAAACAGATCAACGAAATCGAAACTTCGCTCACGGTCCCCGTCGGGGCACTGGATGTCAGTCTGCATCGTGACGACATCGGACTTCGGCCTGTCTCGCTCGGTGCGATTACGAATATCCCGTTTGATTTGACTGGCGCAACAGTCGTGTTGGTTGACGATGTGTTGTTCACCGGTCGAACAGTGCGAGCCGCGATGGAAGGGTTGAATAATTTTGGTCGTCCACGGGCGGTGCAACTCGCCGTGCTGATTGATCGCGGTCATCGTGAACTTCCGATTCGCCCGGATTTTGTCGGCAAAAATTTGCCGACCCAACAAGATGATGATGTTTCTGCGACAAGCGACGGGGTGCGGATAATGCCCAAGAATGCGAGTGGTAAATGAAACATCTGCGCAGCATCGACGAACTTGGCGTCGATGGTTTGCTAGAACTTTTGCAGTTGACAGACCACATGGCAGAAATCAATCAAAGGCCGGTGCCGAAAGTGCCGGCGTTGCGTGGCCGGACGGTCGCAAGTTTATTCTTCGAAGATTCAACTCGAACTCGTCTGAGTTTTGAAACCGCCGCCAAACGACTGTCGGCTGACACCTTGACTTTCAATGTTTCTACTTCAAGCGTCAACAAAGGCGAGTCGCTCCGCGATACTGTGGCGACGATCACCGATATGGGCGTCGATGCATTCGTCGTGCGTCACAAATCTGTTGGTATTCCATGGCAGATCGCACAGTGGACCAAAGCGTCGATCATCAACGCGGGCGATGGTGCACATCAACATCCGACACAAGCCTTGGTTGACTGCTACACGATTCGTGAAGCAACCCATACGGCGAGATTTGATGGCATGCAAATAACGATCGTCGGCGACATTAAACATTCGCGGGTCGCGCGAAGCAACATCCAGGCCTTCACGATGTTGGGTGCAAAAGTCACCCTTGTCGCGCCGCCGACTCTGTTGCCACCAGATATTTCACATTGGCCTGTTGAAGTCAATCATCACTTAGATCAGGTGTTACCAACCAGTGATGTGCTGTATATGTTGCGCCTACAAAGCGAGCGAATGTCGCAGGGGCACGTGCCAACTTTGCGCGAATATTCAGATCAATACGGTCTTACTCAAAAGCGTGTGGCACAACTTCAAGATTCGGCAATCGTGATGCACCCCGGACCGATGAATCGCGGCGTTGAAATGCAGATTGATCCGTCCGATGTCAAGAACTCATTGATTCACCGACAGGTCGCCAACGGCGTCTCGGTGCGGATGGCCGTGCTGTTCAATCTTTTGGGCAGTGGCGCAAATTTGGGTGGCCAAGCATGAGTAAATCGGTCGTGATCAAGGGTGGCACGATACTCAACCACGATGGCGAACTGCGCGCCGACGTAAAAATCGAAAATCAAAAAATAGTCGAAGTCGGTGCGAACTTGAAGGCCGATATTGAACTTGACGCCAGTGGTTGCATCGTCACGAGTGGCTTTGTAGATCTGCACGCACATCTGCGTGAACCCGGCAAAGAAGAAGCCGAGACTATTGAAACGGGTAGCCGCGCAGGTGCACTCGGTGGATATACGGCACTGGTTGCAATGCCGAATACCGATCCACCGCAAGATTCGATTGCAGTAATTGATTTCGTCCGCGAACAAGGAAAGCGTGCGGGCCTTGTCGATGTGATCCCAAGTGGTTGCATAACTCTCGGTCGGCAAGGAGAAACACTCGCGCCGATGGCCGAACTTGCGCACGCGGGCGTGAAGTTTTTTACCGATGATGGCAATGGGGTACAAGATGCGTCGCTGATGCGTCGAGCCCTCGAATACGCCAGAGGGCTTGGCGTGACACTCGCACAACACTGTGAGGTCGCCGAACTTACCAAGGGCGCAGTAATGAATGAGTGCCAGTGTTGCACCGATCTCGGTTTGCCGGGTTGGCCCGCGATCGCCGAAGAATTGATGGTGTTTCGGGATATCGAACTCGTAAGAATCACCGGTGCGACGATGCACTTTTTGCACTTGTCGACGGCGCGCAGTGTCGAACTTGTTCGCGCAGCAAAGCGAGATGGCTTCCGATTACCGCCGAAGTAACTCCGCATCACCTGTCTTTGACGCAAGAACTCATGGCTTCTTATGATCCGGTATATAAAGTCAATCCACCGCTTCGTTCAAGCGCAGATATTCGGGCATTGAAAATTGGTTTGCTAGACGGCACGATTGACGCCATTGCTACTGACCACGCGCCTCATCCGCGTCGCGACAAAGAAATGTCGCTCGATATGGCGCCACCCGGAATGCTCGGTCTTGAAACCGCACTTGGTGTCGTATTGGCGTTTGGTGATCTAGAGATAAAAGACGCAGTGGCGTTGTTGAGTTGGAACCCAGCGCGAATCGCCAAAGTCGACGATGCTCACGGACGACCGATATCGGTATCAGAGCCCGCAAATATCTGCGTTTTTGATCCGGGCATATCTTGGAGCGTCGATTTGCAAAGGCTGGCGAGCAAAAGCATTAATTCGCCCTATGTTGGTCGGACACTTCGTGGCAAAGTTCGCCACACTATTTTTAAAGGCAGACCAACAGTGATCGACGGGCAAGCACAGAAATGACGCAAATTTCAAAGACGAAGATTAAGCCGGCTCTTCTTGTTTTGAATGACGGCTCAGTTTTTGAAGGTGAAGCGATCGGTGCGGGCTCGTCTGAGATCTCTGAGCCAGTGATCTCGAAGGGCGAGGTCGTGTTTCACACGGGTCTATCGGGATACCAAGAAATAATTACCGATCCTTCATATGCAGGACAGATAATTACATTCACGACGCCGCATATCGGCAACTACGGCACGACGAATCTCGACAATGAAGCCTCGAAAGTTTTTGCGCGTGGAGTAATCGTTCGCGAGCTCGCGCGTCGACGAAGCAACTGGCGAAGTGACGACTCGTTGGATTCATTTCTCAAGCAAAATGATCTAGCGGGCATCGCCGGTATCGACACTCGGCGACTGACCCGGATCATACGAGATTCGGGCTCGATGCCTGGCGCATTTGGTACTGCCAGCCAAGAAGAATTGCTTAAGGCGGCGAAAAGTGAGAAGGGTACGTCCGGGAGAAACCTGGTCGCTCAAGTAACAACCACGAAGAGTTACATTCACGGCAGTGGCAAATTCACGGTCGTGGCCTACGACTTTGGTATCAAAACAACGATGCTAAATTGCCTTGCCGAGTTCGCGACAGTGCATGTCGTGCCGGCAACCACGACTGCCGAGCAGGTGATGGCCTTGTCGCCGAACGGAATCTTTTTATCCAACGGTCCAGGTGATCCTGAGATGGTTCACGGAGCCCCTGCGACGATTCGCGAATTGCTTGGCACGGGTGTTCCGCTTTTTGGTATCTGTCTGGGTCATCAGTTACTGGCACTTGCTCTTGGCGGCAAAACATTCAAGTTGCCGTTCGGTCATCACGGGGCGAATCATCCCGTGAGAAATATCGCAACTAAAACAGTTGAGATCACCAGTCAGAACCACAATTTTTGTGTCGATGCAGATTCTTTGGCGACAAAAGCCGACGTCACCCATGTCAACCTAAACGACAACACCAACGAAGGTTTGCGTGTTCGTGGTGCGAATGCTTTCAGTGTGCAGTACCACCCAGAGGCGGGTCCTGGTCCGCACGACAGTAGATATTTGTTCGCTCAGTTTGTCGAGATGATGGATCGCAAATAATGCCACGGCGCCAAGACATTAAGTCGATTCTCGTTTTGGGCTCTGGGCCGATCGTCATTGGTCAAGCCTGTGAGTTCGATTATTCGGGCACGCAGGCTTGTCGCGTGTTGCGCCAAGAGGGCTACCGCGTGATTCTTGCAAACTCAAACCCGGCAACGATCATGACTGACCCTGATTTTGCCGATCGCACATATATCGAGCCACTAACGCCAGAGTTCATTGAGCAAATTATCGAACGCGAAAAACCAGATGCTGTGTTGCCAACTCTCGGTGGGCAGACTGCCTTGAATCTGGCGATGACTTTGTTCGAACGCGGCAAAGTTGGCGTGCCTGGTACACCCGAGTTGATTGGTGCCAACGCTTTGGCGATCAATACGGCCGAAGACCGGGGCAAATTCAAAGAGGCGATGATCGAAATTGGGCTAAGTGTGCCGCGTAGCGGAATCGCGCACACAGCCGAACAAGCAGACGAGATTCTCAAAGAAATCAAACTGCCGGTGATCATTCGCCCTGCGTATATTTTGGGTGGACGAGGAACCGGTATCGCCAACACGATTGAAGAATTTCAATCGGTCGTCGCGAACGGGTTGGCGGCAAGTCCGATCACTGAAATATTGATCGAGACATCAATCGTCGGCTGGAAAGAATATGAACTCGAAGTGATGCGCGACAAGAACGATAATTGTGTCGTAATTTGCTCGATCGAAAACATCGACGCGATGGGTGTTCATACGGGCGATTCGATGACAGTGGCGCCGGCGATGACTTTGTCTGATGTTGAATATCAAAAGATGCGCGACGCCGCATTCGCATGTATTCGCCGTGTCGGTGTCGAAACCGGCGGTTCGAATGTGCAATTCGCGGTGAACCCGATAAATGGCGATCAAGTGGTAATCGAGATGAATCCTCGCGTGTCACGAAGTTCTGCCTTGGCATCCAAAGCGACGGGCTTTCCGATTGCGAAGATCGCGGCCAAACTCGCCGTGGGCTACACACTCGACGAAATTTCAAACGACATCACAAAAATGACGCCCGCTAGTTTTGAGCCGACGATTGATTATGTGGTCACCAAGATCCCGCGTTGGGCGTTCGAGAAGTTTCCGGGCACATCTGGTGTTCTCGGTACTCAGATGCAAAGTGTCGGTGAAGCGATGGCGATTGGCAGAACATTCACCGAGAGTCTGCAGAAGGCCTTGCGCTCGCTCGAGATTGGTCGACTTGGGCTTAATTGTGATGCGGGCGAAGAAATTTTCAACGACTTGAGCGACGCCCAGTTGCTCGAGAAAATCGTCATCCCGACTCCCGACAGAATTTTTGAAATCGGTGAGTGTTTGCGACGAAAAATATCAATTGAAAAGATTGCAAAGGCTTGCAAATTTGATCCTTGGTTTTTGGATCAAATGCTGTCGATTGTTGAAGAGCGCGAGTTTCTTGAGTCGCGGAGTCTTGAAGAATTGTCGATCGCGGATTGGAAGCGCGTCAAGCGGCTCGGCTTTTCTGATGCACAGATCAGTTATTTGTTCAAAAGAACCGAGCATGAAGTTCGAGCGACTCGCTTAAAGAGTGGTGTTAAACCGACTTACAAGGCAGTTGACACTTGCAGTGCCGAGTTCGCGGCGCAGACCCCGTATCACTACTCGACATACGAAGATGAATCAGAACTTCACGCCAGCACAAAGCAATCGGTGATCATTTTGGGTAGTGGTCCAAACCGAATCGGCCAAGGTATCGAGTTCGACTACTGCTGTGTGCATGCGAGTTTTGCATTACGCGACGCCGGGTTTCAGACGATCATGCTCAACTGCAATCCAGAGACGGTGTCGACCGATTACGACACTTCGGACAAGCTTTATTTTGAGCCTCTCACTTATGAAGATGTGATGAACGTGATCGAAGCCGAACAACAAATCTCCGGGTCGAATCCGCGAATCATCGTCTCTTTGGGTGGCCAGACCCCACTCAAACTTGCCACACAATTGCCAAAAGAATTGATCGCGGGCACAACGAGCGACTCAATCGATGTCGCCGAAGATCGCGAAAAATGGAGCGCACTCTGTGAGTCGTTGAATATTTTGCAACCACCTGGTGGTACGGCGCGTGACGTCGAGCAAACCGTACAGATCGCCAACAAAATTGGTTACCCGGTTCTCGTTCGTCCGAGTTATGTCTTGGGTGGTCGAGCGATGCAGATTGTTCACGACGAGGCTCGCCTGCGCAAAGCAATGCAAGAAATGAGCCAGGCGGGTTCACTGGGTCGCGAAGGCGGGCTATCCGCACAAAGACCAGTGTTGATCGACAGATTTTTGGAAGACGCAACCGAAGTTGATGTGGATGCGATTCGTGACTCAACAGGTGAAGTGTTGATCGGCGGCGTGATGGAGCATGTCGAGCAGGCGGGTGTGCACTCTGGCGATTCGGCATGCACGATTCCGCCCGTGACTTTGTCGAGTGCGACGATTTCAGAGATCGAAAACACGGTCAAGAAAATCTCCGAGGCGTTGAAGGTTGTCGGTCTGATCAATGTTCAGTTTGCGATCGCCGATAAAACGGTCTACGTAATCGAAGCCAATCCGCGCGCAAGTCGCACGGTGCCTTTCGTCGCCAAAGCAACGGGCGTGCCACTGGCCAAAGTCGCGAGTCGTGTAATGCTTGGCGCAACTTTGGCACAACTTCGCACTGAAGGCTTGTTGCGTAAACCTGCCGGTTCTTCACATGTTTCAGTTAAAGAGGCAGTGCTGCCGTTCAACCGTTTTGCCGATGTGGATACTGCACTTGGGCCCGAGATGCGTTCAACCGGCGAAGTAATGGGAATCGACGATTCGTTCGCGCGAGCTTTCGCCAAGTCACAGTTTGCCGCCGGAACGACGCTGCCCGAGTCTGGTCTTGTGTTTGTTTCACTTAATGACCGCGACAAACTTGGTGGTGTTGATGTCGTCAAAGGTCTCACTTCTCTGGGGCTTGAGATCGTCGCCACCGTCGGCACGGCTGAGTTTTTGAAAAGCCACGGTTGTAAAGTTTCACGCGTCGTCGGAAAGTTCTCAGAAAGAAAATCAGGCAGCAACACTGGTGACGACGCCGTAAAACTTATTGAATCCGGCGAGATCGCGCTAGTGATCAATACACCGCGAGGTTACGGCACGAGAAATGACGGCGAAGCGATTCGTAAAGCCGCGAACACCTGTCGAGTTTCTGTCGTCACGACGCTGAGTGCCGCGACGGCTGCAGTTCAAGGAATGATCGAGCAACGCAATCGGCCGTTCACGGTGATGTCGTTACAAGAGTTTCACGCTCGATGAAAATCGAGACAATAGATAACTGTTCAGTTCGAGTTGGTGATGTCGAACTTGCGCATCCGATTCTTACGGCAGCAGGTACCGCGGGTTATGGTGCCGAGCTTGACGCATATTTTTCGTTGACCGAAATCGGTGGAGTAGTAGCGAAGTCAGTTGCTCATTTTGCGTTTCCCGGCAACCCGGCGCCGAGATTGTCGCCGACCAAAAATGGAATGCTCAACTCTGTCGGTTTGCAAGGCGACGGCATCGCGCACTTCATCGACAACGATCTGGTTGCACTCGAAAAATCTGGCGCAACCGTGATCGTCAGCATCTGGGGACACAGTGTCGACGATTATTTGCTCGCAGCAAAGATGCTGGGTGCCGTTAAAAATAAGATCACGGCGATTGAAGTTAATCTTTCGTGTCCGAACCTGGGCGGAGACCATGTCGTGTTCGCCCATGATGCTCGACTCAGTGCGCAAATTATCGAGGGCTGCATGATCTCTGGCTTGCCAGTGTGGGCGAAGTTGAGTCCAAACACGCACGAATTAGTCGACATTGCGCGCTCCGTTGCTAAGGCGGGTGCGCAAGCCGTGACTCTCGTGAATACGGCAATGGGCATGGCGATAAATACAGATACGGGTTTGCCGATTCTCGGAAACATTCGCGGGGGTCTATCGGGATCTGCTCTTCATCCGATCGCCGTGAGGTGCGTTTTCGATGTGCGACAAGCGTTGCCAGAAATCGGCATCATCGGAGTTGGCGGTGTCGTATCTGGTCGCGACGCAGCCGAGTTGATGTTGGCTGGCGCCAACGCCGTTCAGGTTGGCACCGCTAGTTTTGCTGATCCACGAGCGGCGCTTTTGATCCAAAATCAACTGGTCGACTGGGCGGTCTCGCATCAAGTAACTGATTGGTCGCAAGTCACTTCAGCCGCCCATCGCAACGGACTCATCAGGTAATTGAACAGTTGACCTGCGCTAGTAGAATAATTTAATGGCAACCTCATATCTGTCTGAGAGCGTCGAAGTTGATCGCAAGTCGGCCATCGCCGGCGCCTATTCGTTGCGTATTGAGATGTCTCGAGTTCTTCTTGAAATCGCCAGCGGCAAACTCGATTTGCATGATGTGCTGATTAAAAACGCAGACCACGCGCCGACCAAACATCTATATCTAGTCAAGGCGCTCGAAGTAATAGGCAACGTCGGCAAAGTAAAGGCTCGACGACTGATGGCGGAACTTGAAATTACAGAAAAACGACGGATTGAAAGTCTCTCGGCTATCGAACGTCAAGCATTGCTCGACAAATTCGAGGCTGCTATCTGATGTCGGCGAAGCCACGCGGACTTGTAATTGTCGTGTCTGGTCCTGGTGGCGTTGGTAAAAGCACGATCGTCGATGTGCTCGTCAAACGAGATCCAAAGTTATGGCTGAGTCGCTCATGGACAACCCGCGAACAACGAGTCGGCGAAGCCCCTGATGCGTATAAGTTCGTGACTCGAGAACAGTTTGAACAACATATTGCCGCTGATGGTTTTTTGGAGTGGACAGATTTCTTAGGAAATCTATACGGCACACCAACACCGAGTGCGCCCGACGGCAAAGATATTGTGCTTGAAATTGAAGTTGATGGTGCGCAGCAGGTGAAGAAACTAAATGCCGATGCACTGTTGCTATTTATCTTGCCACCATCTCGTCAAGAGCAGAAATCTCGTCTGCATGGTCGCGGAGATCCCGACCAAAAAGTCGAAAAACGATTGCGCAAAGCCGAAGAAGAAGAACCAGTGGGCAAGGCGATTGCCGATTATGTATTGATCAACGACGATCTTGCG
This sequence comes from Acidimicrobiaceae bacterium, assembly GCA_003569125.1. Taxonomy (GTDB): domain Bacteria; phylum Actinomycetota; class Acidimicrobiia; order Acidimicrobiales; family Ilumatobacteraceae; genus BACL27. The sequence continues at coordinate 22,656 of BGOG01000018.1, read as the reverse complement.
ACAACAGTCGATGAGATGAGTCGGATCATTGAATTTGAGCGAAAAGGGCGCCATTCATAGCCCCATTTGTGGCTATACTTATCAACCGCTAGGCGCACCCGACGCCTTTTCCAGGAGGAAACAAGTGACAACAGATGACACGATGATGAACCCACCAATCGAATCGTTGATGGGGCACACTGGTTCGAAGTTCTCACTTGTGACGCTTGCAGCGCGTCGCGCTCGCGAAATTAATTCGTATTTCAATCAACTCGGTGACGGACTTGGCAACATGGTTCCACCTCAAGTTAGTTCGACCGCTCGAAAGCCATTATCGATCAGCTTTGAAGAGATCTCTGCAGGCAAAATTCAACTGGTTCAGCGAACGATTGAAGACATCGTGGCCGAAAACGAGGCCGCCGCGGCCCTAGAGGTTCAACTTCAAGAAGCCGAATTAGCCGCTGAACTTGAAGCCGCAACAGAGCCCGACGCCAAATAGCCCCAAATAGTCACAGTCGTGGCGCGATATTTAGTAGCGTCGTGTTGAAGTCAGATATGGAGAACTAATGAAAAAGTATTCGTTTACATCCGAGAGCGTGACCGAGGGTCACCCGGACAAGATGGCAGATCAGGTTTCGGATGCGGTTCTTGACGCGATCCTTGCCGCCGATCCTGCAGGACGCGTCGCTTGCGAAACTTTGTTGACAACCGGCTTGTGCGTCATCGCCGGCGAAATCACGACGAGTGCATATGTTGATATTCCAAAACTTGCGCGTCAAGTAATCAACGGCATCGGTTATGACAATGCTCTTTATGGTTTTGACGGCAATACCTGCGGTGTGATTGTCAGCATCGACGAGCAGAGCCCAAATATTTCGCAAGGCGTGAATGTCAGCGAAGAGATTCGCGCTGGCAAGAGTGGCGAAGATGTTTTGAATAGTCAGGGAGCAGGTGACCAAGGAATGATGTTTGGTTACGCATGCACAGAGACAGAAGATTTGATGCCACTTCCAATTTGGTTGGCACATCGAATGGCCGAAAAGTTGACTGATGTTCGCAAATCCGGGGCTATCCCTTATTTGCGACCGGACGGCAAGACCCAAGTCACTTTCGACTACGAAGATGGCAAGCCGGTTCGTTTGCGCACCGTGTTGATCTCGACTCAACACGCCGATGGAATCAATCGTGACACCGTTATTCGCCCAGATTTGATTGAGCAAGTTATCCGTCCCGTCATTCCGGCGCAGTTCGCAAAAGATGACTACGCCGTTTACGTAAACCCAACTGGCGAGTTCGTCAAAGGTGGACCTCACGCCGACACAGGTTTGACAGGTCGAAAGATTATCGTCGACACTTATGGCGGCATGGGTCGTCACGGTGGTGGTGCATTCAGCGGAAAAGACCCGTCAAAAGTTGACCGTTCCGCGGCGTATGCGGCGCGATGGGTCGCCAAGCATGTTGTTGCATCTGGTGCAGCACAACGTTGTGAACTTCAAGTGGCTTACGCCATCGGCATGGCGCATCCTGTGAGTATTTTTGTCGAAACTTTCGGCACGAACAAAGTTGACGAGTCCGTGATCGAATTGGCAGTGCGCGAGGTTTTTGATCTCCGTCCTGCGGCCATCGTTCGTGATCTCGATTTGAAGCGTCCGATTTACAAAAGACCGCTGCTTACGGTCACTTCGGTCGCAACCATCCCAACTTTACATGGGAGGCTTTGTCTCGCCTCAAAGAATTTAAGGCAGCAGTCAAACTCTGATTCAAAACGCGACAGCCTCAATTAGGGTTGCGCGGGTCGTTCCCGATGTCACGGGAGTCGATAAAACATTCGATTATCTGATCCCAGAGTCATTGGCTAAGTCTGTCGCAGTTGGCATGCGCGTGCGAGTGCCGTTGCACGGAAGAAACGTCGCCGGATGGGTGATTGAAATTGGTGAGCCCAGCGCGGGTTTGGCAGTCAATAAGATTCGGCCGGTAATAAAAATATTGGGTCTCGGCACGACTTCCGAAATTATTGAACTCGCTCATTGGGCGACGGCGCGATGGAGTGGCAGAATTCGAAACTTTGTCTCGGCTTCTGCACCAAGCACATTGATCAAAAAAGTTCCGTCACCGAGATATCTGTCGCGCGGTATCAATTATTCATCGCCCGTTGCCGACGAGATAACCCAAAACAAAGGTGGATTAGTTTTAGCCTCGCCGCTGGCCAACCCGACTTCGACCGTCAGTGCCTTGGTCGGCGATGGCCCGGTAATCGTCGTGATCCCAACACAACATCGGGCAAAACTTTTGGCCGCATCGCTTAAAGTCAATGGTTTCTCGGTCGCCCTTTGGCCGCAGGATTGGGCGAGTGCAATGGGAGGAGTCGACATTGTGGTCGGCACTCGCAGCGTTGTTTGGGCGCCGGTCGCCAAGTTTTCAACGATGGTCGTCATCGACGAACACGATGATTTGTTGCAAGAAGAACGCAGCCCGACATGGCATGCCCGCGATGTCGCCATTGAGCGTTGTCGTCGTAGTGATGCGACATGTTGCTTGATCAGCCCGTTCCCGTCGCAGGCTGCGAGAAAATGGGCTCGCAATCGCATTAGTGAAATTCGCGAATCTGACCCGCGAAAGTCTTGGCCGAAAATTGAAATCTTGGATCGCAACAAAGACGAAGGTTGGAGCACCTCGCTGATCTCGTCAGAACTAATCGCCGAACTTCGTGATTCGAGTCGTCGTGTCGTGTGCGTTCATAACACCAAGGGTCGGGCTCGATTAATCGCATGTGCAAAATGCCGCACAATTTTGCGATGTGAAAAATGTGATGCGGCGGTCAATCAAGGCGACGGAGAGACTCTTGAATGTCCGCGTTGCGACACGAAACGACCAATTGTTTGTCAATCGTGTGGGGCAAGTAGTTGCGCGTTGTTGAAACCAGGTGTGAGTCGGTTGCGTGAAGAGCTGCAGGCTGCAGCAAATCGCACCGTCGCCGAAGTGACTTCGGCAACCACAGAAGTAAATCAACGAGTGAATGTATTTATCGGCACCGAAGCGGTCTTGCATCGCGTTCAAACAGCCGACACCGTGGTGTTTCTTGATATTGATGCCGAACTGCTTGCGCCCCGTTATCGAACAAGCGAACTCGTCGGCACGCTCGTTGTGCATGCGGCAAGGCTCGTTGGTGCGTCAAAAAAGACACCTCGAATATTGCTTCAGACACACACACCAAAAAACTCGCTATTGGTCGGCTTGGCGACGGGCAATTTCGACTCATACAACTCGAGTGAGAGAGCTCGACGAGAAATTTTGAAGTTTCCTCCGTTTGGATCGCTGGCAGAGGTCAGTGGCATTGGAACCAAGACTTTTCTTGAGTCAATGAGCGAGTCGATGCTCGTGCAGACGGTAATCAAAGATTCGACGCACGGTCTGGTACGCGCAGAGAACTGGCAAGCATTGAATGATGCTTTGTCGAACGGCAAGCGCAGCGCAAAATCACGACTATCAATTCACGTTGACCCTCCGCGGATATAGCCTTAAACCCGTGAATTATAAAATTCGAACTTTCGGCGACCCCGTCTTAAAAACTTGCGCAGCCGAGATCACAAACATTGACGGCAAACTCGTCAAACTCGCCGATGAAATGTTGAAGGTGATGTATGAGGCACCCGGCTTGGGTTTGGCGGCTCCACAAATTGGCGTTCAGAAACAACTTTTCGTCTACGATCTCGACGACACGCCAGAAGTCATCCTCAACCCGACAATCGTCGAATCAAGTGGCGAGTGGGTATACGACGAAGGATGTTTGTCGATACCGGGATTGTCGGTGGAAATGTTGCGTCCAAAACTCGTGCTCGTGCGGGGCACCAATCTCGACGGCAATACGGTCGAAATCGAAGCCGATGAATTGCTGGCTCGGCTTTTTCAACATGAAATTGATCATCTTCAAGGTGTGTTGATGTTCGAGCGCATGACACCCGAGCAAAGAAAGTTGGCGATGACCGAATATCGCCGTCGCGAAGAGAACCCCGGTCAGACCGAAACGACGCACTTAAAGCTTTCGTGACTCGACTCGCTGATTTGCCCAATAGCGGCGCATCACGAATCATCTATTTTGGCACGCCAGAAATCGCCGTCGCTCCGCTTCGGGCACTGGTAAAAGCAGGTTGCAAAGTTGAACTGGTAATCACCCGACCCGATGTGCGCCGCGGTCGCGGAAATCAAACCAGCGCCTGCCCGGTCAAAGTCGCAGCCCAAGAATTGGGGCTGAAAGTTTCTGAGTCGTTGAGCGACGCAGTTGCACTCGTCGGTTCGTCCAACGATTTGCTCGGGGTTGTCGTGGCTTATGGCGAATTGATTTCAATGGATGTGCTGAGTGTCGTGCCGATGATCAATGTTCACTTTTCGTTGTTGCCGAGATGGCGTGGTGCCGCCCCGGTCGAGCGAGCGATTCTCGCGGGCGACAAGACTACGGGCGTGTGCATTATGCGAGTCGTAGAAAGTCTCGACCAAGGCGAGGTTTTTAGTCGTGTCGAGATGCCGATTTTGTCTACCGATACGCTCGACTCATTGCGTCAAAAATTGCTTGACGCGTCGCTACCGCTGTTGGTCGATGCGGTCAAAAATGGTTTAGGAGACGGGGTTGCTCAGAGTGGTGATGCGGTATATGCAAAAAAAATCGCTGCCAGTGAGTTGCAAATAAATTGGAGCAATACTGCAACTCAAATAGATCGTTTGATCCGCATTGGTGGGGCGTTTACGTTTATCGGGGGCAAAAGACTCAAAATTGTCAAAGCAAAACTTGGCGCAGATTCGGCAACGAGCACAGTGCACGGGGCGATCAAGATAATTTCTCGCCACGAGTGCGAAGTCGCGACAGGCACAGGAAGTATTTCGTTGATCGAAGTTCAACCCGAGGGAAGTCAGTTATGAAAGTTGATGGCTGGCTCAACGGCGCGAGAATCGAAACCGGCGCGTTATTTGACTAGCTAGCTTCGCTGGTTAATTTTACGAAGACCAAGCGAATATTGGCTAACGCGTCTTTGAATGTTGCATGATCGTCGCCAAGTCGAGCGCCGAGAGTGTCAACGATTGCAGCCAAAGCGTCTATCGCGAGTCTGGCATCATCCAGCCGTGGAGGATTAGCGCCCAAGTGAATCGCCGCAAGTTCGTAGAGCCCAACGACATGATTGGCCACGACCACATTGGCGGGTGTTTCTGCCAGGCGAGCGCGAGCATCAGCCAAAGCCTGCGCCTGTTCTGGGGTGGGGTTCTGATCCATATGCGCTACCATTATGGCAGCGATAACGGCAGTGCAAATTGCCTTTATCAAACAGCAAAGTGGAAACTAGTTTCCCACCTAGCCACCAAGATTTGCGATGTTCGAAATTTGAACTTGCCGATGAGTGCGTCTGGGTCGAGCTGATGCGAGTGGCAACGCCACCGCTGGCCTCGACTCTCGCGCGTCGGCAAACTCGATTTTGAACTTCGAGTTCTATCCAATACGAAGAGGAGGCACAGCCGCTTGTCAAGCAGTGAACAGTCATAGCACCGCCAACAAATGAGCCACGCTACAACGACCGAATTCGAGCCAAACAGGTTCGTCTCGTCGATGCAGATGGATCACAAGTCGGAGTCGTCAGTATCGAAGATGCACTTGAGCGATCACGCAAGGTTGATTTAGACCTCGTTGAAGTTGCTCCGTTAGCCGAACCACCCGTATGTCGCATTATGGACTACGGAAAGTTTCGTTACGAAGAAGCGCAGAGACTCAAAGAGTCCCGTAAGAAGACGGTGCAGATAACGATGAAGGAAGTCAAGTTCAAGCCGAAGATTGCCAAAGGAGACTTTGACACCAAAGTGCGCCATATGCTCGAGTTTCTCGACGAAGGCCACAAGGTTAAAGTCACCCTGCAATTTCGAGGTCGCGAAATGGCTCACCCCGAGTTAGGTACGAAAATTTTGGATGCGGTGATCGAGCAACTCGGTCAGATCGCCAAAGTTGACACCTCGGCTCGCCTTGAAGGTCGAAATATGACGATGGTTCTTTCACCAGACAAAAAAGCAGCAAAGCGTCCCGTTTCTGCAAAACAAGCAGAAGCAAAGCCGCAAAGTTCAAAACCACCAACTATTTCAAATACAAGTTTAAACACGACAACCGAAACGGAGAATCAAAATGCCGAAGATGAAAACATCCAAGACAGCAAAGAAGCGATTTAAGAAGACTGGTACGGGCAACTTCGTCGTCAACAGTCGATGCGTCAGCACTTGTTTGAACACAAGTCGAGTGAGCGCACTCGTCGCCTGGATGGCACCGTCGACGTTCACACCGGTGATGTCAAGCGCATCAAGCGCCTGCTCGCAGAACGATAAAACCAGTTCGTAAAACTAATTCACAAAACCGCTAACAAAATTTCAATCGAAAGGATTTCAAAATGGCACGAGTAAAACGCGCAGTTCACGCCCGCAAGAAACACAAAGCGATTCTTGAAAAAGCAAAGGGCTACTACGGCGATCGCAGTCGCACATTTTCGCTCGGCTAACGAGCAAGTTCTTCACTCAGGTCAATATGCGTTTCGTGACCGCCGTGCGAAGAAGGCGAGTTTCCGCAGTTTGTGGATCCAACGAATCAATGCCGGATGTCGTCTTCACGACATGAGCTACAGCCGTTTCATCGCGGATTGTCAAAGGCGGGCATCGTTGTAGATCGAAAGATTTTGGCTGACCTCGCCGTGCACGACGAAAAAGCATTCGCTCAACTAGTTGAAACCGCTAAGGGCGCACTCGTCTGAGTCTCACGCAATTGGCGTTCACGAGCAATCGTGTTCAGCGTCTAAGAAGACTATGCAACGATAAGTCCGAGCGGGGCCCAAGAGAAGGCGTTCGTAATTGAGGGCGCAACTCTTATCGACGAAGCGATTCGCGCCGGATGGCAGATTGAATCGCAATTTGTCGCCCCGGGTGCGAGCCCATGTTCGGGTGCGGGTAGCGCAGTCAACGACTTAGCCGATGGAGTTATCGAGCGTGTTGCATCGACCAACTCGCCGCAACCAGTGATGGCGATTGCATTGAAGCGTGACGTAAATCTTTCTGACCTTGGTTCGGCAAAAAAGTCAGAATGGATTGTCGTAGTCGACAAAATCTCAGATCCCGGAAACCTCGGCACCATTTTAAGATCAGCAGAAGCAGCCGGGGCGTCGGCCGTCGTGCTGACAAGCGGCACGGTTGATGCGTTTAGCCCAAAAGTCGTTCGTGCTTCGGCTGGTGCACTGTTCAATATTCCCGTATACGAAGGTGCCACGATCGAGCAAATAACCGAACTTGGTTTGCGCTCTGGGGATCATCTAGTCACGAAATGCAAAACTCGAGCAATTTCACGACGACCGACTTATCGGGCAAAGTTGCCATCGTGCTCGGCAACGAAGCCCATGGATTATCACCAAGCACGAAAGTTGACGGTTGGTTGACGATTCCACATGCAGGTCGTGGTGAAAGCCTGAACGTCGCAATGGCCGCAACACTTTTGTGCTTCGAAGTTAAACGTCAGCACGATAATCAGCGCGATAATTAAACGCAGTCAACTGCATCTCTGAGACTAAAGTTAGATAGCGATGTCTGATCAATCTGTTGTCACGGCGATGACGCAAAGCGTCGAGTTGGCACAAACCGATGCCCTCGCGGCAATCGCCGCCACAAAAGATTTGACAGCGATGAGAGCCCTGACGGCTGATCTGAACAAAAAGAAAGTCCGCTCAGTGCGCTCAAAAGTGATCTTGGCAAACTGACATCGGTCGACGACAAACGCACGATGGGGCAGTTGTTGAATACTGCGTCGCTTGCTGTAAACGCGGCATTGCAGACCAGAACTGCCGAACTTGAATCGTTGGAGATCTCTGCCCGAGTTGCTCGTGAAGCACTAGACCTCAGTGAATTCGTCACACGCCGCAAACGCGGTCATACGCACATCGTCACGCAGGCAACCCAGCGTCTCGAAGATGTGTTTATTGGTCTCGGCTTTCAAATCGCCGAAGGTCCTGAGGTTGAAACAGATTTCTACAATTTTGAGGCGCTGAATATGCCGAAGTCGCACCCGGCTCGCTCAGAGTTCGACACGATGTTTCTCGAATACGGCGAACCAAATTCGGTTTTGTTGCGCACGCACACTTCGCCCGTACAAATTCGCGTGATGCAAACTTGGCCACCGCCGATCTATGCGATCATGCCAGGTCGAGTATTTCGCCGTGACACACCTGATGCAACCCATATGCCGGTGTTTCATCAGATCGAAGGGTTAGTGATAGATCGCGGTATTACGTTTGCCCATTTGGCAGGCACGATCGAGGCATTCACCAAGGCATTTTTCGGCAGCGACTTCACGAGTCGATTGCGTCCATCGTTTTTTCCGTTCACTGAGCCGAGTGCCGAGTTTGATATTCGGCGAGCCGACGGCGAATGGATCGAACTAGGTGGTTGCGGAATGGTTCACCCGAATGTTTTGATCAGTGGCGGTATCGACCCTGAAGAGTTCAGCGGATTCGCATTCGGATTCGGCATCGATCGAATGGCAAAAGAGCGCCATAATGTCGAAGACATTCGCGAGATGTATACCAATGATCTGCGTTTCTTGAGGCAGTTCTAAATGAAAATTTTGAATTCGTGGCTAAATGAGTTTGGTAATTTTGGCACTGACGTTGACAAACTTGCCGCAGCCATGACAAGTTTAGGTTTGGCTGTCGAGTCGGTTACCAGTGTCGGCGCACCTGTCAAAGGTGTCGTTGTGGCGCGCGTGTTGCGTACCGAGCGTCATGCAGATGCGGCAAAAGTGCACCGTGTTTATGTCGACGCAGGTGATGGCGTTGAGTTGCACGTTTGGTGTGGTGCATTCAACATGAAGGCCGGCGATCTGATTCCGTTGGCGACACTGGGCACCACGATGCCAGACGGTCGAGTGATTACTCCACGTGGAATTTTGGGCATCGAGAGCCACGGCATGCTCTGCTCTGGTACCGAAATTGGTTTGAGTTCTGATGCCGACGGCATTTTAATTTTACCGAGCAATTTGAAATTGGGTGCAGATGTGTTCGCTGCGCTTGGCGTCTTCGCCGACACGGTGTTCGACTTGGATGTAACCCGAAACCGTCCGGACTGCAATGGCTACCTCGGCGTTGCTCGTGATCTGGGTGCAAATCTCGGCGTCAAAGTTTCACCGCCAGCAGGCGACAAAGCCAAAAAGGGTGCTGCACGCTCGCTACGAGTTTCGATAGCCGACAAGCAGAGATGCCCGCGTTATAACGCGACTGTGATGTCAGGGGTTGTCGTAACTAATTCTCCCGCATGGATTGCGCGCCGACTCACCAACAGCGGAATGCGACCGATCAACAATGTCGTCGATGCATCGAATCTTGTGATGTTAGAACTCAACCAACCGACTCACGCTTTTGACGCTGACAAAATCGCCAACGCCTTCAAGATTCGTTGCGCGCGCGACAAAGAAACACTCGTAACTCTTGATGGCCAGACGCGAGAACTTGAATCTTCTGATTTGTTGATCTGCGATGGCAAGGATATGCCAATCGGATTAGCCGGCGTCATGGGAGGAGCAAGCACCGAGATCAGCGCAACGACCCGTGTAGTTGCACTTGAAACTGCGTTCTTTGAGGCGTCTGGTGTGGCACGCACGGCTACTCGACTTGGCTTGCGTTCAGAGGCATCATTGCGTTTCGAACGAGGCGTTGATCCGTATGGGATCGACTTTGCGGTAGGCAGATTTGCTGCATTGTTGCGCGAGTCTTGTCCGAAACTAGTTGTGCATGCCAAAGGCACTGATGTTAAAGAAAAATCATTACCGCCGAAACAAAAGTCGTGCCGTTGCGAGTTTCGCAAGTCAACCGCATTCTCGGCACAAACTTTCGGCGAAGGCGATTAATTCATTGCTGGTGAAAATCGGTTTTGTTACTAAGGCGACGAGCACGGGCAAAGTTGTCACGTTAAAAATCGCCGTGCCATCTTGGCGCCCAGATTGTGAAACCGAAATTGATCTGGTCGAAGAGGTAGCCCGTCATTTTGGCTATCAAAATCTGGGCAAAGTCGTGCCAAAGTCGACGATGCACGGAAGGTTGTCGCCGATGCAACAACGCCGCCGCGAACTGCGTGAAGTCGTAGTCGGTTTGGGTGTCAGCGAAGCCATGCCGAATCCGTTCTTGGCGCCGGGCGATTTGTCAAAAACGGGTTTGAGTGAAGACCTTGCAATTCGGCTTGCCAATCCGTTGGTTTTTGAAGAGAGTGTTCTGCGAACTTCGTTGCGACCCGGTTTGCTCAAAGCGATCAACTACAACCTTTCACATCGCAATGCGGATATTGCATTGTTCGAGATCGGTCATGTTTATCCAGCCCGAACAGAGGTCGTCGCCGGCGAATTACCCGACGAATTTGAGTCGCTGTGTATCGTTGCCGCTGGTGCAACCAGCGAATTGGCGATGAATTGGTGGAGTCAGTTGTCGACGACAATGGGCTTTGGTGCGCAATTAGACCAAAAGAGTGTCGAATCGGGATACCACCCGACGCGGAGCGCTTCGCTTCGGCGTGGCAAACAACTGCTCGGCAGCGTTGGCGAAATTGACCCAGTTGTTCTAGCCAAGCATGGCATCAATGTTTCTGTCGCATGTTTAGAACTCAACCTGAGTGTTCTGTTGACAGAGATACCGAAGGTTTCAACCGCGAAATCTGTTAGCCGATTTCCGCGCAGTGATTTCGACCTTGCATTTTCATTAAAAGTTAGTGAACCAGCAAGTTCATTGACGAAAGTATTGCGTCAAGCGGCAGGATCAGAATTGGTAGATCTTGTTTTGTTCGATGTCTATCGTTCGCCCGATTCGGTTCAAGATGCGTCTGCGTTACGAAGCCTGACTTTTAGATTTCAGTTGCAGGCAAAAGATCGCACGCTGACCGATGCCGAGGTATCGGCTGCTCGGCAACGTTGTATCGATGCGGCGACAAAACTCGGTGCCCAGTTTCGCACGATTTAAAATAAGTTAGTGGTTCAAACCATGAAGCACAATCAAGCCCTGATGACAGGTGCAGATTCAAAACTTCGCTGCTTTTGGTGTGGTGACGACAAACTGTATGTCGAATACCACGATCGGCAGTGGGGAAGGCCGGTCGTCGAAGATATTGCGTTGTACGAAAAAATCTGCTTAGAGGGTTTTCAATCGGGTCTGAGTTGGCTGACAATCTTGCGAAAGCGTGAATCGTTTCGCAAAGCGTTTCGCGGATTTGATCCAAAGATCGTTGCTAAGTTCACCAAACGTGATGTATCACGATTGCTTAAAGACGAATCAATAGTGCGCCATCGGGGAAAAATTGAGGCGGCAATACAAAATGCGAAATGCGCACTCGATGTACAACAACAGTTCGGCTCGCTGGCGACATTCATTTGGTCTTTTCGTCCCGAAGCGGCGACGGCTCGCACTAGTAAACCGCCAAGGCGGACCTCGGAGATCAAGTCGTCGACTCAAGAATCTGAGGCGTTATCCCAAGCACTGCGTAAGCGGGGCTTCAAGTTCGTCGGCCCAACCACGATGTACGCGGCGATGCAATCGTTGGGACTCGTTAATGACCATTTTGAGGGTTGTTTCGTGCGAGAAATTTGCAGCAAACAGCAAATGATCGCCTTGAAGAATATCCGCAAAACAGTTGTTGCATAGTTATGCAGATAAGCGTATAATCATACAACTATGATTTCTGTGGGTATTTTGGGAGCTTCGGGTTACGTCGGCGCCGAGTTGTTGCGTATTTGTGCATCACACCCCGAATTCAATGTCGTCTATGCGACCGGTGATTCTCAGGCAGGTTCGCTGGCGAGTTCGCTGTATCCGAGTTTGACGTCGGCTTACCCGAACTTGATTTTTGATGAATATTCTCTCGAGTCAACTCTTAAGTGTGATGTTGTTTTTCTGGCGTTACCCCACGAAGCAAGTTTAGAAATCGTGCCAGAACTACTCGGCAAAGTTCGTCTGGTTGTCGATTGCAGCGCCGCCTTTCGACTCAAGGACGCATCGCTATATCCGCAGTGGTATGGGTTCGAACACACTCAAGCAGCGGCTCTCGAACAGGCGGTTTACGGCTTGCCTGAAATGTTTAGGGCACAACTTAAACAAGCGAAGTTGATTGCGACTCCCGGATGTTATGTAACGGCGGCAAGTTTGGCGCTTGCGCCCCTCGTCAAGGCGAATGTGATTTCAACAACTGGTGTCATTGTCGATGCCGCGTCTGGCGTGTCAGGTGCGGGCCGTGCGGCAAAGAATAGCAATTTGTTTTGCACAGTTGATGAAGATTTCACCGCGTACGGGTTGCTCGATCATCGACACACACCCGAGATCGAACAACTAACTGGCGCACAAATCTTGTTTACACCGCATTTGGCACCGATGAATCGTGGAATCTTGGCAACTTGTTATGCCCGACCAGTCGACACCAAAACGACGAGCACCGCATCGTTGTTGGCTGTGCTAAGTCGTGCGTATGCAAAAGAGCCATTGTTGTTGTGCGACCGTCATCGCCGTCAACAAAAGCCACCCTTGGTTCAAATTGCGCGCACTTGTCTGCGCGTTACGACGAACGAACTGGATATGTGATGGTTCTCTGTGCGATTGATAACTTGACAAAAGGTGCTGCGGGCGGGGCAGTGCAAGCAGCCAATGTTGCACTCGGTCTTGATGAGACTTTCGGTTTGAGCCAAGTTGGAATGTTTCCATGAGTAGTAATCCAGCGATTGTTGATCCGTTAAATACTGCGAAGTTGTTGATCGAGGCGTTGCCCTATATTCAACAGTTCGCGGGTAAAACAATCGTCGTCAAATACGGCGGCAATGCGCTCGCCGGCGCAACTGATGACGATGCACTCGGCGCTTTCGCTCGCGACATCGCGTTGTTGCACGCAGTTGGAATCAAACCAGTTGTCGTACATGGCGGTGGACCACAAATTTCTGCACTGATGGAGCGACTCGGTAAGACGCCGAGTTTTCATAACGGGCTCAGAGTCACCGACGCCGAGACTATTGAAATCGTCAGCATGGTGTTGCTCGGTACCGTGAATCCACAAATTGTTTCGGCAGTCAATCTGCACGGCGCACCCGCGGTTGGGGTATCGGGTCACGACGCCAAGATGTTCGTGGTCGCACCGCGAGATGAGGCTCTGGGTTTTGTCGGCGACATCACACGCGTCGATGCGACGATCGTCAAAGAACTGCTCGCCGATTCGCGAGTGCCAATTGTTGCCACACTCGGTAGCCACTCGTCGGGGCAGGCGTACAACATCAATGCAGATACTGCCGCAGGTGCGTTGGCTGAAGCGTTGGGTGCAGAAAAATTGATTTATCTAACCGACATTGAAGGTTTGAGAACCAACAAAGACGATGCCGAGTCGATAGTTCGACAGGCGACAACATCGCAACTCAGAGCAATGCTTGCATCTGGGTCGATAGACGGCGGCATGATTCCGAAAATTGAAAGCTGTATCGCGGCGATCGATCGTGGCGTTCACCGCGGTCACATTTTGGACGGTCGAATCGCACATGTTCTGCTTCTTGAGTTGTTTACAGATTCTGGTATCGGCACGATGGTTTCGAAAGGTTGAAAAATGACTGCTAAGCAATCTCACGCATTCGCGACAAGTCAGACGGCAACAGCAATTCTTGGTGGTCGCCCAGAATGCCCGTTTATGCCCGTGTTTGGTGCACCACAAGTCATGTTCGAACGCGGTCAGGGCACTCAGTTGTGGGATGTCAACGGTAAGCGCTATCTAGATTTCTTGTGCGGTATCGCCGTGACTTCACTCGGTCACAGTCATCCGGTGGTTGCCGCGGCGATCGCACATCAAGCCAACACACTGTTGCATGTAAGCAATTTTTTTTCTAACCCAGTTGCAACACAGACCGCAATCATGGTCGACGAACTAGTTAGTGGCGCATCAGGTCTCGCATCGGGTGCTGGTCAGGTCTTCTTCTGCAACTCGGGCGCCGAAGCAAACGAAGCCGCAATCAAACTTGCGAGAAAGTTTGGCGGACGAGGCAAACATGTTGTTGTCAGCGCACTCGGAAGTTTTCACGGTCGTACTCTGGCCGCACTTGCAGCCACAGGCCAACCAGAAAAACACGAACCGTTTGCCCCGATGCCCGACGGCTTTCGCCATGTCGTGTTCAACGACCTCAAATCGCTTGAAGCATCGCTAGATTCGTCGGTCGCTGCAGTGTTGCTCGAGACCGTTCAGGGCGAAGGCGGAGTGATTCCAGCATCTAATGAATATTTGCAAGCAGTGCGAAAACTTTGCACGCAACGCGGCATCTTGCTGATGATTGACGAGGTACAGACTGGCTTCGCTCGAACCGGCAAATGGTTCGGGTTTCAGCACGCTGAAATCGAGCCTGATGTCGTGATGCTGGCAAAAGCAATGGGTAACGGAATGCCGATCGGTGCGTTGTGGGCGCGCAAAGAAATTGCAGCCGTATTCAAACCGGGCGATCACGGCAGCACATTTAGTGGCACAGCGATCGCAACTGCCGCCGCGCGAGCGACCATCCAATTGATGATCGACATGGATGCACCGACGGTTGCCAGTCTCCGCGGTCGTGAACTTTCAGAAAAACTTCGCTCGATAAACGGCGTCGTCGAAGTACGCGGCAAAGGGTTGCTTTTGGCCGCAGAATTGAAGCCAGAGTTAGACGCAAAAAAGATCGCGTCGCAATTATTAGATCATGGTTTGGTTGTCAATGGCGTGACGAGTCATGCTTTGCGATTCGCCCCGCCTTTAACAGTCAGCAGCGCAGAGATTGACGAAGCAATATCGATTATCAAACAGGTTCTGCAGTGAGATCAAAATTATGAACAGCAGACACTTTCTTGATGTCACAGATTTGTCGGCGCGAGATCTCGGCAACGTGATGAACTTGGCGCAGGCAAAAATAGATTTGCTAGGTCGACCGCTTTCCGACAAGGGTGTCGCATTGATTTTCGAAAAGCCTTCTAATCGCACGCGACACAGCATGGAGATGGCTGTCGTGCAACTCGGCGGACATCCGATTTTTACGCGAGGTGAAGAAGTTGGTTTTGATCAACGAGAGACGGTCGAAGATGTCACGAGAATTATGGCCGGGTATCACCACGTTATTGCTGCGCGCGTATTTGAGCATTCGATCTTGCAACGAATGGCCGCGGTCTCAAGCGTGCCGATCGTCAATATGTTGAGCGACCATTCTCATCCGTTGCAGGCACTTGCAGATTTATTGACAATGCGCCAAGAACTCGGTGACCTTCAACAAAAAACCGTCGCATGGATCGGCGACTACAACAATGTCGCCAGGTCGCTCGTTGAGGCATGTGCACTTGACGGCATGCACATTCGACTCGGTTGCCCAGATGGATATGGCGCAAGTGCCATTGAACTTTCTCGAGTTGCAAATCTTGGTGCTGCATCTGTCGAGCTATTTTCTTCGGCGCAAACTGCGGCGACCGGCGCACACGCCGTGCATACCGACGTATTCGTATCAATGGGGCAAGAGGCAGAAACTGCAAAACGAATGATCGACTTTAAAAGTTTTTGTGTTGATTCTGAAGTTATGGCGAATGCTGCGAAGGACGCGATCTTCATGCATTGTTTGCCAGCCCATCGAGGCGTTGAAGTAATGAGTGAAGTTATAGATGGCGCGCAGAGTCGCGTCGTCACCCAGGCACACAACCGAATGCACGCAGCCAGGGGCTTGCTTGCACATCTAATGGGGGTAACAAGATGAGCTCAAAAGTCCAACGGCAACAACTGATAGCCAAACTCGTCAGTTCGCAGACCGTCACTAGCCAGCCACAGTTGCGAGAGTTGCTTCAGAAAAAAGGTATTGCAGCGACACAGGCGACCGTTTCGCGCGACTTAGAAGACTTGGGTGCGGTAAAGGTTCGTACATCGGCAGGCGAAACGACCTATGCGATACCTGAGTTTGAACCAGACAGACTTGCTCCACCCGAGCAACTCAAGCGTGTACTCGCCGAATGGGTCGCAGATGTTCAATTTAACGAGCCAATAGTTGTCGTGCGAACACCTCCTGGGTGTGCCCATGTCGTGGCGTCGGCACTTGATCGCTCGCGCCTAAAAGGATTACTCGGCACGGTCGCGGGCGATGACACAATGATGTGCGTGGCAAGTTCTAAACACACGGCAAAACAACTCGCCAAAGATATTCGAAAACTCGCAGGTCTCGACAATGGCTGATCAACCACTGTGGCATGGGCGTTTTGAGACGAGTCCTGCCGAAGCGCTGATGATGTTCACCGAAAGTCTTTCGTTTGATCAAAAACTTTGGCGAGATGACATCGCTGGTTCGATTGCTCACGTCAAAGGTCTCGCACATGCCCAGATAATCGACCAAGCCGAATCTGCGAAAATTATCACCGCGCTTGAGACCGTCGCTCAAGAGTTCAACTTGGGCAAGTTCGTGTTCGTCGCAACCGACGAAGATATTCACACGGCAATCGAACGACGTGTGACGCAACTCGCAGGCGACACCGGAGCAAAATTGCACACGGGCAGAAGCAGAAACGATCAGGTGGCTACCGCATTGCGACTTTGGTGCAAAAGAGAACTGACAAATGTCGCCCATTTAACGCTCGAATTATGCGACGTCTTCAACAAACGAGCACAAGAGTTTGGTTGGGGTAGTGACGGTGTTTATCTGCCTGGTTACACGCACATGCAACGCGCGCAACCAGTTTTGCTCGCTCACCATTTTGCGGCCCATGCCTGGGCTTTACTTCGCGATGTTGACCGACTGACGCAAACTATCGAGCGACTTGATGTTTCACCTCTGGGTGCTGGCGCGCTGGCAGGTTCATCCTTGCCCCTTGATGCAGACTTCGTCGCCACAGAACTTGGTTTCGCCAGACGGTTCAATAATTCGCTAGATGCAGTTTCAGATCGTGATTTCGTTGCTGAAGCGTTGTTTGATTTGGCTTTGATTGGCGTGCACCTGTCGCGTCTCGGCGAAGAATGGGTGTTGTGGACGACCCAAGAGTTCGGCTTCGCTGTATTAGATGACGCGTACTCAACTGGTTCGTCAATGTTGCCACAAAAAAAGAATGCCGATATTGCCGAACTCGCGCGCGGAAAGTCCGGGCGATTAATCGGCAACCTGACAGGTTTGCTGGCGACTCTCAAAGCAATGCCACTCGCATACAACCGTGATTTGCAAGAAGACAAAGAACCTTTGTTTGATTCGGTCAATCAAGTTGCGCTTGCATTACGTGCGCTCACTGGAATGATCTCGACGGCAAAATTTAACACCTCGGCGATGCAAAATGCCGCCGACTCAGAGTTGCTCGGGGCAACAGATCTTGCCGAATGGCTGGTCTCACAAGGCATGCCGTTTCGTGAAGCCCACGCCCATGTTGGTGCTCTCGTCAGCAAATCAATTCGTGATTCGGTAAAACTCTCACAACTTGTCGTGGCTGACAAAAAATTGGGTGCACAGGCGGCAGAATTGCTCAAGCCAGGTGTTGGTGTTGCGCGTCGAACAACAAAAGGTGGCAGCGGTCCAATACCTGGTGCTACGCAAGCCATTGAACTCAGCGCGGCACTGACGGTGATGCACACTCGTGTTGCAACTTTCAATGCGCCACAAACCAACTCGTAACAACGCCTAATATTAAATAATGACCTCGCCGCAAGACTTCGTAAAAGAGTTTGCTGCCAGAGGACTAATCCATGACAGCACAGATCGTGCTGCTCTCACAGCGCGCGCAACGCAATCGAGTCTTGGTGTTTATGTTGGGTTCGATCCGACGGCCGATTCATTACATATTGGTCACTTGCTCGGGCAAATCACGCTACGAAGATTGCAACTACTCGGACATCGCCCATTTACATTGGCTGGTGGTGCGACCGGCATGGTCGGCGACCCTTCGGGGCGAAGCGAGGAGCGAAATCTTCTTGATGCCGAAACACTGCAACACAATGTGCAAAACATCAAAAAGCAACTAGAGCGAATTCTTGATTTCGAGAAAGGTCCGACACAAGCGACGCTGGTTGACAACGCAGATTGGACTCGCAAAATTTCGATGCTCGACTTTTTGAGAGATGTCGGCAAACATATAACTGTTAATCAAATGCTGGCGAAAGATTCTGTGAAGAGTCGAATCGCCGATGCCAATGGGCTTTCGTTCACCGAGTTTAGTTATATGTTGTTGCAAGCAAACGATTTTCGTCATCTCGCCGAACACCACAACTGTGAAATGCAAATGGGTGGCTCTGACCAGTGGGGCAACATCACTGCGGGTATCGATTTGATTCGCAAGCGACTCTCAAAGTCGGCATTCGGTTTGACCTGGCCATTAGTGACACGGGCCGACGGCACGAAGTTTGGCAAAACTGCCGATGGAGCGATCTGGCTCGATTCGAGTCGTACTTCGCCCTACCAGTTCAGGCAATATTTCATTCAAATAGCCGATGCCGACATCGAAAAAATGTTGATGCAATTTTCGTTGCGCCCAATCGAAGTGGTGAAAGAAATCATCGCCGAGCAACTGCTTCGGCCCGAAACGCGAATCGCTCAACGCAGTTTGGCTCGTGAGTTGACGGCGCTCGTGCACGGAGAAGCCGCCGCCGAAGCCGCTGAAGATGCTGCAGCAGTGTTGTTCGGCGCGAATCCGACTTCAGCGTCACTGGCGACTCTGCAACTAATTGCCAGCGAAGTTGCCGTCACACAAATGGGATCAGCGGCACTTGGTGATGCAGTTGGTGTGCTGGTTCAAACGAATCTCGCGTCATCGAACACCGAGGCTCGGCGTCTTTTGTCGCAGCGGAGCGTGCGGGCAAATGGCGAGCAGGTCGACGATCAAACGAATCTTGCCAAGATTCAGTTGCTGCACGGTCGTTGGTTGCTACTGCGAAAAGGCAAAACCAGTTATCACCTGGTAGATATCGCTGGTTAATTTAATTTACGTCACTAGGTGATAATTTAATTAACCGACTAGTAGCTCCAGTTTTACTGCTCCGCGAATCGTCAGACGGTCGCGCCACTCGGGTTCACTTGCGATTTCAATATTCTTGAATTCTCGCACGAGCGTGCCGACGGCGACCTCGGTTTCAAGTTTGGCCAGCGATGCCCCCAAGCAATAGTGAACCCCACCCGAAAAAGCGACATGACGATTCGAATTGGTCCGAGAGAAATCAAGCGTATGTGGGTTCGCAAAAAACCGTCGCGTCGTGATTTGCAGCCGCCAAACTTGCCAGCACGAGAGCGCCTTTTTTGATCGTCACTTCATCGCCTGCAACATTGAGTCGTACATCAACAAGCGGTGTGCGAATCGTGTGCTGCACCGGCCCATTAAAGCGCAGTAACTCGTCGACCATATTTGAAGTGCAAGATTCTCGGCGCATCGTTTCTAGTTGCAGGGGATGAGTGAGCAGTGCATGCACCGAGTTCCCGATCAAGTTGACGGTCGTCTCGTGGCCCGCAATATAGAGCAAAATAACAAACGACATCAATTCGTCGTTATTGAGCTTCTCGCCCTGTTCTTCTACGGCGATCAATGACGACAACATGTCGTCACCTGGCTTACGGCGTCGATCTTCAATAATCTCATTTAGATATGGACGCATCTTGCCGATTGCGATTTCGGCACGCTCAAGGTCTTCGACGCCGGTTGTCGGTTCAAGTGTCGCCGTGATGATTTGCGACCATTCGCGCAATTCGTCGCCACGGTCAGTCGGCATCGCCAACAAATCTGAAATGACTTGAAACGGCACAGGGAAGGCGAGTTCTTCGACTAGTTCGATCTTGCCTGTTCGCTTGGCGCTCGCCAACGATTCGTCAACGAGTTCTTGAATTCTCGGCCGCAACCTCTCGATCGCACTAGGTGTAAATGATTTTGAACAAGTCGTCTCAGCCGCGTGTGGTCGGGTGGGTCGAGATTCAAGATCGATTTACTTCTGACATTTTCGCGCTTGAATTTTCGTGTAGGAGTTTCGGGCAAGTTTGCGTTCATCTCGATATCACGACTGAAGTCATTGTTGCGCAACGTGTTGACCACATCGTCATAGCGGGTCAACACGACGAATCCGAGCGGTGTTTTATGAACCGGCTGTTCGGTGCGCAACCGGTCGTAAAACGGGTGCGGATCTTTTCTGAATTCAGGGTCAAATGGGTTGAATGCGATTTCGTTCACGATAAAACGGTAGTGTCTTGACAATTCAAAATCGTTATCAGTGGCGATTTGCTATTGGCAAAACGGTTAACAGTTGAATATTTATGCGCCAGGGAGCACAGATGAGTACCAGTGAACATTTTGACGTGATCGTCGTCGGTGCGGGTATCTCGGGTATTGGCGCGGCCTACCACCTCCAGACGATGTGTCCAAAATCGAGTTATCAGATTCTCGAAGGTCGTGCCGACTTCGGTGGCACCTGGGATCTTTTTCGGTATCCGGGTATTCGCTCAGACAGCGATATGCACACGCTTGGTTACCGCTTCAAGCCGTGGACTGCCGACAAATCAATCGCCGATGGGCCTCGGATTCTTGAATATTTAAAAGAAACGATCACTGAAAATTCAATCGACAAAAAGATCCGCTACAACCAGCAAGTCACAAAAGCGCAGTGGTCAAGCGAAGATTCAAGATGGTCACTCACGGTGATTGACAAGGTTTCGGGCCAAGAAAAATTCATCTCATGTGGCTTTCTATTCATGTGTTCGGGTTACTACAGCTACAAACAAGGCTTCACCCCAGAGTTCGCCGGTATCGAAAAATATCGTGGCAAAGTTGTTCACCCACAACAGTGGCCGCAAGATTTGGATTACAAGAACAAACGTGTCGTTGTAATTGGCTCGGGCGCAACTGCGATGACCTTGGTGCCAGCAATGGCAAGCGATGTTGCGCAAATTACATTGTTACAGCGCTCGCCGACCTATGTAATTTCGCGACCATCGGTTGATCCGTTTGCAAAGCGAATGCGGCGGTTATATCCAAAAAAATTGCCTATGCCATCACACGTACCGAAAATACAACCAACCAGCAAGAACTCTACAAACTCTGTCGAGAAGCCCCGGCCGACGTCAAACAAATCATGATCGATACGGTGCGTGGCGAACTTGGTCCTGATTTCAATGTTGACAAACACTTCACCCCGAGTTACAACCCCTGGGAGCAAAGAATTTGTCTCGTGCCCGATGGTGATCTGTTCGTAGCGCTTCGATCAGGTAAAGCAAAAATGGTCACGGACACTATTAAGACATTTACCGATACGGGCATAGAACTCGACTCAGGTGATCACCTTGAAGCCGACATCATAGTTACAGCGACCGGTCTTAATTTGTGCACGCTAGGCGAGATGGAGTTTGTCGTTGATTCGCAGCCCGTCAATTTTGCAGACACTTGGACATATAAAGGTTGCTCTTTTTCAGGTGTTCCAAATCTGGCGTCATCGTGGGGATATATCAACGCATCATGGACACTGCGTGCCGATCTGACCTGCGAATATGTATGTCGTCTGCTGAACCACATGCGAAAAACTCAAACGACCAAGTGCACTCCAACTCTTCGAGATGAAGACCGAGATATGCCGCCGCGCAAGTGGCTTGAAGGTTTTTCATCGGGTTATATGAAACGGATGATGCATAAGATGCCCAAACAGGGCGATCGTGAGCCATGGATTAATCCTCAGAACTATGAACTAGACAAAAAGATGTTTCGCAAGTCGCCAGTTGATGATGGGGTGATGATCTTTTTCAAAGTAGTCGTGTTGGCAAAAGTCTTTAATGATCAATTTGGCGATAGCGTCACTATGCCATGCCACGCGACGATAAACCTGATTCTGATCGCGGACCTCGCAGAGGTGGTGGTGAGCGTACGGGTCGCCCGGCTAAGCCCTTCGTAAAAGGTAGTCGTCCGCCGCGGCCTGCTGGCGCTGGTCGTGGCGATCGTCCAGATCGCGCAGATCGCCCAGCCCGTTCGTTCGACCGTGATCGTGCGCCACGTCGTGACAGCGGTGATCGACCAGATCGCTCAGATCGTCCGCGTCGTAGTTCTAGTGACCGGTCTGATCGTCCAGCAAGAAGTTTTGACCGTGATCGTGCCCGCGTCGTGACAGCGGTGATCGACCAGATCGCTCAGATCGTCCGCGTCGTAGTTCTAGTGACAGGTCTGATCGCCCAGCCCGTTCGTTCGACCGTGATCGTGCCCCGCGTCGTGACAGCGGTGATCGACCAGATCGCCCAGATCGTCCGCGTCGTAGTTCTAGTGACAGTTCTGATCGCCCAGCCCGTTCGTTCGACCGTGATCGTGCCCCGCGTCGTGACAGCGGTGATCGACCAGATCGCCCAGCCCGTTCGTTCGACCGTGATCGTGCCCCGCGTCGTAGTTCTAGTGATCGTTCAGATCGCCCAGCTCGTTCGTTCGACCGTGATCGTGCCCCGCGTCGCAGTTCTAGTGATCGATCAGATCGCCCAGCCCGTTCGTTCGACCGCGATCGTGCCCCGCGTCGTGACAGCAGTGGTCGAAGGGATGATCGTCGCCCGCGCCGTGACAGTTCAGATCGTCCAGTTCGCGCCTATCGTGACGACGCTCCTGACACGCGTACAACCGCACAACAAAAATCTGATGATGTAGCCCGTCGTACCGGCGGTCGTCGCTACGGCACCGATCCGTATCCACCGGCTAA
>BGOG01000017.1 GCA_003569125.1 Acidimicrobiaceae bacterium | reverse complement strand
CAGATGCCGTCAAGGTCGAATCGTTGGATGACGACGGAAAGATAATCCTTGAAGTTCGTGTCGCAGACGGTGACCTCGGTCGAGTAATTGGTCGTCGTGGCCGTACAGCGCAGAGTATTCGCGCCGTTGTGCGTGCTGCCGCTTCGCGCGACAATGCCGAAGTCGATGTCGACTTTCTCGACGACTGACGCTCAAACGCCCAAAGGGTTGTTGCATGTTGGTCGCGTAACGCGGCCACACGGTATTCGTGGCGATGTCTATGTTTCTTTTTTTACCGATCGTCCAGAGCGCACCAAAATTGGCGCGCGTTCTGGCTGCAAAACAACTGGGTCACGGTAACTAGTGCGCGGCTACAGCCGAGCAGTTGGCTGATGCATTTCGACGGCATTGATGACCGCAATGCTGCAGAGCGAATTTCGAAGACAGATTTATATGGTGAACCGATTGAAGACCAGTCGGTTATGTGGGTGCACGAATTAATCGGGCCCAAGTCGTTGATGTCTCTGGCACCAGTTATGGCAAGTGCGTTTCGGTTGTTGATAACCCGGCTCATTCGTTGCTTGAACTCGAGTCGGGGCACTGGTGCCAGTTGTGTTTATCACCGAGCGATCGAAAGACAGAATTACGATTGATCCACCTGAAGGATTATTTGAGCTGGCTGATGATACAGCCAGCGATTTAAGTTCAGGCGAACGTGACTAGCACCGTGCCGTTTCGCATTGATGTGTTCACGATCTTTCCGAAACTTGTCGACGATTTTTGCAGTGAAAGTCTGCTCGGTCGCGCACGTCAAGAATCTTTGGTCGATTTGCGCTGTCACGACCTGCGTGATTACGGCGACGAGTCTCGTCGCGTTGATGATGCGCTTTATGGGGGCGGCGCCGGAATGTTGTTTCGCCCAGAGCCGATTTTCGCCGCAGTCGAAGCGGTTCAGCCGCCTCGGCCATTGCTGTTGCTTTCACCGGGTGGCAAAAATTTGATCAAGATTACGCCGATTGTTTGAGTAACACTGCTGGCTTCAGTTTGCTCTGCGGTCGCTATGAAGGCGTCGATCATCGTGTTGTCGAACACTTAGTTGATGCCGAAATTTCAATTGGCGATGTCGTTCTCGCAGGTGGAGAAGTGGCTGCATGTCTCGTGATCGAAGCGACAACGCGACTCTTGTCAGGGTTATGGGCAACGAAGTTTCGCCAGTTACCGAAAGTTTTGGCGCCGCTCGAATGCTCGAGGAGCCTCATTTCACTAGACCAGCCGAATTTCGTGGCTGGGCAGTGCCCGAGGTTTTGCGCAACGGCGATCACGCCAAAATAGAGCGCTGGAGACGCGCCCAGGCGTTGCATCGCACCGTGAGGGCTCGTCCCGATCTGATCGAACGCCGTGGTGGCTTGAGTAACGTCGAAAAGACACTGTTGGAAGAGTTCCCCTGTGTGCCGTATCCTAAAGGTCTCTTATGAAAACAACAGACATCGTCGACAAGCAATCACTTCGCACAGATATTCCAAAAATAGGCCCGGCGATGAAGTCAAGGTTCATGTTCGCGTCGTTGAAAGCGGCAAAGAGCGCGTGCAGATTTTTCAGGGCAACATCATCTCAATTTTCGGATCAGGTATTGCCGAGACATATACGGTCCGCAAACTTAGTTACGGCGTAGGCGTCGAGCGAACTTTCCCGATGCACAGCCCATCAGTTGCAAAACTTGAAGTCGTCAAGCGCGGCGACGTGCGTCGTGCGAAACTCAATTATTTGCGTGAGCGAACTGGTAAGGCTGCAAAAGTTCGTGAACTTCGCGAAGATCAGTAATTAGTTTTTGCTAGTTAGTTTCGTGCCGATCAAATCGCGTCGCGTACACATTGAATACTGACGACCTCGAGCAATTTGAAGCCGAACGCGAGCTTCAACTCGCCCAAGAATATTCAGATGTCGTTAATTTATTTAAGTTCGCAGTAGAAACAGATCGCCGGTTTTATCTGGCCAACAATGTTGATGTCAAGGTCATCGCCGAAGGCGTGCGACCGCTACTTGAGGTGACGCTGTCTGACGCATGGGTATGGGATCTCTACCGCAAGAGCCGGTTCGTGCCCCGAGTACGGGTGATGAGTTTCAAAGATCTGAACATCGAAGAACTTCCCCCGCTCGACGTCTAACGCCAGAACAGCGCGCTGTCGCGCGAATGGCTCGGGCGCGCTGGGCAGAAAATTTAGCCGCGAGATTTTATGAGCAAAACGGTTACGAGATAGTCGCACGCAATTGGCATTGCCGAGAAGGCGAACTCGATATTGTTGCGATCTTGGCGAGCGCTGCTGGCGTGGTCATTGCCATCGTTGAAGTCAAGGCTCGGGCCACAACTAGTTTCGGCTCACCTTTTGAAGCGGTAAACCAAGTTAAACAAAAAAGCTACGCATCGCTGCGACAAAATTTCTCGCTAGTCACCGTGAACTGCGTGGCGAAATTCGATTTGACGTCGTTGCCGTATTAGGTACGCAACTTGACATGTTACAAAATGCTTTTTAGTTTGCGAGTTTGCTCATGAGTTCTGAAAAGTGAGAAAACGGGGCCACTTTAAGGCCGACGATTTTGCCACCCTCGTCCCATCTGCGCAAGGCAACCGCGGCAGAAAACGAAGGATGATTTTCAAAACGGTTGACTTCATCTTTGCTCATCACGCCACCTTGAACATTTAAACTACGCACTGAGCCAACAGATAAAGAGTCAAAATAATCAGGTTCAACAGTGCACAAATAACGCTTCGCCTCGACGTGCATTGCAATTGGGGCAGTTACACCGGCCGAAAACAAATTCGCCAAGACTCGTGCTCCGACGGCTTCATGACTGTCATTAACCGAGATATCAACTTCGCCTTGCTCGATCTCGAGATGCACAAGATGTCCGATGTCATGAAGCAGTGCAGAAATAATAAGCTCACCATTTGATCCAGATTGTTCGGCGAGAGTTGCAGTTTGCAATGCGTGATCAATTTGAGAAATCTTTTCGTCGTAGACGTTCGATCCCCATTTTTCGTAAAGATCTAAAATATTGTCGATATTTAACCTCATTTGACCTTCTTTCCTCTGAAATCATCAATTAACGAAAGGCGCACTGCGTCGCCCGTTTGAGCATGATTGGCAAACTCTTCGAGTTTTCGTTTGTAGTACCCTTCGCGCAAGTCGCCTTCGCTGAGCGCATTGAATGTTGGGTACACGGCTCGACGATCTCGTCTTGAGTTGTTGTCTCCGCTTCGATGCGGCGTGAGTGAATGAAACCAAAGAGTTTGACCTGCTCGCAGTTCAACTGGTTTCCAAGTCATTGTTGCAACGATGTCTTGGCGAATGCAACCGTTTTCATGCATTGGTAGAAGTTTGCTATGTGCTCCAGAAACGATCTCAAGGCAACCGTTTTCGATTGTCGAGTCGTCGACTGCGATCATGCATGAGACATGCGAGTCAACGAACGGGTAAGCCGGGGCATCTTGGTGTGGCTCCCAGCCTGCTCCACCAGCAAGTTTGTAGTTGATTTTCTCTTTATATAGAACCGCTGGCTCTTTCAATAAGAGCGATGCTGTGGCGATCATTTGCCCAGTGGTTAGTAATTCTCTAAGGCCTTCATGAAACGGTGTGAAATATTCGGTGCGACATAGTTTTGCGCCCGATTCGGTTTGCTCGTAGTGGTTCAACCATTTACCAGAGTCACCCCAGTTCTGGACGTCGTCTATCCATTTGCGAAATTTTTCTATTTCATTATCTGTCAGAGTTTCTGTTAACAGCCAGCCGTTCTTCAAAAAATGATCAATGTCCGCTGTAGAGATCTCGCGGCGTGCCACTGCTTCCATACTCAAGACGGTAGTTGCTTGAATTAAAACAAGTCATATTCAACTGGCGAAAAGTAAATTGTTTGAGCAAATTTAAAGCGAGTTCAATGCTCTATTAACTTCAAATTCATTTGTGTTTCGTAGATTCGTCGTATGAAAAAACTAACAATCACTCTTGTCCTATCAATCATGACTGCATCAATTTTTGGTGCAGGCGCTAATGCCCTCGGCGGAAGCACTACCTCAAATGCACCAAATGGTTCAGAACTAAAACTTCTTGCCAGCTATTCCACAGGTTCAGGCATTGCAGGTGCCGAGATTTCAGCGGTAGACGCGAAGTCAAAGCGCTTGTTTATTACAAATGGCAAAACAAATTCAATTGAAATTGTTGATATTGCAAATGCCAAAAAGCCAAAACTAATCAAGAGCGTTTCGTTTTCTGATAAGGGCGTCACTGGCATTCAAAGTGTTGCAGCTCAAAATGGCGTCGTCGTTGTTGCGACATCTGTTGGTGAAGCTACGACTGCCGGAAAAGTTTTTGTTATGGATACAAACGGAGTACTTCGCGCCGGGGCAACCGACGGTGTGACCGTTGGTGTCTTGCCGGACTCAATTCACATTTCACCTAACGGTCGATACGTGATTACTGCTGACGAAGCTCAACCAAAAAATTATTGTTTAACAAATGGAGTTCTTACTGAGACTTCAGATCCGAAAGGTTCTGTTTCGATTATTGACCTTCAAGCAAAATCCCTTTCTGCAACAGTTTTAGATTTCTCATCTTTCAATGACCGCAAATCTGCGATTACTTATGCTGGTGGTCGTGTTTTTGGCCCAGGTGCATCTGTTGCCCAAGACCTCGAACCAGAATATGTGACTATTTCACCTGATGGTTCAACAGCATGGGTTACTTTGCAAGAGAACAACGCAATTGCGACCGTGGATCTCGCATCGAAATCAATAGTTGGAATTTCTGGTCTTGGTTTTAAGAACCATAACCTCTACAACACTGGGCTTGACTCAAGCGACAGAGACAATGTAATTGATATTGGTGCGCGCAATATTCAAGGTATGTACCAACCAGACGCAATTGGTTCAGTTGTTGCTGGTGGAAATACGTATTTGATTACCGCGAACGAAGGTGACGCGCGAGAGTACCCATGCTTGATGGGCGGCACTGACCCAACGAAACTCGAAGCCGAAGATCTTCGCCTTAGTGTTGCCGGTGATTCAACTCTTAGCTCAACGTTCAAGTCGGACGCCGTTGCCGGACGAATGAAAGTGACTCCGTTTTCTCCAGCGAGCGTTACAGGAACAGTTGTCACAGCAAATACAAAAGTTTCAACTCCGTATTCTTTCGGAGCTCGATCGTTCTCGGTATGGAAGGCCCCAACTCTTGAAGGTGTTTTCCCTGCCCAAAGAATTTTTGACTCAGGAGACGAAATTGAAAGAATAGTTGCAAGTGAGAGATCAAAATTGTTTAACGCAGACTGGAACACAACAACTGGTTTAGTAAGTTCGTTTGAATCACGAAGCGCGTCAAAAGGTCCAGAGCCTGAAGGTTTAGCAATTGGAACCGCCTACGGTCGAACATGGATGATTCTTGTACTTGAGCGTGACAGCGGAGTCATGCTCTACGACATAACCGATCCAGTCAAGCCTCAATTTCGTCAATACTTGAACACTTCAATACCAGGTGGCGACATAATTCTGGGCACTGCCGGAAACGTCTCGCCAGAAGGCGCGTTGTTCTTAGACGGCAAAAAGAGTCCGACTGGCAAGCCAATGTTCATAATCAGTTATGAATTGTCAGGGACAGTCGCAATGTTTGAATTGACTGCTCCGAAGTGACCGAAATTTAGCATCACAAAGTAATTTTTCAAAACTTAAATATCAAGTTCAACCACAATGAAAGGGACAATTAAAATGAATATCTTCAAACGCGAGGGCTCAATGGTTGGTCGCCATTCAGTTCGATTGATAACTGCGGCAGCGCTTGCTTTATCGGTTTCGTTTCCAATTGCAACATTGGCAGCGCCATCAGTTAAAGCCGGTGACACATGTGCAAAGACATCCTTAAATAAGACAAGCGGAACATTTAAGTGCACATACTCAACATCAACAAAGAAATACACATGGCAAGCAACACGTGTCGGCTGGCCAACGAAACTCATCATCGGTGCTGTGCCTTCGGAGAATGCAGCGTCAATGACACTGCGATATCAAAACTTCGTCAAGTTGATGAGCCAAGCAACTGGTTTGCCAGTTGAGTTTTATGCGGCAACAGACTATGCAGGTGTTATCGAAGCGCAAGTTGCGGGAAGGGTTGACATGGCGTTTTACGGCCCGTTCTCATACGTACTTGCCAAAGCTCGCGGAGCAAAGATCGATCCAATCGGTGCTGCGATTCCGTCAGCAACAGGAAAGCCTGGCTATTACAGCTATGGCATCACCAAATCATCTCGCTCTGATGTCACGTCAATCAAGGATTTCAAAGGCAAGAATGTTTGCTTTGTTGACGCGGCCTCAACTTCGGGATTCTTATATCCAACTGCAGGACTTCTGGCAAATGGAATTTCATCAAGTGACTACACGTCGACTTTTGCCGGTGGACATGATTCGTCAGTACTTTCAATCGAACGTGGAACTTGCGACGTCGGTTTTGCTTATGACGACATGGTTGACTCGCTATTGATTGACCAAGGCAAACTTGCCAAGGGCGCCGTCAAGACCGTCTGGAAGAGCGAAGTAATTGCCGGATCGCCTATGGCGGTTCGCGTTGATTTGCCAAAAGACCTGGTCGAAATAATTCGAACAACGGTGCTTGAAAAAGCGAACGTGCCAGGTTTCGTCGCTGCCGGGTTTTGCGCCACTGCGACTGATTGTCGAATCATTGAAGACAAGTCGTGGGGTTTCACAAAAGTTGCTGACAGTTACTACGACGGAATCCGTCAAGTTTGCGAAGCAACTCGTTCGACTAAGTGTCGATAAGTCTCAAAACTAGCTAGTAACTAGAAGCGATCTTATACCTATGTCAAAAATATTTTCGACCGAAGCCGATCCAATTGTAAGTTTGACAAAGGTTTCGAAACGATTTGCAACTGGAACCCTTGCGCTCGACGAAGTTGATCTCGTCGTGCCAAGGGGCCAGTTGTTATCTCTAATCGGTCAGTCTGGTTCTGGTAAGTCAACACTGCTCAGACACATCAACGGATTACACAAGCCAACTGGCGGTGAAGTTCTCGTGATGGGATGCAACGTTGGTGATGCAAAGTCAAAAGAGTTGCGTCAGATTCGTAAAAATATCGGTTTTGTGTTTCAACAGTTTGGTCTGGTTGGTCGGGCTACCTGCTTAGAAAATGTTTTGACCGGGGCACTCGGACGACTCGCTGGTCCACGGTACGGGTTAGTAAGTTATCCAAAAGCACTTCGTCGCGAAGCTTTCGAGCATCTTGAGCGCGTTGGTCTTGATAGTCAAGCATTCCAGCGCGCTGACACTCTTTCTGGTGGGCAAATGCAGCGTGTCGCAATTGCAAGAAGTTTAATGCAACAACCGGTGATGTTGCTTGCTGATGAACCAGTTGCGTCGCTTGACCCAGAGTCAAGCGCTCAAGTGCTTGAGTTGTTGCTCAAAATTTCTATCGAAGAAAAAATGACAGTAATCGTTACGTTGCATCAAGTTGAGTTGGCAATTGATTGGGCGAATCGAATCGTTGGTTTACGCGATGGAAAAGTAGTTCTTGATCGTTCAGCCATTGGATTAACTCAAGAAGATGTAATGGATGTTTATCGGCGTGCCGATCGTAGTAATGATTTAGCTAAACAAGAAGCAGAGTTTCCTAAATCAGTTGCTTCTTTGAGTTCGTAATGTTGAGCGCCCCCCGCTCAACAAAGCGTTTGAAGTTAGGTGGCGTTTTTTTTGTGTTTGTTGCTGCGACGATTTGGTCGTGGCTATACATAAAAATGACATTTTCAACATTGTTTGGTGGCTTTGATGACTTATGGAATTTGCTTCAATACATGTTTCCACCCCGGTTCGATCAAATGGGCCAGGTAATTGATGCAACTATTGAAACCTTATGGATGGCATTAATTGGCACGACTGCGTCAGTGATTTTAAGTATTCCATTGGCATTTGGCGCGGCACGCAATACAACACCGAATGCTGCGACCTTTGCAGTCTGTCGAGCGATAATCACGTTGGCTCGAGCGGTGCCAACTCTCATTATTGCTGCAATTTTTGTGTTGGCAGTAGGCATCGGCCCTCTTGGAGGCATTCTCGCGCTCGCGCTGCACTCAATTGGAATGATTGGCAAGCTCTACACGGAGGCAATCGAGAGCGCTACAGAAGCCCCTCGCGATGCAGTTTCATCAACTGGTGCGTCTAAATGGCAGACGATATTGGCGACGATTGTGCCTCAGGCGACACCAACATTTATTGGTGCTGCGTTGTATCGCCTTGATATCAATGTGAGAGAGTCGGCAGTTCTTGGATGGGTCGGCGCCGGAGGAATTGGTTTTGTAATTCAAACTGCTTTGCGAGGTCTTGATTATTCACGTGCGCTTGCTGCGGTGTCTGTAATTTTTGTAGTAATAACTCTGATTGAGATTAGTTCAAACAGACTTCGTGCATCAATTATCGGCGAACAGTCTGCGGTCATTACAAAAAATCAGAAAGCTCGGAAGAAATCTACCGAGCGTGACCACAAAATTTTGCTTAAGGCGGTGACTCTGCGTAAATTAAATTTGCCTTGGACTTCAGAGCGAAGGTTGCGTATATCTGCAGTCTTGTTTTATGCAGGTTTATTAATACTTGCACTTGTCACAATTAAGATTCCGATAATTTCGTCGTTCGGATATTTAGATGAAATTTTTAAAACATCAGCGGATTTGTTTCCTCCTGATTTCAATACGGCACGTCCAGAAATAATTCGTGGGATTCTTGAAACAATCGCAATTGGATTCGTTGCGACGATTCTTGGTTTATTAATTGCTTTGCCACTTGCGCTTCTTGCCGCACGAAACATTGTTGTTAATCGAGTCATCTATTCTGGCACCCGCTTGTTTATGCTCGCTTTTAGGGGAATCCCGGAGCTGATCGTTGCCGTATTGTTTGTTAGTGCCATGGGTCTTGGCCCTGTGCCCGGAACATTGGCGCTCACGCTTGGTACTGCATTTTTTATGGCGAAACTTATTGCCGATACTCTCGAAGAAGTTGCGCCGGAGCCGCGAGATGCCATTTTTGCTACCGGGGCAACCCGTTCACAGGAGTTTTTCGCTGCGGTGCTACCGCAAGCAATGCCAAACTTGGTAAGTCAGACTTTGTATTTACTCGACGTAAATTTGAGATCATCTACCGTTCTTGGCATCGTTGGTGGAGGCGGAATCGGATTTTTGCTGCTCAGTGCATTGCGCGTAATTGAGTACCAAACTGTTGGTGCAATTTTGATTTTAACTTTTGTTGTGGTGTATGCGATTGAATTGCTTGGTTCGTGGGTTCGCAAACTCGTTGAGTAATTAAGAGCGGCGATCCCAGCAGGCGTAATGCCAATGTCGGCGTAAATCTGGTGCTTCGGTTGGCACGCAAACATAGTGACCCATACCTTCGTAAATGTCTTGGTTGCAGCCGGGGCAGGTATACATCTTGAGTGCTTCGTAAGGTTGCACACGACGGACTTCAACATCGCCGTACAAACCATCCCAAATTGATTTTGACATTTAGCCGGCAAATGCCCAGATCACGAGTGCGATGATTGCGAGCATTGCGCTAGCCACAATCAAATAGTCGATTGGGCGGGTGTTGCGTTTGCGAGTCGGGTTGAATCCCATATGGCAAGTATCGTCTATAAAATGGAAACTCTCGGGGTTACACGCAAAGATTCAGTCGTGACTGTGACGATTAACCAGCCGAACAAGAAAAATGCGATCAATAATTTGATGTGGGATGGTCTGACTGAGATATTTCGAGAGATCGCCGGCAATTCTGCCGATCGTGTCGTGGTGATTACTGGTGCTGGTGGAGAATTTTGCTCGGGCGCCGACTTAAGTGGTCGCGGTGATGCGGCACAACGAAGTGACACGGCACCGCGCAACGAAATGCATCAACTTGCGGCGATGCGTCGGGTCAATGAAGCTTGTATTGCGTTGCAAAAATTGCCCCAGCCGACAATCGCCAAGGTTCGTGGTGTTGCCGTTGGCGCCGGATGCAATTTGGCTCTGGGTTGCGATTTGGTTGTTGCTTCGCAGACGGCGCGTTTTTCTGAGATTTTTGTTCGGCGTGGTTTGTCACTTGATTTCGGCGGATCGTGGGTGCTGCCTCGTCGCATCGGCTTGCATCGTGCCAAAGAGTTGGCTTTTTTCGGCGAAATTATTGGGGCGACTGATGCCTACGAGATGGGTCTAGTCAATCGTGTGTTGCCTGATTCTGAGGTGGATGCATTCGTTGATCAGTGGGCACAAAAACTCGCGTCAGGGCCGCCGATTGCTTTGGCACAAACGAAACAGTTGCTAAATAATTCTTTGAATTTAACGCTTGAGCAGGCGTTAGATGGCGAAGCCGCAGCGCAGACGGTTAATTTTTCAACTAGTGACACGGCAGAGGCGATGCGGGCGTTTACCGAAAAGCGGGATCCAAAATTTACCGGAAGATAATTTCTGCGCTCGCGATAATTGCGACGCTGTTAATCTGTAGCGCGCAATTTGTGCGCGCGGCGACGCCACCGGTTGACGACACGATCCCAGATGAGCAAGGAATTGTTGACGGCGTCGTGGATGAAAGCATCCCGTTAATTGATCCAACGACGCAAACAACTCTTCCCCTGGGTTGTGTTGCTCCGCGTGCGGCGATCGCAACTTTTCTGGGCGAAGTCATCTCTTTCGATGACGCGGCAGCAATTTACAAGGTCGTGCAAGTTCGCGGTGGTTCACTCGGCGCATATGTCAACGCTGGAGCGATAACGGTGCGGTACACCGAACGCGAGACGAAGTTTCTGCGCATCGGAACCACCTATCTTGTCGGCGCTGGCGGCAGTGAACTTTTTCCAACTCTTGAATCAAAAGTTCGTGCAAAAAAAACAACTCTTCGCCGGAGACGCAGTGGTGGGTGTTGACGAGTCCGACAAACCTTGCCCAGCCATTGAAGATCCGGTTTTGACACTGCTACCCAATGGCCAGCCGATCAACGCTGGAGTGTTCTCGCTGTTGGGCAATGCTCGTGGTGGTTTGTTGCGGGCTTTGATTTTGCCAATATTTTTTGTTTTGCTTTTTTTGGTCGGATTAGTTGTCACGAAGCGTCTGTTTGTCGGCGCAGGAACCGTCTCAAAAAAATCCGTGCCACGACCCAAAGTTCAGCCGAGAAAACGAAGCCCGCGTCGCAAATAATTTCATCGCGAGTTAAATGCCTCATGAATCGCGACTATCATAGGTTGATGAAATTTATTAAAAAATTATCGCGGCTCATAGTAACCAGAAATTTATTTCATGTTTTGAGAAACAAAATTCAAACTTCTAATGGGAAAAAGCATTTTCTTCTACCAAGGCCACTTGATACAAAATACGGGGTTTCTGGAGTTATTAACTCAATTTTGAATGTGCTGCCCAAAAGAGAAAATTATTTGGAAGTAGGAATTTTTAAGGGTGCAACATTTCAAAGTGTGATTGCCGATAATAAATGGGGAGTCGATATTGATCCCGCATTCGATATTACTAAGTTGCCAAGAAATACCACGGTGTTCGTTAATTCTTCCGACAACTTTTTCGCCGAACTG
The DNA here is from genome assembly GCA_003569125.1 of Acidimicrobiaceae bacterium. Lineage (GTDB taxonomy): Bacteria > Actinomycetota > Acidimicrobiia > Acidimicrobiales > Ilumatobacteraceae > BACL27. The sequence goes on along the minus strand of BGOG01000017.1, from coordinate 34,724 downwards.
AGACCAGACAAAAAGTTTGACATGATCTATATTGATGCAGAACATACTTTCGTTCAGGCGTACCGAGAGTTGGTTCACTCAATCAATCACCTAAACAATTGGGGTGTGATTTTGCTCGATGACACGGTGCCATTTGACAGCGTGGCAGCTATTTCTGATGAATCAGAATCCAAGAGAGAAGCAATTCGGGTACACGGATCGAATAAATGGTCTCATCAGGGTGATGTTTGGAAGTTGATACTTCAAGTCAGCGAACTTCATAAGGAATTAGTAGTAAGAACGGTTCTCGGCCCGAGTCGACCTCGAACCATCATGTGGAGAAATGGCTTGTTTGGTACAAAGATGCAGAGTGCCCCAACAGATAAATTAGCCTCGCTAACTTACGAGACTGCTTTTGCTCAAGGAATCCCAAAAGAATTTGGAGTTCAAGATTTGAGTTACATCGTTGCGGAGATTAAAAATAGAAAATTTGCGAATTAGCTATCGCAAATAATTTCAGCGCGAGTTAAATGCGTTGGTCGCAGTCTCGCGAATTTGTTGTACCGCGTGCGTTAAGCCTTTGGATCTTTGAACAAAGCACTACCTGCGACCAAAACATTTGCACCTGATTTCGCGGCGCCCGAAACCGTGTCGACGCTGATGCCACCATCCACTTCGACATTCACTTTGTCGTCGAGGTTTGCCGCTGAAATCATCGCACGCACCTCGGCGATTTTCGGCTCCATCGTCTGAATATATTTCTGACCGCCAAAACCTGGTCGAACCGTCATTACTAAAACTAAATCAACCAGATCGAGAACATCGGCGACCGCGCTCGCATCAGTTTCGGGGTTGAGTGCGACAGCCGAAGTCGCACCCAGAGCGTTGATAATTTCGAGTGTGTGGCGTAAGTTTGAGCACGCCTCCGCATGCACAATCAAGCGACTGCAACCAGCGTCTACATATCGACTCGCCATCGCTTCTGGGGTCAAGACCATCAGGTGCGCTTCAAATGGCAATTTCGTCAGCGAGCGAGTTGAAGAAATGATGTCAGGGCCAAAAGTTAGGTTGGGCACAAACTGACCGTCCATTACATCCCATTGGATTAGGTCTACGCCGGCTTGATCTAGTTCGCAGATCGCGTCGCCCAGGCGCGAAAAATCAACTGGCAACACCGACGGTGCAATTTGAATCGGTTTCATCTTGTTTTACAGCCTAGGGTGCGATGGCATGAGTAACGAAGATGTAACTATCGAAAGGATCGTTGCGGGTGGCGACGGCATGGGGCGGCTTGCCGATGGTCGGGTTATTTTTGTCGGCGGGACAATCACGGGTGAACGAGTTCGTGTTGAGATCACAACGAATAAAAAAGATTTCGCGCGTGGCACGGTGCTTGAAGTTTTAGAAGCGTCACCACATCGAGTTGCTGCGCCATGCAAGTTCGTTGGCGCCGGTTGTGGTGGATGCAGTTGGCAACACATAGCGGTCTCCGAGCACATGTCTACAAAGTTGCAATTGTGCAGGAGGCATTGCGGCGCACAGCCAAACTTAGTGAGTCAGATGTTTCAGTGCTCGTGAAAACTGGTGGTTCGGTAAGTTCTCGGGCATCGCGTACAACTTTACGAATGGCTGTATTACAGAACGGCAAACTCGGGTTTCGTCGCGGGCTGAGTAATGAATTAATTGAAACTAGTCCGTGTTTGATCGCTCACGATTTGCTGAACGAAATCATCGCGTCTGCGAAAGTCAAGAATGCCACTGAGGTTACGTTGCGTTGTGGTGCATCAACCAATGAGCGCGGCGTGTGGCTACACGACGAGCATGGTCGGGGGCAGATAACCGGTTTGCCCAGCGATGTTGGTGTTGGCATTGAATCGTTGGTCCACGAAGTCGTGAGTGGTGTGAAGTTGCGAGTGATGATGACTTCGTTTTTTCAGTCATCTCTTGAAGCCGCCGAGTTGTTGGTTGCCGCAGTTCGGATGGCAGCGGGCGAGCGCGCGCTGTCTGGTGTTGACGGGCGAGTGATTGATGCATACGGCGGTGTGGGATTGTTTGCTGCAACTCTGTTGAGTGCAGATGTGCCGGTAACTCTCGTTGAGTCGAGTGAATCCTCATGCCGCGATGCGACCGTGAATCTCGCCGGTCATATTTCAGAAACTCGAGATACAGACTCGCCGAGCGAAATTATTCGCCACAATGTCGAGCAATGGAAACCAGTTTCGGCGGGGTTAGTCATTGCCGACCCAGCACGCACAGGTCTCGGGCCATTGGCTGTGTCACAACTCGTCGCGACAAATGCGCCGCGAATCGTTCTAGTAAGTTGCGATGCAGTTGCTGGAGCGCGTGACTTGCGCCTGCTGATTGATGCCGGCTACCAACTCAACGAAGTCAAAGTACTTGACTTGTTTCCGCATACGCCGCATATTGAAACAGTCAGTGTGCTTCAGCGCAATGCCCGCACTACTCGTTGACCAACAGTCGCAAGATATTTTTGTCGCTCTGTGAGTGTTGACTTATCGAGACCGTAAACGGCGATCCAGCGCGCTCGACTCAAGCGATTGCACATCACCCGAATTGATCGCGTGATCGTGCGCTTGCCTGGTTCGCCTTGAAGTGCGTTTATTAGTTTTGATGAGCCGTGCGTCGTGACCGCCACAAGTCGAGTGATGTTCGTTAATCGAGGGCGAATAGTGTTGGCGCCTGCGGGTAATACCCATGCGACTTCGTTCATCCATGTTCGATCAATCCATCCTTTAAGCATTGCTGGCAGGCCTGACCACCAAGTGGGATAAACAAATACGAGTGCTTCACACCACCGCAAATCTTCGACATCTCGTGCGAGTTCGGGTCGAGTTGATGGTGGGGTGTGATGCAGCGCCCGCTCGGTCGCGCTTAAAAATGGGTTGAAGTTCTCGGCATACAAGTCGCGCAGGCGTACGTCGTGACTCGCAGCGCACAAATCAGCAACAACAACGTCGCGAATTGCACTGTTGAAAGATTCTTTGACCGGATGCGAAAAAATCAAGAGAACTTTCACGAACTACGCCCCTTATCGTCTAGTCGTCTTACGATTTTTTCTGTCGTGTCGGTTATGAATTGCTTTCGCTGCTCGGCAGTGCATGTGTCAAGGGCATAAAGACCATGCCACATCGTGCGCGTTCGCAGACCAGTTGATGCGCGAATCGCGCGTGTCAAAGTTCGTCGCCCGTTGTCATTGACGAGTTTGACGTATCGCCATGGCGAGCCGTATGTGCTGACACCAATAATGTGCCGCACGTTATTGAGGTTCGGCCGAATCTTGCCGTTGCTGTTGAAACGAAACGCGACACCCAAAACAAAAACGCGTTCAAGCCATCCCTTGAGTTGTGCTGGCAGACCAGACCACCAAGTCGGATAAACGAATATCAGCGCCCCTGCCTGTTGTAATGAAGCGGCATATCGCCGTGTTTCATCGCTAATTAACGGCGATTGCGTTTCATAAGCCTGACGTTCATCGCTTGATATTGCTGTTATGAAATTTTCTTCGGCTAACCGAATCGCTGAAACTTTGTGCTGTCGCTCGAGCGCACTAACTATCGAATCAAATATCGCCGCACAATAACTGTTAGCACTCGGATGGCCAAGCACGACTACAACATTCATTTCGTCATGAGACTAAAGCAGGTGCTCATAGCGTCTTAAGAACGCTGCACCGATTCGCACGCCTTCCTGAACTTGCCACTTCGGTACCGCTTCTCGAAGTTTTTTAAATCTGTTCTGAAGTTCGATATCTTCATCAGTCTCAATCCAGGTGCCGTTGAGGCGCTGATCCATTTCGAGTACGACTTCTGTTATATCTTCAGCCGAGTTTTTGACGATCTCAATATCGCCCTCGATCAGAGAACTTTTATGTCCCCAGCCTTCGCCTTGGGCAATTAGCCACGAAAAGGGCATGAGTTTCTTTTCACTCCGCGACCAGGCAAGTTGATAGATAATTAGATCTCGCGGACCATTGCTTGTAGTAGCCATCGAGTATAAATCCGTTATAACAATTGGCTTATTTAAGGCTGACGCCGGATGGTAGACACCAGTACCCCCACCGGCAATTACAAATTTACAGTTTCCTAATAACCAGATGTCTCCGAATTCTGTTCTTGAATTGCTCGCGTAATCGATTATCTTGCAGGAACTTTGATCAATTGCGCTGTCAACTGACTGCCCCATACGAAGTACCTCTAAACCTGAATCATTTAAAGATTTGATACTGGGAAAATAACTCTCCCATGATGGAAAGTTGGTGTACAGGTCTGTCGATTTGGCCACTGGATGTTCTTTAGCCATTTTTGTTTCGTAGTAGGACTTTTCTGGAAGTGCAATACATACGAACGACTTAGCAGTCTCGGATAAGAGGTTTTGCTGTAGCTCGAGGCCTCGTCGTTTTTCGGCAACAGTGAAAGCCAAAGTCGGCGGAGATTCTGACCAGATAACTAGCTGATTATCGGATTGTCGGCGAGCAAGGTATTTGCGCTCAATGCGCAGCATCGCAAGTGTGTAGCGAATGATGCCGCGCATGAATGGTCGATCGTCGTCAAGAAATGGCAAGACTCGTGCGTACATCGCTGTAAACGCTCGGTTTGGTGAGTCACAGTCGAGAACAGCAAAAAGCAGAGCAGGCTTGGTGCCAGATATTTTTGTGTTGTGGGCTTCAATGCGCAAAGCGACTTCAAGATCTTCAACAATAAAAGAAATCTTTGATCGGTCACAGCGCAACATAAATATTTTTACTGGTCTAAATATCGAATAAATGCCCAGCACTAGTGTCGCGCATAGTGAAAGCGGCAGAAAAACCAGAAATCGCCCGAGCAAATAAGCCAACCGCAAATATCCGTCATCGGTAATTGAATTGCCGAAGAAAAAATATTTAATCAAGTTTGTTTTAATTCGAGCAATCATTGTCAGAAGTTTACTTATTTGAGAGTAAATCGATTAGACCACGCAAGTAGCCGATGAGTTTGCCACTGTCTAATACGGCGCCAGTCAGCACCAGCATCACCAGTCGGTCGGGTCTCAAGAAATAGACCGAGTTAGATTTTGATTTCTTGACTACTAAAGCAATGCGGGCCAAGAGATAACCCGCCAAACAATAAACAACCAGAGATGGCAAAAATATCGTGATGCCCAAGCCCAAAATAGCAGCCAAAATATACACGGTTGGCGTTTTTGTATTGCCACTGCGCAAAGTTGGTCGCGCATAAAGAATTGATTTTTTAAAAACTTGCCAAAGGTTCGCCGCAAAACTTGTGTCAAAATACGACACAACGACGGCCTCATTAATTAGCCGCTTTTGCCCCAAACGATTGGCATCGCGAACCCATTGGGCGTCGTAACCTGCGCGCAAGTCTTTGAACCTGCCGACAGTTTCAAAAATATCGCGCCGAAGCAAACTCGACGGTACGCACGGACGAAAACGGCGGTACCCGTAAGTGTGGGCGATCGCACATTTGTCTGTTATCCCTACACCAGATGTGATCAGCCCACCAGAAACCCAATTGGCATTCGGGTCGCGCAACAATGCTTCAAGCTGTAACGCAAGCCACTCTGACGAGAATTTCAGCCCACAATCCATGAACGCAACCAGATCAGTAGTTGCAATGTCGACACCTGCAGCCTTGGAGCCACCCGGTGTGTTGGTGCTCGAGTTGAGATTGCGAAATTGACATGGCAACGAACTTTGATTTTGTGAAATCCACGCATCAACAGCCGACGATGAATTATCGGTTGATGACGAGTTGACCATGATCACTGCCGAAGGAGACAGAGTCTGCGCTTTCAACTGCTCAAGTGTTTCAACTATTACTTCTGCCTCATTGAAATAAGGCACGATTACCGTTATCTCGTTCAACAGACCAGTCCTTTTTCGGCTTCTTCGAGTTCGGCGCGCGAATTAATAGTGATGTGGATGCCGCGGTGCTTGAACGCATGCAGTTCGCGCCGTGCAGTCAGGTTTGCAAGAAACGCCTCAAATGTTTTGAACTGCGCGAGCGCCACGATCGCCGATTTGGAGAGCACGAAGTAGCCGATATTGATCCACTTATCTAGTTCTGGTTTTTCTTCGTAGTTGACGACACGCGAAGATTCGTCAAGATCGAAAATACCGAAACTGCTTTTGAGTGGCCAGACGGTAACAGTCGCTTCACATTTCGATTCGTGATGGGCCGATAAAGATCAGTGAGATTCACGTCCGAAAGAGTGTCGCCATAGAGCACGAGAGTTTCGGTTACGTCGCCCGAAAGAAGCAACTTCAGGCGATCGATGATGTCGCAATCACCGGTATCAATAACTTTGACATGATTATCACCGAGAAAGTGTTGTTCTAATTTTTCGACCAAATATCCGCCAGCCAGGGTGATGTCAGTTACGTTTTGGTTGCGCAGAAACTCGACAATAAAGTCGATGATTGGCCGCCCGCGCACCGGCACGAGCGGTTTTGGAATGTCCGCGGTCAGAGGTCGAAGGCGAATTCCTTGACCGCCGCACAAAATGATCGCATTCATCTCGTACACGACAATAGTGCCCCCCCTGGGATTTGAACCCAGGACCTGCGGATTAAGAGTCCGTTGCTCTACCAACTGAGCTAGAGGAGCGATAACGCCTCGTTACTCTAATAGGTCAAACGCCAACACCGAAAAGCAATAAATTTTGTTGGGGTGGACGAGGGGTCTCGAACCCCCGGCCTCCAGGACCACAACCTGGCGCTCTAACCAACTGAGCTACGCCCACCACGAACAATTCAGTGTGCCACACTTCGTGCCTCGCTCCACCGCTCATTTATTAATCATAAAAATTTAAAATCTTTTAAATCCTTGATATCCATTGAGCTTTCAAGTTCGCTACAAACACGACCCCGAGGTACACTGAAGCCAACTAAATACTGGAGTTGATAACCATGACAGCGATGGATTCCACGCTGTTTTCACCACTTGCTCAACGAGCAAGGGAGATAACAACCCGAGAGCTTGCGTTGTACGCCGAGCGGACAAAAGGTTCGCATCGCGCCAACGAGCGAGCCCGCAAAGTAATGCCCTTGGGCGTACCGTCCAATTTTCAGGCGTATGACCCCTATCCAATAGTCATTGCCTCGGCGGGCAGTTCGTGGATGAAAGACGTCGATGGCAACCGATATACCGATTTTGATATGGGTTTCGGGGCGCTGTTCGCGGGTCATGTGCACCCCAAAGTTCGCGCCGCAATTGACGCCCAACTCGACATCGGCACGCTGTTCGTTTCGCCCTGCGAGGACAACTCGGTAGTAGCCGAGATGCTCGCCGAGCGTTACGGGTTGCCTCTGTGGCGCTTCACCAACTCGGGCACCGAAGCCACAATGGACGCGATTCGCGTCGCTCGCGCCGCTACTGGTCGCGACAAGATCGTCAAAGTTGAAGGTGGATATCACGGCCACCACGACGAAGTGATGATATCGATGAAGCCACCAATCTCAGTAGCCGGTCCGGCACGCAAACCGTTTTCGGTGCCGTCAAGTGCCGGCATCACCGCCGACACGATAAAGACAACACTCGTTGTGCCATATAACGACCCTGAGGCACTTGAAGATGTTTTGCGCAACGGTGATGTGGCGTGTTTCATCGTCGAACCAGTGATGCAAAATATCGGGATTTGTAAACCGTTGCCGGGTTACTTGCAAGCGGTGCGCGAAATTACTCAGCGCTATGGCACGCTTTTAATTTTCGACGAAGTAAAAACTGGCATCACATCTGGCTGGAGTGGGGCAACCGGCGAACTTGGTGTAACACCAGACCTGGTTGCGCTCGCCAAATCAATAGGCGGCGGTTTGCCACTCGGCGCTTTTGGTGGCAAGCGCGAATACATGGACACGATCACCGACGGCAAGGTTGTTCATCTCGGCACTTACAACGGCAATCCACTATGCATGGCGGCAGCCAAGGCCGTGTTACAAGAAGTTTGCACGCGCGAGGCGACAAGATCCGCAATCAATTTGAACACTCAACTCGTAGATGCTTGCGGCGGCGTGATCGATCGTGCTGGCATCGAGGCGAATGTTGTGCAGTTCGGTGCCAAGGGCTGTATCACATGGTCACGCGAACCGATCGAAAACTATCGCGACTACAAAGCCACAGATTTTGATCTTGCATATGCTCAATGGATTCATGGCATCAACCGCGGAATTCTTTTGCCCCCGGGTCTCGACGAGCAGTGGTTGATTTCAATCATGCACGGCGAAGCCGAGACACTCAACTACGCAAATGTGTTTCAAGAATTCGTTGACGAACTTTTAATCTGAGATAAATTAAACTTCAAAAACTTACGATGGCGCAAAATTCTCCATCAGTTTTACGAATGTTGTGTCGTGGACTAATAAGACGTTGCGCACACTGTGGCGAACCAGGTGCCTTTTTTATTTCATGGTTCAAAACCCAAGATCATTGTCGTGGCTGCAAACTTTTGTGGCAACGCAACACGCAAGGTTTTGTGCTTGGTGCTCTAGCAATTAATTTTGTCTTGACTGGTGGTGCGCTGATCATGACACTTGTGGTCGGTGTCGTGACTAGTTATCCAGATTTGGCGATTTTTAAATTGTTAGTTTCGACTATTGGCGTAACTTTATTTGTCGGTGTTCTTGGTTATCCAATTTCGTATACGACATGGCTAGCCGTAGACCTGATCATGCGTCCTATTGAATCTGGCGAGATAGCGAACAGCCCCATCAAATGAACTGATCGCCTAAAGCCTTATGTTATATAGGCCTTAGGATGCTTGACCGAACATCTGTTCGTGTGTAAGGTTGCGTACAACACCCCACACCTAAGGTGCCCAATTCAAACACATAGCGAAAAATATCTAGTCCCGACAACCATTACCGATCAAATTCTCCACATAACTAGAAACCAACAAACGAAAGGCAAGACAATATGAGTAACGAAAAAGACAAAGCCCTCGAAGTAGCCCTCGGGGCGATCGACAAGCAGTTCGGCAAAGGGTCGATCATGCGCATGGGCGACAAGCAAGGTCTTGAGATTGAGTTCATTCCAACTGGCGCATTGCCGCTTGACATTGCACTTGGCATCGGTGGCGTTCCTCGCGGACGTATCATCGAAATCTTCGGTCCAGAGTCGTCAGGTAAATCAACCTTGGCAATGCACATCGTGGCCGAAGCCCAACGCAATGGTGGCATCTGCGCCTATGTCGACGCAGAGCACGCAATGGATCCGATTTATGCCAAAGCGATTGGTGTTGACACCGACAACCTGCTGATCTCGCAACCAGATACTGGTGAGCAAGCACTCGAGATCGTCGACATGTTGGTGCGCTCTGGCGCACTTGATGTTGTCGTCATTGACTCGGTTGCGGCGCTTACTCCACGAGCCGAAATTGAGGGCGAAATGGGTGACAGCCACATGGGTCTGCAAGCTCGACTTATGAGTCAAGCAATGCGCAAACTCACGGCCAACTTGCACAAGTCGAATACAGTTGCCGTGTTCATCAACCAGTTGCGTGAAAAAATCGGCGTGATGTTCGGCTCTCCAGAAACAACTCCTGGTGGTCGCGCACTTAAGTTCTATTCGTCAGTTCGTCTAGACATCCGTCGTATTGAAACAATCAAAGACGGAGTAGAAGTCGTCGGTTCACGCACTCGTGTCAAAGTTGTAAAGAATAAAGTGTCGCCACCGTTTCGGCAGGCAGAATTCGACATCATGTATGGCAAGGGCATCAGTCGCGAAGGCGCAGTGCTTGACATGGCGGTCGAAATGGGAATCGCCAAAAAATCTGGCGCGTGGTTCACATATGACGGTGAGCAACTCGGCCAAGGTCGTGAGAACGCCAAGCAGTTCCTCTCTGAGAACACCGAAGTAATGGTGCAAATGGCAGATCGGGTTCGTCGCCAATCAATGCCGGTCGTCGAGCCAGAGATTGCAGAAATAAACTCGGTCGACAAATCAATCGACAAGACCGAAAAGGTTGACACGGGCTCAAAGACTGAAAAGTCTGAAGTGCTCGTCGCTGCCAAACCTGCATCAGCCAAGCCAGCCGCCGAGCCAGCCGCCGAGAAACCCGGCAAGAAGGCTTTCACGGCTAAAGACGATCAGCCAATTCAGTTATAACAAATCGCCAACTAATACTGCCAAATTAGATAACGCGGCCGGTGGGTTTTGAGTCCCACCGGCTTTGGCATGTTGGATATTGTCGCTGATATCTAGGCGATAAAATAGAAAAGTCGTGACCCGCAACTATTTCGTTCGCACCTTTGGGTGCCAGATGAACGAACACGACTCAGAGCGCATAGCAGGCCTCCTCGAGTCTGACGGAATGACCAATGTTGACAGCGTTGCCACTGCAGATGTCGTGGTGATCAACACATGTTGTATTCGCGAGAATGCCGACGACAAGTTTTATGGCACTTTGAGCCAATTAAAGAACTGGAAGACCGAACAAGATGGTCGACAAATTCTTGTTGCTGGGTGTCTGGCACAAAAAGATCGAGACGCAATTCGCAAGCGAGCGCCATATGTAGATGTCGTGATCGGTACGCACAATGTGCACCGCGCCGCCGAGTTGCTTGAGCAGACCCGAGATGGTCGACCTGTCACCGAGATCCTTGAAGAGGCGATTCTTGATGATCACACGATGTTTCCGAGTGCTTTGCCGATGCGCCGAGAGATCTCGTACAACGCATGGGTGACGATTCAGATTGGTTGTGACAATACGTGCGCGTATTGCATCGTGCCCGCGGTGCGAGGCAAAGAAATTTCTCGCCCGGCGTCTGAAATTCTTGCTGAAGTCGAGTCGTTGGCGCGCAGTGGTGTGACGCAGATTTCGCTTATTGGTCAAAATGTCAACAGTTACGGACGCGATCTTTCGATGTCGGCGCGTGCGGCAGGCGATTTGAGCGTCAAACCAAAACCCCAATTCGCCGAACTGCTGCGCAAGGTTGGTCAAGTCGCTGGCATTCGTCGAGTTCGATTTGTCAGCCCACATCCGAAAGATATGCGAGAAGATACTTTTCTGGCAATGGCCGAGACACCGAATGTTGTCGAGCACTTGCACTATCCGATGCAATCTGGCTCTGACCATGTGCTCGCACTGATGCATCGTGGCTATACCGCTGAGCGTTACATCAAACAGTTGGCGCAAGCCCGGGCGATGATCGAAGATCTTGCGGTCACCACCGATGTAATCGTCGGGTTTCCTGGTGAGACAGAACAAGATTTTGTGCAAACGGTTGAAGTTTGTGCCGAGGCGTGTTTTGACTCGGCGTTTTCATTTATTTTTTCACCGCGGCCAGGCACTCAAGCCGCGCAGATGGTCGACAAGTTCATTGATCCGCAGTTGGCGGTCGAGCGATACGAGCGACTAAAAGTTGTGCTTGATCATTCTGCGGTGATCAAGCATCGTGCCCGAATCGGTCGCATTGAAGATGTCGTAGTTGAAGGCATGAGCAAAAAAAATCCACACTTAACCACTGGTCGCACTCGGCAAAACAAGATTCTGCATTTCAGTTCGCCGGAAAGTCTGCGTGTTGGCACATATGCCAAGGTCGAAGTCACCGATGCTGCTCGATTTCATCTGTCGGGGCATCTAATCGAAGTCGGTGACGCCCCGACGCATAAAGTGCGCCTCGCTGTCTCAAGTGCCAATTGATTTTCGTCGAGTATTTAACAGTTTCAAAATGAGTCTCAAACCAGTGGTCATCGTTGGCCCGACAGCCAGCGGTAAATCTTCGGTGGCGATGGCGGTTGCGCAGGCCGAGACATCGACAAACTCGCCGATACACATTGTCGCGGTTGATGCGATGCAGGTTTATCGTGACATGAATATCGGCACAGCCAAGCCGACCGTCGCCGATCAAGCGCTCATACCTCACCATTGCATTGACCTGGTTGATAGCCATGAGCGGTTCACTGTTGCCGAATTTAAAAAGAGCGCCACGAAGGCACTTGATTCGATAGCCAAAATTAATGGTCGTGCGTTGTTTGTAGCCGGCACTGGTTTATATCTCACAGCGGTGATTGATGACTTGGTTTTGCCTGGTGAGTTTCCAGAGACTCGGGTTGTGCTTGAACAAGAATCGAACACCGCAACTTTGTTTGCACGACTCAATGATTTAGACCCGCAAGCGGCACAAAAGATCGAGCAATCGAATCGTCGTCGAATTGTGCGTGCGCTTGAAGTCTGTATTGGCAGCGGAAAACCGTTCAGTAGTTTTGGCCCCGGCACGAGTGCCTATCCGGACAATGGCGTCGTCCAAATCGGTTTACGTTGGAGTCGCGACCGACTTGCCCAGCGTGTCGCCGACCGCGTGCACGCGATGATAAACGAAGGATTGCTCGCAGAGGTCACCGCATTGCGAAACTCAAAAAACGGATTATCCCGCACTGCGGCACAAGCTCTCGGCTACAGAGAATTGCTTGTACACCTCGATGGCAAGATGAGCCTTGATGAAGCAATCAACGAGACCATCATTCACACGCGCCAATTCGCAGTTCGCCAAGAGCGATGGTTCAGGCGTGACCCGCGAATTAAGTGGGTTTCAATCAGCGAAGACCCAGTTGGCGAAATTGTGCCCATAGTCGCCAAACATTTACGCTAGACATCAATCATCATGCAAGTAGTTGTAACCAAGCATCACGGTCTCGGAAACGACTTTCTGGTTCTTGAAACCTCGCAACTTGAATCTGCATCCGAAATTACGCTCGAGAAAATTGATTGGTCGAGTATTGCCAAGCAATGGTGCAATCGCGAAACTGGGGTCGGCGCCGACGGATTGTTGTTGTTGTCGCGTCGCGGTGAATTCAAATTGGCAATGCAACTTTTCAACCAAGATGGATCCCGCGCCGAAATGAGTGGCAACGGCATCAGATGTTTGGTTCAGGCCGCATTCGACCGTGATGGTCGCGATGAACCAGTCAGTTATTTGGTCGCTACAGACGCCGGCGAGCGTGTTGTAGATGTGCAACCGGTGTCGCATGATCTGGTGACAGCCAGTGTCGACATGGGTCGGATTGAAAATCTCGATGAACCAAACAACTGGTCGACGATTGGTTGCGATCCGAATCGGCCAGTTATGCACTTGTCGGTCGGCAACCCCCATTCGGTTGTCGGGGTTGAAGATGTCAAGCTTGTCGATTTATTAGAAATAGGTTTGAAAGTCCCACAAGTTAATTTAGAAATCGTCGAGGCAGGTCCAGAAAATAATGCGATCACGATGCGCGTGCACGAACGAGGCGCAGGCATTACTCAAGCCTGCGGAACTGGTGCCTGTGCCAGTGCCTGGGCGGCTAACAAATGGGGGCTCGTTGCGTCTTCGATCACCGAAATACTCGTTCACCAACCTGGCGGAGATGCGACCGTGCGAATCAATTATCCGCAACAAGATCATGTGACATTGATTGGTCCTGCGCACTTTTCGTCGCGCCACAACCTAGAGATTATTTCGTGAACACGCCCTATCAGGAGGCACTCGGTTCGACACTTATCTCGCGCGGAATTCGCGAGCGAATTATTTTGGTTGCAGTGACGATGTCCGATCGCACAGACGACGAGACGCAAGACTCACTAGACGAACTCGCGCAGTTGATAGATACGGCTGGTGCAGACGAAGTTGCGCGCATTACTCAACGGCGTGACTCTCCCGACAGCGCGTATTACATCGGAAAAGGCAAGGTCGAAGAACTAAAAGAACTTTGTTTGGCGCTTGACTCTGACACCGTTGTTTTTGACAACGAGCTTTCACCCGGCCAACAATTCAATTTAGAAAAACTTCTCGGTCGCACCGCTCTTGATCGCACTGCGGTGATTCTCGATATTTTCGCGCAGAATGCACACACGCTCGAAGGTAAAGCACAAGTTGAGTTGGCTTTGCTGCGATATCGATTGCCAAGAATTCGTCGTGGCGCCAAGGCTGGCTTGTCGCAACAGGCCGGCGGCATCGGTTCTCGTGGTCCTGGTGAAACCAAGCTTGAAGTTGACCGTCGTCGCATTGGTGAGCGAATCAGCCGATTAGATCGCGAACTTGACGGACTACAAAAAACTCGACAGGAGCAACGCAAGAGTCGCGGGCGAAGCGGTCTCGGGGCAGTTGCAATAGTCGGCTACACCAATGCGGGTAAGTCGTCCGTACTCAACAAACTGACGAGTGCCGGTGTGCTTGTAGAGAATCGTCTGTTTGCAACGCTTGATCCAACGACTCGTCGACTTGCTTTACCTGGCGGTGAGCCTGTGCTGCTGTCAGACACTGTGGGTTTCGTTCGGCGATTGCCGCACGGATTGATCGAAGCATTCAAGAGCACGCTTGAAGTCGCGACCGCGAGTGATTTATTGATTCATGTTGTAGATGCGTCAGCAGCCGACCCAAACGGCCAGATAATTGCGGTTCGCGAAATACTTTCTGAAATCGGCGCCGATAAAGTTCCCGAACTATTACTCATAAATAAATCTGACCTAGACCCAGATTCTGCCAAACGTCTCGTGTACGAGCACCGCGGCGCTGTCGGGTTTTCTGCCGCGACTGGTGCTGGCTTGAACGAGTTGCTTTTGGCGATCGGTGATCGAATGCGAGCGTTAACAACGGTGATTGAATTGTTAATACCGTATGATCGAGGCGATGTCGTGGCAACGGTGCATCGAGAGGGTGAAGTTGTGTCTACATCGAACGAAGAAATCGGTATGCGGATTAGAGCGCGCCTCGCTGATGCCAGCGCTGGTCGGCTGAGCGAATTTGTGGTCGTAACGTGACAACGGGTTTCGTTCCACCGCCATATCCGTATGATCGGCTCGACAAATTCAAGCCCCTCGCCAGCGCTTTTGAAGGTGGTCTTGTAGATCTTTCGATCGGCACGCCATGTGACGCGCCTACGCCAGAAATAATCGCTGCACTCTCAACATCAAATAGCGAGCGGGGCTACCCGCCAAGTATCGGCAGCGATGCATTGCGCAAAGCCGCGCAAGATTGGATGCAGCGCAAGTTTGAGATATCTGTTCCGACGTCGCAGATCGCAGCATGCATTGGCAGCAAAGAGTTCGTCGCCACGACGCCGCAATATTTAAAACTTCGCACGCCAGACCGTGACACGGTTTTGTTTCCGGCGGTTTCGTATCCAACCTATGAAATGGGCGCGATCTTGGCAGGGTGCCGACCTGTTGCCGTGCCGATGACGATAACGGGCGGTCTGGATACTTCAAAAATTTCAGCAGCAGATATCAAACGCGCTTTGATGATCTGGAGCAACTCACCAAACAACCCGACAGGAGCGCTTGATGATCTCGCGAATCTTGCAACCTGGGGTCGAAGCAATGGTGTGCCAGTTTTTAGTGACGAGTGTTATGTCGAGTTCACTTGGGCTCGTCAACCCGAATCTATTTTGCAACACGGTCTAGATGGCGTCGTGGTTTTGCATTCTCTGTCGAAGCGTTCGAATTTGGCTGGCTTGCGCGTTGGGTTCTATGCGGGCGACAACGAAATCGTAAATTACCTTAAAGAGGTGCGTAAACATGTTGGCATGCTCGTGCCAGGGCCAGCCCAGGCCGCAGGCGTAGTCGCACTCAACGACGACGCGCATGTGGTTGTGCAGCGCGATGTCTATAAAAATCGTCTCGAAAAAATGGCCAATGTGTTGGCGAAATGGTCAGGCTTTGATATTCAACTACCGAGTGGCGGTTTTTACTTGTGGTTCGATGCAAATGACGGCTGGGCATTTGCCGAACGACTCGCGCGTGAGGGCGGTGCGTTAGTGAGCCCTGGTGATTTCTATGGTGCCGGTGGAACAAATAATGTGCGCGTTGCAGTTGTGCAACCAGACGACAGGCTTGAACTAGTCGCCAAACGATTAGTTAAAAAGTAGAATAACTTATGTCTAAAAACAAGAGACTTTTCTTAGCCGTAATCGCTTCAGCAGCGTTGTTGTCAAGTTGCGGTTTCAGCGTCGGAGAAAAGAACACTTGGGATGTAACCCAACCAATTGAGACCGGCGTGACGGTTGAATCTACGGGTTCAGTGAAAGTTGTGCCTGATGGTGTGCAATTCAATTTTTCGGTGTTTGCAGTTGAAGCCACTTCAAGAAGTGCATCGCAACGTGTGAATGTTTTAGCCGATCAAGCCCGTGAAGCGCTTGATAACGCAGGCATCGACAAGAAAGATATCGCCACGCAAAATATCAGCGTCTATCCAGAATATTCATACACCCAAGATGGCAAACAAACCCTAATTGGGTTTCGCGCGGCGCAATCTTTTGTGGTGACACTGCGTGACACCCAAAAGGCGGGATCTGCAGTCGATGAAGTTGTGTTGATGGTCGGCACCGATCTCACGATCGACACGCTCACACCGATTTTGCTTGATACAAAAGATGCAGTAGAGCAGGCTCGCGAAAATGCGATCAAACTTGCCGAGCAGAAAGCCAAAGACTACGCAAATTTGCTCGGTGTTGAACTTGGACCAGTGATCTCGGTTCGAGAGTTCGCGACTTCGAACGTTGTTCCGCAACCTTGGTTGCGTGCCGACGCGTCGATGGGCGAGGCCGCAAAGACCGTTGTAGATCTTGGCACTCAAGAAGTTTCGGTTACTGTCGAGGCTCGTTGGGCTTTTAGTAGCGGCAACTAACAGGCTGCCGATTCATTAGTTGAGTTCGAGTTGCATCACCGTGTGGTGCAAACCTAAAAAGATGGTGTCACGAAGTTTGACCCAGCCCTTTTTCAAATACCAATTCTCGGCGTGCTCGGTATACAAATATATTTTTGAATACCCCAACTCTCGGGCGCGATTGACGACGCTCGTCACCAACGCCGAGCCGATTCTTGAATTTCTTGCTTCTGGTTTTACGAATACAGCGGCAAGCCACGGGCCAGGCTCGGTTGCATCAGGCAATTCATCGTTGTCAATCAGCGTCGCTACGCCGAGCAATTCGTCATCTTGTGAAGTTGCCGCGAAAATTTCAACAAGACGAGAATCATCGCTGGCCGCAAGAGCATATTGATCTAAGTATGTCTGCACCGTGTCGCTTGGAAACTCATGTCGCCACGCGTCAAATGACCATTGAGCAGCCTGTTGCCAGTGATGCACCGATTGTGCGATCGACTCAACTTTGAACTTAAGCATCGCAATATTCTAAGGTTCAAGCCATGAGTGCTGTGACTAGTCACGAGGGGATAAGCGCCGAGTATCTGACCAAGGCACTCGTCAACATTTCTGGTGGTGCGAGTCTTACTATCAAAACGTCGACACCAATTGGCACGGGTCAGATGGCTGAAAGTTACCGAATCGTGTTCAACGAAGAACTTGCCACTGGCGTGTCAAGTGTCGTTGTCAAGGTTCCTTCGCAAAATGAGAACAGCCGAAACGCCTCTCGTGCGACGCGGTGTTATGAACTCGAAACAAGTTTCTATGCGAACTTACGCGAACATGTCGATGTCGCCGCGCCGGCATGTCTGCATGTTCGATACGACGCGGTCGCAGATGATTTTGTATTGGTGCTCGAAGATATAGTCGGTGCTGCTCAAGGTGATCAGATCTCTGGGGCAACCGTAGAACAGGCTGAATCAGCAATTGATCAACTAATCAGCCTGCACACACCGCTCTGGGGCTCGAAGAAGTTAGATCAATTCGCTTGGTTGCCCAAGCACTCTGCGACAAATGCAGCATCCACTAGTCAGTTGTTGCAAGCGATGTTTCCTAGTTTTGCCCAGCGTTTCGCGGGGTCTGTTAGCCAAGAAATTATCGCACTCGGCGAGCGGCTAGTCGCAAACATTGATCGCTACTACGCAGCCTTCCCAGAGGTATTAACGGTTGCGCATCGTGATTTCAGGCTCGACAACTTATTGTTCACAAAAAATGGAGATTTTTTCGATGTCAAAGTTGTTGACTGGCAAACAGTTGGCGCAATGCCAGGGGCGAGCGACTTGGGTTATTTTATTGGCGCGAGTTTCGGTGTAGATGATCGCCGTAACAACGAACAGAGTCTGGTCAGGCGATATTGCGCGGGCTTGCAAGCGCACAACATCGGCAACGATTATTCAGATATTTGGAGGCAATATCGTCTGCTTGGTACTTCGGGCTACATCATGGCTATCGTCGCATCGGTGCTTGTCAAACAAACCGCAAGAGGCGACGCGATGTTCGCGGTGATGGCCAATCGTCACGGCCAGCAAATGCTCGACCTCGAAACCGAAAAACTCTTCGCCTAGAAAGATGCCTGGATAGCTATGTCAAAATTTACGGCTCTTGATGAAAGATTCGCGCACCAGATACCCGAACCGTTTCCGAATGTCTTGCACTACCACCAAGACTGGCGTGAGAGTTTGTTTTTTATAATGCACGAGCGTGAAAAGCCGGGTGACGTGCTGATTTTGACCCTTGCGCATTTTGCCGCACGCCAAGAAATGGATTCTCTGCAATTGGGCCGTGTTGGTGCCTCGCCGATCATGGCTCGACATGTGCGAAAGGTTGAAGGCGATCAAGACGATTTTTGTGTAGGGCCAATAACCATTGACATCGTTGAACCGCTGAAAAAGGTTCGCTTAGTTGCGACTGCCAGCGACGCGACGCCCGTAAGTTTTGATATTACTTTTACTGCGCGCACCGCGCCGTATCAACTGCGTCGCGGCACGATGAAAGCAAAATATGAAATTATTTGGGATCAGTCGCACATGTTTCAAAGTGGCGTCTATAACGGCTCGTACACGCATCAAGGTAAAACTTATGAAATTAAAGATTGGTGGGGGCAGCGAGACCATTCATGGGGGGTGCGGTCACATGCTCGTTGCCCGATGTGGATGTGGATGCCGATTCAACTTGAAGAAGGCATGCTCAGTGTTTGGCATTGGGAATACCCGAATGGCGCTCGCGTTTATACCGACGGTTGCTTCGCGCCAAGCGATGGCAGTGAGCCGATACCAGTCATAGATTTTCAACATGATCTTCACTGGCTGAATAAATCAAATCAAGCGGTTTCTTATGAAAAGTTTGGCGATGATGTAACGGGCCTCGCGGGCACAGTTGTGTTCACACTGCAAGGTGGTCGCAAAATTTCGGTCGAGGCGACTGGCCGTTGGGCGCAGCGCTATAGCCAAATCGCCAATCGCTCAGACAATGTTTTAGGTGGCGGGTTGAGCGAGATGCAGGTTAAAACTTCAGACGGTGCAACTGGTACGGCGATTTTCGAAATTACTGGGCAATATCACCATAAATATTTTCCGATTGCTCGCGGTGCTAACTTTCCGCCTGACGGTAAATAAGTTCGGCAATAATTTCGTGAATCCAAAATCAGCAACCCCGATCACGAAAACTATTAATGCACGACCCCTTGGTCGTGATTTCGACCCGCAAGATCTCGAGCGTGTTCGTCGCGGCTTCATCGCGGCACGGACCGAACCGCAAATCGACGATGAGCGTGGTCGGCAGGTTGTTGACACGGGGGCTTACGATTTTTTGCGTGATGATCGAGAATGCCCAGACACTGTAAATCCGCATCTGTGGCGGCATGCCAAACTCAACGCACATCATGGACTGTTTGAAGTTGCGAAAGATATTTGGCAAGTGCGCGGCTACGACATTTCGAACATAACTTTCATCAAAGGCGCAACTGGCTGGATTGTTATTGATCCGCTCACGGCCGACAGCACAGCCAAAGCATCTTTTGATTTGTTGTCACAACATATTGAGCGGCGACCCGTGACGGCCGTTATTTATACGCATTCGCACGCCGACCATTTCGGTGGTGTCTTGGGTGTAACGAGCAAGTCAGATGTTGAATCTGGCAAGTGTCAGATAATTGCACCCGTCGGCTTCTTGCATGAGGCGATTGCCGAAAATGTAATCGCCGGCCCAGCGATGAGCAGGCGAGCGACATATCAATTCGGTCGATTGTTGCCGCCGAGTCCGCAAGGCCATGTTGACTGTGGGCTCGGCAATTCGGTGCCAACGGCAGCGCCATCATTGTTGGCGCCGACTCGAGATATCACGTACACGGGCGAAGAACTGGTCGTTGATGGCGTGCGAATTATTTTTCAGCTCACCCCTGAAACTGAAGCCCCTGCTGAGATGAATTTCTTTTTTCCAGATCACGGCTGGTTATGCATGGCCGAAAATTGCTCGCACACGATGCATAACTTGGTACCAATTCGAGGTGCGCTGGTTCGCAACGCTTTGAACTGGTCGAAATACATCAATGAAAGCATCGAGCTTTTCGCCGATAAAACCGATGTTCTTTTTACGTCGCACAACTGGCCACGATGGGGTCGTCAAGATGTGCGAGAGTTTCTAACTTTGCAACGCGACCTGTATCGTTGGATCCACGATCAGACGATGCGTTTTGCAAATCACGGTATGACTGCGCTAGAAATCGCCGAACTTCTCGTATTGCCTGATGAGTTTTTGGCGCAAGAGCACACTCGTGGGTTTTATGGCGATCTCGTACACAACGTCAAGGCTGTTTATCAGCGCTATCTGAGTTGGTATGACGGCAACCCGGCTAATTTGAACAAACTTCCACCGTCTCAGGCTGGCACTAAATATGTAGCGCTTGCTGGTGGGATCGATGCGCTACTAGATGTGGCTCAACAGGCATTTGACGACGGCGACTACCGCTGGGTCGCCGAACTTGTAAACCACGCAGTATTCGCTGAGCCAGCCAATGTGCGGGCGCGCAACTTACAAGCCGATGCACTCGAGCAACTCGGGTATCAAGCCGAGTCATCGACATTTCGTAACTCGTATTTAATGGGTGCGCAAGAATTGCGCAACGGCCCACCGCAAAGTGCCGAGGCACGAGTTCGGGCCAGAAGTCTGATCAAGGCGATGGCAATAGATCAGGTGTTCGACACACTTGGCCTTCGAATAATTTCTGAGAATATTGGCGGATTATCGCTATGCGTGAACTGGTTGTTTACCGACATGGCTGGCACGCCCGATGAGAAGTGGATACTCGGGCTTTCGCACAGAACTGTCTATGCAACGCAAGGTCGACACGACGCCGATGCCGCAGCAACAATTAAAATTTCCCGAGATCTATTTTTAGAGGTGATTGCTCAGACGACAACATTTGTCGATGAGTTACAAAAAGGTGCGGTCACAATTGATGGTGATGCAGGTGCATTGCTGACTATTTTTGGCAATCTCGACAAGTTTTTGACAGGCTTTGCGATCGTCGAGCCGTAATTTTTCGACTGGCTTGGCGATCGTCGAGCCGAAGCAAAAAACTTACGGACGTATTTCGTAGAACGCATTCACCGCATGTTCTACTTCTAGTCTGCGAAAGCGCGAAAAGCCTGCTGACTTTGCCATCTGCTCGGCTGTTTTGGCAGAAAGGCCGAGAGTTCCGAGACCCGCGCCGCCTGGCTGCGACATCGAAGACGACATACAAGACATCACGCTCACCCCGTAGAGCAGCGCCGCCATTGGATTCTTGGTCGCATTCATCGTAAAAGAATCGTGCGCCTTGATATCAACGAGTAACCACGTACCATCGTTAGTAATTGCTTGACGGATTGACTGCATCATTTGTTGCGGATGTGTCATGTCATGAATGCAATCAAAAGTAGTGATCAAGTCAATGCTGTTGTCCGTTGGCATCGGCTGATCACGCGGATCGGTGAAAGTTGCGTTTGTGATTTTTGAAGCCTGAAGTTTTTCGGCGGCGCGAGCAAGTGCATATTTACTGATGTCATAGCCGACGAATTTGCTATTTGGAAACTCTTTGCCCATCAGCAACACTGCGCCACCAGCACCGCAACCAATATCGGCGACCTGTGCTCCTTTGTACAGAACTTCCGTGACTCCATCTAGCTTCGGCAGCACTGCCGAGATCAAATTAGCCCTTGACCACGGTTCGAAACTCCGTTCAATTGAGACTGCTCCTTGCGCACCTTTGCTGTCATAGTTGCGACCGATACCTGAACGAAAACTTTCGGGTAGGTGATTGAGAGAATCCATTGTTTGTGGAAGACCATGAAACATTCCCATTCCGAAAGCCGGGTGATCATCTGATGCCAGCACCGCAGTCTGCTCTGGAGATAAAAAGAATGTGTCATCTTCGATCGTTGGCGAGTCAGATGGGTTGTTGATCGTCGAAATGATTTTCGCCGCGGCTTGGTTATACGCCCATTCGCGTATCCATCGCTCGTTCAATTGGGTTGCGTGCGCAAGTTGGGCAGAGGTCATCGGCGAGTTTGCGGCAGCCATCGCGCGATAAATGCCGAGATGATCGCCAAGATGCACCATCGCCGATGTAACTGCACCTTCAAGTTTGGTGAACAACAAGAACGAAAAAAGTTTTAATTTATCAGGATCAACCTTCGTCATTTTCGCAACTTACTCGTTATCAAAGGTCTGGTCAAACGAGAATTTCTATAAACGGCGTAAAACGGTAACTAACTTTCCGTAGATCGTGACCTCGCCATTTTCAAAAACCATCGGTTGCATCGCCGAGTTTGATGGCGTCAAGTGACGCGATTGCCACTGCGTGTAAATGTCTTGATCGTCGCTTCATCGCCCGGAATGCCGGCAATGACGATGTCACCGTTGTTGGCAGTTGCTTGCGAGTTGCACACGACAAAGTCGCCGTTCAAGATGCCAGCCTCAATCATTGATTCTCCGCGCACGCGCAACATAAACAATTCGCCGTCGCCGGTGAAATCCATCGGCAGTGGCACGAGTTCTTCGACATTTTCTTGCGCCAAAACATTTACGCCCGCGGCCACATCGCCAACGAGTGGCACATGTTTGGTTGGTCGGTGCTCCATGGCGACGCCGCTCGAGGCTTCGTAGCGCACTTCGATCGCTCGCGGCTTGGTCGGGTCACGACGCAAATAGCCAAGTTTTTGAAGAGCAGCCAGATGGTTATGCACTGTGGCTGACGAACTCAGGCCAACCGCTTCACCAATTTCTCGCACCGATGGCGGGTATCCACGCTCACGCATATTGGTGACAATGAAGTCGAGGATGCCTCGCTGGCGCTCGGTCAGGGTGTTGTTTTTGGCTTGCGATAAGGCCGAAGTGATGGGCCTGGGTTCTGTGTTTGAGGTCATACGTGAAGCGTACGCCCGTTCGCCCTTAAAGTCAAACACCTGTTCGTAGAACACTTGTTCGTGGGTATCGCTTAACTACGAACACCCGTTCGCTATGGTGGATACCAAGCGATTTATTAACAAGTACCTAGAAGTAAGAGCTATTCACACATACGAATTACACATCCGAGAACTCAATACAACGAAAGAGGAAAAATGTCTATTGCAATCGACAATCAGTTCGCAGCCAGCAGACAAAGCCACTCGCGAAAGCGTGTATCCATGAGCACTTATCGGCGTCGTCGAGCGGTTATCGCCTTGGCTTTCTTGACGTTCGCTCTGGCTCTAAGTTTCATTTTGCCCGATACATCGGTAGCCGCCGAGCAAGGTGAAGTGGTCAGTGTTGTCGCTCAAAAATATGTTGTTGCCCTAACCGGCGACACAATGTGGTCAATCGCACAACGAGTTGACCCGTATGGCAACATCACGCTGCTTGTCGATCAACTTGTGATCATCAACGGTGGCACAGTTACCCCAGGTCAGAAAATTCTTTTACCGTAAGTTTGGTTTTGCTCAAATGACTAATGTTGGTTGGGTGAAATGCGTCAGTTGCAGTTGCGAAGATACCAAGGTTATTGATTCGCGGGTATCAGAAGAAGGCAGTTCAATCCGTCGACGTCGCTCGTGTTTGAAGTGTGGCTACCGTTTCACGACCTACGAGCGTCTCGAAGAAGTTCCACTTTATGTGGTCAAGCGCACGGGCGACAAACAGCTTTTTGACCGAGCCAAAATCATCAGCGGTCTACAGTCGGCAGCAAAGGGTCGGCCTGTTGAAGATTCTGTTTTGATAGAAATCGCCGAGCGTGTCGAAGATGACATGCGATTAACAGGCGATGACGTGACGAGCAATCAAGTTGGGCACGCCGTGCTCAATCAACTGCGCCACATTGACGAAGTCACCTATATGCGATTCGCCAGTGTGTATAAAAACTTTGATGCTGCTGCTGACTTCAAGCGCGAACTTGCGTTGCTCGAAAAAGATACGCGCGGCTAGTTGCTAGTTAACTAGCTAGTTTTTCGCACTAGTTTTTCGCACGTAACGAATAAATAGAAAACCATCTTGCTCAAGAATATGGGCAACCTGGTAGTCGCGATGCAAAGCAGGTGCACCGTTAGATAGCCGAGGGCTGTCGGCACCCGTGACCATTGGGCTGATCGTCAAATTAATTTCGTCGACAAGGTTGGCGTCAAACATCGAGGCATTGAGCATCGGCCCACCTTCAAGTTGAATAAAGTCTCCGGGCAACTGCGACATTGCTTGGCGCAAATCAACATCGCCGTGCCCTGCTTGAATTATTTCAATTTCAAAACCGCAGTCGGGTTTTTTTGCGTCTTGGGGCATGATCAAAAACCCTGCGCCACTCTTGAATAGGGGTGAGTCAAAATCAAGATTCGCGGTTCGTGTAACGACCCCAACACGGAGGCCTCGCTTGCTTGGTGGCGTGTACATCTGTTCACGAATCGTTCCTGCGCCAACAACAATCGTGTCGGCCACCGCCCTCAGGGCGATAATCACATCTCGGTCGGTGGGGTTTGAAAGCAAAGTTGACCGACCTTCGACGACTGTTGAGCCATCGATGCTCATCACCATGCACAGCCCGATAGTCGGTCGCCCAGACTCGTGACGCTGGCGGACCACTCCGTAGGCCTCGCCAAGATTTACATCACTATTGAAACTAGGTAGCAACTGGCGCACGCCGCATAGCCTAAGCCATCAAATATCGCGAATTCAGATTGCGAGGTTGGTCAGGGTCTATGGCACAATTATCTACAACCTCACCTATGTCGACTAACGCGATTGACTCATCGAAAAAATTGAACAAAACTTCCGACGAGCAAGTCGTGTTTCGAACCTGCCCACTTTGCGAGGCGGGTTGTGGCCTAGCGGTAACGGTTGTTGACAACGAAGTGACCCACATTCGTGGCGATATGCAAGATGTTTTCTCGAAGGGTTTTATTTGCCCCAAAGGCAGCACGTTAAAACAGTTGCACTATGACCCCGATCGGTTGTCGATGCCGCTGATCAAGCGAAACGGTGTACACGTTCAGGCAACTTGGGATGAAGCCTGGGCCGCGGTCGACGCCGGTCTCAATGGCGTGATCACCAAGCACGGTCGTGAATCAATCGGCACATATTTAGGAAACCCCGGTGCGCATGGTTTATCGTCATTGACATTCAACAGCGTGTTGCTCAAATCAATCGGCTCGCGTCAAATTTACAGCGCGTCAACAGTTGACCAGGTTCCAAAACAGGTTGCATCGGGCTATTTGTTTGGCTCGCCCAGCACCGTGGCAGTACCCGACTTGGACCGCACGCAATATTTGTTGATTCTCGGTGCGAACCCATACGACTCAAACGGAAGTTTGTGCACCGCCCCAGACTTTCCGGGTCGACTCGAAGCGGTTCAAGCACGATCGGGAAAAATAGTCGTGGTCGACCCGCGCAAAAGCAAAACAGCACAACACGCAGACGAGTGGATAGCAATTCGTCCGGGCACTGACGCCTTGTTTCTAGCGGCAATCGCCAACACACTCGCTGGCGAGGGGCTTGAAGTTATGGATCAACGCCTCGGGTCTTATCTCAGTGGCGTTGACGAAGTTGTGCGGGCTCTGAAACCGTTCACGCCAGAGTTTGTCGCCGCCACGACCGGCATTGATGCGCAAACCACTCGTCGTATCGCTCACGAATTGCGCGACGCAAGTTCTTCGGCCGTTTATGGGCGAATCGGTACAACCACAACTAGGTTCGGCACCACAGCATCATGGCTAGTGGATGTCGTAAATATTTTTACGGGCAACCTGGATCGTGTTGGTGGTGCGATGTTTCCATTGCCGGTCGCAGGTAGCGCAAACACCCGTGGCGCAGGCGGGTCGGGCAAGGGCTTTCGCACTGGGCGCGGACACTCACGGGTAAGCAAGCACCCGGAGGTTTTGGGCGAATATCCGGCCTCGGCAATGGCAGAAGAGATCTCGACCCCAGGTGATGGGCAAGTGCGAGCAATGGTAATTGTCGGCGGTAACCCGATTTTGTCAACGCCCAATGGCGAACGGCTCGCGAAGTCTTTCGACGATCTTGAGTTCATGGTCAGCGTAGATATTTATCTGAATGAAACTTCAAAATTCGCAGATGTGATTTTGCCGGTGCCGTCACCTTTGCAGCGCAGCCACTATGACTTGGCGCTTTTGACATTTGCCGTGCGCAATGTCGCCAATTACAGCAAACCAGTTTTGGCAAGATCGGCAAACCAGCCGGACGAATGGGAGGTGCTCGCGAAAATGTCGGCGATCGTTTCTGGTCTTGGTATTGAAACATTGCCGTCGACGATCGATGATCGTGTGATATCCAAATTTGTTGAAAGTGCGACGAAAGACTCTTCATCAAATATTTTTGGTCGTGATTGTGACGAACTGATGAGCGAACTTTCTGGTGCGGGCCGTCGTGGACCAGATCGAATTCTTGATTTTCTCCTGCGCACCGGCCCATTCGGTGACGGTTTTGGTGCCGTGCCAGATGGTTTGACTCTCGACAAGTTGATTGCCTCGCCGCATGGCATTGACTTTGGCGCACTCGAACCTCGCTTGCCGAATATTTTGCGCACGCAGTCAGGCAAAATTGAACTTGCCGTGCCCCAACTGATAGACGATTTGAAGCGACTTGAAGTTTTTTGTAACGAAAAAATTGATTCGACGCAATTGACTCTCGTCGGACGTCGAGATTTGCGATCAAATAATTCGTGGTTGCACAATATTGAAGTACTGATCAAGGGCAAAGAACGTTGCACGCTGCACATGAATCCAAATGATGCAACACGACTTGGCATTACGCAAGGTTCTGCAGTTCGCATCACTAGTCGTGTCGGAAGTGTTGATGCCCCCGTTGAAATCACCGAACTAATTCGGGATGGAGTCGTGAGCTTGCCGCACGGTTGGGGTCACTCGATGCCCGGTACGAAAACAAAAGTCGCTTCAACTCGTGCCGGCGTGAACTCAAATATTCTGACCGACGAACAACGGCTCGACCCACTGTCTGGAACGAGCGTTCTAAACGGAATTCCCGTTTCGGTTGCAGTTATATAGAAAATCGCCCTAAAAGTTACCTTAATTTCACAAACCAGTAGTTGCCCACAGGCAATCCACAGAAGAAGTCTCTAAATACCACGGCTATCCACTTTCAATCCACAGGGGCATCTCACTATGCTTCGAATCCATTTTGGATTTATCAATAAAAAGGCTCCAATTAAGGCTTCTAAATGATTGACAAGACCAAATAACAATGCTGTAATCTTGACTACAAGTTGTGGGTGAATCTGCAAGGGGGGAAGGTTCGGCACTACATCTAGTGGTCTCGCCCAGAGACATTAGTTTTGTAGTGCTAGCCCCATAAAGATTCGCAAGTGATTTGAATTTTGTTTTACTAATTGTAAAAGTCGTTCAACCGAATTAGTCGTTAATTAGCCCGAAATAGAAATCGAAAGGTTTAGTCCCAATTATGTCACTTGCTCCAGAGCGTTTGTCGATCGGTATCCGTCGCCACTTCACAGCACCAGGTACGCATCCGTATGACCAAGTCGTATGGGAACGCCGAGACGCCCAAATCAAAAACTGGAAGGATGGAACCGTCGCATTCGAGCAGCTCGGCGTCGAGTTTCCAACTTCATGGTCGTTAAATTCGACCAACATCGTTTCGCAAAAATATTTTAGAGGCACACCAGGTACTGCCGAACGAGAAACCTCGATGCGTCAAGTAATTGATCGTGTTGCTGACACGATCACAAAATGGGGATCCGAGTGCGGTTATTTCGTCGATCAAACCGAGTCAGATTCATTTCGTGACGAGTTGAAATATATTTTGGTGACGCAACGCGCAGCGTTTAATTCGCCAGTTTGGTTCAACATCGGAGTCGAAGGTGTTCCGCAACAGGCCAGTGCTTGTTTCATCTTGGCCGTTGACGACACGATGGATGCAATCTTGAATTGGTACAAAGAAGAAGGAACAATTTTCAAGGGCGGCTCGGGTTCGGGCATCAACCTGTCGAATATTCGCAGCAGTGCAGAACATCTAAAAGGTGGCGGCACAGCGTCGGGGCCCGTCAGTTTCATGCGCGGTGCCGACTCTTCGGCCGGAACAATCAAGTCGGGTGGAAAAACTCGTCGCGCGGCAAAGATGGTAATCCTCAATGTCGATCATCCAGACATCGAAGAATTCATTTGGTGCAAGTCACATGAAGAAAAGAAGGCGCGCGCACTTCGTGATGCCGGCTTCGACATGGATCTTGACGGAAAAGATTCTTTCTCGGTTCAATATCAAAACGCCAACAACTCAGTTCGAGTAACAGACGAGTTCATGCAGGCTGTCAAAGATGACGCCGACTGGAACCTACTCGCGGTCAAAGATGGTCGTGTTGTGCGAACCATTCGTGCTCGTGATCTGTGGCGTCAAATGGCGACCGCATCATGGGAGTGCGCAGATCCTGGTTTGCAGTTTGACACGACGATTAATAAGTGGCACACAGCACATGCGGCTGGTCGCATAAATGGGTCAAACCCTTGCAGCGAATACATGCACATTGACAACTCAGCGTGCAACTTGGCATCAATCAACTTATTGAAGTACCTCGACGACAACGATCGTTTTGATGTTGAGGCATACAGCCACACGATCGAAGTTATGTTCACTGCGCAAGAGATTCTTGTTGGCAACGCCGACTACCCAACCGAAAAAATTGCCGAGAACAGCCGATTGTTCCGTCAACTTGGCCTGGGCTACGCAAACCTCGGTGCGTTGTTGATGGCGCTCGGAATGCCCTATGACTCGACTGGTGGTCGTGCATGGGCCGCCGCGCTGACATCATTGATGACGGGCCATGCCTATGCAACGAGTGCTCGAACGGCTAGCCGAATGGGCCCATTTGCTGGTTACTCGGCAAACGAGCGATACATGCTCAATGTTTTGCGAATGCATCGTGATGCCAACAAAGAAATCGACAACATTGATGTCGTGCAACAAGACCTCGTTGATGCAGCAACAGCATCATGGGATGCAGCGGTCCGTGATGGCGAAGAGTTTGGGGTGCGCAATAGTCAGGCGTCTGTGCTCGCACCAACAGGCACGATCGGCTTGATGATGGATTGTGATACAACCGGTATTGAGCCTGATCTTGGTTTGGTTAAGTTCAAAAAACTTGTTGGTGGTGGCAACATGACAATCGTCAATCAGACGGTGCCGCGTGCGCTCAAGCAACTTGGCTACGAAGGCCCCGTTGTTGATCGAATCGTCGCATACATTGACGAACAAAAAACGATCGTTGGTTCTCCTGATTTGAAAGCCGAGCATTTGCCTGTGTTTGCGTGCTCAATGGGTGACAATACAATTCATTACGAAGGTCACGTGCGAATGATGGGTGCGACCCAGCCGTTCTTGTCAGGTGCGATTTCAAAGACCGTGAACATGCCACAAGAAGCGTCGGTCGAAGACATCGAAGCGCTGCACATGTTGTCTTGGGAACTCGGCATCAAAGCAGTTGCCGTCTACCGCGACAATTGCAAAGTTGGTCAGCCACTTTCAACTGCCAAAAAAGACAGCGAAAAAGGATCAAACGATGGCGGCGGTGCGGCAAATGCGGCAACGCAAATCATCGAGCGCATCGTTGAACGGGTTGTACATCAACCTGTTCGTCAGAAGTTGCCGCGATCGCGTCGCGGGCGAACATTTGAGTTCCGCGTCGCCGACTGCAAGGGTTTCGCGACAATCGGTGAATACACAGATGGTCGACCTGGCGAAGTGTTCTTGACGGTCTCGAAGCAAGGTTCAACTCTGGCTGGCCTGATGGATGCTTTCGCAAAAAGCATTTCGTATGGTTTGCAATACGGTGTGCCAATGCGGGCATTCATCGAAGCATTCGTCAACACTCGTTTTGAACCAGCGGGCATGACCGATGATCCTGATATTCGCATGGCCTCATCGATTGTCGACTATCTCTTCCGCCGACTGGCAGTTGAATATCTAACAGCCGATGAGCGCGCCGAATTGGGAGTGTTCACTCGCGAAGAGCGGATGCAACCAACATTGCCGGGAGTCGAAGAATCAATCACCGTCGATACTCGAGGCACCGATGTTTTCGCTGATCCAAAATCAATTCCATCTGCCAATGATTTAGTGGCGCAAATCGATTCTGGTGCGTTTTCGGCACCACCATCTCATGCCGCAAATAAACCAGCGGCAACCGGAATGATCTGTTCATCGTGTGGTTCGGCAAACATGCAACGGGCCGGGGCATGTTATGTGTGTGGTGATTGCGGTTCTAGTAGTGGTTGTTCGTAACACCTAATTTTTTCGCAAGCAAAAACTAGTAACCTTCGCTGAAGATGGTTACTAGTCAACGAAATCTCGGCGAATTTGGTGACATTGGTGACTTCGGCATCGGTTTATGGCGGATGACAACGCCGTCTGTAGACGAGGCTCGCAAATATATTGAGTCTTCGCTCGACGCAGGAGTTCGTCTTCTTGATAATGCAGATATATATGGCGCCAACTGGGGTGGGTCGGGTCGCGGCTCATGTGAAGAGATGCTCGGCAAGGTTTTTGTTGCCGACAAATCTTTGCGCCAGAGATGTGTTTTGGCGACAAAGGGTGGGATCATCCCTGGGGTTCCATATGACCAAAGTTCGGCTGTGTTGCGTAAGTCGTGTGAAGATTCGCTGCGTCGCATGGGAGTTGATCGCATCGATCTATATTTCATTCACCGACCCGACTTGTTTGCGCACCCAGCAGAAGTCGCAGAAACTCTTATGGCACTGCGTAGCGAGGGCAAAATCGCTGAAGTCGGAGTTTCTAATTTTACGGTTGCACAGTATGACGCTCTGAGAAGTTTTTTGCCGTTCAAAATTGTGGCCTCGCAACCAGAGTATTCAGCCGCGAATTTAGGACCGTTGCGCGACGGAACGTTTGATAGTTGCATGCGCGACGGTGTGATTCCGTTCGCATGGAGCCCACTTGCTGGTGGCCGACTTTTGACCGGTGAGTCGATGCGTCCAGAACTTATAACAGCACTTGATGAGATTGCCGATCGCCATGCGACGACCCGTGATGCAATTTGCTACGCATTTATTCTTTCTCATCCGTCACGACCGATCGTATTGTTGGGTAGCCAACGCCCAGAGCGAATTGCCAGTGCCGTAAACAATCCTCTTCGTGAATTACCAAAAATTGATTTATATAAGATCGTCGCCGCATCCGAGGGCAAAAAACTCCCATGATGAATCTGCGTAGCCCGGTTGAAGTTGCATGGTTCGCCGCGCTTTGTGACGACGATTATGAGTTTCTTGGCGTGCCAGACGATGACCTTCAATCTTCTTGGTTGCATTGCAGTGAAATTGTGCGTAGCGCCGAGGTAAGTGGTTTCGACAATGTGTTGTTGCCATCGGGCTACAGCCTTGGCATCGACGCCACGGCATTCGCCGCAAGTATCGCCACACAAACAAAACAGATTCGCTTGCTACTTGCATTGAGACTGGGTGAATTAGTCGTACCCCAACTTGCGCGACAAATCGCAACACTCCAACAGATTTCGAATAGAAGATTGGTGATAAATGCAATTTCGTCCGAGATGCCAGGCGAGCAGTTGTCTAGTGACGCCAGATATCGCCGTACCACCGAATATCTGTATGCGCTTGGTGAACTACTCGAGGGCAGAGCCATAAGTCTTGATGGCGAATTTTTACAATTAAGTATTGATCCACCGCGCATCGCCAAACAAAACTTGGGCTGCCCGCCAATCTATTTCGGTGGACTCTCAGAGGCGGCTCGAGATTGTGCCGCAGCAAGTGCTGACGTCTATCTGATGTGGCCCGATACGACAGCGAAGGTTTCAAGTGTGATTGTCGATCTGCAATTGCGTGCCCGACAGTTTGGTCGATCTTTAAGGTTTGGTTGGCGTAGTCATGTGATCGTTCGAGAAACTGAGCGCGAGGCACGCGAGGCTGCGAGGCGTTTGTTGTCGCGCCTCGACCCGGTAATTGGCGATGCGATTCGCGCCAAATCTCTTGATGCAACATCAACCGGTGTTAAAAGACAAAGCGAATTGCGTTCATCGTCGGACGACGAAGGTTATATCGAACAGAATCTTTGGACTGGTGTTGGTCGAGCACGAAGCGGCGCGGGCATTGCAATCGTCGGTGACCCAGATCAAGTTACGGCCAAATTGCACGAACTTGCAGACGCAGGAGTATCAACATTTATTCTGTCTGGCTATCCGCATCTTAAAGAGTGTGACCTGTTTGCACGATATGTATTGCCACGAATAAATCATGGCCCGTTATCGCTGTCTCATACACAAGTTGCTTTGCACGAGCAGAGTTAGTGTTCTTTGCAGCTTTTTAGCTAGCTGATGCGGCAGTTGACCCGTTTGATGCCGTTGATGAAACTACTCTGCAGATAGGCGGGCTCGCCAGTTATTTGCAGATTCGGCACACGCCGACGAATTTCGTCGAACATCACGGCGATCTCTCGTCGCGCCAAATTCGCGCCAAGACAAAAGTGCGGGCCACCCGCGCCGAAGCCAATCTGTGTTGGTTGTGGTGCGCGAGTCACATCAAACTTGAACGGGTCGCTAAAGACTCGTTCGTCGCGATTGCCTGAGTTATAGAACAGTACGACCTTTTGATCTTTTTGCACTTTGAATCCGTTTATCTCGGTATCTTGCGTTGCGGTTCGCCGAAAATGTATAACCGGTGTCGCCCAACGAACGATTTCTTCAACCGCGGTTTTAGTGTGCGTCTCGAAATCGCCGAACCACTTTGCGCGTTGGTCGGGGTTTTCGGTCAAAGCAATCATTCCGTGGGTGATCGCATTGCGTGTCGTTTCGTTGCCGGCGACCACCAACAGAATAAAGAAACTGCCGAACTCTTGCGATGAAAGTCGTTCACCATCGACAACAGCGTGCATCATCACGCTCGTCAAGTCATCTGTCGGATTCGCCAGTCGTGATTCACCCAGCGCCTGCGCATAGGTGAACATGCCGATTCCCGCCTCCATCATCCTTCGATCGAGCCACTGAAATCCGGGTCGCCAGCGCCAAGAATCGTGTTCGTCCAATTAAAAATTTGTCGTTCATCAGATTCTGGGATACCCATCATCTCACAAATTATTTGCAACGGAAATTTTCCGGCGATCGCGTCAACGAAGTCAAACTCTTGACCATCGAATTCGTCGAGTACACGATCGATAACTGTTCGCGCCTTGATTTTTACATACTCTTCGATTCGCGCGATCTCGCGCGGGGTAAATCCTTTTGAAACTATCGACCGCAATCGAAAATGTTTTGGATCATCCATCGCGATCATTGATCCGAAAAACTCGTTCAGTTCGGGAGAAAGATCGGCGATGTTCGAACCCTTACCGCTACAAATAATTGCGGGTTGCGGCTGGCGTGCCAGATGTCGTCGTGACGAGTAAGCGCAAAATATCCGGGTCCTTTTGGTACGAAAGTGAAGTCCATCTCCTCAAAAAACCGAATCGGTTCTTCGTTTCGCAATTTAGCGAACGCCGACTCGCGATATTCTCGCGGAGCAGTCCAGAATTCTGGGGCCGAAAGGTCAATATCATCTAGCTCAATATCAAATAACTGCATCCCAAGACTCTAGAACTCGCGCAAGTCTGTTTCCCCACCCGAGTTATTCGTATTCGGCTATCGTCAAGGGGTGGAAAAGAAACAGACATTTATTGACAATATTGGCGAAAAGAGGACTGAAATCAGTTCTGAAATTGATTTTCGTAAACAAAGGTTAGAGATGTTTGCTGAAATGTCGGCATCAGACGTTGCTGAGGCACCCTTTGTGTATTTGGACCGTCAATTAGTCACATTGATACTCACAAGAATTCAACTGTTCGAGAAAATTCTTAATGTCCACGGTTCGGTGGTCGAATGTGGTGTCCATCGAGGCAACTCGTTGATGCTGTTTGAACATTTGTCCTCGATACTCGAACCATCTAACTTCAATCGCAAGATTATTGGTTTCGATACTTTTGAAGGTTTTCCATCGGTAACTAAGCATGACCCTGAAGGTGTTGTTGGGCATATGCGAAATACCGATTATGAACATCTCGCCAAGTGGGTTGCGTTGCATGACAAAAACCGAACGATTGGTCACATACCAAAAGTTGATCTCGTCAAGGGTGATGCAATCAAGACGATTCCGCAGTATGTCAAAGACCATCCCTACCTGATTGTCGCGCTTCTATATATGGATTTTGATATCTATGAGCCAACGGCTGTTGCTTTAAAACATTTATTGCCGCTTGTCCCAAAAGGAGGAGTAGTTGGGTTTGACGAGGTTGGCCAAAAACGCTGGCAAGGCGAGACCGTGGCTCTAAAGGAAAATGTGATTTTGTCAGGTGTTCGTCTTCAAAGGTTTTATTATGATGCGCACGTTTCTTATTACGTAGTTGAGTAATTTACGATTTTGACTGCATTGATTCGTTGAGAATCTTGAAGGTTGTATTGATTTTGGGGTTCGTCAAAAAGGGCTGAAACCGCTAGTGTTTTGCAACGCTTAGTTAAAGGAGCAAGAGTCATGACCGAGGCAGTAATTGTTGCAACAGCACGAAGCCCAATTGGACGCGCAAACAAAGGCACACTGACCGAACTTCGACCTGATGATATGTCGGCGCAAATTGT
>BGOG01000016.1 GCA_003569125.1 Acidimicrobiaceae bacterium | reverse complement strand
CCGACACAAATTGCTCCAGCGGTCGGGTGAGGTTTGTTCGGTCCAAAATCTGGTGACAAATCAACGAATGCTCGTTTGCGAATCTCGGGCAGGATCGCGCTCGGGTCCATAAACGAAACTCGGTATATTCAGTTCGCTCGCTGCAAACTCGGCAAATTCGTGCGTGCTTTAATCGCTTCTTCGATCGTCGAATTCTCAAGTGGCACGAAGGGCACGACATCGATAATTCCAATTCGTGGATGAACGCCAACATGCAAGAGTTTAGATCAAATTGTTTGCGCAAGCTCGGCGAGTTATTCGGGGTTTTAGAACCCACAATTGTGAAGACACTGCGATGGTGGTGATGATCACTATGAATATCTAAAACGTCGTGGCCGATTCGCTACGAATATTGGCAATCGCCTCTAAACGGCGTCCCTCACTGAGGTTTATAACGCATTCAAGCACCTGTAACTTCTTAGCGCACTTTTGACCATGATGCTAGAGTTGTCGTATGTTCAACGGACCTGAAAATTTGGATCATCATTTTGCTCGTCGTAGTGCTGTTCGGGGCAAGCGCCTTCCGAATATCGCCCGCAACTTAGGCAAGGCTCAAAGCGAACTCAAAAAGGGTCTCGCTGAGGGTGCTGCCGAGGCGAAAAAAAAGACGAAACTCCAAAAACCGACAGCAAATAATTCGCTCATTCAATCGCGACGATTTTCACTTTCGTCCCGAGCACATCACTCAATAGTCCGCGTCTCTCGTTTGGCCCATATAAGTTCAGATCTAAATCAAATTTTGTCGAGGCCTTGACGAAGATCATCAGTTGCTCGTCTTCTGATCGAGTTGATACTTTTTGACCCGCCCATCTTGGGTGCGATCAAGACCGATTGCGACTCGCAGCAACCGGCGAGTGAGCGCACGATGCGCTTGTCGGTTTCTGGCAGCAGAGCGAACTCTGGATGCGAATCTTTTGGCACGCTTTTTCGGTGGTAACGAGCAATTGTGCAATCAATTCTATTTCGCGATCCGTAAGCCCGACGAGTTCTGAATTGCGATTACATAATATGAGTGCAGATGATGTTTTGAATGTGACACGACTACACCAACATTCGTCAGAAGAGCCGCTGCTTCAAGATATCGTCGGCATGAATCATCAAGATCTAATTTCTTTTGCAGATTTTCAAAAAGTGACAACGCTATTTTTGCGACGTTTCTGCTGTGAACCGGCTGGTCATCGCACCGGTCTGCAAGTTGTCGAACACTCGTAAGTGCCGGTGTCGACGCCATCTGGATGATCGAGTAGGTCTCGGCGTTGCATGGTGTCATAGAGCACGCCTTCGCGTAACGCATAATCTGAGTATGTAAAGTTTGTAACCCCAAAAGACAAAGCGACGCCTTCCAAAATTATCGCCCCCGCCAAAATAATGTCGGCACGAGAAGACTCGAGGTCGAAAACTTTCTCGCGCTGCTTTGCAGTTGGTTGATCAGCCAGTAAATCAACAACTCTGCTGACATCTTTGGCTTCGACTCATAGCGATTGAAAGATTTAGGTTCCGGCTGTTTGTTCTGCTCGGCAATGAGTTTGGCGATCGCTTCGATCGTGCCAGAAGATCCAACCGCGATTTCAAAGCCAAGCTGTTCGACGATTGGCGCGATTGTCGACAGCATCGAGCGCACATATTTACGACAACCACCAACCGCACTCGGGTGCAACACTTCGGTTGCGAAAAAATCGGTCGGTGAGGCGAACCGCACCAAGTTTGAAACTTCGCGACAGCAAGATCTTTTCGCCAACTGCCACAACAATTCGGTTGAACCCCCCGCCGATATCACTCATCAACATTGGTCGGTCACCGATTGCAATTGCGTGCCTAACGCCCAGATGAATCAGACGGGCTTCTTCGATTCCTGAAATAATTTCTACGTCTACATCCGCTTCTTTGCGGGCACGCTTAATGAAATCATTTTTATTTTGGGCTTCGCGCACGGCGCTTGTTGCGACGGCACGCAATTTTGCGTTGTGAACATCGGCGATCGCTCGCATGCGTGTCAGAGCAGCAATACCCCGATCGATCGCATCTTGCTCGAGGAGTTTCATATCACCAGAGCCGTGACCCAAACGAATAACTTCTTTTTCGCTGGCGATTACCTCAAAACCGGTTTCGACGGGTTTTGCAACAACCAAGTGGAAACTGTTTGTTCCGATATCAAGCGCTGCAAACATTCCATCAGATTTAGACCACACAGCATTTATCTTAGAAGGGGATTGTTTGACGGTAGGATTCAAATCCGAATCGAGGCACGACATGACAAACTTTGCTGAACCAACAACTCTCAACGAGCCACCGCGCGGGCATGCTCGAATCGTCTACCTAGGCTCAGTTTCTCCTCACTGGGAGGTCTATGGCGATTATGGAGACCAGAACCTGCTTGAAGATTTTCGAGCGCGTGTACTGGCTCGTTTGATTCTTCTGCCTCGCAATGATCCACAGTTTCGCCGTAATCAAGAGCGAGTCAGCAAGGATGCCGAGCGTGAACGAATCAGTATCGAGTGGGAGTTGGGCTATCCAGTTTCAGCCGAAGCATCTTCAACACCAGTCGTTGCCGCCAGCGAAGATATAGCAGCGACACCAAGCGAATAGTCGCATCCCGGAATTTGCGTCCAAACAGCAAAGATCAAACGCTGATTGCGATGGCGCAATATGTCGCTGAAATGAAATCAAAGTGACATCTTGGCGAAATCGACTGTCGGCGGTTTATCGAACGGCTCAAAATTCGTACGCTGAAGATATCGAATCTAGGTTTATAAATCGCGAATTAAGTTGGCTTGATTTCAACGATCGAGTGCTTGCGCTCGCCAGTGACCAAACTGTGCCGTTATTGGAGCGTTGTCGATTTATAGCAATTTGTTCGTCGAATCTTGATGAGTTCTACCAAATTCGGGTGGCGGCATTAAAAGATCAAGTCGCTGGAGACATCTCGACAAAGACGCCCGATGGGCGCTCGCCGCTCGATCAACTCCGAGAAATTACCGCTCGGACACAGAATTTTGTTCAGCGGCAAGAAGATGTCTGGACAAAAGAGTTATTACCCCAACTTGAGTTATTTGATGTTCGAGTGCAGAGCTGGACGCGACTCTCTGCCGACGAAAAAGTAGAACTTTCTCGGGTTTTTGATCAGAAAATTTTTCCGGTTCTGACTCCATTGGCAGTTGATCCTGCGCATCCTTTTCCATATATTTCTAACCTTGCATTGAATCTGGCGGTGGTGGCTAGCGACCCAAGTTCAGGTGAGCAAAGATTCGCCCGATTAAAAATTCCCAAGAACATCAGTCGGTTTATGCGAGTCGGAAAGTCAAACAACTTTGTGTTGTTAGAAGAATTGATAGCGGCAAATCTCTCGCGATTATTTCAGGGGATGACAATTGAGCAGTGCTTTGTTTTTCGTGTCACACGCAACGCAGATCTTTCGCTTGATGACGAAGACGCCGAAGATCTTCTTGCAGCAGTCGAAATAGAATTGCGCCGTCGCCGGTTCGGTCGTGCCGTGCGAATTGAAGTTCCGCATGGCACAGCCCAATCAGTTATTGATTTGATGTGTGAAGAACTTGAACTTGACCCGGATGATGTGACATATCATCGCAGCGTCATTGAGATGGGCAGTATTTCGCAGTTGGCTTCGCTGGATATTTCGAGTTTACGATTTCAGCCTTGGCCGCCGCTGACTGCCGGGCGACTCGCAGCCGCCGAATTTAATGGTCAAAGTATTTTTCAAGTGATTCGTGAGCGTCAACTCCTCGTGCATCATCCGCATGAGTCGTTTGCGTCGTCTGTTGAGACATTTGTCGAACAGGCATCCAATG
Source organism: Acidimicrobiaceae bacterium (assembly GCA_003569125.1). Taxonomy (GTDB): domain Bacteria; phylum Actinomycetota; class Acidimicrobiia; order Acidimicrobiales; family Ilumatobacteraceae; genus BACL27. Next base: position 27,120 of record BGOG01000016.1, on the reverse strand, counting down.
ATCCAAAGGTGCATTCAATAAAAATGACTTTGTATCGCACTTCTGGCGACTCATCAATCGCCAAATATTTGGTTCGCGCCGCCGAGTCTGGCAAGCAAGTCGCAGTTGTGCTCGAAATCAAAGCGCGCTTCGACGAAGCAAGAAATATCGCCTGGGCGAAAGAACTCGAATATGCCGGGGTTCACGTCACATATGGCATCGTCGGACTAAAGACACATTCAAAATGTATTTTGGTTGTTCGCGAAGATAGTGATCAGATGCGTAGGTATGTGCACATCGGCACTGGAAATTACAACTCGACGACGGCGCGAATGTATGAAGACATCGGATTTTTTACCTGCGAAGAAGCGATTGGCGCCGACGCGACAGAGCTGTTCAACTATTTGACGGGCTACGCCCGTGAACCGGATTATCAGCGCATGTTTGTTGCGCCGCACCAATTGCGTCCGAAACTTTTAGAACTCATAAAGCGTGAAGCGGCTTTCAAAAATTCCGGTCGGATAACTCTGAAACTGAACTCTATTTCTGATCCAGCGATCATTGATGCGCTGTATGTGGCGAGCAATGCCGGTGTAAAAATTGAGTTGATCGTTCGTGGAATATGTTGTCTGCGCGCCGGCGTGCCGGGCATGTCGGAGAACATCACAGTGCGTTCAATTCTTGGTCGTTATCTTGAACATTCTCGGATTTACAGGTTTGCACACGGTTTTGACGATGAATCGCCTCTGCATTTGATTGGCTCGGCAGATTTGATGGGTCGCAATTTAGACGGTCGAGTTGAAGTGCTCGTGCCTTTGACGCACACGAAGCATCGGGCGTGGCTGGATAAAGTTCTCGGGTTTTTGCTGGCAGATCAGGTCAGTCATTTTGCTCTTGGAAGCGATGATAAATGGACCAAAATTTCAGGCGGTGAGCGAATGGGAGATGCCCAGCAGAGTTTGCATGAGTGGGTGGTGGCGACCCAGTTGCGTTGATGTAGAAATCTGTTCACTTTCAGGTCACTTAATGGACGACTGCAGTTCACTTAATGAGGACTACCGTTATTAAATAGGTGTAAGAAGGAAGTAGCAAATGAGCAAATCGGAGGCCCAGCCAAATGGATGAAATTCGGAAAAATTTTCATAATGATCTTGACTCGGTGCGCTCTGAAGTAATTCGACTTGGTGCCTCACTGACTGAAGCGATTCCGCGAGCCACTGCAATTCTCCTGAGTGGCGATCTCGAAGGCGCTGATTATCTAGTACAAGCCGATGATGAATTCGATGCTCGGTCTGCAGAACTAGAAGCACTGTGTTTCGAAATCTTGGCTCTTCAAGCACCCGTTGCCGCCGATCTAAGGCAGATAATTGCAATCATCAAAATTGCCGGAGAACTTGAGCGCTCGGCAGATCTTGTCGTCAATATTTGTAAAGCAGCTCGGCGTATTTATGGTCATGGCATCGACCCAGTTCTTCGTGGTGTGATTTCTAAGATGAGCGAACAGGCGCAGAAACTTTTTGAATCAACAATGGAAGCGTTTGAAGAAAATGATGCCGCCAAGGCCGCCGCGATTGATGACATGGACTCGTATTTAGATAGTTTGCATCGCCAGTTCATTCAGCAAATTTTCGAATCGCATTCGCACTCAAAAATTGATCTTCAAGTTGCCGTGCAGTTAGCGGTTGTTGCCCGCTTTTACGAACGAATTGGTGACCATGCTGTAAACGTGAGCGAGCGAACACGATTTATCGTCACTGGTTGGGTTCGAGAACGTGACGGCATCAATCGTTACAAAGCTCGTATTGGTGACCAAACTGGAGAATTTCAGATCAAACTTGAGCAGAATTAAATTGATCTAATTTTGTATGGCCGTAGTTTCTTTTTTATCGGGTGTGATTCTTGCGGCGTCAATTGCGTTTCTGATTTCAAAGCGCTCGACCAGAGAAATTCAGCGTGCGTTCACTCAAACTAGTTTAAAAATCGAGCCCGAATCGGCTGACTCAGTTGTTCAGTTAATGGAAGTTCTCGACAAATTGACTACCGGTGTGATTGTCTCGGATAACAAATTAAATCGTAAATTTAGAAACAACTCTGCGGCTGCAATGACGGGCATCAGGTATGTAGATATTTTGATTGATCAAGCAGTCGATGAGATGATCGTGCAGGTTGAGCAGGTCGGTTCTGGTGATCGGATTCTTGAGGCTGTCGCAGGAACAACGCGCTTTCTTCAGATTCGCGGCCACAAACTTGAAAACGAACTAATAGTCGTGACCGTCGAAGACATCACCGTAAAATCACGAATCGAGACCGTGCAGACAGACTTTGTCGCTAATTTGAGCCATGAGTTGAAGACGCCAATTGGTGCAGTTGCGGCTTTGGCAGATTCTCTTAGCGGTGAGACCGAAACCGAAGTCGTTTGGCGACTTGCAGAAAGAATTGTCTCCGAGTCGCATCGAATGGCACGAATCGTCGATGACTTGCTTGACTTATCAAGAATTGAATTCAGTGGAACCGAAGATTGGACCGAAGTCGACCTTGCACCCGTGTTGATTGAAGTTGTTGGCACCAATCAGCATGCGGCAAAGCGACAAGGTCTTGGGCTGTCATTGACTGGAGCCACTCATCTGATGGTGCTTGGCGACAGATCGCAATTAGTTTCCGGGATTTCCAACCTCGTTGACAACGCGATCAAATACAGCGAACCCGGAGGAATTGTTTCGATAGAAAGTTCGATCGTCGGTCATGAAGTTGTAGTGGCGATAACAGATCATGGAATCGGAATTTCGAAACAACACCAAGATCGAATCTTTGAGCGTTTTTATCGAGTCGACAAAGCGCGTAGCAGGGCCACGGGAGGAACCGGTTTGGGTCTGTCAATAGTTCGGCACATCGTTCAAGAACATGGCGGAACAATTGAATTGATCTCAGAAGAAGGGGTCGGCTCGACTTTCACAGTCCGACTTCCACATGTTGTCTCAGAACCAACTGATACCTCAAGCAGTAAAACAGGAGTCCTAATATGACGATCATCAATTCATTACCCACAATTTTGGTTGTGGACGATGAAGAGTCATTTATTGAAGCGCTGCAAGTGGGTCTCAAGCGTGAGGGATTTCGGGTTGAAGTCGCGCGTGACGGAGCCGAAGCACTCGCCGTATTTGATGCCGTTCGCCCAGACGCCGTGTTGTTAGATGTGATGTTGCCAAAAATCTCCGGCACAGATGTTTGTCGCGAGATTCGAAAGAAGAGCACAGTGCCGATCATTATGGTTTCGGCAAAAGGTGCCGAAATCGACACTGTTGTGGGTCTTGAAGTTGGTGCTGATGATTACATCGTCAAGCCATATCGTCTGCGAGAACTCGTTGCACGATTGCGGGCAGCGTTGCGTCGGGGAGCTCTTTCAAGCACTATGGAAGAAGTCACTGGAGTCGGCACGGTGGCGATAGGTGGAGTGTCGATAGATCCAGAACAACACATCGTGACTATTCGTGGAGATGTCACAAAACTGCCACTAAAAGAATTTGAATTGCTCTACATCTTGATGTCTAATGCTGGGCGAGTGTTGACACGAGAGACGCTCATCGATCGCGTCTGGGGAGCCGACTATTTCGGTGACACCAAAACTTTGGATGTCCATGTCAAGCGATTGCGAGCCAAAATCGAAAAAGAACCTTCAGATCCGCAACTAGTTGTGACCATCCGCGGACTTGGCTACAAATACGAGAAAATAGTCGCATAGCGATTTCTAGTTCAGGTCTTACCCCAGCATCACCACTTAGACGACTCGGTCGAGTGCATGCACTCACGGCATGCGGTGAGGCGGCATTCGCAATCGCGCTTGCTGACTCACTTTTTCTTTCGATTAGTCCCGATGCAGCGCGCAGCAAAGTTTTGATGTTTCTGGCGATCAGCCTCGCACCATTTGCAGTGATCGCACCATTCATTGGCCCGGTTATTGATCGTGTTCCAGGAGGAAGACGGGTCACCGTATTAATTGTCAATCTGTTGCGATGCATAACCGTTGTTTTGATGATTCCACGAATCAATACCGTCGCTCTGTTTCCACTCGCATTTATTTCTCTCGTGCTGTCGCGAACATACGCCGTCAGCAAAACAGCATTAGTCCCAACGCTGGTCAGCAGCGATAGCGAGTTGGTGGCCGCAAATGGAAGTTTGGGTTTGCTTGCCGGTCTGATTGGTTTCGCCGCCGCTGTGCCAGCAGGGTTGCTGCAACTAGTTGACTCTCGGTTGACGCTTGCGATGTCGGCGTTGATGTTCGGCGTAGCCGGACTCGTCGCGCTTCAGTTACCCCGCCATGTGGCGACGGCACCCAAAACAACGAACGCTGATGAAATTATTGAGCTGCACGGTTCGGGTGTTCGTCACGCAGCATTGTCAATGATGCTTCTGCGCGGAATTATCGGTTTCATGTTTTTTCATGTCGCGTTTTGGTTGCGTGACGAACGGGCAGGTACCGCTTGGTTTGCGCTGGCACTCGGTTTGTCATCGCTTGCGACAATGCTCGCAAACGCGGTCTCACCGCTTTTGCGTCGTTTGATATCTGAGCGAACAATGATGACAGTTTCGCTGACGGTGATCACTTTGACCGGAGTTTTCTCGGGTGTATTCGGTGGTATCACGGCCGGAATAGTTTTGATCGCAGTTTGCAACGGCATGGGTTCGATTGGTCGTTTGGCTTTCGAATCAATCATCCAGCGTGAAGCGCCAGATGCAAATCGTGCCAGAACTTTCGTTAAGTTCGAAACGATTAACCAACTGGTGTGGGTTGGTGCCGGCTTAGCCGCTGTAATTTTTACATTTTCTGGCGCAATGGGTTTCGCAATAGTAGGTGTCGCCAGTGCGATGGGTTTGATCTATTTTCTTTCGGCTGATTTCGGTGTGGCTAAAAGTTGATTCTTTCTAACCATAAGCCGGGTGCAACAATTTCATTGGGCGTGGGCAAATTGCCGGCTTTAGACCATAGTCCTGCGAGAGCATCAAAACCAGCACGCTCAATTACGCCACTTATGAATGCATGACCTTCGTCAATTTGTTTGGTTGTTAGTCGCAAGCCAAGAAGTTGTTCAACAAATTGATCCTGAGCGCGCGCCTCAACCCTGCGTCTGCGCACGGCTTCGGCAATTTGGTTTCCGGTACCAATAATTCTTTCGGCGACATTGTCAACAACATGATCGACATAACCCACGATGGCGCTAATCATTGCGTCAAGTTTCGGCGCGAGTAATTCTTGTTCTGGCGATCGCACGGCACCAAGCAGCAAACTTGGATCACCGAGTAGTTTCTGCATCATTACGGCTGGGTCGCTGCTGGTTACATCAATCTTGCTCAGTCGCTCAGCGAGGGCATTTGGGTTGGGTCTGAATCCGCTGACATGTTTTTTTACGGCGTCAGTGATCGTCAAGCGAATAAACGGAATCTTAAAAATTGCGTGAAAAGTAAGTTCTTGCACGAGCAACCACATCTGCATGTCAGAGATGTTGATACTCCAGTCTTTGGCGAACTCTTCACAATTGCGGGCAACAAACAGAATTTGCTCGTGAGGTTCGCGTGGCAAGGGCAAATCGTATTGCCCAAATGTGCGCATAGCGAGTTGACCGATCATTGAGCCAACCGACATACCGAGCATTGCGGGAGCCATCATTTTTATCAGATTGCCGATCATCGCATTAATCTCGCCTGCGTGATCGGTTTCGCTTGAGTCATCCTGCACGCCGACTGGTTGCACGACTGCTTGTCCAGAGATGGAGGTTGCGAATTCGGTAAACAGGGGTTTGTAAGCCGCAAGCGTGTGGTGTACCCACATTGATCTGTTGACCACATCGATTAGGGGCACTTCTGCCGTTTGGCTGGTTGCCAAACCAGTTACGTCGCGAACATGCAAATCGGCGACGGCTGCGAGTTGTTGAATTGCGATTCGGACTGCGGGATCAACATTTGGTTCACCCGTCGTGTTTGGATATGAGTTCGTTGCGGTCGACATCGCGAATTGTCGTGCCATATCCCATTGAACTGGTGCCTGACTTGACATTGCCTTCATAATCTCTGAAAAAAACGGCACGCCCATTGGCTCTTGCTCATGCGGATCTTGAGACATGGACTGATGCTACGCAGACCGTACACTTAAAAACGATGTCGAATAAGCAAATCCTTAAAACTAGCGACACCTGGCTCGAACTGACTGAGGATGTTTTGAAAGTCGGCGACGTATATGAATGGTCCGTTCTTCCGTCGTGTGGAGCCGTGGTTGTTTTTTCCGGGGTCGTGCGCGATCATGCCGAAGGAAGAACCGATGTCACCTCGTTGACTTACGAGGCTTATGACGCCCAAGTAATTTCAAAGCTCCAATTAATAGTTGATGAGATGCGGGTTCGGTGGACCGATCTTGGACGTGTCGCCTTGATTCATCGGGTGGGAAATCTGACCCTTGGTGAGTCTTCGGTTTTAGTTTCAGTATCGTCGCCGCATCGCCCTCAAGCGTTTTCGGCTGCTCAATTTGCGATTGACACGCTCAAAGAATCAGTACCGATCTGGAAACAAGAACATTGGAAACAAGGCTCCGACTGGGGCACGAACAGCAGTGAAATTTCTCGCGTGCGAACTGATAGTTCGGTAGATAGTTCGGTTCGATAATGATTCTTGCCGTATCTTCAATAGCAGTTTTTTTCGCCGCGGTTTCGATCGTCAGTGCATGCGCGCTCGCGTTTTTGGTTTTAACCCAAGAGCACAAGCCACTTTCACGGCAAGGCCCGGAAGCATTTCATCGTCACCTCGATGCACTCTCAAGTCTCTCGCGCGACAGAGTTCGCAGGCAGTTGCGCGATGCCAATGAACGAAATACTAGAGAGAATCAATAATGGCTAAGGACCTCGCAATTGATCTCGGTACCGCAAATACTCTCGTCTATAGAAAGGGAGACGGAATCGTAATAAATGAACCGTCTGTGATCGCGGTCAATCGGAGCACCGGAGAAGTTTTGGCAACTGGTGAAGAGGCGTGGAGGATGATCGGTAAAACTCCTGGATATATCGTCGCCGTTCGTCCTTTGCGTGGTGGCGCGATAACCGACTTCGAGGTGACGGAAAAAATGATTCGTCTACTTCTGCAACGCGCTGGTGTGTCGCGTTTCTCTCGTCCAAAAGTGTTGATCTGCGTGCCTTCAGCAATCACAGAAGTTGAGCGTCGTGCTGTTACCGATGCGACTCGCAGGGCGGGTGCGGCCGATGCGCAATTACTCGAGCAACCAATGGCTGCGGCGATTGGCGCAGATTTGCCGATCAATGAACCAGTCGGAAACTTGGTTATTGACATCGGAGGTGGAACGACAGAGACCGCGGTCATTAGTTTGGGTGGAATCGTTCACATTGAAGCAATACGCGTTGGAAGTTTTGATATCGACTCTGAGATTCAAGCGTATGTGCGTCGTAGTCATGGCATTGCAATTGGCGAGCGCACCGCAGAACACATTAAAAAAGCAATCGGAAGTGCGATGCCGATGCCAGGTCTACAAGACGCGGAAGTTCGTGGGCGCGATTTGGTTTCTGGTTTGCCCAAGACGGTTGTCTTGACGGCCATCGAAATTCGTGACGCGATCAATCCAGTCGTAACTCAGATGATTGACTCGGTGAAGCGCTGTCTCGGGGCTGCCCCACCAGAGTTGGCACAAGATTTTCTCAAACGCGGAATGTATTTGGTGGGTGGCGGGGCTCTTTTAACCGGAATGGGAGAGCGAATCTCATTTGAAACCCAAGTTCCCGTGGTACTTTCGAACGATGCGCTTGAGGCTGTGGTTCTCGGTGCCGGTCATTGTGTTGAGAACTTCTCTGAGTTGCGTTCGTTGTTCATGGATTATCGCCGAGATCTAAATGAGTCACGCGACTAGCTAGTCGACGAGCCGAGTAAGTCCCTCTTGTACAACCGTCACCGCTAGTTTGCCTGCCTTCGTAAAAATCGATCCACTGGCACTACCTCGAGCGTTAGAAGAAGAAATTGCAAGTTGGTCGTAGAGCATCCATTCATCTGCTCGAAACGGCCGATGAAACCACATCACATGGTCAAGGCTTGCCATTTGGATTCCTTGATCAGTCCATGAACGACCATGCGGCAGAAGTGTGGTATCAAGAAGCGACATGTCGCTGGCATAAGTGACAATGCACGCGTGCAACACCGGATCATCTGGAAGCTTTCCATCAGCGCGCATCCAAAGTTTTTGACCCGCACTGAAAGTTTTTTTTCTTGAGATTGGATCGGAGTCGATGTATCGCAAATCAATTGGTCTTGGGTGGTCAAACCAGTCACCCATTTGAGCTTTGTATGGCGCCATTCTTTCTTTGAAGTCTGGAAGTGTTTCGGCTTCCGGCAAACCGACTGGCATTGTTATGTTGTGTTCTAATCCTTCTTCACGAATCTGAAAACTTGCCTGCAAGTTAAAAATTGCCTTGCCATGTTGAATTGCGATCACTCGTCGGGTCGTAAAACTTTTGCCGTCACGAATCCGGTCGACCTCATAAAGAATCGGCACGGTCGGATCACCTGGGCGTAAAAAATACGCGTGAAGTGAGTGAACATGTCGGGATTTGTCTTCAACCGTTCGTGATGCAGCGATCAATGCTTGACCGGCAACTTGACCACCAAAAACTCTCTGCCGATTCTCGTCGGGCGAGACACCACGAAATATATTTACTTCGATAACTTCAAGATCCAATAATTTTATGAGGTCATCAAGTGGTGATTGCACTGCTCTATTCTGACATGTAATTTCGTCTGTTCGCACGCAACGAGAAATCTTCTGTTATCCGTCGGTGACAGATACGATTAAATGAGTGAGTATCGTCTGGAACGCACAACGAGTTAGTGCCGGGCTAGATGAAATAGAAATAGCAAGGCCGGTCTTGTTTGATCGGGTCAAAAAGCTATTAGACGAGTATCACGGGGTGCAGCGCTCAATGCGACACTACGACATACTGTTGGGCGATTTTCTTGAACGATATTTGCACCTCGTATACGTCGCAATGCAAGACCTCAAAGACGAGATTGAGTCGCTTGACAAAATAGGCGATAATCCAAAAGATATTTTGGAAGTTGATTTTCGAATCATTCCAACGACACTCGAATTCTTCTTGGACTACGCGAAATCGCCGATGCTCGCGGCGAGAACTCTTCGGGCACTTGCTAAATCGGGCGCAAACGGCGTGTCGGTATCAACCGATAGTTTGACGCTCAAAAACTCGGCGAGTTCAGGGCGGCGTGACAAAATAATCTCGAGGCTTTTGCGTTCGATCCGATCGGCGAAGTCGACTCGAGTGCTATTTGTGCGGCCGTTTTCAGGACGAATTCCTGTTTCTTGGATCGGTGCAATGGTGCAATGGCGGGCGTGGGCGGCACATGACGAGTTAGAAATAAAATACGCCGTTGAGATCTCGCCTGACCGTGCTTGGCGAAAAAATAACATTTTGAAAATCGACGGTGATTCTTCGCTTGCCGAGGTCAGTTGTGCATTAATAAGTACATACCTACCGGCATCATTAGTCGAAGCCTTTGAACCAATTCGACGACTCGTGGTTGAAGCACGACCAAATCGCCCCGAGCATCTGTACTCGTCGCAGTCGTTATGGAATCACCTTGAATTCAAAATTTTGGCGGCGCATTGGTGTGAACTCGGCACAAAGTTGCATTATCACCAACACGGTGGCTGGTATGGATTGGATGATCTGCACGTTGGAGAGCGACTTGAGTGCCGAGTTTCCGACTTTTATTACACATGGGGATGGGGTCGCGGTGACGAAAATACGCGCTCGCTCTCGCCGGCAATCGCCTCACCACGAGTGCGAAAAAAATCCTGTGACTCGCTGATTTGCTTTGACCAGCCACAACAAATTTATCGACTGCAATACTTTCCACTGCCGGGCACGTTGCAGACCATGTATGACCAAGTTGCCGAGTTCGTCGAGTTGCGTAAAAGCAAAGTTGATTTGAAGATCAGAATGTTCCCCGGTGATTACGGTTCATTGCAACGAGAAACTATTCTTGCGGTCAAGCCCGATGCGCAGTTCGGTAACTCGGGCGATATTTTTGATCAGTATTCGGTCAGTCGTATCGTATTTCACAGCTATCTAGGTACTTCATGGCTTGAAACACTGGGCACGAATACTCCGACAATTTGTTTCTATGATCCGGACGCATACAAGTTCAGGTCGGACGCTAAGTCTTTGATTGACGAACTAACTCGAGTTGGAATCTTGCACACTTCGGGAACCAGCGCCGCGATGCAGGCCAATAAAATCGACGGCAGTGTCGAAAACTGGTGGCTTTCAGAAGAAGTGCAGTTGGCTCGAACTAATTTCGCTGAAAGATTTGCTAACTTTTCGACCGAATGGAAGTCTCAGTGGAGAAACGAATTCAGCCGCTTGCTCAGGTCGTAACAAACTGTGATGGATAAGGTTTTACGAGCACAGGCCTTGGCGACCAAAGGTTTCATGCCTGCAGAAGAGGGAGACGCGCTTTATCTGGCGGCATGTGTTGCCTGTAAAGAATTACCAAAACTGCCGATTGTTGAGATCGGTACTTATTGTGGTCGTTCAACTGTTTGGCTTGGTGCCGCCGCTCGAAAAAATAAAACAAAAGTTTTTGCGATAGACCACCATTTTGGTAGCGAAGAAAACCAACACGGCTGGGAGTGGTTTGATGAGTCGTTGCTGGATGTCTCGACCAATCAATTGAACACATTGCCAAGTTTGCTTGCGACTTTGCGACGGACGAAACTTTTGGATGTTGTTGTACCGATTGTTGGCGAGTCAAAAGTTGTTGGTTCTCAATGGTCGGCCAGATTGGCTTTTTGTTTCATCGACGGCGGACACGGGATGAGCCAACACGAAGCGACTACTTGAGTTGGGCGCCGAAAATTGAGGTCAAAGGAGTTTTGGCGATTCACGATGTTTTTGCTGATCCCAAAGACGGGGGTCAGGCACCGCACAAACATATTTATAAAGCCGCACTTGATTCGGGTGAATTCGTCGAAATATCTGCAACTGGTTCGCTGAGGATCTTGCAGCGAATCAAAACTGCAGGTCAGTAGATATTCAATTCGTCGTATCTAAAAATGCGAGATGCTGGTGAAATATCACCAAGTGAGTCGGCCGCCAAAATTATCGCGGCTCCGGTGTACGCAGACCGTTCGTCAGCCGGAAACACAACCTTGTTCGGGTAGACAAGTCCGGTCAAATACGATCCGTCGCTGGTGCGATGTTCAATGGTCGTGTTCAACAGATAACGCGCGGTATCCAAATCACCGATCGCAGAATAAGCGAGCGAACACTCGGCGGTTTCTGATGCCGTCACCCAAGGTTCGTCACTCACGCAACGAACGCCAAGGTCTGGCATCACGAATGTGTGCCATTGTTCTGCAAGCCGAGATTTCGCGGCGTCACCAGTTAACGCGCCCGCAAGCACGGGGTAATACCAGTCCATCGCCCAACGCTCTTTTGGTTCAAATGCTTTTCGATCATTTTGAATCACGAAATCTATTTGCGCAGCAGTTTCAATCCACTCAGGTTTGGCCGTGTTCAGTAGAACGGCAATTTTGCCGGCTGAAATAAGTGCATGACGAATTGATGAGCAACCTGTCAGTAGTGCGTAGTCCCATGGTCTTGCGTTCTCTTCTCTGGCCCAAAGTATCGTGCCGTCACTACGCCGCATTTTGAGAACCCAGGTCATTGCACTCTCGAGCATTGGCCAAAAATGTTTCAACGTCGTGAGATCTCGTGTGCACAACCAGTGATGCCAAAGTCCTGTGCCGATATACGCACAAACATTGCTGTCGAGTTTTGTCTCTTCGACTCTGCCGTCGCTATGAAAATAATTGAACCAAGAACCGTCTGATCGTTGGGTCGTTCTCAGCCATTCGTACGCAAGCCGAGCGTTGTCGTGCCGACCCATGACATCAAGTGCCATGGCGGTCTCAACATGGTTCCAAGGGTCACAGTGGCCATTTTCGAACCATGGAATCATTCCATTTGGAAGTTGCAGTTTTGCAATCGAGTCCGCCGTCAATGAAAGTTCGTCAAGAGTCAAAGCAGACTGAGTATTGGCAGAAATATTATTAAGCATCTCAGTTGCCGACTATTCGTGGCTTTTTTGCATAGACAACATAACTTTTGCCTATCGCGGGGCTGAGTGCACGATCAAGAGCGCGAGTAATTAGTGGCGCTGAGATGATGTCCCATTCAAGAAATTTTTTATATAACGCAACTGCTTTGTTGTCTTCACGTTGTGGACCAACCGCGCAACGCAACCACCAGTACGGAGAATGCAATCCGTGTGCTTTATGCGAACCGCCGACTTGAAGTCCGGCTTGTGAGATCTTTTTTCGCAATTCGCTGCTGCGATAAATTCGCACATGGCCGCCTTTTACAAACGGTGCGTGGTACTCATCAGAAAGTGCCCAATTTACTTTTTCAGGAAACCACGAAGGCACGGTCGCTGCGAGCACACCGCCAGGGCGCAAAACTCGAACGAGTTCGCGTAGTGCAGTTGTGTCATCGTCGATGTGTTCGAGAACTTCAGAGGTCACTATGCAATCGAATGTTGCGTCATTGAACGGTAGACAAGTTGCATCTCCGCGCACGACACCCGTAAATGAACTGGGGTCTAGTTCGCCCGCTTGATACATCGCCGCAAAAGTTGCACGGGTGGTTTCGACTTCTTGCTCGGCATAATCGAGCGCAATCACGCGAGCCCCGCGGCGAGCAGCCTCGAATGCGTGCCGACCAAAACCCGTGCCGGCATCCAAAAATGCGTCACCTGGTTTTAGATTAAGCCTGTCAAATTTAATCGTCAGCATCTTAAGCGCTTTGCCGTTTGGCAATTTTTCGCTTGTTGTCGGGCATCGACAAAACTTCGCGATATTGATCGACAGTCAACTGTGCGCAATGTCGCCATGACCATCGTTCGGCGACTCGAGTGCGACCAGCGAGACCAATTTTGTCGCGCAACGGTTTGTCATCGAGTCCGCGACGGATCGTGGCCGCGAGTGCATCGGCGTCACCAGCAACACACGACAGAACTGTTTCGCCATCGACGCCCGTGACTTCTGGTAGTGCGCCACCTGTGGTTGCAACCAGACATATCCCCGTGCTCATCGCTTCAATCGCAGGAAGGCTGAATCCTTCGTAGAGACTCGGCACAACTGCCAGTTCACTTTGCGCGTACAACTCGACAATTTGTTCATCGGTTACACCCGAGACAAAACTGATGCAGTCTTGTAACCCGAGTGATTCGATCAGATCGGCACTTGCGCCCGCGCGCGGTTTACCGATGATTGTCAGATGAATTTCTCGTTCGGTGCGAAGTTTGGCGACGGCCTCGAGCAAAAAAGATAAACCTTTCAGAGCCACATCGGCAGATGCCGTCGTGATTAGATGCGCAGGTTTTCTCGTAATCGACGGTATTGGTTTGAATAAATCTGGATCAACACCAACTGGCACAAGTCGCATTCGATCTTTTGACACGCCCATGTCAGTGTGAATGTCGTTGATTGAGTTTTCACTTACGACAACTACGCGCGGCATCTTGCTTGCGACGCGGCCCTGCATCCACACGAATGAGTACCAGCGACCAATCGCTCGTCGTTTCCACCAAGTCGGGGTGTGCGCCATTTCAAGTGCCCGATCTTTTGTGATCGGATGGTGCAAAGTGACGATTGTCGGAATCAGCTTTTCGATTTTCAATATTCCCGTTCCGAGACATTGGTTGTCGTGAACGAGATCGAAGTCGTTTATTCGTTGGCGCAAAACTTGATGGGCGCGCATGCTGAAAGAAAGTGGCTCACCAAATGTGCCCTTCAGAAATAGCGCGGCCTCAACAAAGTTGGGCCAAGTGTTCAACTCCCAATACGCAGGAAATCGTCCGGGGTTGTGATCGTTGAAAATATCCAGACTTGGCAACTTATGCAGTTGAACTCGGTCGTCTAAAACCGGATATGGCTGACCACTGAAAACTTCTACATGGTGGCCGAGATCGGTCAGCGCTTTCGTCAGATGACGCGTGTAAACACCCTGCCCGCCAACATGGGGTTTACCGCGGTACGTGAGGTATGCGATTCTCAACGGTCCGTTGACATCAAACGGTTTCGACATCACTAGATCCTACCTTTGGGTATTTGGTGAATCTATTAGCGAACTAGTTTGCTAATTCGTAATTACAAGCCTCATAAATCGGGTGAGTGGATTATCGGGGGTGATTATCAACGGTTCAATGTTGAACCCATCGGGTGGACCAGATTGCGGTTCGACACATATTGCATGTTGCGGTTCGTCGTACACGACCCAATGCGAGCAATCAGTTTGAATTTCTAGTTGGATTTTGTCTTCAAAATTAAGTCTTGGTGAACTTAACGAACCCGAAAAACAATCGTCGTGCGGGCCAGCAGTTGGCATGATTTTCTTGCCAGTCGGAATTCCGTCTTGGTCACGAAGATACATATCGGAGAACTCAGCCATCAGCGTGCATGGTCTGGCAAACCAAGGGTGCCATCCAACTTGCGCAGGCATCGTTGCGTCATCGGTTTCAATCATCAATCGAAATTCGATCACGTCGCCGATCATTGAAATGGTTTGAGTAGCCTCACCAGCAAATCCCCAATTGGTACCAAGATCTATTTTCATCGCGACGCTTGACGAAGAAGAGTCGAGCAGATTCCATGGGCGATCTAGAACGGTTCCATGAATTGCGTGAGGATGCATATTGATCTCAAGTTGGTGCCGTTTTGATTGATGCACAAAAACTCCGTTGCGAACGCGGCCTGCCCATGGTGCCATCGGGTAGCAACCCCACTTTTGTGGATTTGTTTCGGCATTTTTGGTTACCAACAACTCACGACCGTAAGCGACAATTGACGACAACCGACCACCCACATTCGGACTCACTATGCAACGCACATTGTCGCTGGCGATGACGACGTCGTCAGCGGTCATTTTGATTTCGCCCGAGAGCCAGCCGGATGGGCCAGCAAAAAATTAAACTCACGACTAGTAAAAGAATAAATATCCGATCACCGAGCCGTGAATAAATAGTTCGACCAGTAGTTAGTGGAACATCAGCAATTATCGTTTCTGCTCCTCCGATCCCAACTCGTTGTGTGATTTTGCCTTGGGGTGTGATCACCGCGCTAAAACCAGTAGTTGCAGCCTGAAGTGTCCACCGGCCAGTTTCGCGGGCTCGAAGCGAGTTGGTCGCCAATTGTTGTGACTGCAAAATTGTGCCCGTATAACTTGAACCGTTAGTTGGATTGAGGAGGATTGTTCCACCAGATTCGACACCACTATTTGCACGCCCTGCAAAAAAAGCCTCCCAAGAAATAACTACAGCGACATCGGTCTGTTGCAAATTAAGTAACGCTGGTTCTTTGCCTGCAACCGCATCGCTAGGAATTTGATTTACTGGGGCGCCAATAGATTCAAGAAAACTTCTTAAACCAGATGGCACATATTCACCAAACGGCACACGTCGAACTTTGTCGTATCGCGATGTGATGTCGCCATTTGGCTGCACGACGATTTGGGCGTTGGTGAAACGATTCGTGCCGACGTCTTCGGTCACTCCAACGACGAATTGAGCGTCAAGTCTTTTTGACTCACTCGCAATTTCTGAATACTCACGGCTGTTCGCGAATTCGGCGACGTCGATCACATTTTCCGGCCACAAAACAACGTCAAGGTTGTCTTTCGGTTGCAAAGTTTTGCTGACTTTTAGGTGCCGATCAAATGCATCGCGCGCTTTGGCGTTGATCGCCAAAACACCTTGTGGTCCACCACCTTGCACCAGTGCGACACGCAAAGTTTCGTTTGTCGTGTGCACTGAATTGAAATTCTGTCCGAAAATCTGCAAAATAATCAAAAGTAGAAAAATAATCGCGATGGGTTGTCGACTTTGACGCCTATTGAAATATCCCACGATTACAGCTGCGGTTTGCAACACGAACCATGTCGTGAGTATCGGTCCACCGATTGCACTGATGTCGGCAAGTTGAGTCGGTGAAATTGCGATTGGAAGCGTCGCAAGTGGAACACCCCCAAACGGAAAAGAAAATCTCAGTACCTCAGCCAAAGTGTGGGCGATTGGTCTGGCGAACATCTGAGAGTTGAATCGTGAGACGATGATGCCAGCCAAGCCGTGAAAGCACGCGAATAGAAGCGTTGCAACCAAATAACCTGGCGCCGTCAAAAACCACATCCAGCCCATGCCGAGTGCCAACCATGCAAAGCCAAAGACGAAACCGATTAGAAAGTGTTCGGAAGAAGTTTTGGCGAGTTTTGCTGATTGAAAAACCAGCGCGAAACCAAAAATAGACAGTGGCCACCATCCCCAAGGTGGAAGAGAGAACCCAACCATGAGCCCTGCTATCAGAGAGAAAAATAATCGATTTAGTTTTCTTTCGAAGAGTTTCGAATTGGTCATCGAAACGGATCTTCAATCCGCATCAAAGACTCGAGTCGCTTGATGCGTTCTTCGGCTGGCGGGTGAGATGAAACTATCAACGAACCTTTTGGAGTTTCGTCATAAAAGTACGAGTCATTTTCAACGTGCTTTAATGCCGTTAAAAGTTCACGCCCGAAGCCCATGTGAACAACTCGTCTGTCTGCTTGAAACTCCGAACCATGTCCGACCGCATTGCTCAGAGATTGTGCAACGACTAGTCCTGCGACAAACAATGAAGAGACGACGGTTAGTGCGGCTGCGGTGAGCAGGCCGAAAAGTCGAATAATTCTCAGACGCGAACCAAAAGTATTTGAAATTGCTTCAGCAATGGATTGTAGGAAGAATCCAATTTTCGCGAGCAGAAGTATCGGCATGCTCAGCCATTGCGCAATCGTTAGTGCAACCGTGTGTGAACCAAGATGGTGGCTCAGTTCATGGGCGAGAACTCCGGTCAGTTCGTTGTTGTCGAGTTGGTTTACTGCGAACGACGAGACGACCAGCAGATGTCCACCAGAGGCGAAGGCGTTGATCTCCCCGGTATCCACGACTTTCAAAACAAAACTGTCAAGTGAAATGTGGTTTGCTTTTGCCACTCGTCTCCAGGCCTGAAACAGAGTGGTGGCCTCTGCATTGGTCGGCTGGCGTGCGCCCAAGAGTCGTGCAAGAAATATTTTCTGCACTGATTTAGAGAACAAAACAATTCCCATTGCGATTGACGCGAAAGCAAACAGCCCATATGAAACATCAGTAAAGCGCCAAAACGGAATCCAAAGGACCCCGATCGCGACGAGCCAAGTGGGAAACAGGGCCGCCACGGGTGCAAGCGAACTGATGGCAGCCATTTCAACTTGACGCTTTGCGGTTGTCACACATTAAGTAGACCAGCAATAAGCCAGTTACGGCAACTGCTGTTTAAACTCTATTTCTATGAGTGCAACGCGTGAAGAGCGCATCGCGCAACACCAACGCAATGAAAAATGGCAGAATCCACCGGTAAGAATCGAGATGCCCGAGTGCATAAATTGTGATGCTTGTCTTCGAGCGTGTCCACCACAATTTGGTGCGATTTTTAATTTCGGAACAGATGTCGTGATAATTCCAGAATTGTGCAGCGGTTGCGACAAGTGTTTGCCCGCATGCCCCGTGAATTGCATTATCCATTTGCAGATTGGCAGGAAACCAGTTATCCAAGTGAATGGTGGAGTGAACCTGGCAGCGACAATGATCCGTATATCAATTGAAACAATTCGTACGAGTTAGTAAAAGAAATCTAATATGAACTCGGTGTTTACAACTTTGCCGAGCCCGTCTGCTGGCTCGTTAGAAATTTTTTCGTTGAGATTCAACGCCTACGGATTAATGATCGCACTTGGAGTAGTCGCCGCAGTTTGGTTATTTAAAAAACGGCTTTTAGAGCGTGGCATCGGGCATCCAGATGATGCGGGTTCAATTGCGATGGCGGCGGTGCCGATTGGCATCATTGGCGCTCGCGCATATCACGTAATAACCGACTGGGAGAGATTTCAGGGACATTGGTTTGAAGTCGTAAAAATTTGGGAAGGTGGCCTCGGCATTTGGGGCGGAATGTTCGTTGGTGTAATCACCGGAATTTTCGTTGCGCGCAAACGTGGTCTTGCAATTGCAAGTGGGTTGACGTGTGTCGCACCAGGTCTCGCACTTGCCCAGTCAATAGGTCGATGGGGTAATTGGTTCAATCAAGAACTTTTCGGCAGACCAACAACTTTGCCGTGGGCGTTGGAAATTTCAGCAGCCAAAGCACAGGCTGCCGGCTTTGATGCTGGGACAACTTTTCATCCGACATTTTTATATGAGTCACTTGGCTGTCTACTTATATGTATCGCCTTGATCAAGATCGATCAACGTTGGCGACCGCGAGATGGGCGGATTTTTGCGATGTATGTCGCTGGCTATACGTTTTTGAGGTTTTTTGTCGAATCACTGAGAGTTGATACGGCAAAACATTTCGGCGGCTTGCGTTTGAATCAGTGGACATCAATCAGTTTTTTCACAGTTGCCGCCGCGTATCTAATCATTGATCGGGTCGTAGAATTAAAGCCGTGGCTGAAAAAATTTCCCAAGAAACCGTAATCAAAGTATCGCGGCTTGCCAGATTGAGTCTGACTTCAGACGAAGCCGAAAAAATGACTTCACAACTGGCGGGAATGCTTGAGCACTTTCGTGACATCGACGCTTTAGATCTCGCCGATGTCGAGCCGATGACGCAGCCTTATCCGCTCAAAAATGTGTTGCGCGAAGATGTCGTCGCACCTTCGCTTGATCGCGATGAGGTTCTGGGTCAAGCACCCGCTGCCGAGAGTGGGCGCTTTCGCGTGCCACCAACAATTGGTTTCGACGTTTAGCAAATGCAAAAACTTGTTGAGATTGCCTCAAACGTTAGTAACGGCACATTAAGCGCAAGTGCCGTTGTCGAACAATACCTGGCGCAAATCAGTGCCAGAGAGCCTGAGATTCATGCTTTTAATTTGGTCACGGCGGATCAAGCGCGACTTGACGCCGCGAAAATAGATATCGATATCAAGGCCGGCAAAGAAGTTGGTGCGCTCGCCGGTGTGCCAATTGCACTTAAAGACAACATGTGCACGCGAGGAGTCGAGACAACTTGTTCGTCAAAAATTTTGCAAGGTTGGAAGCCACCCTACGATGCGACAGTCGTAACCAAATTGCGTGCGGCTGGCGCGGTAATCGTCGGCAAAACAAATCTTGATGAGTTCGCAATGGGTTCAAGCACCGAGAATTCGGCGTTCGGGCCGACCAGAAATCCACATGACATTTCGCGTGTGCCGGGCGGCTCAAGTGGTGGCAGTGCCGCCGCCGTGTCTGCAGGTTTTGCCGCAGCATCACTTGGTAGCGATACCGGTGGCAGCATTCGTCAACCCGCCGCGTTGTGCGGCGTCGTTGGAGTGAAGCCAACTTACGGTCTTGTTTCGCGCTATGGGCTTGTTGCTTTTGCCAGCAGTCTCGATCAGATTGGGCCGTTCACGAATGATGTACGAGACGCCGCAACTTTGCTCGAAGTTATTTCAGGGCATGACCCGATGGATTCGACTTCGATTCCGCAACCTGCACCCTCGCTCGTGTCAGTGCTCGATCAGGGCGTTAAGGGTATGCGAATTGGTCGTGTCACTGATTTGCCTGAAGGTTGCGAAACAGATGTGCTTGAACGTCTTGAAGCGGCGTTCGATGCGTTGCGAAGCGCAGGCGCAACGATCGTTGATGTCGAATTGCCGTCACTGCAGTATTGCTTGACTGCGTATTATTTGATCGCGCCCGCAGAAGCCAGCAGTAACTTGGCCCGTTATGACGGCGTGCGTTACGGCAATCGAGTTGATGCAGCAGATCTGAATGCAATGTATGCCGCCACTCGTGAAGCAGGTTTCGGCGAAGAAGTAAAACGCCGAATCATGCTCGGCACTTATGCATTGTCGGCAGGTTATTACGACGCCTACTACGGCAAGGCTCTCAAAGTTCGCCGTCTGATTTCGGATGATTTTGCTCGCGCCTATAAAGATGTCGACACGATTTTGACACCGACTTCGCCGTCAACGGCATTTAAGTTCGGCTCAAAAACCGAAAATCCATTGGCGATGTATCTGTGCGATGTGTTCACGATTCCGACGAACTTGGCTGGTCACCCAGCAATGAGCGTGCCATTTGGTGTGGGCCTCGATTCGATGCCAGTTGGCGTGCAAGTCTTGGCGTCGACATTGGGTGAACAAGCGATGTTCAAAGTGGCCGCCGAACTCGAGCGCGCATCATGAGTGAGGTTGAAGCACTGCCGAATGGTTGGCAATTAATCGTCGGACTCGAAGTGCACGTCGAGTTGGCCACCAAAACAAAAATGTTCAGCGCGAGCGCGAATCGTTTTGGCGACGAGCCAAACACGAATATCGACCCTGTAACTTTGGGACTGCCCGGTGCTTTGCCGGTGTTGAATCAACACGCGATTGAACTTGCGATGCGAATCGGACTGGCACTCAACTGCAAAGTTCAACCTTGCACATTTCATCGTAAAAACTATTTTTATCCCGATTTGCCGAAGGCCTATCAGATCACTCAATACGACCATCCGTTGAATGTTGATGGCTTTTTGATGTTGCCGGGCGATGTGCGTATTGGTGTCGAGCGCGCACATCTCGAAGAAGACACCGGAAAGTCGACCCACTTTGGTGGCTCATCTGGGCGAATTCACGGCAGTGATTATTCGTTGCTTGATTACAACCGTGCCGGCGTGCCTCTAGTCGAAATTGTTTCACGACCTGATATTCGCACCTCAGAACAAGCCCGACAGTATGTAGCCGAGTTGCGTTCTATTTTGCTTGCTGTTGCCGCTAGCGATGCAAAAATGGAAGAAGGCTCGATGCGTTGCGACGTCAATGTCTCGGTGCACAAACCCGGCACTCCATTCGGCACGAGATGTGAAATCAAAAATGTCAACTCGATTCGATCTGTAGGTCGAGCAATTGACTACGAGTCGCGACGACAAGTTGATCTACTCGAGAGTGGTGGCACGATTCGTCAAGAGACGCGCCATTGGGACGATTCAACTGGTCGCACCGAAACTTTGCGAACCAAAGAAGATGCCGATGACTACAGATATTTTTTGGAGCCCGACCTTGTGCCGCTTGTGCCAGACCCAGCGTGGATTGAAGCAGTCCGTGCAGCATTGCCGGTGTTGCCAGCCGCAAGACGAAAAGCGTTGGCAGAACTTTGTGGCGTAGACAAAGACGGTGAATCGGCGCTTGTCGTCGTTGAGCGCGGGCAAGATGATTATGTTCGTGCAGTAATTTCTGCGGGCGGTGACGCGCGTCGCGCGGTCATCTATGTGCAACAGGCATTCGCCGAGCAAGGTTCAGCACCGAAAGTGCCGGCAAAAGATTTGGCGGCATTGACGATTCTTGAACGTGATGCGAAAGTGACATCTACTCAGGCAAAAACTTTACTCGCAGATTTAATCGAGGCTGGCGGTGGCGACGTAGTGGCGATGGCCGCAAAGCGTGGCTTTGAGACTCTTGACACAAGTGCAGTCGAAGCGATGGTCGACGCGGCGATTGCAGCAGAGCCGGGCGCATGGAAAAAGTATTGCGACGGCGAAGAAAAAGCACTCGGTGCGTTAGTCGGCGCGGTGATGAAATCTTCCAAAGGTAAAGCCGACGGCAAAATAATTACCGCGCTGTTACAGGCGAAAAAGAGTTCCTGAGGCTAGGGTAATTAAGCAATATGGGCTCAAGTTTTTTGATCACGTTGCGCGAAGGCCTTGAAGCCTCGTTAATTATTTCTATTTTGTTGTCGTATTTGGCAAAGACCGATCGTCGTTCTGAAAACCGAGTGGTCTGGTTTGGAACTCTTGTCGCAATCGCAGTCTGTGCACTTGCCGGAACTCTTGTTTATGTTTTAGTTGATGGGCTCAACGGCAAAGTCGAGCAAGCAGTTGAGGGAGTAATCGCAGTCGCGGCGATGCTGGTGCTAACACAAATGATTTTCTGGATGCGCGCGAACGCCCGAAATATAAGCTCAGAGCTTCGAAACAAAGTTGACGGGGCAACGAACAGAGCATTATTTGTGATCGCTTTTGTCGCTGTTTTTCGTGAAGGATTAGAAACTGCACTGTTTTTACTCGGCGCAAAAACCGAAACCGCGTCTGGTTCGTCGGTTGTGATCGGTGGTTTAATCGGTCTAGTTGCATCGATCGGGCTTGGCTACGCCGTTTTCAAAGCAGGCAGTCGACTCAACTTGAAAACATTTTTCAACGTCACAGCAGTTTTGTTGTTGCTATTCGCCGCCGGTTTGGCGGGCAAGGCAGTTCATGAATTGCGTGAACTAATTGGTTGGGAGACCGGTTTGTTGATTACGCCGGCATGGAATATCGAAACCGGAGTCTGGTCGGCTGGCGGTACTTTCTATGATTTCATGAAGGGTTTGTTCGGTTGGCATGCGAACCCCGAGCGTTTGCGAGTCGGAGCTTATTTCGTATATCTAATCCCCGTATTGGCAAGTTATTTGAAGAGTTCGAAAACGGATAAGCAACTAGTCTCGTAATCTATGACAACGCGCGAGCCCGGCACGCCTGTAAATATCAAACCACGAAGTCGTGATGTAACCGACGGAATTCAAAAAGCGGCGTCGCGCGCAATGTTGCGAGCGGTTGGCCTGGGTGACGACGACTGGGTAAAACCACAGGTTGCGATTGCTTCTTCATGGAACGAAGTAACGCCATGCAATGTTTCGTTGAAGCGACTTGCTGCGCGCGCCAAAATCGGTGTTCGTGAAGCCGGGGGTGTCGCACTCGAGTTCGGCACGATCACCGTTAGCGATGGCATAAGCATGGGCCACGAAGGTATGCGCGCATCGCTGGTGAGTCGTGAAGTGATTTGTGACAGCGTCGAAACTGTGATGCATGCCGAACGGTTCGACGGATTCGT
The DNA here is from genome assembly GCA_003569125.1 of Acidimicrobiaceae bacterium. Lineage (GTDB taxonomy): Bacteria > Actinomycetota > Acidimicrobiia > Acidimicrobiales > Ilumatobacteraceae > BACL27. The sequence continues at coordinate 4,189 of BGOG01000016.1, read as the reverse complement.
CGGTTTGGCTGGTTGCGATAAAAGTATCCCCGGTATGTTGATGGCTGCTGCGCGTCTTAACTTGCCGAGCGTTTTCGTTTATAACGGGTCGACCTTGCCTGGTGTGCACAACGGCAAGAACATCGACATCACGACCGTATTTGAAGCGATCGGTGCATGCGCCGCAGGAAAAATGACCGAGGACGAACTCGGCGAAATCGAACGTGAGGCATGCCCCGGCGAGGGTGCGTGTGGTGGAATGTTCACTGCCAACACGATGTCGAGTATCGCTGAAGCACTGGGCATGAGTCTGCCTGGCAGTGCTTCGCCACCAGCGGTTGATTCACGACGCGATGATGATGCACAGCGTGCCGGAGCGGCTGTTGTAAATCTTTTGCGTCTCGGTATTTATCCGCGCGACATCATGACCAAGAAAGCCTTTGAAAATGCGATCGCAGTCGTCAATGCCTTGGGTGGAAGCACGAATGCCGTTTTGCACTTGTTGGCGATCGCCAACGAGGCTGGCGTGGCGTTGTCGCTTGATGATTTCAATCGCATCGCGGCCAAGGTGCCACATATTGCCGACACGAAACCTGGCGGCAAATATCACATGACCGACATCGATCGTGTGGGCGGTGTGCCAGTCGTGATGAAGCATTTACTTGACGCAGGTTTATTGCACGGCGACGTGTTGACGGTTACCGGTAAGACGATGGCTGAAAATTTGACCGAGTTGAATCCGCCCGCACCAGACGGCGAAGTTATTCACGAGTTATCAAACGCAATTCATGCTCAGGGTGGATTAAATATTTTGCGCGGTTCGCTCGCACCTAACGGGGCAGTTGTGAAAGTTGCAGGTCTTTCGGCGGATCAAATGCATTTCGAAGGACCGGCTCGAGTTTTCGACGGCGAAGATGGCGCGATGGCGGCGATTATGTCGGGCGATATCAAACCTGGCACGGTGCTCGTGATTCGTTATGAAGGCCCGAAAGGCGGGCCAGGCATGCGCGAGATGTTGGCAATCACTGGTGCGATGAAGGGCGCGGGTCGCGGTGGCGACTGTGCGCTAATTACCGATGGCAGATTTAGCGGTGGTACTTGGGGTTTTTGCATCGGACATGTGGCGCCAGAGGCGACCGATGGCGGACCGATTGCGTTCATCAATGATGGCGACAAAATTTTGATTGATGTACCGTCTTTGAAAATTGACTTGCTGATTTCTGATGCAGAAATGCTCAATCGTAAAAAAGGTTGGAAGCCGAACCCGCCGCGTTACACAAGTGGCGTGTTGGCAAAATATGCCAAACTCGCGCAAGGCGCTGATCGCGGAGCGATCACCAACATCATCGAATAATTTTCAACGCTAGTCGTCGACCGGCGATTAGTGCGCCGAGCACGAGCGTGGCGACAATGATGAACGGTGTTGCTATTCCACGATCAAACAGTAAATTGCGCAACGTTAAACCCAGCACCACGGTAACTAGCCAAATCACTGCGCCACTTGCGAGTGCGTTTGGCGCGCGCCAAGCCCGAGACACAAGCCAACCACAAATTAGTGCGACTAGAAACGGCAGGGCTACTTCGATGACCCCCGAGATACCCGCACTTTCGTTGTGATTGCGTCGACCCACCGCGACAAACAGCAACACACTTAAAAAATCCAGCGCTAGCGCGACTGCAACTGCAACTGCAACCCGATGAGATTTAGTTTTCGTCGTAATATTCGCGCCCCAAGTGGGTTATTTGATCTTCGCCCATCATCCAGCGCAAAGTGTTTTTCAATTTTGTCAACTGAATAAACAAGTCATGCTCAGGATATAAACCCGGTGCAACTTGCGGACTTTTGTAATAAAACGAAAGCCACTCTTGAATTCCACCCAACTTTGCACGCGCAGCAAGATCAGAAAACAGTACGAGATCGAGGGCGAGTGGTGCCGCAAGAATACTGTCTCGGCACAAAAAGTCGACCTTGATTTGCATCGGATATCCCAGCCAGCCAAAAATATCGATATTGTCCCAGCCCTCTTTATTGTCGCCGCGAGGTGGATAGTAATTAATTCGCACTTTGTGAAACACATTGCCGTACAACTCTGGGTGCTTGTCTGGCTGCAAAATGTGCTCGAGCACGCCCAACTTTGATTCTTCTTTTGTTTTGAAGTTCTCGGGGTCGTCTAGAACTTCACCGTCGCGATTGCCGAGAATATTCGTCGAATACCAACCAGCCAAGCCGAGCATTCGGGCTTTGAGCATCGGCGCCAGAACTGTTTTGATCAGCGTTTGACCAGTTTTGAAATCTTTGCCGCTAATTGGCACTCCGCGCTCAGTGGCCAGTAACCGCAAAACTGGCGTGTCAACGCAAAGGTTTGGCGCACCATTCGCGAATGGCACACCCTCAAGAATCGCGGCGTAGGCGTAAAGCATTGACGGCGCAATCATCGGATCATTTTCATCGATCGCTTTTTCAAAACTTTCAATGTCTTGATGCTGTTGGCCGATTTCGAGATAAATTTCGGTTGACGCACACCAGATCATCACGAGTCGATCACATTTTTTTTCATCTTTGAAGCGATTGATGTCTTCACGAATTGACTCAAGCATTTTTCGCTTCGAGATCTTGCCCATCACATTGTCGGCGTCGATATTTTTTACATAGTTGCGCTCAAAGGCTGCTTTCATCGGTCTGACATCTCGCAAAACATCGGCTACAGCCTCGATGTGTTTGGGTCCTTCTAGAACACCGGCGCGTTGTGCCGCAACATATGCGTCATCCGGAAACGGATCCCAGGCTCCCCAAACAATGTCTTCAAGTCTCGCGAGTGGCACGAAATCTTTGATCATCGGTGAGCGATTATCGGTTCGCTTGCCGAGACGAATCGTGTCGAGTTGGGTCAGCGACCCAATCGGCAAAGCCATGCCTTTTTTTGCTAGTTCGACACCGGCGATCAAAGTTGAGGCAACGGCACCAAGTCCGACTGTCAATACTCCGAGGCGACCACTCGCTGGCTCAATTTGCGTCGCTCGTGCTTGTGGCATCGGCATGCCGATACTCTACCCCAGCATTTTCTTACATTCTCATTTGTTGGCATTGATGAACTCGTTGACAACGCCGGCGAATTTTTCATCGGCGTCTTCTTGTAAGAAGTGTGCAGCGTTTGTAATTGTTGTGTGCGCTTGACCAGCGCAACCCGGAATCTCGCGTTGCATATATTTGTCGCCGCCAGCAGTGACAGGGTCACTGTCGCTGAACGCGGTGAGAAATGGTTTTTTCAAATTTGCGAAGTGACTGCCACGCTTTGACGTTTGCTTGCGCCGAAGGATCTTCGGGCGAAATTGGCACAAGAGTCGGAAACACTCTTGCGCCTGCTTTGAAACTGTCATCAGGAAACGGAGCATCATATGCCGCACGAACTGAATCTGCGAGCGGTTTAATTTTGCAACCGCCTTGCATGATCGCGCCGACATCAAATATGGGTGTTCTTGACTATATTTACGCCACGCCAAAATGCTTCACTTGGTGGACGATCACCCGTGTTAAGAAAAGTATTTGCTGCAACGACCCGTGAAACACGTTCTGGCATCGCCGCAACCAGCCGCAAACCGATCAGTCCACCCCAGTCTTGGCAAACTAAAGTCAGAATTTTTCAAGTCATTGGTAACGAGCCATTGGGTCATCCAATCAACATGACGCTCATAGTATAGTCAGTTGTTTCAGTTGGCTTATCGCTGCGACCGAAACCAATTAGGTCGGGGGCAATGACGTGGTGACCAGCGGCGAAGAATCTGGTGGAATCATCTTTCGGTATAGATATGACCAACTCGGCTCACCATGCATACATAAAACTGTTTTCGACGGCATCGCCCGAGCTTTCACTCTTTGGTCTGGCTTCAATGTGGTGCACCCGCAAAGTAACACCATCAGATGCCGAAGTTGCTTTGACCGCCGTGTAATCGGAGGATACGGCCAATCGGCGAGACCTTCAAATTGCGAATCTGGTGTTTGTAAGAATTTCATCGGCAACGGCTCCTTGTTGTGAACGAGTGTTGGCAGATTATCTATTGACGGCTCAATTCAGCGATTCGCAGCCCCTGTTGGCCTGCGCCATGACCGTATACGACCTTGAAGAACCAGATAGAACTGTATAGATAGCTCAAATCTCAGGTTGTGAACTGCAGGCTTTGGCTGCCACACTTGAAGGGATGTTTACAACAA
>BGOG01000015.1 GCA_003569125.1 Acidimicrobiaceae bacterium | reverse complement strand
CGTTCGATTATCGATTGGATTCAACATGATTGTTGTCTTGGTCAAGTTCGCGTAGTTCTGACAATAAAGCGACTCGGCGGGCAACCAGCCGATTATCAACGCAGCCAACTGCTGAGGTGTGCGCGATGGACCATCTTGACTTGACAACATATCGAACCCACTAAAACGGACAATTGGCACTGCAAGTTCAACCTCGCCATGGATTGTTCCAGTTGTATTTCAAGTCGGGCAACTTAACATGTGACCCGTCTCATGCACCCAATAACTCCAATAGTTTCTTGGCGAGACATCAAAGTAGCGCCAGCCAATGCGTAATTCATAATCGAACCCTCGTTGGTCGGTATTGGCGCCATGAGATTAAATCTTTGAATGCCTGCGAACTTTCGACGAAAACTTGGTGACCTTTCGGTGGCAAGAAGTAGACCGCTCGAACCCAGTGAAGTCAATAAATGGATCAGCCGCGGCGATCGCCCGCAATCGCCATCGCATCTCCTCCACCTGACTGCGCTTGTTTGTATGTCAGGGCCGAACCGGGCACGCGAACATATTTGTCGTATGTCGACCAGACAAATGAACTTTGCCCTCAGAAACCGTGTCAATACCAATCGGTAAAAAGTTTCATCTGATCGGTTGCACGTGCAAGAGGGTTTGCTTCACCTGGCAAGTCGGCCCAATCGATTTGCATCGAGCGCGACTTTGAATGTGCCGGTTTGGTTCGAGATTGCCGCCGATGGAGGGAAGGCGACGAAAATGTTTCCCCCATTTTTTACGTTCGGGGCTGGCTTCGACGAGTTTGCAATCGTCGGTGCTAGCGCCTGTTGTAGTCGGGGGCAACATATTTTTCTGCTGCAACTGTGGTCGTGGTGGTGGCTGTCGTTGTACTTTTGTTGAGGACGTCTTAACTTGGGCCACACCGTTTTTTTTTTGCCAGACGCTACGCAAACATAACTAATACTCTTAGTTGTTTGAGTTTGACCAACTTTGGCGCACTTGCCACCCGAAGTCGCCGCACTCGCCGGCAAGTTCGTTGTGGCAAAAAGAATTGCGAGACTTATAAAGAATAACTTTAGATTCGTAGTTTGTTGTTGAGATGCTTTGATTAGGACAATGCTAGGCGATCAACAATGATGGCTATTGTTTTTAGAGTGAAGTCAACAAAAGAAACCGCATTATGCGTGGGGTGATCTTTTTCGTCGCTTTCATCACATTGCTCGGCGCATCTGGGTTTCGTTTCAACACGAGCATATTGATCGACCCATTGCACGATGAGTTCGGCTGGGGGACGCGGCACGATCGGCACCGCCGTCGCATCAATGTTTTATTATTCGGTTCATCGGCCCCGTTTGCGGCGGCATTGCAAAATGCGATTTGGGTTGCGACGAATCACAATTTATTGCGCTATTAATAATTAGTCTCGGCGCACTTGGCACCACGCAAATGACAGCACCTTGGCACCTTTATCTTTTGTGGGGTGCAGGTTTGTTGGCACGGGTTCTGGTTGCATGGCAACAGTATTCGCTTCAACAATTGCGCTCGTTGGTTTGTTGCACGACGCGGACTCGTAATGGGTGCACTTACTGCGGCGTCTGCATCTGGGCAACTTGTTTTTCTTCCACTACTAACACGACTTGCGGCTGCACACGGCTGGCGAACCGTTGGCGTAACGATTGCATTTTGCGCGCTCGCGGTTGTACCCGTCGTTGGTTTCTTTTTGCGCAACTCGCCTGCCGATATCGGAATCTTGCATACGGCGCACCCGACGATTATGAGTCGCCTACTGCGCTAACGAACCCGATTCGCTCGGCGATGAGCGCACTAAACGATGCCCGACCGCGACAATATTTTTGGTTGCTTTGGGGATCGTTCTTTGTTTGCGGTTATCAACTAACGGACTCATATCAAACACATTTCTTGTCAGCCGATCATGACCATCACGTTGCTGCAACAACTGCAGCCGGATACTTGGCGTTGATCGGTGGGCTTCGATGTGATCGGCACGATTGCGAGTGGCTGGTTCACCGATCGTTATGATCCTGCGAAATTATTGATTTTTTATTATGCGATACGCGGGGTGAGTTTTGCTTTTCTTGACCCGACGTTGACTCAAGGCGGTTTTCGGACTTGGCGGGTTTCATGATGTTGTATGGGCTCGACTGGGTTGCCACGGTGCCGCCAACAGTTGCGCTTTGTGTTGAGCGATTCGGTGTGAAGCGTGGCCCGCTTGTATATGGATGGGTTTTTGCAGGGCATCAAGTCGGCGCTGCAGTTGCTGCAACTGGTGCGGGTTATTTGCGCGATACGACTGGCTCGTATAAGTCATCGTTTGTAATCCGCTGGTGTGTGTTGCATGTTTGCTGCCTACGGCTCGTCACGCCTGACTCGCAAACACTCAGCGATTAATTAGACGCCCGCACAAAACTCTGCCTTAAAGTGGCCGTAAATAGCAAGAGCGACACATTGCTGTTGCCGCCGATACTTTCTTTACTTTTTCTTAACTAACTCATATCAGGCTCTTAATTTGTCGCGTATTATTTATGCAACCCGACATCAAGAACAGGAACCGATCATGATCCGCAAGCGAATTCTTACCATTTCTATGATTGTGATTGAGCACCATCACGAGTTCGGTAGCAGGCGCATTTGAATCAACCTCAAGCGCTTGCGGCACTTGCTCGATGCCGACAAACGGCTATGGAAGAATGTTCGCAAATTTACCTGCAGCCACGTTTAGTACATCCGAAATCGACGCTCTTACTAAAGGCGATAATGGCCGAGCCTGAGGTTGACCCGACGCCAGAAACTGAAATTGATGCAGAAGAAAAATCTGGACATACCAGCCGGATACACATATTTTGGCCAATTCGTTGATCACGACCTGACGCTTGACGACAGGCCAAACGACCTGACAAGCGCAACAGATGTCTCGTCTCTGGTTAATTTGCGAACACCGCAATTTGACCTTGATTCGCTTTACGGCTCTGGCCCTGTAACTTCGGCAAGTTATATAACGCAGACGCGATGCATCTACTCGAAGGCAAAACTATTGACAGGTAGCACCGACACTGGCGCTCGGGACTTGCCACGAGATTCAAGAGGTCAAGCAATAGTTGGTGACCCGCGCAATGATGAAAAATCGCATTGTCGGCTGGGTATCCCACTCAATGTTTATCCGACTACACAACCAACAAGTTGATCGCATCTTGCGAGAGCAACCGCAACTTTCAAACACTGAGGTTTTTCTAACGCGCGCAAAGCAGTAGTTGCGCAGTACCAACAATTAGTTGTGCTCGATTAATCTGCCAAAGATTATTGACCGCCGCATACTCGAACGTGTCTTGTCTAACAATAATGGGAGCCTCACTGCGAACTTGTCGTTTTATTCATCTTGCATGCAGATGCCAGTTGAATTTGCTGTTGCCGCTTACCGCTTCGGACATTCACAAGTTCGCGGTCTATATCGCATCAATAGTGAAGTTGACCGACTGCCAGTTTTCAGCGGATCATTCGGCACGCCAGGTATCGACCTTGTTGGTTTTAGTGCTGCACCTTCAAATTTTGGGATCGATTGGTCGCGATTTTTTAGCCGCAGCGGACGATCAGAGACAGGCGTGCAAAGCAGTTACAAAATTGACGCTTCAATAACAAACTCGTTGAGTCTGTTGCCACTGCCGGTAACTTCGGCAGGGCCTGCAAACTTAGCGAAAAGAAATCTTTTGCGCTCATCACAACTGGGTTTACCGACGGGCCAAGATGTTGCTCGTGCACTCGGCGTTCGTGTTTTGCGCGACGACGAAATTTTGATCGGCAAAGCAACTGGAGTCGCAACAGAGGCGACCCCGATAACAAAACTGGCGCCAAGTCTTGCTGGCAAAACACCGCTTTGGGCATAACATTCTTGCCGAGTCAACGGCATCGGCATATCGAGTTGTTGACGGTGCGATTGTCGGTCAACAACGAGGGCCATTTCGACTCGGACCGGTCGGATCGCTAATTGTCGCTGAAACTTTCGTTGGCCTACTTGCTAGTGACCCAAATTCAATTATCAATACGCAACAAACGCGCGCGCAGGCAAGTTCATTGCGACAACTGTTTGATCAGATCTCACAGAATATTTCAGTTAGCACAGAGTCAGAATCGCCACGCCGAGTTCAACCGAGACGTGACGAACCGGCACAGCGAGATCGACAGGCAACGCGACGCGACGATCAGCGACGACGCGACGATCAGCGTCGGCGCAATTAGCGAACTAGCTATTTTGTGTGGTGGTGACCTTCGACATCAATCTTCGGCAAAAGCTTATTGATCCACGCTGGTATCCACCAGTTGCGATCACCAAGTAACTCCATCGTTGCTGGCACAAGAACCATGCGCACGATCGTGGCGTCGATGAACACTGCGACCGAAAGACCAAGACCGAAAAGTTTTAGTTGTCGGTCGTAGCCGAGCACGAAAGCGCCGAACACGAACACCATGATCAATGCAGCCGCGGTGATTACACGCGCAGTCGCAGTGAGACCATCGGCAACTGCTGTGGCGTTATCGCCGGTGCGGTCATATTCTTCTTTTACTCGCGAAAGCAAAAACACTTCGTAATCCATAGAAAGCCCGAACACGATTGCGAATAACATCATCGGTGCCCACGACTCGATTGGCCCCGCTTTGCCAACACCGATCAGGCTGATTCCCACCCCCACTGAAATACTGCAACGAGCACACCATAAGCAGCACCGATTGAAAGCAAATTCATGATTACTGCTTTTAGCGGTACAAGCAAACTGCGGAACACTGCCATCAATAATAAAAATGAAAGCGAGAGCACGCCGATGAATAGATATGGCATTCGCGAACCGATAGCGGTGGCGAAATCTGTGCCTGCTGCTGTGAAGCCGCCAACTTTTGCATCAACACCAGATTGCGCGATTACATCGCTACGCAAGAATTTAACTAGGCGCGACGTTGCTTCATCTTGTGGTGCTGTTGTCGGATAAGCAATGACTAATGACAACGACCCATCTGCAGATGCGGGCACTGCTTGTGCATATGCGACGCCGTCGGTTGAATTTATCGTTGCGACGAATGCTTCAAGTTTTGCTGGTTGCGCTGCGGTTTCGCCCTGCACGGTTATGTATAACGGCCCGTTAAAGCCAGGCCCAAAACCTTCTGCAACCATGTCGAATGCTTTACGAACTGTTGAATCGGTTGGTGCATTGCCGTTGTCACCGAAACCAAGTCGAATTGATGCGAGCGGAGATGCGAGCACGAGCAACACTGCTGTTGCACTAATTGCTGCAACCCACGGACGGCGCTGAATAAATCGACTCCAGCGATACCAAAATGTAAGTTCTTTAGCTTTTTTAGGGCGATGTTTAATTGGCATGCGCAAGGGTTTAAAGACCAAGCTGACGAGCGTGATACAGACAGTCACTGCGAGACCGACTAAAAATATTTTCAATGACTCTTTGATCACTGCAACAAGCGCAATCAATACGAATGCCACGAGTGCAATAAGTGCCGCACGAGTTGTGACGTCAACACGATGTTTGACCATTGCAAGAAGCGCCGGTAAAAACGTGATCGACGCGATGATCATAAACAAAACGCCGATGACTGCGCCGATTGCTAAACCGCGAGCAAATGATAACCCCATTACAATAGCCCGAGTAACGAAATTATTACGGTGATACCAGCGAAAATAACTGCGCGACCAGAAGTGTCGACTGCTTCGACGACCGAGTCTTCGACGCTGAGCCCATCGGCGAGACATTCGCGATAACGCGTGACTATGAATAGTGCATAGTCAATGCCGACACCGAGCCCGATCATTGCCACGAGCGAAGTTGTGAAGTCAGGCATGCTGACGACTTGACTGAGGATGCCGACCACCGATGTGCCGATGCCAAGCCCGAGAATTGCAGTGCCGATTGGCAGACCCATCGCCAAAACCGAGCCGAACGCGAGAACCAAAATAATAATTGCAGCGATCAGACCGTAGAGTTCGCTCGCGGGAAGCTCAAAGCCAGCGAAAACTTCTCCACCGTATTCGATTCGTAAACCATCAAGTGCAAATTTTTCGCCGAGAGCACGAATGTCTTCACCAAGTTTGATGATCTCTTCTTGCGAACGAAGAGAGACATCAATTGTCGCGAACGCTGTCGTGGCCGACTGGTTGATTTGCCCTTGTGTGTCAAACGGACTAATCACCGAGACGCCTTCAAGTGTTGCAACTTCGGCGAAGAGCGCCGACATCTTTGCTTTAACTTCGTCAGTAGCGATGCCCGATGGCGAGGTGAAAACGATTTGCCCGCTGAAACCTGCGCGATCAGACGAGTTGGCGCTGAGCAGGTTTCGTACATCGTTTGACTCGCTAGCGGGAAGTTCGAATTCGGTGGCAAAGTTCGTGCCGACCGAGTTTGAGATTGCACCGAGGGCGACGAGCAAAATGACCCAGAAACCGACCATTAATCGACGGTGGCGGACACTAAAACGGGCAAGCTTTATCAACATAATTAGGGGCTTTCTTCGAGCTGGGCGATCGCGCGATCAGCGTATATCACTTATAGATATGCGCTTGTTGAATCGTAAGTGACTCCCAACACTTAGTAGATTGTGCACTAGTTCGACAGGGGAAATATGAACTTACGAATTATCAGAATTTCGGCGGTAGTGCTCATTTCAACTGCTCTATTTGTTAGTTGCGGCGCAGACGGAAACGCCGCCGAGAGCGGTATCAGCAATGACATCACTGGTCACCTTCACGAATGGGGCGTCGAGACAAGTGCAGTTGCAGCAAAAGTTGGCGAAGTTAAGTTCACGGTTACCAATGACGGCACAATCGGTCACGAGTTTCTCGTAGTTAAGACCGACATTGCAGTTGGTGAGATTCCGCTCGATGGTGATCACTTTCCTGAGCCGGCAGAGGGCCTCGAAGTAATCGACGAAATTGGTGAGTTCAAAGTTGGAACTACTGAAACTTTGACCCTCAATCTTGCGGCCGGAAAGTACCAACTCGTTTGCAATTTGCCAGGTCACTACAAGAATGGCATGCACCTGGGTTTCGAAGTCGTTTCGTAACCAACTAAATAACAAGGGCGACACATTTCGGTGCCGCCCTTACTTTTACCAGTGGTTAAACAGAATTTCTTCTGCGCTGATCTTGTGTAATACAAGTGTACTAACGAGCCGGCGAGGCGGCAGAGAAAATGGGAAAGTTAGAACTTGACCATGCACTTGCGTGGGCCATGCACTTGACCGCCCGCCCAAGTAACACTGGATGGGTCAATCAACTCAAATTCAGGAATTCGCTCAAGCCAAGTTTGCAACGCAACTCGAAGCTCGAGTCGCGCCAAATTGCTGCCGGCGCAACGATGAATGCCAGAACCAAACGCAACGTGCCGATTGTTCTGCCGATCAAGAATTACTTCATCTGGGTTTTCAAACTGTCGCGGGTCACGATTCGCAGCCGGAAACGCCATCAGCACTCGATCGCCCGCCTTCATCGGACAACCCTGAAACTCGATGTCATGATCAACAATGCGTGCCATCGTTACTGGCGCATAAACGCGCAACAACTCTTCAACCGCCGTCGGCCATAAATCTGGATGCTCACGCAATTGTTTGCGATGCTCAGGGTGTTGGGCCATGTGCCACATGCACGAACCAATCGCCGACCAAGTTGTATCGATGCCCGCAACCAACATTAAGTTGCAAACACCGAGCACATATTCGATCGGCACTTTTTTGCCTTCGACTTCAGTGTTCATAAGTTGAGTAATGAAATCATCTTCACGAGGATTCGCCGCACGCGACTGCACTTCGCCGATGAAATACTCGACGATGCTCCGGAAACTCTTCATGCGACGTTCTGAATCGGTAATATTCTCAAGTGCACCGCGCACCCAATCTGTGAATTCGTCTTCCATCGTCAGTGGCACGCCGAGCATTTTTGAAATCACGCGCACCGGAATATGTTGCGCATAATCGCTGGCTGCATCAGCAACGCCCTTGTCGATGAACTCATCAATTAATGCGTTGCACAAATCGCGCGTGCCTGGTTCGTATTGCGCAACTGCTTGTGGCGCGAACACCGGCAAGATCAATCGGCGATGCCAATGATGATCTGGTGGATCACTAGTAATTGGTGGCGCACCAACTGCCGCATACGGTCCTTCGCTACGACCGTTGGCTGGTGGCATCACCAAGATTTGACGCGAAGTAAATGTCTCGTACTCTTGGGCGATCGCAACAACATCGTCATATCGCGTCGGCAACCATGAACCTTCGTAGCGTTCGGTGTGCGCAATCGGGCACTTTGATTCGCGAATCTCGGTATATCTCGGATATGGATTGTTGATGAAATCAGGAGCGAAAATGTCGTAATCGGTCGTGATGTCAGTGACTGGTTTTTGAGTGTCGGTCATGTTTCTAGTTCTCTTTCGTGATCTCTTGCTATTCGATGATTGTTATTGCGCGTTCTGGACAATTTGACTCTGCTCTTCGTACTTTGATGTGAAGGGCTGCCGGAATCTCTCCTGTGATTAAAACCTTTGCATTACCGATTTCGTCGCTACCAAAAACCTCTGGCGCGGCAATCGCACACATTTGATGCCCGTGACACGAATCGTAATCAAGCAAAACTTTCATGAAAAGAGATTAGTCGCCTGTACTCTCGGCGCTGTCACCGAACGACAATTATCAGTCATACCTGACTGACAATAAACTTGAGTCATGAATGCAAGTTTGCCGTTGATTGATGTGGGTCCGTTATTGAGCGCCGATAGCAGCGAGAGCGCAGCGAATAAATGTGCTCACGAAATAGATTCTGCGTGTCGTCAAAGCGGATTCTTTCGGATCACGAACCACGGCGTCTCACGAGAATTGCGCGAACGGCTCGATGAATTATCCCGTGAGTTTTTCGCCCTCAATAATGCAGAAAAATCAAAATGTGCAATGCCACTGGCAGGCTCGGCCTGGCGTGGTTGGTTTGGCGTGGGCGACGAACTGACTTCTGGCGTGCCAGACCGTAAAGAGGGCCTATATATAGGTGAGCAATTGCCGGCCAGCGATCCGCGAGTTGTGGCCCGAACGCCACTGCACGGCGCGAACCTCTACCCACAAATACCGGCCGAGTTGGGTGCTTGTGCCGACGAATGGTTCGCGGCGATGCAACATCTCGGCGCAGCGTTAATGCGCGGTGTTGCTTTGGGTTTGCAGATGCCAGCCGACTGGTTTGCAAAAACTATTGCGAGTCAGCCAACTTGCTTGTTTCGAATCTTTCATTATCCGCCAGTTGATATTTTGCGTGTGCCACAAGATGGCATTAGCGAATGGGGCGTGGCTGAGCATACAGATTATGGATTGCTGACAATTCTCGCGCAAGATGATTGCGGAGGTTTGCAAGTACGCATGACAACAAACAGTTGGCTCGATGTACCAGCCGAGCCAGATATTTTTGTTGTCAATATCGGCGACATGCTCGATCGGCTAACTCTCGGGCGATATCGCTCAACTGCGCATCGAGTTAAGAATTCAAGTGGACGTGAGCGAATGTCGTATCCGTTTTTTATTGATCCTTCATGGGATGCATCGGTCGAGCCGTTGCCACTTGACGGTACGCCACCTGCTGATGATGTCGCGCGCCGTTGGGACAACACGAGTGTTCAGGCATGGACAGGGACTTACGGTGAGTATTTAACTGCGAAGGTTTCAAAGGTCTTCCCCGCGTTATTCGCCACTCTTAAATAACGACTGACCAACTTCTAACTTGGTCTATGAAAGACGTTCAAGGCGAACAGTGAAAAACGTGCTGTACTCCCAAATCAGATGTTCGCCGTCAAGCCAGCGTTTCACCTCTATGCCTTCTAAACCTCTCGGACGCAAAACGAGAACATCATTTTCAAAAGTGGCCGCAACATAAAGTGGCGTGACAAAATCTGCAGCCATTACATCGTTGATTCCATTTTCAAAAGTTCCATCTGCATACATGTCATGCAACACACCACCTGCAGTTATCACGACGCGATTGCCAGCCTGCTCAATGCGCTCAAGGTGTTGCCAAACTTTGAGTTGTGCAGGTGCAACTTCACCGTTAACTCGAACATCAATCGCTTGCCATAATCCACGAAAATCAGGAATATTTGACGCGACTTGGTCGGTGCAATTTGCCAACACAGGTGCAGGCATTTCTGCACCATAACCACCTGTCGGCGTAAACGCTTTTGGAATTTCAAGAACACCCGGCATGCCGTAACGCTAGACCTGTGAGGCGCGACCAGCCCAGAACGGTGCGCGAAGATCACGCTTTAAAATCTTGCCCGAGCCGGTCTTAGGTAACTCGTCGCTCCATGTGATTGACCGAGGAATCTTGTAATTCGCCAAATGCGCTCGGGCATGCGTATCGACATCGGCTTCGGTCATTGCCGAACCCGGTCGACGCACAATCACCGCGTGCACACTTTCGCCCCACTCTTCACTCGGAATACCGAACACGGCGGCTTCGTAAATGTCGGCATGATTCTCAAGAACGCCTTCAATCTCTGCCGGGTAGATGTTCATTCCTGCTGAGATAATCATGTCTTTCTTACGATCACATATATATAGGTATCCGTCTTCGTCGCGATAGGCGATGTCGCCGACTGTTTGATACCCGTGCTTTTGGTCGGCGACATATTTATCGTGCTGCTTGTAATAGTCGGCGAACACCGACGGACTCTTGACATACAACTCGCCAGTTTGTTGCGGGCCATAACCAGTCACTTCATTGCTGTCATCGTCAAATAACTTAATTTCAACTAATGGCGATGGTTTGCCGCATGAGCCAGGCTTTCGCAGTTGGTCTTCGGGTAGCAAAACACAATTTACGCCGAGTTCGGTTGAGCCATAAATCTCATAAAGCGAAATCGCCGGGAAATAATCTAGATACATTTTCTTGAGCGTCATGCTCCAAGGTGCTGCGTTGGCGACCATGCATCGCATCGACGACACATCGTAATTTTTCTTGATCTCTGGCGGCAGATTACAGATCATACGAATCGGTGTCGGCGCGCTAAATGTCGTTGACGCTTTATATTTATCAACTAGGCGCAACCAATCTTGCGGATCAAATTTACGCTGCGTAATGATCGTCTGACCAAATGCCAGCGCCGTGACCATAAAACCACCGGGGCCGCTGTGATAGAGCGGGCCAGTCGTCAAATAAATATCGTTAGGCGATGCACCAAGTAAGTTAGCGAGCGCCAAACCTTGCTCGGGGCTCGTGCGCGAAGTTCGCAGAGCACCTTTTGGTTTGCCTGTTGTGCCCGATGTGTAGATCATTGTTGCGCCAGGTTCTCTGCTTGCAATGACGCTGGGCTCAAGTGGTGATGCTGCGGCCATTAGTTCATCGCACGAGAGCATCGACTCAGGAGCAACCCCGTCGTAAACGAGAATTTTTTTGACTTTCGGAATTTGGTTTCGAATTCGTTCGAAAGTTGCGGCATTCTCGGCGTCTACATAGACAACCGTGGCATCACAATGATCCGTGACATATGCCGACTCATCATCACTCAAGCGATAATTAAGTGGCACTGAAGTCACACCAAGTTTTCTGGCAGCGTTTGTCATTACGACGACACCCACAGAGTTTTGCCCACACCACACGACTTTCTCACCGGGTTGCGTGACGCCAATATCTGTCAAAACATTTACGAGACGGTTCGCTTCTTCATTGAGTTGCTTCCAAGTCAGCGTGCGAATTTTGCCATTTGGTCGGTCATCAATCACAGCCAACTTGTTGGGTTGAGTCTGCGCGTAGTTCGTTAAAAAATCAGGCATAAGTGACAACGATACTCAAGATGCATCCATAGCCTGAAAGGCTGTGATTTTGATTGACGCCCAAGGGCTTAAGGCCTCTCGGCCGAATCGTCCGTTATTTGACGATATTTCGTTGACTCTCAGCGACGGCGATCGAATCGGCGTTGTCGGTTTAAACGGCTGCGGCAAAAGCACGCTGCTGCGAATTCTCAGCGGTGATTACTCGCCAGATGCCGGTGTTGTGCGATACGGTCGCGGCGCGCGAATTGGCATTCTCGCACAACAACCAGTTTTACCAAAGGGCACAGTACGCGACGCGGTGGGTGAAGATTGGCGTGGCGAAGCAATGCTCGATCGTCTCGGCATGACGGGCCTAATTGATTCGCAAACAGATGAACTTTCTGGTGGGCAACAAAAACGAGTTGCACTGGCAAAATTGCTCGTTAGCGAATGGGACGCGTTGATTCTTGACGAACCGACCAACCATTTAGATCTTGACGCGATTGCCTATCTCGAAGAGTGGTTGGCGAATTATCGTGGCGGATTAATTTTGGTGACGCACGATCGTCACGTGCTTGATCGTGTAACCACAAAAGTTCTTGAAATTGATCGTGGCCACGCTTATTTACACATGCCTGCCCAACGAAACGCCGGCTCTGGGTATGCCGCATATCTTGCCGCACGAATCGAACGCGAAGAACAAGCGGCGACAGCCGAACAGAAACGAAAAAACTTGGCGCGCACCGAACTTGCGTGGTTGCGCCGCGGTGCACCGGCACGCACGACGAAGCCAAAAGCACGAATCGCAGCAGCAACCGAACTTGTGAACCGCCGACCAGAGGCTGCTGCCAGGTCTGGCGAAATCGGTCTGTCACTGGGCAATCAACGACTCGGATCAAAAGGCGTCGAACTTCACGGCGTTGGATTCTCATGGCCGAACGCAAAACCGAATACAAAAACTGACGCAGGCGTTGCTTCGGGCACATTGGTTTTGAACGCTTTCGACCATGAACTTGAACCTGGTGACCGACTTGGCATCGTCGGCCCAAACGGCGCAGGCAAAAGCACATTGCTTGATTTGATTTCTGGTCGGCTCAAACCAACACACGGACACTTGGATGTTGGCAGCACCGTCAAGATTGGCTACTACGACCAACTCGGGCGCGAACTAAATGTCAACCAGCGCGTGCGCGAAGCCGTTGCCGGTGACAAAGGACAACCATCAATTGAAGACAATCAGTTGATGCGACAATTTTGGTTCGATGGTGACACTCAATATGCGCCGATTTCAACTTTGTCGGGTGGCGAGCGTCGACGCTTGCAACTTTTGTTGACTCTGATTGAGCAACCAAATGTTTTGCTGCTTGACGAACCGACAAATGACTTAGATCTCGACACGCTTCGTGCACTCGAAGATTATCTAGATGAGTGGCCAGGCATCGTTGTCGTGGTTAGCCACGACAGGGTTTTTCTTGATCGTACGGTGATTGATGTTCTGGCGCTTGACGGTGTCGGTGGCGCGGCGGTCGTTCGCGGAGGCGTGGCAGGTTGGTTGAAGCAACGAAACACGGCCCCAACCGAGCAGATGTCTGGTGCTCAACGCGGCAAATTAATCAGCACACCAACCGTTGCTGCAGCCGAACTTTCACAAAAACCAAAATCGACGAAATCGTCAAGAAGTCCGAGCACACTTCGCCGATTAGTTACTCAAGCAGAAACGGCACTGACTAAAGCCACGGCAGAACTCGAAAAAATCACTCTCCAAATGAGGTCTGCAGGCAATGACCATGTGAAGTTGGCGAAAATTAGCGAAGAGTTAGCCAAGGCTCAAGCGAAAGTTAACTTAGCCGAAGAAACCTGGCTGAAGCTGGCCGCTGAAGCCGACTGACCCGAGATTCGCCGGGTGACGCCAAGTACTCGATGTCAACCCAGAATCCAAACTCAACAAAAATCTGACATGCGAATTAGTGGTTGTTTGCGGCGTGCTGTTTAGACTATTAAACAAACGCAAATAGATCAGAAACTTTTAAAGTGAACAACAATTCATCACGACGCACATTTATCGCCACGACTATTTCGTCGTTCATCTGGATGTTCACGAGCAGTCGTGTGTCGGCAGCAGCACCTGCGATTTCTGCCGGCTCTCCTTGTCAAGTGAAAGGACGCGAAAAAACTGTAGACGGCGTCACATATATCTGCCGAAATGCCAAAGGCAAACTGGTCTGGCGTCGCTCTCCGTTAGTTTCTCAAGAACAAATAATCACGGTGCGAGTTCTTGAAAGCGCAGCACTAGAAATTGGCAAAACTTCGATCGTTAGCGTTCCGTTGCCAACTGGTGGGTCGAGCGGAGTAGTAGTAACTCGCACTGACGCAGGAATCACTGCACTCAGCGTAAATTGCACCCACGCGGGGTTTCCGGTTGCGCGAGTTGGCAAACTTCTCGAGTGTGAACTTCATGGGTCACAGTTTGACCCTACGACAGGTTCTGTGATTACTGGACCTGCGTCTCGGTCACTGCTTCGCTATGACGCGACAGAGTCAAATGGCGGCATCTACGTAACAATTCGCAGTTACTAACGCGAAAAGCGAATTAGAAACTCGAGGAGCCCTCGATCTTCGACAACTATCGCCGCGATGCTTGGATCAGGAATTGACCAATCTGCAAACACGAGCTCAATTGATCCATTGACCTTAATGAAATCGTCAACAAGGCGCGCCACAAGCGCAACATTGACGTCTTTTTTAACACCACGAAGGGTTAGCGAACCAGTTGTTTTTATCGCAAGATCTTCGCCCGCAAACGATGCTGCCGTGAGTTTGATCGGTTTTGTCAAAACAAAAGTTGCAGTCGGAAACGCCGTCGTATCAAGAATACGTCCGTTTACCTGACTGTCGCGACGAGAACTGTCACTTTTTAGAGTGGTCATGTCGACGGTGAATTGCGCCTCGGTAACTTCTTGCCCAGAAATTTTGAGCGAACCAGTGACCACAGATGTACGACCGACACCCTCGGTACTTTGACCGACGATAATTTCTTTGACGCGGTATCCGACGATTGATTCGCCAGCTACCGACCATACGCCATCTAAATTTCTTGGCGCGGCGACTGTCGTCGATGATATTTCGGCAATCGTCGTCGAGGACGACTCGACGACCGTGCTCGTAGAAGTCTCAAGAGTCGTTGTCGCTGAAGGCTCAAGCGTCAGTAAATCAGGTGCATCTTTTTTTACAACATTGATATAGGCCCACGGACCAGCAACTGCCCCGATTGCAACAATCACACAACCCACGATGATTTTGCGAATTGCTGAATTCATACCTGCAGACACTATCCGAGTTATCAAATGTTCAGCCATTGTTCACCAAAATTTGCTATCAGAAATTTTGATATCAGTCACAATAAATATGTGACAAAGTTGCGACGCAAGAGCATTGCAGTGCATGTGCGCCGACGAGATCTTTTCAAATACATTGACTTTCGTCGCGCAATGAGCGCACAGTTCTCGTCACAAACTGCAGATGCGCTCACAACCATAACTTTGACCAACGTGTTGGTGTTTCGGTTCAGCTCCGGACCGTCACTCACCGCGATGACTACAACGCTCATCGTCTCACTAATCCCATTAATTCTGGTTGGGCCAATCGCCGGCGATTTCGCTGATCGGTTCGATCGGGTTTTGCTGCTGAGCCGTGGACACCTGTTGCGTGCTCTTTTTACATTTGTCGCGATTCTCTCAGCTTTCGAACAACCCAACATCAAAAGATTTATTGGCTACTTATGTTTTTGTGTTTTACTTGGTTTGACACGAATTCTCTACACAGCCAGAGCCACTTCGCTTTCATATTTAGTGCGACGACACGAACTTGTTGCCGCTGACTCAAGTTCATTGATTTTGAGCGTGATCGCTGGAGCAACTGGTGCAGCGATAAGTTTTTTCTTGGCGCAACAAATGCCAGTGGTTAGTTTTATCGTTGCAGGTTTTTTGCAGCTTTTTGCCGCGCGTCAATATGGCAGTATCCAAACAGTCGTCGGTGGTGGCAAGCTAGTCAAAAAGAAACTCGGCTTTCAAGGATTATTCGCACAGATTCGCTCTCCTAAAACTCGTTTTGCAATGGCTGCGACCACCAATCACAGATTTTTATTGGGCATCTGTATCGCCAGCATCGCAGTGATGATCGACAAATCTTTCAATATGCAAACAACGGGATATGTTGCCGTGCTTGGAATCTCCGCCAGCGGCTCTTTCATTGGATCAATCACCGCAGAATGGATATCCGAGCGGTTTCCGCGTCGATCCGTGACTGTGATCGCATTCGCGCTGGCTGGCTCAGCAATCGGTGCCGCATCATTTTTCGCTCATCCACGAGTTGCCCTGGGTGCAGTTATGATTTCGGCTTTCGCATTTCAAAACCTGCGCGTTCGATCGGATGCGACGATTCAGGCGAACGCATCAAAAACGGCTATCGGCAAAATCTTTGCCCTCTACGATTTGTTGTATAACTTTGCGTTCATAACCGGGGGAATCATCGGCATCGCCGCTACAAGTATGTTGAGTTACGAAACTGTTTTAGTGAGCGCCTGCTTGGCTTATTTATCGCTCGCAGTTGTCTTTGCGAAATTGAAAGATGGCAAGATTCTTAATGTTGAAGTCATCGCAACTCACCCGGCAGGGCATTCAGCGATGCATAGCAGTCAACCAATTCGTATAGACCAACTTGGGCCCGTATTAATTTAAGGGTTTAGTTCTAGAACTACGTAGTTTGCGAAGAGCAAACAACAGAATTACCACACCCACGACCAAAGTCGTTAAGCCTTGCAGACCTGAATCATCCGTGATAGATGTTACGAATCTAAATTCTGATACCAACAAACCAAATCCGGCAATGGCAATAACTTCGACGTACATCTTTTTTATGCCGTAGCCAAATAGTACGACTGCGAAAATCAAAGAGATTCCAGAATCAACTATGTCGTTGGCGAACAACGAGAACGTAGTGAATCCACCCACAACGACGATTGAAGTCGCCAATAGCCGTAAAACAAATTTGCTTTTTACAGTGGTTTGCTCGGCCCACCAGAGCAAGACTGCGCCAACAAGTGTCAAACTCGCGCCGGCAGCATTTGAGTTCTGATCAATGGTCGCAAGCCCAGACAGAGTCGCGATCAGTGCACTGGTCGCCAAAGTGGTTGAACCAGAAAACCTGCTCTCCTTTGACCTTCGCCATCCGTAGAAGAGTGCAGGGAGAGATGCAACAAGAGCCGAGACTTCAGACTTTGCATCAGTTTGTGCAACCAAAAACCCTGTCGCAATCGAAAAACTTGTGACTGCCAAAACTTCTATAACCTCAGCCAAGTTTTTGAGTTGAGGTTTCTTTGAAAGCGATTTTGTTGCGACGGACAATAACGCGAAAATCAGATACAAAATTGCGGCTACTAAGAGTTGGCTTAGATCACCGAACAGCGGACCAATCAGCCAGACGATGCCAAATAGCACGAAAAGTCCACCAAGTATCGAAAGAAGTTCGGTTGAGTTGAGTGGAAACCTGGTTGCGGTGCGCAGCAACTCGGCCTGCTCAGCCGACAACGTGCCGTCTTGTTTGAAACTTTCTAGCTGCTCGTCAAATCGCACGCGTAAAACTCCTTTAATTTTTTCGGGACTCTTCAATTGCGGCTTTACATAAATCGCCAACATGTTTAACGTCAATATTTAGTGCATGACCAACATGGACTGTCCAAATTAATGATTGCAGGTTCGCTTCAAAGTCAACTTGCGCCCGCAAGTCTGCTCGGGCTGACTGACGATTTTGGCTAACCATTACAAAAGTCGCCAAAAAAATTGCTTCAAGGCTGACAATCATTGTCAGCAGACCAAACGGAAACTCGTCGAATTTAAGCGAAACACCAAAAAGCCCGGCATTCAGTGCCACCCAAATACCAAACCAGATTGCGTGAATGTAAATAAAATTAAGTGACCCTGCGAACTTTGTAATTCGGTCAGCAACTAGATCTTCTCTTTCTAGTAAAGATGCGAAGTGTCTCCGTTCGTTTCTAACATTCCAGTGGTCTAGGTTGTAAATTTTTCCATCAATTTTGCCGTCTAGAGCATCAATCGCCGCACAGGCCTCACAGTCAAGAGGGTGCACTTCACTCACGAGTTGAGTCTAGAACGAAGTCATAGTTGCAGTGACCATTTGACATATCGACAATGAGTGAATCTCTCACGCCAAACACGGCGTCGCTGTCTAGATATTTTGATGCTTGATCAAACAAATGGGTAATCACGGGGATGAACCCATCCGCAGATACAACCATATGAATATGTGCTGGTCGCCATTGATGTCGACCAGAGGCTCTTAGCATTTTGCCAACAGGACCATCATCGGGGATTGTGTAATCAATTGGTCGCACAGTATTGATAGTGAAACTTCCATCGGCATTAGTTTTGAAAACTCCACGAAGATTGCGCTGACTGGCACCTTGCTGCACATCATAAAGTCCGTTTGATTGGACTTGCCAGACGTCTAATGATGCGCCGGCAATTGGTTTTCCATTTAGATCATTAACGGTTCCGCTAAAAGCCAGCGGGCTGTCAGTAGGGAATATCTGGTCAATAATTGATTCTCCATCTTTTCTGTTTGGAGCCCCATCGACATGAAACGGGCCAAACACCGTTGGCTCTGTGGCCCCATCTGAAGCGGCATAGTTGATCATCTCGAGCAACATTGAAACTCCAAGAGTGTCCGAAAGCAATATGAATTCCTGACGTACCTCATCGCACATCTTTCCTGTTTGCGTTAAAAAATCTATTCCGGCAAACCATTCTTTATGTGTCAGCCCAACTTCAGCGGTAAAGGCATGTAAATGTTTAACTGCCGCTCGCAAAACTTCGACCAACCGGGGATTCATTGAATCATCAAAAGAATTCTGTACTTCTTTTAAATGTTCCGCGGGCGTAATTCGACTTGACATAAATCTAAACCTCCAATATTTAAATGAACTACTTTGATGAATTATTTTCAATAACAATTGCGATTCCTTGACCAACGCCAATGCACATGGCGGCTAATCCGTAGCGGCCACCTGTGCGTTGTAAATTATGAACAAGCGTCGAGAGAATACGAACACCTGAGCAACCAAGTGGATGACCGATCGCTATCGCACCACCTTGTGGGTTGACCTTACTTTTATCAAGCTCTGGCCACGAGCGTAAACACGCCAAACTTTGTGCCGCAAAGGCTTCGTTAAGTTCAACACTGTCAATATCATCCCAAGTAAGGCCTGCAAGTGCCAACGCTTTTTGTGCAGCCTCAACTGGACCAACTCCATAAAGTTGCGGCTCGACTCCGGCGGTTGCCCTTGAAACTATTCGAGCAAGCGGTTTCGCCTCGGTTCGATTTAATGCCGCACTCGACATCAGCAATGTTGCTGCTGAGCCATCGTTCATTGGCGAAGAATTACCGGCGGTAACAGTGCCGCCTTTGCGAAATACTGGCTTTAAACTAGAAAGCTTTTCTACTGTGCTGTCAGTGCGAATGCATTCATCGCACGCAAGTTCGACATTGGGATAGGCAACTACTTCTTTTGCGAAAAAGCCTGAATCCCAAGCAACAGATGCTTTAGCGTGAGATTCTGCAGCGAATTGGTCTTGCTCATCTCTCGTTATTGAATATTTATCAGCAAGCAATTCGGCGCCTTCACCAAGTGCAACAGTCCACGCTTCTGGCATATTTGGATTAATCATTCGCCACCCAAGTGCTGAGTTCCACATTTGCTCGTGCGAAGTCGGAAATGCCTTTGACGGTTTAAGCATCACCCATGGCGCGCGAGTCATTGATTCAACTCCCCCTGCGATCACAACGTCAACTTCGCCTACACTAATTGCGCGAGAACCACTAAAAACTGACTCTAAACCCGACCCGCACAATCGATTAACTGTCGCACCTGGCACTGTTGTTGGAAGGCCAGACAGCAGAACGGCCATTCGAGCAACGTTTCGATTATCTTCGCCTGCGCCATTTGCATCACCAAAATAGACCTCGTCAATGTCGACAGGATCCAAATTTTGATTTCGTGCAACTATTGATTTGACAGCGTGTGCCGCAAGATCATCGGCGCGAACCCCAGATAGTGCCCCACCCAATTTGCCGATCGGTGTTCGAACGGCATCGACTATAAAAACGTCTTGTATTGCAGAATTAGCCATGACTTAATTACCCCTCTGATCAAATTCGAAATTTTGAATATGTAAACGACGTTTAACAGGGAAGATAGTTAGTTTTGGAAACTTTTTAAGTAGCAAACCCCAGATCCCACCTTTAACGAAAAGAGCAAAAATTAACGCAACGACGCCAGTCAGAATCAAGAAAGTTGGGTCTGAGAAAAATTCGTTCTTGCTCACAAAGTCACGAACCAAATAGTAAAGAACTGCGCCGATGATCGGTCCTTCAATCGTGCCGATGCCGCCTATCACTACCATCACAATTATTGGGGCTGTCCAAGAACCAATATTGAATGCCGCGTCTGGTTGCACACTTAATCCCTTGATGTAATACGTTGCTGCTGCTAATGATGTGAAAAATGATGCAACTATATAAACGACAAATCGAACACGATAAGAGTCAACACCTAGCGACCTTGCCCCAGTTTCGTTATCGCGAACTGATTGAAGTGCCAAACCAAAGCGACTTCGCAAAAAGAGATAGACAAAAACCACTGATACAACAGCTACTGCAATCGCAATAAAAGTTGTCACCTGATATCGACCGCTCTTAAGTGACTCTGGTACTTCAAGGCTGGTACCTGTACCCGCCCCAATGACAGAGCTTTGATTATTTTTTACAATCAGCCTGACAACTTCAGCAATTACCCAAGTACCAATGGCGAAATATCCACCACGCAATCTAAACGCAACTAAACCCAGCGGAATGGAAATTATTGCAACAATGATCGCCGATGGAATGACGGCTAAATAAATATTAATTCCAACTCCATTTGCCAGCACAATGAGTGAATATGCACCAAGTCCGACAAAGGCCTGCTGCCCAATCGAAATTAATCCACTAAAGCCTGTCAACAGGTTCCACATAGATGCAAGAACGATAAAAACACAAAGATCAATTATTTTCCCTTGCGATGCTTTGTTGTCACCTGATGCAATAAACAGCATCCAAAAAACACAGATCAAAAGTACTGACTGACAGATTCGACTCGTAACCGTGGTGCGACTAACGCTGAATTCTTGAATGCTTGTCATCGAAGTTCGTCTTTCCCGAAAATTCCCATTGGACGTACTAGCAATACGATCAAGAAGACAAGATGACCGATTAGTTGCTTCCAACCTGGGTCGATCTCGGCACCGATTGTCTGTGCGATTCCGAGAATTATTCCACCGCAGAGGGTTCCCCAGAGCGATCCGAGACCTCCGATAATGACTGATTCAAATGCATATATAAGGAGTGCTGGGCCGTCGGCTGCAGAAAACTGCGTCTGCATGCCGTTGAAAATGCCAGCGAGCGCCACCGTTGTAACGGCGATTGCAAAAGCGACCGCATAAATAGAGCGAATGTTTACCCCCATCAGTCGGGCGATATCCGGGTCATCTGATGTCGCTCGAAACGCTCTGCCAATTCTGGTTCTACCAATGAATAGCGAGAGTAAAACCAAAACCAAAACTGCAACTACAAATCGACTTAGCGGAAACAGCCCAATCACGACATCGTCCCCAACCAATTTGAGAGACCGATTGCCGAATTCTCCAATATTCAATGCTCTTGGATTCGCCGCATATTGCTGCAGTAAAACGTTCTGTATCGCAATTGACAATCCGAAAGTTGCAACTATTTGATACGACGGATCCACGCCAACGACACGATTGAAAACCGCAACTTGTAATCCAATACCGACAAGTGCGGATAACGGCAGAACCACAAAAATCGCCAAAAATGGACTGAGCCCAGTTGCTAGACAAAAAGTAGATGCAATAAATGCTGACCCGACGGCAAGATCTCCATGTGCCAAGTTGACAAGTCGCATTACACCAAATGAAACCGAAAGCCCGGTCGCATACATTGCATAAAGTCCGCCAACTAAAACTCCTTGAATTATCGCATTAAACCAATTCACTTGTTGACACCAATCCCAAAATACGCGGACGCAATTTGCTCTCGTGAAAGATCAGAAGGTTTGCCTTCTAGCGAAACTTGACCCTCGAGCAAACAGTATGCATATTCGCTCGCTGATAGAGCTTGATTCGTGTCTTGCTCAACATAAATTAGAGAGCATCCAGTTGCACGAATTCTTGGAAGAATTTCGTAGAGTTTTTTTACAACTATCGGGGCAAGGCCGAGAGAAACTTCGTCAAGCAAAAGCAGCCGTGGATTGCTCATTAGCGCACGACCAATTGCCAAAGCTTGTTGCTCACCCCCAGAGAGATTGTCGGCACGTCGATCAGTAAGTTTTGCCAACATCGGAAACACCTCGTAAACAAGCTCACGATTCCATACTCCCTGCCGTCGAGAATATGCACCGATTGAAAGATTTTCGTCAACTGTAAGGCTTCGAAAAATTCGTCGACCCTCAGGGACTAATGCAATTCCCCTATTCAATCGCTCGTGGGGCTGCAAATTCACAATTGATTCACCGTCAAAAATTATTTCGCCGAAGATCACATCAACAACGCCGGCTATAGATTTCAATAGCGTTGACTTTCCCGCACCATTGGCGCCGATAACTGCGATTGCTGCACCTTCATTTAGATTCAACGAAATATCGAACAACGCTTGAAACTGCCCATAACCAGCAGATAAATTTCGTACTTCAAGAAGCGACATCTAAAAACTACTCATTACCCAAATAGATACTCTGCACTTCAGGTGAAGCCATAACCGATTTCGGATCGCCACACATCAACATCCGCCCATAGTCAATTGCCAAAAGTTGATCTACGACTTCAAGCAGTGCGTGCACAATGTGCTCAATCCAAATTAAGGTGATGCCAGTTGCGCGAATTAATTTAATTGTCACAACTAAATCGTGAACTTCCATTTCTGTAAGTCCGCCTGCAATTTCATCCAGCAATAAAACCGAAGGCTCAATTGCGAGCGCTCGAGCCAACTCAAGTCTTTTTCGTTCAAGCAAAGTAAGTTGGCCAGCAACCACATTTGCTTTTGAAGTCATCCCAGTTGTTTCAAGAGCGAAACCACATGCTTGGTTTATGGTCTTTGACTTTCGCAATTTTCCGCGTCCAAAGGTTGCGCCGACAAGAATATTTTCATAAACAGTTAGACCTTCGAATGGTCTCGGAATTTGCGACGTACGACCGATTCCTTTGCGGCTTCGCTGATGACTAGGCACGCTGGTGACATCTGCGCCCTCGAACAACACACTGCCACTAGATGGTGCTAGGTCTCCAGCGAGAATATTTAGCATCGTGGTTTTGCCAGCACCGTTTGGCCCGACGACACCCAACGCTGAACCCGATTTTATGGCTACATTCAAATTTTCAAGAACTGTGAGGGTTCCGAATTGCTTCGAAACCCCCACAAGTTCAAGTAACTCTGTCACTTCTTTTATTCTCCGCTATCTATGCCGTGATTGGCTCAATAGTTCCACCAGTTGGCACACCAGGATTGAGGCTGTTATCAACAATCACGAGGTCATAACCGGTTGGAGTATCTGCTTCGCGCCATTGACCGCCACACAACGCTGTCTTAGCAACGTTTGGAATTGGTCCACTTGTGAAGTCGACTGTTCCGACGATGGTATCAATTTTCATTGTCTTGATTGCATCGCGAACAGCAGTCTTATCGGTGCTACCCGCTGCAACAAGTGCCGCAATTGCAACTTCAAACAATGCGTGAGCAAAACCGATTGGTTGTGTCCACTGTGCACCACTTGAGGCTGTGTAGGCATCTGCGACTTCTTTTGCAGACGCACCAGTCAGCGAGCTTGAATAAGGATGATTTGGACTCCACCAAACTTCAGATGAGAGACCAATTCCATCTTTGCCAAGCGCCTGAATCGATTCTGGGAAGAGCAATGCTTTTCCGATCGATGCAGCCTTTGGCACGAAGCCTTGTTGTTTTGCTTGCTTCCAGAAAGTTGGGAAATCTGGAGGAATCACTACGCCAGTGATAATTTCAGCTTTCGCTTTCTTGAACGCAGCAATTTGTGCTGTGAAGTCTTGGTTGAGGTTTTCGTATCGACCTGGATCGGTCAATGTGAAACCTGCAGCAGTTACCGCTGGAGGGAAACCAACTGTGGTATCTCCCCATACGTTTCCGTCACCATCATTCGGGAACAATCCGCCTACTGACTTGTTGGTGTCAAGTGAACTCCACATTGAAATGAATTGTGGAATGATGTCTTCAAGACCCCAGAAGAAGTGGTATGTCCAGTTGAAAGTTGTCTCTCCTGGCTTTCCACCTCGACCGATGAACCATGCTTGCCATGGTGCGATACTTGAAATACAAGGCACGCCGTTTGCTTCACACTGATCTGATACTGGGTTGGTTGTGTCTGGAGTATTACCTACAAGCATCAAGTCAATTCCGTCTTCGGTGATCAACTTGCCAGCCTTAGCAGCCGCCTTTGTTGGATCAGACTCAGAGTCCTCGGAGAGGATTTCTACTTTGTATGACTTGCCACCAACACGAAGTCCATCGGCAAGGAATGTTTTAATTCCCTCGAAAATGAATGCATCTGCCGAAGCGAATGCTGCAAGTGGACCTGTCGCTGGCGAAACGTAACCAATTTTGATGGTGCCGTCAGCGCCACCTCCACCAGTGATGCCTGTGGCAGGTGCAGTCGTTTCTGCAGTTGCAGTCGTGTCTGTAGTTGCGCTGTCTGACTTTGAACATGCAGCAAGAATCGCTGCTGCGATTCCGCCACCACTCAACGCGAGAAACTTACGTCTCCCAATCGGGGCTCGAAAGCCACTG
This sequence comes from Acidimicrobiaceae bacterium, assembly GCA_003569125.1. Taxonomy (GTDB): domain Bacteria; phylum Actinomycetota; class Acidimicrobiia; order Acidimicrobiales; family Ilumatobacteraceae; genus BACL27. The sequence continues at coordinate 24,298 of BGOG01000015.1, read as the reverse complement.
TCTTGTTCTATATTTTCATTCATTTATCTCTCCCTTTTTTGGTTTATGTTTTATTTTTATAATTAATTCGTTAAATAAATTCAATTCTCTAATTTGTCGCTAGCGGTCTGACTCCATCGAAAGCTCCTTGCAACAGCAACTCAATTGATGCTGCGTCGAAGTTTCGAGGATTGGTGCGAATCTCAGCTGCAGCCCGAGTTGCCACTTCTGCAAGATTCTCACGATGCAAGCCAAGTTGCGCAAGTGACGATGGGACGCCGCTGCGTTTTGCAAGATCCCAAAGACTTCCCGCAACATCGTCTTGGCGGCAATCTAAAGCATGCGCTAACTGGGCCATTTCAAATGGCAAGACAGGTGCGTTGAAGGCAATTGCATGTGGCAAAACAACTGAGTGTGCGTCGGCATGAACTAACCCGAACGCCCCGCCCAAAACGTGACAAATCTTGTGATGAAAACCAGCCGACGTATCGCCTAGCGAGATGCCAGACATTGCAGCACCATATAGAAGTTGAGCGCGTGCCTCAATATTTTTAGGGCTCGACATGACAACCGGTAACGACAAATTTATTGCTCGAATGCCCTCAAGGGCGATTGCAGTTGTAATCGGGTTACAACCTGTTGCGTAAAGCGATTCAACGCTGTGTGCAAGGGCATTAAATGCGGATGCGCCAGTAACGCTTATCGGTAAGTCGACAGTCAACTCGGCGTCATACAGAGAAACACGAGGCAAGACAATTGCATCACTACCTGTCTGTTTGTGTCGGTCTCCGGTTAATCCATAAATAGTTGTTTGCTCACTGCCTGCATAAGTTGTCGGTATTGCAATAATTGGAATTCGGTGTGAAAGCGCAATTGCTTTAGCCAAACCAGTTGATGATCCGCCGCCAACACATACAACCAAATCGGCGTTCGAATCAGTTACCGCATTACGTGCTGATTCTGCGAGTTCAACAGGCACGTGTTGTTTGACATCTGTCCAAGTTGAAACCAATTTATTGCCAACCAAATCTTCAATTGATTTTCGAAGCGCTATCGCACCACCATCAATAATTAAAAAAACTTTCTGCGCATTTAGTTCTGAGACTTCGGCACCTAAAGTGTTGCGAACACCAGGGCCGAAAACCATTTTGCGATTTCTTTGCACATAAGTAAACGATGTAGCGCTCATGTTGCGCTCTGTAATTCTCTTAGAGCGTTAACTTCACGATCAGTTACCGCTTCTGTTGTAATAACATTTTCAGCAATACGAAGTTTCCATCCTGTATTTTCGACGCACTGTTCAGCTGTTACTCCAAGATGCATTTGTGTTTGCACAAGTTCGCACGTCTGTGGATCTGGCTCAAGAACCCCAAGATCAGTTATGACAATTTTGGGCCCTCCGCCTCGCAGACCCAATCGCTCACGGTGACCCGGGCCATCACCAAAACCAAAAGAAGTTCTAAAGTCACACCGATCAACAAAAGCCCTTTTTGTTTGACGCATGATCACAATTACTTGGCCAGCAGTAGCGGCAATCTCTGGTGCCCCGCCAGCACCTGGCAAGCGGGTCTTTGGTTTTTCATACGAGCCAATAACCGTTGAATTGATGTTTCCGAATTTGTCGAGTTGCGCACCGCCAAGAAAACCAACATCAATTCGACCAGCCTGCAACCAGTACGAAAATATTTCTGGAACGCTCACAACCGAGTCTGAAGTATCAGCAAGTTCACCGTCTCCGATTGATAAAGGCAACCGCGTTGGCTTTGAACCAATGCATCCTGACTCATATATAAGGACAGGCTCAGGAGAATATAAATGACGCGCAAGGTTTGCAGCGGTGCTTGGCAGCCCGATACCAACGAAACAAGCAGCATTGCCAGCGGCAGCCAAAGTGCCCAAAACCCGCGCAGCATTGACGATCATCAAATCATCAGTTGAGATTTGATTTGCGCTAGTTGATGCACTAGTTGATGCGATAGCCATTGGCTTACACCAAAGCCGAAATGCCGACTGATCGGCTGAAAGAATCAAAATCTGTCGTACCTAATATGTGATTCTTTACCCATTCCACGAAACTCTCGCGATCTTTTGCGATGTCATCCCAAGATTTGTAAAACGAATTATCTCGTTCGCTATAACCAGATGCATAACTTGGATGCGCACCATTACTCACGAGACAAACCGCGCTTACGACCCAAGAAGGAATAACAACTCCTCCGCTAACTGGTGTCAATTTGTCAACAATTTCTTCAACGGTGACGATTGATGCTTTGGCAGCGAGCACAGATTCACGTTGCACACCAAGAAGACCCCAAATTTGCACATTGCCTTCGCGGTCGGCACGTTGCGCATGAATTATCGAAACGTCTGGATTAATTGCTGGCACAGCAGTCAGTTCTTCATTAGTAAATGGACAACTAATTGTTTTGATTGATGAAGTCTGATCTACCAAATCGGTGCCAACATAACCGCGCAAGACTCCGAACGGAAGCCCCGATGCTCCTGCAACATAACGCGCAGCCATACCGGCGTGACTGTGTTCTTCAATTTCAATTTGATGTGGCCAGTTGTTCTCGACAGCATCCCGAAAACGATGCAACGATCCAACCCCAGGATTGCCACCCCAAGAAAAAGTAAGTTTGCTCACACAACCAGCGCCGATTAGTTGGTCGTAAACCATGTCTGGGGTCATGCGAATTGCATGCAAATTGCGACGCGATTGGCGAATAATTTCATGGCCAGCTGCGTGCGGTATTAAGTGAGTGAATCCTTCCATTGCAATTGTCGAGCCATCTTTTACAAAACGAGCAATTGCTTCTTTAAGCGAAAGAATCTCAGCCATTAGTTTTTTGTCGCATCTCGCGGATACCAAGGTGGAAGTTTTGCATCAACATTCACCCAAATACTTTTGGCTTCGGTGTATTCGCGAATCGCTTCGAAACCCATTTCGCGACCATAGCCAGACTTACCTGTTCCACCGAACGGCGAATTTGGGCTCACACGCTTGTACGAATTGATCCAAACCATGCCACTTCGAATTTGAGAAGCGACACGGTGCGCGCGTGATAGATCGTTCGTCCATAATCCACCGCCGAGACCGTACTCAGTTGAGTTGGCAATTTCGAGCGCTTCTTGCTCTGTTTTAAATGTCGTGACAGTCACGAATGGGCCAAATACTTCTTCGTGGCATACTCGACTTTCGTTATTACGAACGCGAACAATCGTCGGCAATACATAACAACCATTGCGCAACGCAGGATCATCCGGAGACTTTCCACCGGCGAGAATTTCTCCACCTTCATCAACCGCAACTTTTACAAAGTCAAGAACACGATCACGGTGCATCGCCGAAGTGAGCGGACCCATTTCAGTTGTTGGGTCTAACGGGTTTCCAATTTTTATTGACTTCGCAAGAGCAACAAACTTGCTTATGAACTCTTCGGCGATTTCTTCTTGCAGAATTAAACGACTTCCGGCGATGCATGCCTGCCCTTGATTATGGAAAATTGCGAATGCGCTACCATTTATTGCTGCAGTAATGTTTGCGTCATTAAAGACAATATTTGCGCCCTTGCCACCCAATTCAAGTTGAACTCGTTTTAGATTGCTCGAAGAATATTCAACAATGCGTCGCCCAACTGTTGTTGAACCCGTGAATGCAATTTTTGCGACATCTGAATGAGTTGCGAGTCGTTCACCAGCGGTGTGCCCAAAACCAGGGACGATATTTACTACGCCATTCGGAAACCCAACTTCGCGCATTAACTCGGCCAAGCGCAAACTCGTCAGTGGTGTTAATTCGCTTGGCTTTAGAACAATTGTGTTTCCGGCAGCAAGTGCTGGCCCCATCTTCCAACTACAAAACATCAACGGGAAATTCCACGGGACTATTGCACCGACTACTCCGAGTGGCTCACGCACGACGTAATTTAAAAATCCTGGTTCAACTGGCATTACGTCGCCCTGAATCTTGTCTGCCATCCCTCCGAAATATCTAAAACATGCAGCCGTTCGTGGAACATCCAGAAATCTTGAATCCTTTATTGGATGCCCGGTATTGAGACTTTCAAGCTGTGCAAACTCTTCGGAATTAGCTTCAAGTGCGTCTGCCAATTTGAGAAGTAGTCGACCTCGTTCTGCTGCGGCAACCGCCTTCCATTTCGGAAATGCTGCTTTTGCGGCCGCAACTGCTAGATCGATGTCAGCCTGTCGGCCTTCAGCAATTTCAGTAATCACCGAACCGTCATGTGGGTTAATCACAGGCAAACGATGACCACCAACAGCGTCAACGAACTCGCCGTTTATAAACAGCTGATTTTGCATGTTTTTGTTTTAGAAACTAACTGGATACTGCGGCGCCTTACCACTGGCGATAAGCGCTGGCAAATCTGCTGAGTTATTCTCCCAGACGAGAAGCATCGAACGCTTTGAACTGAAACCTTGGTGCCGAATATCGGCTGGCATCGCCGCGCAGTCACCCGCTCTCATTGTTACTTTGGCGCGAGGTGCACCTGTCTCACGATCAGCAACATCCCAAACAATTTCGTCGGACAATTGAATAAACCATTCAACCCGGTCGTTGCCGTGAACGATTGGCAAAATGTATTCTTCGGTGGTTGGACAGTAAAGACTTTCTTTACAAACACTTACGACAGACGGATTCCACGTGACGTTTGATCGTGAGAGGTATGCAAACAAATTAAACGCAGCGATTTCGCCTTCGAAGCCTGGCTCGGCGAATACTTGTGGTTCATCTTGTGGTACATCAGCGAACATGCGATTAATTGGGTGACCCGTTGCATCAGTTCGAATTTGCTCATCACCTTTGACGCCAACCATTCGCGCTGCAGCAACTCGCCTTCGAGTAACAGCCTCTGTGTTGCTGCCTGATTTAATACCCCACGGCGCTTGAGTTTCAGCAGGACTCGCAAACGGATCAAAGTTGAGTTTGTCCAGTTATCTAACATCGAATGAAAAGTTGATCGGATATCTGGTGTCTGAAAATTTTCTGAGTAATCCAACTCGGCCTTACGATATGCCTCGTTGAATCGACCAGCAAATAGGTCTACGTTGCCGTAGTGATTGATAGTGCCGACTACATGATCGAAATTAACAGTTCCATAGAAAAAATCCCATGCACAGTCACGTTGCAATGCACGAAGAAAATCGTCAATGCTTATTGCATGCGAACCGGTTGGCCACGAGACGTGAGCGAAATATTCGTCTCGATTAAATTTAAAATTGCCGAGTACAAAATCGTTGTAACCAAAATTATTTGGACCACTTGCTTTTACTGTTGAGTCTTGTGATGTTGACATTTTATTTTCTCCCTTTTAACTTAGACAGATCTGAGCCCAACGCTGTTTGGTCAGATCTCCAATAATTGTTTGTTGAAGTAACACACCCGTCTTTTTTGCGGTGAAACTATATGCGCTGCCCTTTGGTAGCAATGCTTGATGCCCCTGTTGCAGCACTACTCGCCCCATCTTTTTGCCAACTGGTTCGCCATTAACTGCAACCGCACCGGATTTTCCAGAAGCGGCAACTGGAGTGTCAAGTTTTACAAAATTGACTTCAACATTGCCATCCATGCAGATGACCGTCTCGTCGTGATCACACGAATACCATCCACTTTGCCCTTCGGCTCGGATTGCTTCAAGAACATACTCTTGGTTGATTCCTACCGCTACTTTCTCCCACGGTTTTGATTTCTTCGCAACTTCGAAAAGATTTGAAAAAACATAATGCTTTGGATCATCGTTAATGATGTCAATTCGGCCCTTGCTGAAGTTATCCAACGAACCGAAAACTGTTTTATAAGCCATATCTCCCCATAATTTCTAAACTGATTTGTGTACGCATTGCGCACAGATGTACGCTGTATGAACATTCTTACAGGGAGCCTATTAATTTGTCAAATGAAGAAACAAGCAGTAGCGACTATGTACAGTCATTGGCTCGAGGACTTCTCGTGCTTCGAGCTTTTTCAGCCGAACACCCTGCCCTAACTTTGGCCGAGGCGGCGCGCCTCACTGGTTTGACTAGAGCAACGGTGCGACGAAGCTTGCATACATTGCAAAAATTGGGATACGCCGTAACTGATGGCAAGCAATTTGAACTCACACCGCGAGTACTTGATATTGGTTATGCATATCTCGCGTCTGCCCAAATTGGCGAAGTTGCGCAACCATTTATGGAGGCACTGTCTGATCAATTAAATGAATCTGTTTCTGTTGCCGTTCTCGACGAGTTTGAAATTGTCTATATTGCTCGAGTGCCGACTAAGCGGATTATGCGAATCGGGCTTGCCCTCGGCTCGCGCCTACCGGCACTTGTAACTTCAATGGGTCGCGTTATTGTCGCAGAGCTTCCGCAAATTGAGCAAAGGCAATTTCTGAAATCTGCGCCTTTTCCAAAGATGACTGAAAAGACACTCAATACGAAGGCAGAATTGGCTAAAGAGATTGCACTAATTAAGCAACAAGGCTGGGCACTACTAGACCAAGAACTTGAAGATGGTGTCAGGTCAATAGCAGCACCGATTCGCGACAAACATGGCCGAACAATTGCGGCGATCAATATCGGTACCCAAACTGGTCGCACGAAAATGAGTCAGCTGAAAGACGATTACCTCCCGCGATTATTACAGGCAGCTAATCAAATCACATCGGCGATGGCTAAAAGGTGATTTCTCAAAAGAACTATTGGCACAAAAATCAGTGGGCTTTGACACTCTGAGGGTTTTTCGGTTACCCTGAGGTTCAGAAGAAATGCCCACTAAGCGGACAATTGTCCAAGGAGTAACGAAAAATGACAACGAACACTTCGATACCAAGTCGCCTGCATCACACAGCGTATTTAACAAAAGATCAAGAAGCCACTCGAAAGTTTTACGAAGGACTAATCGGCTTGCCATTAGTTGCAACTTGGTCTGAGACCGACGAACTGTTTGGTGCACCTCGAGTTTACAGTCACACTTTCTACGGTCTCGGAGACGGTAGCGGATTGACATTCTTTCAGTTTGCGAACAAGAGTGACCAAGATTTGTTCGATCCGCAATTGACTCCGTCGCCATTTCGCCACATCGCGTTAAATGTGACAGCAGAACTTCAAGCAGAAATTTTTGATCGTCTGCAAAAAGCTGCGTGGAAGCCAGAAGGTACTTATGTTCTCGAACACGGATATTGCAGATCTCTATACACAGAAGACCCAAACGGAATGTTGATTGAATTCACCGTAGATGTGCCGAACTCGAGCGAGATTTCAAAAACTCGAAAAAACACTGCACACAAGGATCTCGAAAAATGGCTCGCTGGCGATCACACCAGCAATAACGTTTATCGCTAAATTTAAAAAATTAGTAAACAAAAAATGTCGCAGTTGCATAAGCCACTTGATGGCTTGATCGTTGCTGACTTTTCTAGAGTTTTAGCAGGACCCTATTGTTCGATGTTGCTCGCCGACATGGGCGCAACGGTTATCAAAGTCGAAAGTCCGCAAGGCGACGACACTCGAACTTGGACACCACCAACTAAAAATGATGTTGCTACCTATTACATGTCGATCAACAGAAATAAGAAATCTCTTGTTCTAGATTTTTCAAGCGAAGAAGACCGAACAGTCGGATTAGAACTAATCAAGCGTGCAGATATTTTCATCGAAAATTTCAAAACTGGTGGTCTGAAGAAGTTTGGTTTCGATTTTGATTCTGTTATCACCTTGAATCCAGAGCTAATTTATCTATCAATCAGCGGTTTCGGAACGGCCGAAGGTGCATGGTTGCCTGGCTACGACTTGATCGTGCAGGCTGTTTCTGGCTTAATGAGTCTGACCGGTGATCCGAACGGTCCACCCTTTCGTGCAGGTATTTCGGTCTTTGATGTAATGGCTGGGCTTCACGGTTTAATCGGCGTATTAACCGCACTTCACCAACGCGAAAATACCGGTCGAGGTCAGCATGTCGAGGTCAATCTTTTGTCTTCTGCAATGTCTGGGCTCGTCAATCAAACTGCCGCCTATGCCGCCGCTGGTGAGATCCCCTTTCGAATGGGCAACGCTCACCCAAGCCTCTTCCCATATGAAGCTCTACCAACAAAAGATCGGGACTTGATTATCGCCGCCGGCAACGACAAGCAGTTTCGCGCGCTTTGTAAAGTTCTTGAAATTGAAAGCGTTGCCGACGATTCACGCTTTACCGCGAACTCTGACAGAACAGCAAACCGCGAACAACTTCGACCACTGCTGCTGGCTCGCTTGGCAGAGTGGGCAGCCGATGATCTATTCATTGCACTGAACAAGGTCGGCGTACCTTGTGGACCAATTAATTCAATTGGCGATGGAGTAGAACTTGCGGAAAAACTGGGGCTAAAACCCCGAATTACTGTCGGTGAAGGTGACAGAAAAGTTGATTTGATAAGAAATCCAATCACTTTTAGCGAAGGGGAAATTTCTTATAATCTTCCTCCGCCACAGCTTGGTGAGCACTCAGACGAAATTCGAAAATGGCTGAAGGAAAAATAAGACTTATGACAAGCGAACAAAAATATCAAACCGGGATCGGAACTTCGACTGCAGATTCAATCACTTTGCTCGGCAAAGATCTTGCGTCAGAGATTCTCGGCAAAGTATCTTTTGGTGAACTCGCATTTTGGCTAATTTCGAAGCGCAAACCTACAAAGGGTGAGCTAATAATTTTTGAGGCCGTACTTGCATCACTCGCCGATCATGGATTTACACCAACTGCAATTGCCGCGCGTTTAACTTATTCAAGCGCACCTGACTCGCTTCAAGGAGCATTGGCCTCAGGTCTGCTCGGTGGCGGTTCGCGCTTTCTTGGTGTCACAGAAGACTGTGCAAAGTTTCTCAATCATCACATTAAATCGCTTCCGCAAATTCCAACCACTGTTGAAGATTGGGATCAAGTTGCACGAGATGTAATTGCCAAAACTAAAGACTCGGGCAAGTTCGTTCCTGGCCTTGGGCATCCGGTTCACAAAAATGGAGACCCAAGAACTCCTGTGCTGATGTCGCTTGCAAAACAGAACTCAACCTTCGGAAATCATCTGAGCTTGTTTGAAGCAATTGGCCGAATGCATCCAGAAATACTCAAGAAAAATCTTCCATTGAATGGCGCCGGAGTTTGCGGAGCAGCATTGGCCGACCTTGATCTTCCGCTGGGCGCGATGCGCGGAGTGGCATTACTCGCTAGGTGTGCAGGCTTGCTCGGTCACCTCGTTGAAGAACAAGAAAATCCGATCGGAATAGATGTCTATATGGCGGTAGATCGAAATATCGATTATCAGCCACCCTCAATTTGAGCCAATTTATTGGGTGGACGACCGCGATTATTATTGCGTTTTGTCCGAGATGTGGTAATGTGTCCATTTAACGGACAATCGGTCCGCGACACATGGGGGTTATTTAATGAGCAAAGTAGGAATAGACGCCGGTCCACGCTGGCACAGTTGGGTGGCAAGTCACCCAGTTGGTGGACTAGCAGTAATCGGCTTAATCGCAACACAAGTCGCTACATACTTGGGGTATTGCTTCAAGGCAATTGGTCTTCCAACTTTGCCTTGGCCAGCGTACAACGGTGCGTTGATCGGTGGAGCAGATACATGGGCCAGCCCACTCGCGCAATATTGGGCGGGTCAATCAATGCACTATGTAAACGGAATCGTATTCGCGATTTTGTTCGGAGTGGTCGCACGCGCAAAATTGCCAGGTTCACATGTAATCAAGGGCGTTCTTTATTCAGTCATCTTGACAATTGTCAGCGTTGGCTTCTTGGTTCCTTACGCCTATGTTCCAAAAATGGGCTATGGATTATTCTTAATGGACGGACCTGATGGTTGGAAGCTTCCAGCTGGCGTTTTGCTTTGGCACGTCATTTGGGGATTCTTGATCGGAACCTTGTACCAGCCGAAAGACAATAACTAATTATTACTTGTAACTAATTTTTTATTATTAACTGGCTCGATATGCGATTTGCATATCGAGCCAGTTTTGTTTTTAACCTGATACGAAATTAAAAGGCTCCAATATGAATCGCAACTCTAAAACCATCCCTTGTACACACACCGGTAGTTTGCCGCGACCAGACGATTTGATCAAACTGATGTGGGCTGTCGGGGATGGGATTCCTGTTGATCGCCTCGCATTAGATGGTTATATTTCGCGCGCGATTGACGAAGTAGTGAAGAAGCAAGTAGATGCTGGTGTCACGATTATTAATGACGGCGAAATGTCGAAGCCGTCATACGGCACTTACGTCAAAGACAGGCTCTCAGGTTTTGCTGGCGAATCAATTCAGACATATTTCTTTGAAGATTTAGTTGACTTTCCGCGTAGCGCGGAGGCAGTGGCCGGAAACCCTGGTCGGCGAAAGCGCTCTGCCCCAGCCTGTACTGGGCCAATTGATGTCGTTGACCGCAAGGCCGCGGTAAAAGACATGACTGAACTTCGTCGGGCAGCAACAGCGAACAAACACAAAGATATTTTTACGAGTGCAGCATCGCCTGGTGTGGTGTCGTTCTTTTTTGGTAATAATTTTTATCCAACGCGCGAAGAATATGTTTTCGCAATTGCAGAAGCAATGCGATTTGAATATGAAACAATTGCTGCTGCTGGCGCAACTGTGCAAATTGATTGCCCAGACCTTGCAATGGGACGTCACTCTGCATATGCAAAACTCGATCGAGAAGAGTTTCGGGCGGCGATTCGAATCAATATCGAGGCGTTAAACCACGCAGTTCGAAATATCCCTGCCGAACAATTACGCATGCATTTATGTTGGGGAAACTACCCTGGGCCTCATCATCATGACATTTCAATTGCTGACATCATAGATATTGTTTGGACCGCCAAACCTCAGACAGTGCTATTTGAGGGTGCGAATCCGCGCCATACTCACGAATGGCGAGTACTCAAGGAACTCGGAGTGCCGAAAGACAAATTTATTTGCCCAGGCGTCATTGAACCTCAATCAAATTATATTGAGCACCCAGAAGTTGTCGCCGACAGGCTTGAGCGATGGGGCGAAGTAGTTGAGCCTGATCGGTTACTGGCAGGCGTCGACTGTGGATTCTCTATTCACGTCGGAAGTACGACGATTGATCCAGATGTGGTTTTCGCGAAGTTGAAGTCACTCGCACAAGGTGCCGAGTTGGCGGCGAAACGCCTATTTAAATAGAGGTTGAAAGAACTTGCAAAATCATCGATTTTGCTTGTGCAATTTCTGCGTCTGAAATTTCGTGTGGTCTACCAACAAAATATTCGGATTTAACTTCGGCGCCAGCTGATTTAAAGAGGGCGCCTGTTTCTTTAACTCGAAACTCAGGGACATGCGGGTCAACATCACTAGTACAGAAATACGCGGGCATACCCGCAAAGTCTCCGTCAATGTTCCACTGAGTGCCTGGTGGACCAATCAAGCCTCCTGTGAAAGCGATTAGTGCTCCCCATCTACGAGGCTGAGTCGCCATAAATTGGCAAAGCGCACTTGCACCTTGAGAGAATCCACACCAAATTATTTTTTTTGGCGAGATACCTTTTGCTAATAACTCAGCGCCAATGGTTTCAAGGCGCTCCAAAGTGAAATCTATTCCGATTTGGTTTTCGACAAGTGGTTCTAAAAATCCTTTTGGAAACCAAGTGTTGCCTTGAGCAGCAGGGGCAACATAAGCAATGTTTTCAATTTCTAATCGCTGAACGACAAATTCGTTCATGTACTCGGGCGTAATCGTGCGCCCGTGTACTAATACGACTACAGCTTGCGCATCTACAATTGGCACTCCATAATGTTCGACTCGCTGTTGAAGGTGGTAATTAGAAGTTGTCACCTAGTAATTGAGTGGCTCTAGGAACTCTTTGATCCACTGTGCCTGGTCGGCAAAAACCGGTGGAATTTGAAACGAAGTTCCCATGTTCTCATAAGTCTCATCAATAAGAAAACCTTCAGGCTTGCTAACCGTCGCTTCAAATAGTGCACCGCCTGGTGTACGCACATAAACCGATTCAAAATATCCTCGATCTTTACGATCAGAAACATCTGTGAAACCGAGTCCTTCGATATGTGCTTTGACATCAGTTTGAACATCAAGGCTTTCAACTTGAAATGCACAATGGTGAACTGTGCCTTCGCCGAATGTCCAGGTACCTTGTCCCAGGCTTGGATCGCGATGAAAATCAACAACAGTTCCGGTTCCGCCACTTCCGACTTCAAATCGAACTGAGTTTCCATCTTTTGCAGTTTGTTTGCCATTCCATGCAAGTTCCATAAATTCAAGTGAAGTTTCGAAACTTGCTACTGAAACTGTGATGCCATGTGTGCCACGAATCCCGTACTCGCTCGGCACACCACCACCGGTGTAAGGCTTGCGATCGTCATCTGCGATACCGACAAGTTCGTAGTCAATACCACCTGGGTTTTGAAATTTAACCAACTTTTCACCAAAGCGCTGATCTTCTTTATTTGCTACACCGTGGTCAGTTAATCGCTTGCTCCAAAATCCGAGACTTGACTGTGGCACAGAAAGACTGATCGCACTTATTTGACCTGTACCTTTTCGCCCGACTCGTCCTGACTGACGCATCGGGAAACATGTGATCAGTGTGCTCTCTTCACCAAGATCATTGCCGTAATACAAATGGTAAATCGGAACAACGCCGTCGTAAAGAGCAGTCTTCTTGACGCTCTTAAGACCCAAAATTTTTGTGTGAAAATCATAATCTTCTTGCGCCGTACCAGTGCACAAAGTTAAGTGGTGGTGACGCTGAATCGCAGTTGCTGGTGACATTCTCTATCTCCATTCGAGTTGATTGATAATGACGTTACCGAGCTCTTATTAATGGACAACTTACCACAATGCGTACAAGAGGCAAAAAACTCAAACCAGCAAGTAGATTTAGGTCGTGCAAGCTAAACCAAAGCGAACTAAGTTGCCTCAAAGCACTGATTTCGTTGAGTCGCTTGCCAGGGGCCTAGATGTCATCAAAGCTTTCACTCCAACAAAAATGGAGCTTACGGTTAGCGATGTTGCCGCAATCACATCACTCGCACGACCAACTGCTCGGCGACTGCTCTTAACACTCGAACAACTTGGTTACGTGAGGCTTATTGGCAGTCATTACATGCTGACTCCAAAAACTCTCGAACTTGGCACCTCTTATATCTCGTCGCAAGGTATGTGGGATGTTGTTCAACCTCACCTAGTTGCACTTGTACAAAAAACTGGAGAGTCAAGTTCGATGTCAGAGCTAGATGGAAGCGACATCGTCTATACGGCTCGAGTTCCGGTTGCAAAAATAATTGGTATCTCAGTTCATATCGGAACCCGATTTCCTGCGATTTCAACATCAATGGGACTGGTCATGCTCGCTGATTTGGACTCGGCGACATTAGACCGGGTATTAAAACTTCCATCTAACTCTGGAGTGATTCCTCGCATCACCCCAAGTCGCAAGCAACTTGATTCAAATTTGGCCAAAATCAGAAAACAGAAGTGGGCATTATCTGATGAAAAGCTCACATTCGGGATTCGGTCGATCGCAGTGCCTGTTCATAATATACATGGCAAAACAATTGCCGCAATAAATGTGACGGTCAACGCCGCCGAGACGACACTAAAAAAACTTACCGAAAAATATCTGCCTTTATTAATTCAGACTGGCTCGGACATTACGAATGATTTTGTTGCTTTCGGTTTACTTCCGACGACTGAACCTTTAACTAAGTAAACTGCGAATTAATGAATCCTGATTTAGATGTGCTGTTTCAGGCTGCGCGCCGACGCACATTTGCGATCATTTCTCACCCTGACGCCGGCAAGACAACTCTCACCGAGAAGTTCTTGTTGTATGCCGGTGCGGTTCAAGAGGCTGGCGCAGTAAAAGCCAGGGCTGGTGGGCGTTCTTCAACATCTGACTGGATGGCGCTAGAACGCGAGCGCGGAATTTCGATTTCGTCGACAGTGTTGCAGTTTCCGTATCGCGACCATATTTTTAACTTGCTAGATACACCTGGCCACAAAGATTTCTCTGAAGATACATACCGCGTTTTGGCCGCAGTTGATGCAGTCGTGATGGTGCTTGACATCGCCAAAGGTATTGAATCGCAAACTTTAAAACTTTTTCAAGTATGTCGCTCGCGCAATTTGCCTGTTCTTACTTTTTTAATAAGTACGATCGTCCTGGCCGCGATCCACTTGAATTGCTCGATGAAGTTGAACAGCAAATCGGTTTGCGCCCTACACCAGCCACATGGCCAGTCGGCATCCCTGGCGACTTTCGCGGAGTGATCGACCGTCGCACGAACGAGTTCATTCGTTTTACACGTACTGCGCGAGGTGGGTCAGAAGCACCAGAAGAAATCGTGCCGACAGAACGAGCAGCAGTCGAAGAAGGCCCAGCGTGGAACGCAGCGTTAGATGGTTGCTCGCTATTGGACGCAATCGGCGCAAATGTTGATATCGAGAGTTTTTTGGCCGGCGTGACAACGCCCGTATTTGTCGGCTCTGCATTGACCAATTTTGGCGTGCGGATGTTGCTTGACGCTGTTATCGACCTCGCACCGCCTGCTGTTGCTCGACAAAATATTGCCGGCGAAGCACAGCCATTAGATAATGAGTTCTCGGCATTTGTGTTCAAGATTCAAGCCAACATGAACCCACGCCATCGTGACTTATTGGCGTTTGCGCGCGTCTGCACGGGCCAATTTGAGCGTGGCATGGATGTCACCTGTTCGCGAACCACAAAAGTTTTGAGTACAAAATATGCGACTTCGGCTTTTGGCTCTGATCGCACGATTATTCAAGATGCGTTTCCGGGTGACATCATCGGATTAATTAATGCCACTGGACTCAAAATCGGCGACACGCTATATGCATCAAAACACGTTGAATACCCAGCGGTGCCACGATTCGCGCCCGAGGTTTATGCAACAGCTCGACCGATTGAAACTTCTCGGGTTAAACAATTTCGTCGTGGGCTAGCACAACTTGACGAAGAAGGTGTGGTGCAAGTTTTGCGCGACCCAGATGTCGGTGACTCTCACCCGATTTTGGCTGCAGTTGGTGCGTTGCAATTTGAGGTTCTGTCTCATCGATTAGAGCACGAGTTCAACTCACCAACTGAAATAAGCCCACTTTCATATCAAGCAATTCGAGTCACCGATGATGCGAGTGCCGATCGCTTGCGTCAGATTGGTGGCGTACGAATTTTGAAGCGCGGCGATGGTGCACTGGTTGCATTATTTGAAAACCGTTACCGCCTGCAACGCCTCGAAGTCGACGAACCAAAACTAAAACTCGAACACATCTTGGCTGACATCTAGCCTCGCTAACGAGCGAGTATTTTTAGGGTGTCGTCGAGGGCGTCGAGCACTTTGGCGAGTTGGTCGTCAGTTAGCGGCAAACTCAGATTCATCATTCCGCGTGCGGCAATGTAGACGCCACGTTCGAGTAATCCGAAAAATAACAACTCTTGCAATTTGCTGTCACGATTAGCCACATCATTGGCTGTTTGCGGTGCGAGTGCGAGTGCGTGCAGAGACATCATTGAACCAAAACCGCTTATCGAAACTGGCAACTTGTGTCGTGCCAGAACTGTTGCAACTGACTTACGAAACTCTTCGCCGCGTGCAGTGTGAGCGACAGCGACATCTGCTGTGAATACTTCGCCCAACACAACACAACCTGCGGACATTGATGAAATGTTGTTATTGAACGTGCCAGCATGCGAGATTGTTCGGTCGCGATTGGCTTCAGGGCTTGTATCGAATTGATCTAATAGGTCTGCTCGACCACCGAATGCACCAAACGAAAAACCCCCGCCAATGTATTTGCCGAAAGTTGTTATGTCGGCTTGAACGCCAAGCAAATTAAACATTCCACGAGCACCGTGTCGCGAAGTCATTACTTCGTCAGCGATAACGATGGCACCAACTTTTCTGGCTGCAGCGAAAACAGTTTGAGCGAATTCGGCGCCCAAAGGCACGCAACCACCTGATCCAAGCATCGGCTCGATAATTATGGCCGCAAGCGCATCGGCATTTTCATTAATCAGTTTTAAGGTTTCAACCTCGTCGTTGTATGGAGCAACAACAAACTCGTACGGCGCGTTCCAGGGGGCGGCGCCACTTGCAAAGTAGAGAATGCCACCGTGATAGCCACCATGAAACACCATGATCCGCTCACGACCTGTTGCCTGCAGCGCAGTTGTGATCGCCATCAGATTTGCTTCAGTGCCAGAGTTTGTAAATCGCACACGATCGAGCGCAAACCGCTCGCACATGAGTTTCGCCAAACGCGCTTCGGCAGGGTGAATGCCACCGACACTGGCGTTGGTTTTCAAAACCGCGGTAACGGCGTCAATAACTCGATGTTCACTGTGACCGAGTAGCCCGGCGGTGTAATCACCGAGCATGTCTATATATACGTGATCGTCGAGATCAGTCAGAGTTGAACCTTCGCCCGAAACAAAAACCAATGGAAACGGATCGTGCGTTAAAACTGTTCGAGTGTGGCCGCCCGGCAGATACTTTCGCGCCTCATCGAAATATTTATGACTCTGCGGATTTCGATCGGCAAAATCACTTCGCGCTTTGGCGAGATCGTCAACCGCCATGTGCAAATGCTAGTTACTAGGGTTTCTTTTCGGCAAGACGCGAGTCCCAGACGCTCTTGGCGCCTGAGTGGCCTGCCTGAGAAACGGCAACAGTTGAGGCGACTCCTCCGACAACTGCCAGCAAGATTAGGGCTGTCAAGCAACATGAATTTAGAACTTGCACGACCAGCTAGCGGCATTGGTCTTGATGCGAAAGTAAAAATTAAGACTGTTTAATTGGTTGAATGCGAGAGTGCCCAGGCGTTAGCAAGTTGTGCATAATGCCCATTGAGAGCGAGCAATTCAGTGTGTGTGCCAAGTTCGGCGATTTGGGCACCTGCGATGACTGCGATTTTGTCGGCGCGTTGCACAGTAGATAGACGGTGCGCAACGACGATAACGGTTCGTCCATTCATCAATCGCTCGAGTGCATGCTCTACTTCGGCTTCGGTACCTGGGTCAAGATTTGAAGTCGCCTCGTCGAGGATCAAAACTGCGGGGTCAACGAGTGCCGCACGAGCGAGTGCTACCAACTGACGCTCGCCTGCCGATAGCCGACTGCCGCGCTCGCGAACTTGTGTGTCAAGACCGTCGGCAAATTGCGCGAAGTGCTCGGTTGCGCCGATCGCGGCGATCGCTGATTCAATCTCGGCGTCGGTTGCATCGGCGCGAGCGATCCGTAAGTTATCGCGGATTGTGCCATTAAATAAAAATCCCTCTTGTGGCACGACCACAATTCGATTGCGAAGAGAACCCATCGTTGCCATTTTTAAATTGACTCCACCAAATTCGACCATGCCAGTTTGCGGATCATAAAGGCGTGCCATCAACTTCGCCAGCGTTGATTTGCCTGCACCAGTCGGGCCGACCAATGCAAGTTTTTCGCCAACACCAACGCTGATCGAGACTTCTTCTAATGCAGGTGCGGGAGAAGCAGCATAAGCAAAAGAGATGCCGGTGACTTTGAGTTCTCCGGTTTCTGGCAGATCAATCGCCGCGGGGTGCTCGTCGACCTCGGGCTTCGAATCGAGAATTGAAAAAAGTTTATTGAGTGCAGCGCCCGCAGATTGCACCGTGTTGTATAACTGTGAGAGTTGTTGTACCGGATCGAACAAACTTGAGAGTAACAATACGAATGCAACAACCGTGCCAAGTGTGACTGTGCCACGATGTACGAACCAACCGCCGATGCCGATCATTAAGCCGCTTGCCAGCACTCCAGAGAATTCGATGAGTGCGAAATACCAGGTTGAAACACGAACACTTTTTTCGTGAGCCGCAAATAACGAACGATTCGAAATCTTGAACTTACGAATCGCCTCTTGCTCTTGAGCGTAAGCCTGGATCACTCGAACCGTGGTGATGCCCTCTTGTAGTGCCGAGAGATTTGCGCCAACTCGCTCGCGCACGACTAGGTATGCCTTATTTGAGTCACGCTGAAACTTGATGGACGCCAAAATTAAGATCGGCATCACAATCAACGCAATAATGGTCAATTGCCAGCTCAGCACGAGCAACACGACAATTGCAAAAGTCAGCATCAACCCCGCAGACAAGAACTGTAGAAGACCAAATTGCACGAGTTCTGACATCGACTCGATGTCGGCCGTCATTCTGGCCACCAGCACACCTGCTTTGTTGCGATCGTAAAAAGCCATTGACTGTCGTTGCATTTGTCGAAACACGGCGAGACGCAACACTCGCAAGAATGACTCACCCGTTCGATTGACAAACACAAACAACAGTCGACCAAAGATATAGGTGAATGAAACAACAATAAGATAAAGAACCACTGATTTATTAAGTTCGCCCGAATTTTTCGCCCTGATTCCTGCATCAATACCGTGTCGAACAATTATCGGGGCCGACAAAGTTGTTGCTGTCGAAACGATGACGCACGCAAAAGATAAGTAGATCGTCTTTCTAAAAGGTGCCGCCATCTTGAACACACGACCAATAATTGTTCGAGCCTGAGCACGACTGAGACGGTCTTCGTCGCTGACTCCACCGGCGTGCCACATGCTATTTGGCGCTCACTGGAGTCTGTTGAGACTTTGATTGCTCCATGCTTGCGAGAACTTCGCGATAGCGATCGTTAGTTGCAACAAGTTCATCGTGCTTGCCGATCGCAGCGATCGATGATTCGTCGATGAATACAACCCGTTCGGCCAACGCAATTGTGCCCGGCCTGTGGGCGATAACAATGGTCGTTCGTCCACTCATTACGGTGCGCATTGCATCGCGAATTTCGCCTTCTTTACTGGGGTCAACTGCACTGGTCGCGTCGTCGAGCACAAGAACTCGCGGGTCGGAGATAATCGCTCGGGCGATCGCAATGCGCTGACGTTGGCCACCTGAAAGGGAGAACCCACGCTCGCCAATCACCGTGTCGTAGCCGTTTGGCAACTGCAATATAAAATCGTGTGCGCCTGCAAGTTTGGCTGCACGCTCTAAATCGGCATGATCGGCATTTGGTTTTGCAAATGAAATATTGTTCGTGACCGTGTCGTTGAACAAAATAGTGTCTTCAAACACGACACCAATCTGCTGGCGCAATTCGGCGAGTCTGAGTTTACGAATATCAATACCATCAAGAAAAACGTGGCCACTGTTGGTGTCATAAAATCGCAATAAGAGCCTTGCGACTGTTGACTTTCCAGAACCAGTCGCTCCAACAATTGCGATTGACTCGCCCGCAGCGATTTCTAAATTAAAGTTTTTCAGAACAACCAGTGCGGGGTCATAACCAAACTGAACATGATCGAATTTGATCGCGCCAAGTTGCAAATTGGCCGCACTGGGCAGCGTCTTGGCAACTGCCGGGTCATTGATTTCTGAACTAGTTGAAAGTACTTCTTGAATGCGCACAAGGGCTGCCGCTGCGCGCTGACCGAGAGCGACAATCATGCCAATATTTCGAAGAGGCCAAACCAAAAGCGTCAGATAAACATTGAAGGCCACCAAATCACCGATTGAAAGCTGTCCTGAGAGCACTCGATGACCGCCGACGCCGAGCACACCGACTGCCCCAAGTGCCGGCAACACGTCAATCGCCGGCAAGAAGTTGCTGCGAATTTTGGCTGCTTTCATCGCTTCGCCGAAAATGTCGTTGGCTTCTTTTTCAAGTTTGTCGAATTGCACTTGTTCTGCGCCAAAACCTTTGACTACCCGCACACCTGAAACTGATTCTTCGACGACATTGGCGAGTTGTGCCTGCTCGGCCTGCACCGCGACCGAAATCGGATGAATGCGATTACTGAAACGTCGCGCCGAAATATTTACGAACGGCAATGGCAACATCGCGACGATTGCTAGAACCGGGTCGGTGATGAACAAAATTGTTGCGACTGCGAAAATTTGAATGACGTTTGACAAAGTGATCGGAATCATCACGATGAAAGCTTGAATCTGCATCAAGTCACTCGACGCACGACTCATCAATTGCCCGGTTTGTGCCTTGTCGTGGTAGCCGATATCCAAGCCGAGAACATGTGAGAATAATTTTTCACGCAACAATGTTTCAGCCCAACGGCTTTCTCGAAACGCCACATAGCGACGAAGCCCAGAAAGAACACCTGTTACGACACCCAAACAGGCGATAGTAACGGCCCACCCGAGAAGCGGACCATCTTTCTCGATGCCATTGTTGATTGCGAATTTTGTGACCTGCGGAATCGCAACCTTGAACGACGCCCAAGTGATGCCGATTATGCCACCGATCAGAAGATTGCGTCGTTGATCACGCAGTAAACCCCGAAGAAGTTTCCATCCTTCGCTGCGTTGTGTTTGCTCAAGTTCGAGACGCGCAGAGACCTCTGAGTCTGTTTCACTTACCGACATAAATTAACCCGCAGTTGGGGCGAGCGATTCGGCACAATCCCAAAAATTGACTTCAGGATCGAACGCCACAATTGCCAGCGATGAAGTTGTAACACCATTGTCGAAATATTTTTTGATTGTTTCACGGCATTTTGCGGCGCTACCGTGCACAAATAATTGATCAACAACTTCATTCGGTATGGCTGCAACTGCACCTTTGCGGTCACCCGCCTTCCAGAGATCCCACATTGGCTGAAGCATTTCTGCGCGACCCAGCCACTTGTGAAACTCGGCGTAAACGGGCACGGTTAGATAAGCAGCGATCAATCGTTTTGCAGACTCGCGAACCAAGTCGGCGTTCTCGCTTGGGCAAACAAAAATTCGTGCAACAATCTCGCGCTCGCCCGGGTTCTGCGATTTTTTTGCCGCCTCGTTGACAACAGCGGCAACTTTGGTTACATCATCTGCCGATAACCAGTTGATTATTGCCCGTCGGCTTCACGACCTGCGAGTTTCAACATGCCTTCGCGAAGTGCTGCGACCAAAATCTGTGGCTTGGTCTCTGGACGAATTCCGAGACGAAAACCATCAATGTTAAAAGTGTCGTATTGCTTTGTTATTTTCTCGCCGGTCATCGCGTCTTGCAAAAATCGGACAATATCGCGCACTTTTTTGTATGGTTCAACAAACGGAATCGCGTTCCAACGTTCAACTATCACATTGCTCGACGAACCAATACCGATCGCAAATCTTCCGGGTGCTGCGTCAGCAAGAGTCGCAACACTTTGTGCCATCAATGCCGGCGAGCGAGTGTAAGCCGGAACAATCGCCGTGCCGAGTCGCAACCTTGGCTCCCAAGCCGCCGCCATCGCCAGCGGTGTGAACGCATCGGCGCCATCTGCTTCTGCTGACCAAATGTCGGTGTAACCAAGATCAGCAAGTTTTTTATAGTTGTCGCGTTGTGCGTGCAGGTGGCCGGGCAACGGCACTGTCATTCCGGGTCGTTGTTGCATACGTTAAGTCTTCCACCTTCGTGCTTTGCAACTCTGACTGGCGGTTGCCAACAGCGTGCCGTCTTGCGCGAACATGTTTACTCGGCCGTGTCCGAATCCACGTTCAATGGCATCTATATATATGTCAAGTAAAACCCATTTAGTGGGCACGAGTTTGACGATGCGGATTGTATTGTCGAGGCTGTTGCCACCCGCGGCAAGACCGAGTGCTTGACCGATCGCCATCGGCACGAAGTCGCCGAGAATACCAAGCGCAGTTGCGTCGACATCTTCGATCATCGCAGGGATGTGCGCCCACATCACAACATTGCCGTCACTGAGCGAGCCATCAAGTTGCGACATCGCACGACCTTTGACGATGCGCTGCTGAAGCGAGTCGTGTATTGTGCCAGGTGAATCATGTAGATGTTGTCGCGGCGGCGTTCTCAGGAGTGGGCACCTCAGGCATTTTTGCGAACTGACCTGACGCTTCAAATTTTCGATCGCCAAGTGCGGCGTTGACAGTGAGAATTTCGCGATCTCCAACGCGCGCTACCGCTCGACCTTGCGTGATCTGTGGACCATTTACGACGAGCGTGACGTCAATCGTTACGAGTTCATTTGTTTTGGCGAAAGACAAATATTGCGCAGTCGCCCAAACTAGGTTGCGTTGCGAAACAGTTTCGAGCGCGCTGATACAGGCGCCGAGCCCCGCACCGCCAAACAGAAAACGATCCACCCGTTGAAATACGAATGTCGACCGGCATTTCGAATTTCGAAGTCTTACCAACCTGATTTAATCCAAGAAAACTACGACTATCCACCACTTCACTCTAATAACTTGAAGTACCATGCCGACTAGTTTTGATGTATGACAGATTCCCCATGGCTCGGCGACGCAGTCTCACTTGTTGAGGCATTTCGAAGTGGTGAGCGTTCGCCACTCGAAGAATTACGCGCAACATTTGCAGCAATTTCACGGAGCAACCTGAATGCGTTTTGTTTTTGGATCAAGAGACCGCCGAGCGTGATGCAAAAAATGCAGACGTCTCGATGCCTTTCGGTGGTGTGCCCTTTGGTGTTAAAGAACTAGACAACGTAATGGGTTGGCCCGACACCGAAGCATGCATGGTTTTCAAAGATCGCATTGCAACTAAAACAACGACACAAGTGAATCGAGTTTGTCGTGTTGGTGGTGCAATTAAAGTTGGTCAAACAACTGCCAGTGAATTTGGTGGGAGTGAATTTAACGCGGACTGTTCTGCACGGCGCAACGCATAACCCATGGAAACACGGCCACACACCTGGCGGGTCTTCAGGTGGTACGGCATCTGCGGTTGCTGGCGGATTAGTAAGCATCGCAACTGGTGGTGACGGTGGTGGATCAATTCGTATTCCGGCTGGGTTCACTGGTTTACTTGGGTTGAAGGCAACTTTTGGTCGCATTCCTCGTGGGCCAGGTGCATCAAATGGAAACTTGACGACAGTTACTGGTTGTTTGTCGCGAAGTGTGCGTGACACGGCGCGATGGTTTGATGTCGCCAACGGGCACGAAGCGCATGATCCGTTGAGTTTGCCTCGCGTTTCTGGATGGGAAGCCGGACTCGGAAATATCGAGACTGCAGGGTTTACGAGTTGCTGTTGTGCCGAACTTTGGTGGCGGAGTTGTTTCGCCTGCGATGTGGGAAGTAATCGAACGTGCCGCAGAAAATTTTGATGCCGTTGCTGGTCTGAAGCGACGCGAGTCGGTTGATGTCTCGTTGCCGCGACTTGGCGCGGCGTGGTCGATAACCGGCTCGGTGGCAATCAGAAACGAACTCAAAGATCATTGGCCGGCATGTGCCGATCAATTGACACCCGAAATTCGTTACGGTCAAAAAATGACCGAGAATCTTTACGGTTCAGAGGCGCGCGGAAAATTTGAACAGCGACGGATTGAACTCAATAATCGAATGGCACAAATTTTCAGCGAAGTTGATTTGATTATTACGGCGAGCAACCCAGATATCGCATTCAACGCCGAAGGTCCGTGCCGGATACCTTTGGCGGCATCGTTGCTGGCGCTCGTAACAACGGTGTGTGTTGACGATTCCTGCAAATATCTATGGCAACCCTGGCATCTCGGTGCCGGTGGTTTTGTCGATGGTTTACCAGTTGGCATGCAAATCATGGCTCGACATTTTGAAGAGCCACTTCTTCTTGAACTCGCTCTCGCAGTCGAGCGCACCAACCCTGGCCACTCGTAGCTCCTTAACTCCTCGGATGAATCAAGTCGGTAGTACGCAAACTTCAGAGACGACTCGTTTTCGACAAGACATTCAGTTGCTTCGCGCAATTGCAATTCTCTTTGTAGTTCTAAATCACATCGACTTGGGGTTTCTTTCGGTTCCGGCTGGATACCGCGGGGTTGATGTATTTTTTGTCGTTTCGGGCTTCGTGATTATGTCATCAATTTTGAGACAAGAGTCCAAGGGCCAAAGCTTCTCGTTATTGAATTTTTTCAGACGACGCGCTCAAAGACTTTACCCTGCGTTTCTTGTTGTGATTATCGGCGTTTCGTTGTTTCGTTTATAACTCAATCTTTCATTCATGTTCAGCAAGAGACTGCACGTACAGGTGTCGGAGCTTCATTATTTTTCGCAAATTACGTTCTGCTCGCACGAAAAATCGACTATTTCAATCCGCTGTATCCAAATCCACTAACGCACACGTGGTCTCTTTCGGTTGAAGAGCAGTTTTACATCACACTTGGAGTTTTGTTCATCTTATTGAAAAGATTTAGGGTGAGCCTCTCAGGATTGTTCGCGATGGTCGTCGTCGCAATACTCGCTGCTTTGAGTCTCTATAGCTGCTTCAACTTTCGCAATCTCCCCGATGCTCAGCGCTTCTTTCCAAATCCGGATCTA